>NZ_JAXCEI010000025.1:0-73359 GCF_041463655.1 Actinomadura monticuli
AAGGCCAAGACCCACCGGTCATCCCCCAGCCCACACCCGTCCAACTCCATCTCCTGGACCTGCTGGACATCGACCCGCGACAACTCCGCTGACGATCACTCATGTGCGGAAAACGGGGCTAGCCGCAATGCCGGGTAGTTAGGCCTGTGGGTTGGTTGTCCAGGGGTTTGGTGGATGTTGGAGACGTGAGGACGGAGATCCAGTAGAACGGGTGATCTTCTACCATCGTCCGTCTGACCTACTGGATCTCCGTTGGGTGTTGAGTCTGCCAGGTCTGTTGTGGCCTGTGCCATTGGTTCGGTTCACCGTTGCGCGGCCGGGGTGTTCGCGCCGGGGCATCTGGGGGAGCTGACCCAGATCGTGCCGTTCGAGATGGTTGATGAGGTGCTGGCCGGGACGCGCTCGGTGCAGCGGCGGGTGAGGCGGTTGCCGTCGCGGGTGGTGGTGTATCTGCTGCTGGCGGCGGGGTTGTTCGAGGGGCAGGGGTTCGGGCAGGTGTGGGCGCGGCTGGTGTCGGGACTGGACGGGCCGGGGTGGGTGCCGTCGTCGTCGGTGCTGGCCCAGGCCCGCCGCCGGGTGGGGGTCGCGCCGCTGCGGGCGTTGTTCGCCCTGCTGGCCGGTCCGCCCGCGGGGGCGGTGCGCTGGCGGGGTCTGCTGGTGTGCGCGATGGACGGCACCACGATGAGCGTCCCCGACACCCCGGCCAATCTGGCGGCCTACGGTCATCAGACCGGCAGTCATGGCGGGTCGGGCTATCCCCTGGTCCGGATGGTCGCGGTGGTGGCCTGCGGCACCCGCACCCTGATGGGGGCGGCGTTCGGGCCCTTCAGGACGGGTGAGACGACCTACGCGCCCGAGTTGTTGGGCTGCCTGAGGGCGGGGATGCTGCTGCTGGCCGACCGCAACTTCGCCGTCAAGGCCCTGGTGACGGCGATCGCCGGTCCGCAGGGCACCGGCGCGGACCTGCTGATCCGCTGCAAGAGCACCCGGCCGCTGCCCCGTCTTGAGAACCTGGCTGACCGGTCGTGGCGTTCGGTGCTGGGCGGGGTGCCGATCCGGGTGATCGACGCCCAGATCACTGCCGCCCTGTCCGGCGGCGGGCACCGCACCGGCCACTACCGGCTGATCACCACCCTGCTCGATCCCCGCCGCCACCCCGCTGCGGAGATCGTGAAGCTCTACCACCGGCGGTGGGAGATCGAGACGGCCTACCTGGAGTTGAAGTCCACCACGCTGGGCGGCCGTGTCCTGCGTTCTCGCACCCCGCAGGGCGTCGACCAGGAGATCTATGCCCTGCTGACCGTCTACCAGGCGCTGCGGCTGGCGATGGCCGACGCCACCACCAGCGGCGGCCTCCCCGCCGACCGGGCCGGCTTCACCATCGCCCTGCTCGCCGCCCGCGACCAGGTCGTCCACGCCGCCGGCATCATCGCCGGCACCACCATCGACCTGGTCGGACGAATCGGCCGAGCGGTCCTGGACAGCCCGCTGCCCGAACGCCGTGACCGCAGCCGCCCCCGCATCGTCAAACGAGCGATCTCCAAACACCGGGCCAAAGGCCAGGTCGACCGCACCAACCACCAGGCGACCCTCACCATCGACGTCCTCACCGAACCCGAGTTGACAACCGCCCAAGCCCCTTAACTTCCTGGCATTGCGGCTAGCCGTTCTGTCCCGTGAGGCCGGGGACGCGGCCGGCGGGTGGCCGGCCGCCGCCCGCAGCCCGGCCGCCGTGCGGGGCGGGCGGGCGCAGGAGGAGGGCGCCGACCGCCAGCAGGGCGAGCACCACGACCCCGTCCAGCCAGTAGTGGTTGGCGGTCCCGACCACGACCGCGATCGTCACGGCCGGGTGCAGGACCCACAGCCAGCGCCACCGCGTCCGGGACGTGGCGACGAGGCCGAGCGCGATGACGGCCGCCCAGCCGATGTGCAGGGACGGCATGGCCGCGTACTGGTTGGCGATCGTGTCGGTCTGCGGCGGCCCGTACACGGCCGGGCCGAACAGCGCCGCGGTGTCGATGAGCCCGGTCGCGGGCAGCATCCGCGGCGGCGCCAGCGGGACGAGCAGATGCAGCACGAGTGCGGCGCCGGTCAGCGCGACCATGACCCGGCGGACCCACCGGTAGTGGGCGGGCCGCCGCAGGTAGATCCAGAGCAGGAAGGCGACCGCCGCCGGGAAGTGCACGTACGCGTAGTAGCAGTTGGCCGCGCCCACCAGCAGGTCGCTGTGCAGCAGCCCCTGCTGGACGCCCGTCTCGCTCGGCAGGTCGAGGAGCCGTTCCAGGCGCCACACGCGGTGGGCGTTGTCGAACGCCTCCGCGACCCGCCCGCCGGCCAGCAGCCGGCCGAGCTTGTAGACAGTGAACAGCGCGATGATCAGCAGCAGCTCGCGGACGGCCCGGGGCCGCCCGCCGTGCCGCCCGCCGCCGGCGGCGTCCCGCCGTCCCGGCCGGTGCGGGAGCCGGCGCGGGCGGGCCCGCGCGCCGTCCGGCCGGGACGGTCGGTCGAGAAGGCTCACATGCTGTCCTTCGGTCTGGGGCCGGGCGGGGTCCGGTCCGGTCGGGGGACGGTCCGGGCCGTCAGGTCCGGGCGGGGGCGGGTTCCCGCCGGGCGGCGGTGCCCTCGGCGTCGCCGAGCAGATGCCGAAGCCTCTCACCTTCCACGTCCACGTTGGGAACGGCGCGCGCCGGCGGGCCCGGCGGCCACCACGCGGCGCGGCCGGACAGGGCCGTGACCGCGGGGACGATCGTCATCCGGACCGCGAGGCGCCGAAGGCGGCCTCGGCCGCCGGCGCGACCCCGTCCAGGCTAGACCGAACTTGCCCAAGCAGCAAAATTTCAGGGGCTGCCAATTCGCGTGATGTGCATCTCACCGCCCCGCCGGGCGGGGGCGCTCCTAGAAGACGGGGAGTCCCGCGTAGTTCTCCGCCAGGGACGTCTTGGCCGCCTCCGACGAGGCCACGTAGTCCAGGTGGGAGCGCTGGAGCCGCCGCTCGAACTCGGTCGCGGCCGGGTCGACGTGCAGCAGCGCCGTCATCCAGTACGAGAAGTGCTCCGCCCGCCACACCCTCCGCAGGCACATGTCGGAGTACCCGTCGAGCAGCGTCCGCGACCCCGAGGCGTACCGCTCGGTCAGCGCCCGCGCCAGGACGATCACGTCCGACACCGCCAGGTTGAGGCCCTTCGCGCCGGTCGGCGGGACGATGTGCCCCGCGTCCCCGGCGAGGAACAGCCGGTCGTGCCGCAGCGGCTCGGCCACGAAGCTGCGCATCGGCGTGATGGACCTGTCGGTGATCGGACCCTCGTGCAGCTTCCAGCCGTCGTCGGTGGCGAACCGCGCCGCCAGCTCGTCCCAGATCCGGGCGTCGGACCACGCGGCGAGGTCCTCGTCCGGCGAGACCTGCAGGTACAGCCGGCTGACGTGCGGCGAGCGCAGGCTGTGCAGCGCGAAACCGCGGTCGTGGTGGGCGTAGATCAGCTCCTCGGTGGACGGCGGGACGTCGGCGAGGATGCCGAGCCACGCGAACGGGTACTCGCGCGAGAACGTCCGCAGGCCGGGCACCGCCGGGCGGCTCACCCCGTGGAACCCGTCGCAGCCCGCGATGTAGTCGCAGTCGAGGGTGCGCGTCCCGGCGCCGTCGCGGAAGGTGACGCTCGGCGCGGACGCGTCCAGGCCCACTACCTCGGTCTCGAAGCGGACGTCGCCGCCGTCGGCCAGCCGCTTGGCGACCAGGTCCTTGACGATCTCGGTCTGCGCGTAGACCGTGACCGTCCGGCCCGTCAGGTCGGTCAGCGGCACACGGTGCCCCGCCCCGCCGAAGCGCAGCTCCAGCCCGTGGTGGACCAGGCCCTCCCGGTCGAGGCGCTCGCCGGCGCCGCTCTCGCGCAGCACGTCGGTCGTGCCCTGCTCCAGCATCCCGGCCCGCTGCCGGTGCTCCACATAGTCGCGGTCCCGGCTCTCCAGGACCACCGAGTCGATCCCCTGCACGTGCAGCAGATGCGACAGCAGCAGTCCCGCGGGGCCCCCGCCGATGATCGCGACCTGGGTACGCATCGAGCCTCCTCCACATCGGTTACGCGGCGATGCTGGCGCGCATCGCCGCAGGTTCAGGCACCGGCCTTCCGCTCACCGGAAAAGAGGTCGGGATCGCCGCGCCAGTGCGCCGCCACGTCCCGGGACAGGGCCCGCACCGCCGTCGTGAGCGGCGGCAGCAGCCGCCGCAGGTCGGCGGCGCGGGTGCCCGCCACCAGCGACATGGCCGCGACCACGGCGCCCTCGCCGTCCCGCACCGGGGCGCCGACGGACGCGGCGCCGAGCGTCATCTCGTCCCGGGTGAGCGCGTAGCCGGAGCGGCGGACCTGCTCCAGGTTGCGGCGCAGCCTGGCCGGGTCGGTGATGGACCGCGCCGCGTGCCGGGCCAGGTCGCCGGACAGGACCTTCTCCCGCACCTCCGGCGGCGCGTACGCCAGCAGCACCTTGCCCACGCCGGTGGTGTGCAGCGGCAGCATCGCGCCGACCTGCGTCACGACCGGCACCGACCGGGTGCCGCGCAGCCGCTCGACGATCAGCACGCGGTCCTCGCGGAGGACGCCGAGCTGGACGTTGTCGTGGGTGGCCTCGTACAGGTCCTCCATGTGCGGGAGGGCCAGCTCGCGCAGCCCGGTCACGGCGGGGGCCTGGCTGCCGATGCGCCACAGCCGGGTGCCGATGCGGTACGTCCCGTCCGGGACCCGCTCCAGGAACCCGCCGCCGACCAGCTCGCCGACGAGCCGGTGGCCGGTCGCCAGGGGCAGCCCGGAGCGGCGGCAGATCTCGCTGAGGTTCAGGCGGACGCCGCCCTGCGCGAAGGCGTTCAGGATGGCCATCACCTTGCCCGCCACGCTCACCGGCCGCGCGCGTTCCGCCATCTCACTCCACCCCGGTCACTCCGGCCGGTCGCTCCAGCTCGCCGAGTACCCGCTGGGCGACGGCGAAGGCCGAGTTCGCGGCGGGCACTCCACAATAGATCGCCGTCTGCAGGAGCACCTCTTTTATCTCCTCGTGCGTCAGCCCGTTGCGGACGGCGGCGCGCACGTGCATCGCCAGCTCGTCCAGGTGCCCGCCGGCGACCATGGCGGTGAGCGTGATGCAGCTGCGGGTCCTGCGGTCCAGGCCGGGCCGGCTCCAGATCTCGCCCCAGGCGTACCGGGTGATCATGTCCTGGAAGTCGGCGGTGAAGTCGTCCTTGCGGGCCTCGGCGCGGTCGACGTGCGCGTCGCCGAGCACCTCGCGGCGCGTCCGCATGCCCTGCGCGTGCCGCTCCGCATCGCTCATGGGCCCCTTCACGGGCCCGCTGTCCGTGGGCCGGTCGGCCGGGCGTTCCCCGCTCATCGGTCGTGTCCCCTCCAGGTGCGGTCGAGGTGCGCGGTGATCTCCCGGGTGACCGCGTCCGGGCGCTCGGCGTTCGCCAGGTGCCCGGCGCCCTCGACGACGGCCAGCCGGGCGTCCGGGATGCCGGCGGCGAGCCGGTCGGCGTGCCCGCGCGGCGGCGTCGGGACGTCCCGCTCCCCGGCGATGACCAGGGTCGGCGCGGAGATCCCGCCGAGCCGTGCGGTGGCGTCGAACCCGGCCAGGGCGTCGCAGCAGGCCGCGTAGCCCTCGGGGTCGGTGGCGCGGAGCATCGCCACGTACGCCTCCGCGTCCTCGAACGCGGGGGTGAACCAGCGGCCGGCCGCCGAGCCGGCCACCGGGCCGACGCCCTCGCGGCGGACGAGCGCGGCCCGGTCCCGCCAGGCCGCGGGGTCGCCGAAGCGCGGGGACGTGCAGACGAGGACCAGGCTGGCGACGCGGTGCGGGGCCGCCAGCGCGAGCGCGGTGCCGACCGCGCCGCCGAGCGACACGCCGGCGTAGGCGGCGCGTTCGACGCCGAGGCCGTCCAGCAGGTCGGTGATGCCGCCGGCGAGCTCCTCGACGGTGAGCGGGCCGTCCGGCGCGGGGGCGCCGCCGTGGCCGGGCAGGTCGTAGCGCAGGACGCGCCAGGAGCGGGCCAGCGCGGGCAGCTGCGGCAGCCACAGGTCCATGGACGTGCCGAGGGACGGGCCGAGGACGACGACCGGCGCGTCCTCGGGGCCGTCCAGCCGGTGCCGCGGCTTCCAGGGGCGGTGCGGCGCGGTCATCCGCGGCTCCTCCGGTAGGCGTCGAGGGCCTGGCCGACGAGGGCGGCGGCGGCGCCGGGCCCGGGGTCGCCGCCGAGCACGTCCAGCAGGCCGTCGAGGTCGGCGCGCATCCGCCCGGTGGACACCTCCAGGCCGTCCAGCAGGTCGGCGGCCGTCTCGGCGGCGCCGCCGGTGAGGCGCAGGCATTCGCGGAGCGGCTGCCACTCGGCGTGCCACTCCCCCGCCGGGCGCTCGTGCGGCGCGGCCTGCGCGGCGAGGATCACCTGGACCTGGGCCGGGACCTGCAGCGCGGCGGAGCGGATCAGGGTGGACAGCGCCGGGTTGCGCTTGTGCGGCATCGACGACGAGCCGCCGCGGCCGGCGCCCGCCGCCTCGGCGACCTCGCCGACCTCGCTCTGCGACAGCAGCCACACGTCGGTGGCGATCTTGCCGAGGGCGCCGGCGGTCACCGCCAGCGCCGCCGCCAGCCCGGCGACGGGCGTGCGGCGGGTGTGCCACGGCAGGACGGGCCGCGCCAGCCCGGTCTCCTCGGCGTAGGCGGCGACGAGGTCGAGGGCGCGGTCGCCGAAGGCGTCGAGGGTCCCGGCGGGGCCGCCGAGCTGGACGGGCAGCGGCACGGAGGCGAGCCCCTCGCGGGCCTCCAGGCAGCCCATCAGCCAGTTCGCGGCCTTCGCGCCGAACGTCGTCGGCAGCGCCTGCCGGCCGAGCGTACGCGCCGCCATCGGGGTGTCGCGGTACCGCGCCGCGAGCCCGGCCAGCGCGTCCAGCGCCCGGTCGAGGCAGGCGAGCACGGCGCGCCTGGTCCGGGCGGCGACGAGCATGGCGCCGGTGTCGGCGATGTCCTGGCTGGTGGCGCCCCTGTGGACGTGCGGTCCGGCCGCGCCGGCGAGCTCGCGCAGGTCGGCGACCAGCGGCACCACCGGGTTGCCGGACCCGCGGGCCCGGCGGGCGATCGCGGCGACGTCGAACCGGTCCACGTCGGCGGCGGCCGTGATCGCCTCGGCCGCCTCCGCCGGGATGATCCCCAGGCGGGCCTGCGCGCGGGCGAGCGCCGCCTCGGCGTCCAGCATCGCGGCCAGGTAGGCGAGGTCGCTCGTGGCGGCCTCGGCCCGCGTGCCCGCCCGGACGGGCGACAGCAGCCCCGCGTCCGGTGGCGGCCCGTGCTCGTCAGAAGGCAAGGAAGACCGTCTCTCCTTCCCCTTGCAGCCTGATGTCGAAACGGTACCGGCGCTCGCCCTCGCGGTCGGCGATCAGGGTCGCGCGGCGCTCGTCCGGGACGATGCCGAGCAGCGGGTCGGCGGCGTGCGCGGCCTCGTCCTCGGGGAAGTACAACCGGGTGCAGACGGGCTTGAGCAGGCCGCGCGCGAAGACCAGGACGGCGATGTAGGGGGCGCCGTCGCCGGCCGCGCCGGGCTTGACGGTGCTGAACCGGTAGCCGCCGTCGGCGTCGGTGCCGCACCGGCCGAACCCCGAGAAGTCGTGCCCGGCCCGGACCCGGGCGCCGGGGCGGCGCGCGATCTCGCCGTCGGCGTCGGGCTGCCAGATCTCCAGCAGGGCGTCCGGCACCGGCTCGCCCGCGCCGTCCAGGACCCGGCCGCGCACCTGGATCGCGTCCGGCCGCCAGGGCGGCACGACCTCGGGGCCGTCCGGGTAGGGCAGCGCGAAGCCGAAGAACGGGCCGACCGTCTGGGACGGCGTGGCGGATGCGGGGGTGCCCATCAGGTCTCCATCGGGGTGTCGCCGAGGACGATGTCCCAGGTGAAGCCGAGCGCCCACTCCGGCGTGGTGAGGTCCATGTCGAACCGGGAGATCAGCTTCTCGCGGTCCCGCTCGTCCGGGATCGACTGGAAGATCGGGTCGAAGGCGAACAGCGGGTCGTCGGGGAAGTACATCTGCGTGACGAGCCGCTGCGTGAACGCGGTGCCGAACACCGAGAAGTGGATGTGCGCGGGCCGCCAGGCGTTGTGGTGGTTGCCCCACGGGTAGGCGCCGGGCTTGATCGTGACGAACCGGTAGCGGCCGTCGCCGTCGGTGAGGCAGCGCCCGGCGCCGGTGAAGTTGGGGTCGAGCGGCGCCGGGTGGATGTCGCCGAGGTGGTCGTACCGGCCGGCCGCGTTGGCCTGCCAGATCTCCACCAGCGCGCCGCGCACCGGGCGGCCGGCGCCGTCGAGGACCCGGCCGGTCACGGTGATCCGCTGGCCGAGCGGCTCCCCGGAGTGCTGGACGGTGAGGTCCTCGTCCAGCCGGCCGAGCTCCTGGTGGCCGAAGACGGGCGAGGTCAGCTCGACGCTGTCCGGGCCGAGCTTCGGCATGATCAGGTCCTGCGACGGGGCGCGGAGCACGGTGCTCTTGTAGCCCGGGTACAGGTACGGGGGATGCGTCATGCCCTCTTTCCCTCCTTCGTGCGGCGCCCGCGCCCCGATGGGCCGTACCTCTCCCATTCCCACGTGGCGGGCACCGTCCCACCACCCTGGCAGCCCATGCCGGGAGCACTGGAGGCGGGTTTCCGTCCAGTGGAAGAGCGGGCGGCCGGTCAGAGGTGTTCGGCCAGCCCGAACAGGGGGAACAGGGTCGTGTCGAAGAACGCCGAGACATGCGCGACGCCGTCGCCGGTGACGCTCAGCACCTGCAACTGGTACGCGCTGTGCACGCCCTCCTCGTCGCGCTTGTAGAGCCCGAACGCGGGCTGCGCGTTGGCGGCCGCCGGGACCATCCGGATGTCGCCCGGACCGGGTGCGCACTGGGCGGCGATGAGCCGCATGACGACGTCGGCGCCGACGAACCATTCGGGGAACGGCGGCATCTCCCAGACGACGTCCTTCTTGAACAGCTCGATGAGGCCGGCGATGTCGGCGTCCTCGAACGCCTTGGCGTACCGCTCCAGCAGCTCGCGCTGGGCGGGGTCGGTGGGCTCGACGAGCTCGTCCCGGAGCGGCGCGTCCTGCTCCAGCTGGGCCCGCGCCCGCTGCAGCGCGCTGTTGACCGCCGCCGTCGAGGTGTCGAGCAGCTCCGCGACCTCGGCGGCCCGCCACTTCAGGACGTCCCGCAGGATCAGCACCACCCGCTGCTTGGCGGGCAGGTGCTGCAGCGCCGCGATGAACGCCAGCCGGGTGCTCTCCCGGGCCGCGACGATCGTGGCGGGGTCGGCGGCGTCGGCGCCGGCGACGGTGTCGGGGGCCGGCTCCAGCCACGGCACCTCCGGGGAGGCCACCACGGGCCGCTCCGGCTCGTCGCCGGGCGCGCCCAGCCCCGACGGCATCGGCCGCCGGCCGCGCTGGTCGATCGCGGTGAGGCACACGTTGGTGGCGATCCGGTACAGCCACGTCCGCAGCGACGAGCGCCCCTCGAAGTCGCCGTACGAGCGCCACGCCCGCAGGAAGGTCTCCTGCACCAGGTCCTCGGCGTCGTGGATGGAACCGAGCATCCGGTAGCAGTGCGCCAGCAGCTCCCGCCGGTACGGATCGGCGAGCTCCTGGAAGTCGCGGTCTGATTCGATGGTGCTGTTCGCCATGGTGGTGGTCACCTCTGCTCGGCGGCATCGCCCCGTCGGCATGGCCGGCGGGCCCCGTCGCCCCCGACCGTAGGAGACCCCACCGACAGAACGCGTGCACTCCGGATCCTACGCGGCGCCGCTACCCCCCGTCCGCCCCGTCCTCCCCGTTCCCGCCGGTCCCGCCGCCCTGCCGGTGAGGTTCGATCATGGTGATGCCGGGGCCGGGCGGTCCGGTGAGGGCGGCCGGGGCGTCGTCGAGGGTCAGGACGCGGCCGACGAGCACGTCGGGGCGCAGGGCGCCGGCCCGGACCAGCTCCATCATCGGGCCGTAGGCGTGCGCGGCCATCCCGTGGCTGCCGGCGATCTCCAGTTCCCACGCGATGACCCGGTCCATCGGAAGGTCGGCGCGTCCCGCGCCGGGCGGGAGGAGGCCGACCTGGACGTGCCGGCCGCGGCGGCGCAGCGACTCGATCGAGGCGCGGGCGGTCGCCGGGCTGCCGAGGGCGTCCAGGGAGACGTGGGCCCCGCCGCCGGAGGCGTCGCGGACGGCCTCGGCGACGTCGTCGTGTGCTGACGCGTCGACGACCGCGGACGCGCCGCAGCGGCGGGCCAGTTCCAGGGCCTGCGGCGAGACGTCGACCGCGACGACGCGGGCGCCGGCCGCCGCGGCGATCATCACGGCGGACAGGCCGACGCCGCCGCAGCCGTGCACGGCGACCCACCGGCCGGCGGTGGCGCCGCCCTGCGCGGTGACGGCGCGGAAGGCGGTGGCGAACCGGCAGCCGAGCCCGGCGGCGGTCGTATAGGACATCTCGTCCGGAAGGCCGACCAGGTTGACGTCGGCGTTCTCGACCGCGACGTAGTGGGCGAACGAGCCCCAGTGCGTGAAGCCCGGCTGGGTCTGGGACTCGCACACCTGCTGGTCGCCGGCGGCGCAGGACGGGCAGCGGCCGCAGGCGCAGACGAACGGGACGGTCACCCGGTCGCCGGGGCGGTGGCGGGCGACGCCGGCGCCCGTCTCCTCGACCGTGCCGGCCAGCTCGTGGCCGGGGACGTGCGGGAAGGCCCGGATGTCGGGGTCGTGGCCCTGCCAGCCGTGCCAGTCGCTGCGGCAGACGCCGGTCGCCTCGACCCTGATCACCGCGCCGCCCCCGGGGACCCGCGGGTCCGGCAGGTCGCGGACGGACGGCGGCGCCGCGAAGGCGTCGTAGGCGACGGCCCGCACTAGAACTCGAAGCCGCCGGGCCGGCCGTTGCGGTCGGCGATCAGGCCCGCGAGGGTGGCGATGGCGATCTCCGCCGGGGACTTGGAGCCGATGTTCAGTCCGATCGGGCGGTGCACCCGGGCGATGTCGCCGGCGGGGACGCCGAGTTCGGTGAGCGCCGGGATGTGCGGGGCGGGGTGCCGGGGGTTGCCCATGACGCCGACCCACCGCACGGGCTGCGTCAGCACGTCGCGCAGCACCGGCCCGAGTTCGGGGCGGTGGTGGTCGGTGACGACGACGTCGGCGGTGCCGTCGAGGGGCGGCAGGTCGGTGGCGCCCTCACGGTCCTTGTCGGGGTCGACGAGGAACGTCCGGTAGCCGAGGTCGGCGCCGTAGCGCAGCAGGTGGTCGGCGACCGCGCCCCCGAACACCGCCACCAGGGTCCGCTCCGGCGCGGCGGGCGGAGCGTCGCCGTGCGCGACGGCGCAGGACGGGTCGGTCTCGTGCGGTGTGCCCATACCCGCAGTCTGCCGCGCCCGGCGGCGGCGGGTCCAGCGGCCACGCCTTTCATGGGAAACCGGTGTTTCCGTAATGTGGAACTCCCGCTGCCGGGAGGGTATGCCTAAACTGCTGGCACCCGGCCCACTGCCGACACCCGGCGCACAGGAGGGACTGTGATCGCGAGACCGGAGGGCGGCCCCCGCGTGGTGGTGGGGGTGGACGACTCCGCGGGCGCCCGCTGCGCCCTCTCCTGGGCGATCGGCGCGGCGCGGCTGCGCCGGCTGCCGCTGCTCGTCGCGCACGCGGCGCCGCTGCCGCCGCACGTGTCGGCGGCCGGGCAGCTCGGCTGCGGCATCACCGAGGCCCTGCGCGGCTCCGGCGCCGAGCTGATCGCGCGGCTGCTCGCCGAGGTGTCCGGCGGTCCGCCCGACGGGGTGGAGATGACCGCGCTCGCGCTGGTCGGCGAGCCCGGCGCCACGCTGGTGCGGCTGGCGGGCGACGACGACATCCTGGTGGTCGGGCACGGGACGCGCGGCCCGTTCTCCCGGCTGCTGCGGCCGTCGGTGCGGCTGCACTGCGCCCGGCGGGCCCGCGCGACGCTGGTGTGCGTCCGGCAGCCCTCGTTCGAGACGCTGCTTGCGGGCCTGACCGAGCGGGACGACTCGCCCGAGCACGTCCCCGGTTCACGCTTCCGCAGGCTGGGGCGGCGGCTGCGGCTCCCGCTCTGACCGTCCGCCTAGGCTGGCCGCATGCGCAAGTACGTCATCATCGGTGCCATCGGCAGCGGCAAGGGCACGCAGTCCGGACTGCTCGCGCGGGACCTGGACATCGTCCACATCAGCGTCGGGGACATCTTCCGCTGGCACGTCAAGAACCACACGAAGCTGGGCGCGCAGGTGCGGCGGATCATGGCGGCCGGTGAGCTGGTCGGCGACGACCTGGCGGAGAACGTCGTCCGGGAGCGCCTCGACCAGCACGACTGGAACTACGGTTTCATCGTCGACGGGTTCCCGCGCAGCCGGCGGCAGACCGAGTTCTTCCTGGAGAGCTACGACATCGACGGCGTGATCCATCTCGACCTGCCGGACGCGGAGGTCCGCCGCCGGGTGCTGGGCCGGCGGCTCTGCTCGCGGTGCGGCATGGACTACAACCTCATCGCGGACCGCCCCACGGAGGAGGGCCGCTGCGACGTGTGCGGCGGCGAGCTGGTGACCCGGGAGGACGACACGGAGGAGGCGCTCGCCGAGCGGCTGCGCGACTACCACGAGAAGACCGACCCGATCCTGGAGCTGTTCGCCCGCAAGGAGTACGTGGTCACCGTGGACGCGCGGCCGGGCATCGACGAGGTGCAGCGCACGCTGCGCGAGAGGCTCCGGCTGCCGATGCCGCGATGACGTCGCCGGTGGTGGAGCTGTCCGACGACCGGGCGGCGCGGCGGGGACTGCGGCTGTTCCTGAAGCGGGACGACCTGATCCACCCGGAGATCCCCGGCAACAAGTGGCGCAAGCTCAAGCACAACCTCGGGCCGGCCCGCGCGCACGGGACGGTCCTGACGTTCGGCGGCGCCTACTCCAACCACATCCGCGCCGCGGCCGCGGCCGGGCGGATCTTCGGTTTCGCGACGATCGGGGTGATCCGGGGCGAGGAGCATCTCCCGCTGAACGACTCCCTGGCGTACGCCGAGCGGATGGGCATGCGCCTCACCTACCTGGACCGCGCCTCCTACCGGCGCAAGCACGACCCGGACGTCGTGGACGCCCTGCGCGAGCGGTTCGGCGACTTCTACCTGCTGCCGGAGGGCGGCAGCAACGCCCTGGCCGTCGAGGGCTGCGCGGAGCTCGGCGCGGAGGTGCCGGGCTTCGACGTGGTCTGCTGCCCGTGCGGGACGGGCGGGACGCTCGCCGGCCTGGCGGCGGGCCTGGCCCCGCGCCAGCGGGCCCTCGGCTTCTCCGTGCTGAAGGGCGGCTTCCTGAGCGGCGAGGTCGAGCGGCTCCAGCGCGAGACCTACGGCGGACGCAGGGGGAACTGGCGCGTCGAGGACGGCTTCCACTTCGGCGGCTACGCCCGGAGGACCCCGGAGCTGGACGCGTTCACCGACGATTTCGCCGAGCGGCACGGGATCGTCCTCGACCGGGTCTACACGGCGAAGATGATGTTCGGCGTCCTCGCGCTGGCCGGGCGCGGCGCGTTCCCGGAGGGCGCGCGGATCCTGGCCGTCGTCACCGGCTGACCGGACGGCCCCGCGGCGCGGGCGGGGCCGTCCGGCCGCGCGTCACGCCGGGGGCAGGTCGACCAGGGCCGCCAGGGCGGCGCGGTGGTGGCCGGGCGTGCCGAGCGCGATGGAGTCGGCCTTGGCGCGCTTCAGGTAGAGGTGCGCCGGGTGCTCCCAGGTGAACCCGATGCCGCCGTGCATCTGCACGCACTCCTCGGCGGCCTTGAGCGCGACCGCCGAGCAGTGCGCCTGCGCGACGGCGACCGCGATCGGCGTGTCGCCGTCGCCGGCGGCCGCGCAGGACGCCGCGTGGCGGGCGACCGCGCGGGCCTGGGTGACCGACGTCCACAGGTCGGCGAGCCGGTGCTTGAGGCCCTGGTAGGAGCCGACCGGGCGGCCGAACTGGTAGCGCGTCTTCACGTAGGCGACGGTGTCGTCCAGGCAGCGTTCGGCGAGCCCGAGCTGCTCGGACGCCAGCATCGCCGCGCCGGTCAGCAGGGCGGCCCGGACGGCGCCGTCCCCCTCGGCGACGCGCCGGGCGGGCGCGCCGGACAAGGCGATGTCGGCGAGCCGGCGGGTCATGTCGAGCGAGGTCACGGGGGTGCGGCGGGCCTCGGCGGCGTCCACCGCGTAGAGGCCCCCGGCGGCCGGGACGAGGAGGACGTCGGCGGCCATGCCGTCGGCGACGCTGGCGACCTCGCCGCTGAGCGTCCCGTCCGCGGCCCGCACGGCGGCGGTCGCCCCGTCCGCCCCGGCGCTGAACGGCCCGGTGCTGAAGGGGACGGCCAGGACGGCGATCCCGTCCCCCGCGGCCAGCCGGGCGAGCAGGTCGCGCTCCCCGGCGGCCAGCAGCGCGGCCGTCGCGATCACCGCGCTGGTCAGGAAGGGGACGGGCGCGGCGGACCGGCCCAGCTCCTCCATGACCACGGCGGTCTCCCGCCAGGTGGCGCCGGCGCCGCCGAGGTCCTCGGGGACGGGCAGCCCCGCGCAGCCCAGCTGGACGGCGACGGCGCGCCACAGCTCCGCGTCGTAGGGCTCGTCCTTCTCGGTCCCGGCGAGGACGGACGTCCAGGGCGCCTTGTCGTCGAGCAGCTCGCGGACGCCGGCGCGCAGGTCGGTCTCGATCTCGGAGTAGAGCAGGTCACTCACTTGGGCAGGTCCTTCCACGCCACGTCCTTGTCGACGCGGATCTCACCGGGCAGGCCGAGGACGCGCTCGGCGATGATGTTGCGCAGGATCTCCGAGGTGCCGCCCTCGATGGAGTTGCCCTTGGCGCGCAGGTAGCGGTAGCCGGGCGAGCGGCGGGTGAAGTCGACCTCGGCGGGGCGGCGCATCGTCCAGTCGTCGTAGCGCAGGCCGTCCTCGCCGAGCAGTTCCAGCTCCAGGCCGGAGACCTCCTGGTTGAGCTTGGCGAAGGCGAGCTTGGCGCCCGACCCCTCGGGGCCGGGCTGCCCGGCGGTGAGCTGCTGGCGCAGCCGCGCCCCGGTCAGCCGGGCGGCCTCGGTCTCCACCCACGCCCGCAGGACGGCGTCGTGCAGGCCGGGGGTGCGCAGCTCGGGCCGGTCGCGCCACAGCGCGGCGACGACGCCGATCATGCCGCTCTCGCGCGGCGCGGCGCTGCCGCCGATCGCGACCCGCTCGTTCATGAGCGTCGTGGTGGAGACCTGCCAGCCCTGCCCGACCTCGCCGAGCCGGTGCTCGTCGGGGATCCGCACGTCGGTGAGGAACACCTCGTTGAACTCGGCCTCGCCGGTGATCTGCCGCAGCGGCCGGACCTCGACGCCGGGCGCGGTCATGTCGCACACGAAGTAGGTCATTCCGCGGTGCTTGGGGACGTCCGGGTCGGTGCGGGTGACGAGGATCGCCCAGCGCGCCTCGTGCGCCATGGACGTCCAGACCTTCTGGCCGTTGACCGTCCAGGCGTCGCCGTCGCGGACGGCGCGGGTGGCGAGCGCGGCGAGGTCGGAGCCGGCGCCGGGCTCGCTGAACAGCTGGCACCACACCTCCTCGCCGGTCCACAGCGGGCGCAGGAAGCGGCGCTTCTGCTCCTCGGTGCCGAACGCGAGGATCGTCGGCGCGGCCATGCCGAGGCCGATGCCGTTGCGCTCGGGGTGGTTGGTCGGCGCGCCGGCCTCGGCGAACGCCCGGTCGACGGCGGGCTGCAGGTGCCGGGGGGCGCCGAGCCCGCCGAGCCCCTCGGGGTAGTGGACCCAGGCGAGGCCGGCGTCGAACCGGGCGCGCAGGAAGTCCAGCGGCTCCAGGGCCGAGGGGTCGTGTGCGGCGAGGAACTCGCCGACCCGCCTGCTCAGCTCGTCGGCGTCGGGCGGTGCTGTGCTCACAGGGCGAACCTCCGCGCGGGGCGGCGGGTGGCGGCCGCGCCACCCGCGAACGGACATACCAACCGGTCGGTATGATCCGTCCAGCCTAGGAACCGCCGGGACGGCGAGTCAACCGGACGCGCCCCGGCCCGCCCCCCGGCTCACTCCCCGCGCCCCCGGCTCACTCCCCGCGCAGCGCCCGGGCCAGGCCGGGGTGGTCGTGGTAGTCGCGCGTCTCCACGATCAGGCCGTCCCGGACCCGCAGGACCTGGAGGTTGGCGACGCGGAACGTGCGCCCGGTCGCGGTGACGCGGCCGTCGTAGTCGAACTCGGCGACGATCACCTCCGGATCGGCCGTGTCGTGCACCACCGCGTTCCAGGCCCGGAGTTCGAGCGGCCCGGCCGCGGGAGCCGTCACGCCATCGCCTCGTCGAACGCGCGGTGGTGGGCGTAGTCGCGGGACTCCACGATGTGCCCGTTGCGGACGCGCATGACGAAGACGTTGGGCACGACGAACTCGCGCCCGGTCTCGGTGTTGCGCCCCTCGTACTCGAACTCCGCGATGATCACCTCCGGGTCGGCGGTCTGGTGGACGACGACGTTGCGCGCCTTGATCTCCATGGGCAGGGTCTCCAGCCGCGCGAAGTGCGCGCGGAGCGCCTCGCGGCCCTCCAGGCGGGAGGCGGGGTGGGCGAACGGGTGCACGACCACCGCGTCCTGCGCGTACAGCCGCGGCAGCTCCTCGGGCCGCAGCGCGGTGATCCCCTCGATCAGCCGCTGGAAGACGGCCCGGGGGCTGGCGAACTCGGACATCTCTCTCCCCTACAATCGGAGTTCGTGCTCCGCATGAGAAAATACGGAGCAAAGACTCCACTTGTCAACGGAAGGCCGCGATGACATCACCCGCGTCCGGCAGGCCGCTGCGCGCCGATGCCCTGCGCAACCGCGCCAAGGTCCTCGCCGCGGCCGAGGAGGTCTTCGCCGTCCAGGGCACCTCCGCCTCCACCGAGGAGGTCGCGCGCAAGGCGGGCGTCGGCATCGGCACGGTGTTCCGGCACTTCCCGACCAAGGAGTCGCTGCTGGAGGCCGTCCTGGTCGCGCTGCTGGAGCGGCTGGCCGGCGAGGCGGAGGAGCTGCGCTCGGCCGCCGACCCGGGCGAGGCGTTCTTCGGGTTCTTCTCCCGGGTGGTCTCCCGGGCGGCGACCAAGCAGGCCGTCACCGAGGCGCTGGCCGAGGCCGGCGTCGACGCGCGCGCGGCCACGGGACGCGCCGGTCCCGGCCTCAGGGCCGCTCTCGGCGCCCTCCTCGAACGGGCGCAGGAGGCGGGGGCCGTCCGCGCGGACGTCGGAGCGGCCGAGGTCATGGCGCTGCTGGCCGGCATGTCCTACGCGGCCGGACGCGCCGGAGCCCGCGAGGACGTCCTGCGCATCGCCTTCGACGGCCTGCGCCCATGCCCGGACCGGGCCGCCGCGCGCGGATAGTGCGCCCGGTCCCCCCGCCGGGCCCGTAGCGCCCGCCGGCTACGGCATCGCGGGCTCGGCAGGGAGATCGTCGCCGCGGGACCCGGCCAGGTGGGCGCGTTCGGCGGCGAGAGGGCGGCAAGGGGAAACCCGCGACCTTACCCGCCTGTGCGGGGCCCGGCGGCGGTTCGCCTTGCCCGGCCGGGCGGGGGTGTGTGACGTTGTGCGGCATGGTGACTCTGACGGGACGGTCCGCGTTGGTCACGGGAGCCTCGTCCGGCATCGGCGCCGTGGTCGCGGAGGCGCTCGCCGCCGCCGGGGCCCGCGTCGGGCTGGTCGCGCGCCGCAAGGACAGGCTCGAACAGGTCCTCGCCCGGTGCCGCGAGCACTCCCCCGACTCGGCGATGTGGACGGCCGACCTCGCCGACCTCGACGGGATCGGCGAGCTGGCGGCGGCCGTGGAGCGCGCGTTCGGCGGCGTGGACGTGCTGGTCAACAACGCCGGGATGCCGAAGCGCCGCCGCGTGCAGGACCTGACCGCCGAAGAGGCCGACGACGTGATGCGGCTGAACTACGCCTCCCCGGTGCGGCTCACGCTGGCGCTGCTGCCCGGCATGATCGAGCGCGGGTCCGGGCACCTGGTCGCGGTGGGGTCGGTCGCGGCGCGGCTCGGGCCGCCGCACGAGGGCGCCTACGGCGCGTCCAAGGCCGCGCTGACCGCGTTCTGGGAGAGCATGGCGGTCGACCTGGACGGCACGGGCGTGCAGGCCCACGTGATCCAGCCCGCGCTCATCGCCGGCACGGAGCTGTTCACGCTGCCCGGCAACGAGCCGCCGCTGAGCGACGTCTCCGACGCGCTGCCGCCTCAGGAGGTCGCCGGCGCGGTCCTCGCCGTCCTGGAGAGCGGGAAGTTCGAGGAGTACGTGCCGGGCTGGTTCACCGAGATGGCGTCCGGCAAGGCCGCCGACGTCGACGCGTTCGTCGACGGCGTCAAGGAGTGGACCCGCGACCAGCTCGCGCCCCCGACGGCTTGAGCGCGGGCGTTGCCAGCCGCCCGCGCTCGTCAGTAGGGTGTGGATCCCCCAGTGATCCACATCACAGTGAGCCGCGAGGTGCGCACGGCATGCCTCCTCCAGCAGGTCTCGAGGTCCGCGACGTGACGGTCCGGTTCGGCCGGCTGACGGCCGTGGACGGCGCCGGGCTCACCGCGCCTCCCGGCACCGTGACCGGCCTCGTCGGCCCGGACGGCGCGGGCAAGACGACGCTGTGCGACGTGATCGCCGGGCTGCGCCGCCCGGCGGCGGGCACGGTCCGCCTGGACGACGCCGACCTGACCGGCAGGCCCGCGCGGGAGCGGGCGCGGCGCGGCATCGCCCGCACGTCCCCGGCGGCGGCCGGCTCCCGCACCGTCCGGGAGACCGTGCGGGCCGCCGCCGCCCGGCACGCGATGACGCGGGAGTACGAGGGGCGGGCGGCGCGCGACCGGTGGCGGCGCCGCCTCGACGGCCGGCGGGACGCGGGCGCCCGCGCCGACGAGATCCTCGCCCGCGTCGGCATCGAGGAGCACGCGGAACGGCCTGCGCGCGGCGCGCCGCCCGGCATCGCGCTGCTGGCCGGACTGGCGCGGGCCCTCACCGCCGAGCCGGCCGTGCTGCTGCTGGACGAGCCGTGGGCGGGCCTGCCCGTCCGGTACGCGCGCGCCCTGGAGGTGCTGCTGCGCGACCTGGCCGCCGAGGGCCTGGCGGTGCTGGTGGCCGAGCGGGAGCTGGAGCCGGTGCTCGGCGTCTGCGACGTCCTGCACGTCCTGGACGGCGGCCGGGTGATCGCGGCCGGGGCGCCCGCCGAGGTCCGCGCCGATCCCCTGGTCCGGGACGCCTACCTCGGCGTCACCACGTGTCGATCCACGGCCGGGGACGGTCCTCGGCGGGCGGGGCGCCGGCGAGCACCGCGGTGACCCAGCGGCGCGTGTCCGCGGGGTCGATGACGTCGTCCAACTCGAACACCGTCGCCGCGTGCAGGGCCTTGCCGTACTCGTAGGCGGCGGCGACCATCTGCTCGAACAGGGCCCGCGGGTCCTCGGCGGCCTCCAGCTCCTTGCGGAACCCCAGCCGGACGGCGCCCTCCAGCCCCATGCCGCCGATCTCGCCGGTCGGCCAGGCGACGGTCGCGAGCGGCGCCTTGAACCCGCCGCCCGCCATCGCCTGCGCGCCGAGCCCGTAGCCCTTGCGCAGCACGATCGTGACGATCGGGACGCGGAGGTTGGCGCCGATGACGAACAGCCGGCTGAAGTGCCGGACGGTCGCGGTGCGCTCGGCGTCCGGGCCGACCATGAACCCGGGGGTGTCGCACAGGGACACGACGGGCAGCCCGTGGGCGTCGCACAGCTGCAGGAACCGCGCGGCCTTGTCGGCGGCGTCGCGGTCGACGGCGCCGCCGAGGTGCGCCGGGTTGCTGGCGATGAGGCCCATCGGGCGGCCCTCGATCCGCACCAGCGCGGTGATGATTCCGATCCCGAACGCGCGGCGCAGTTCCAGCACCGACCCGGTGTCGGCGAGGTGGGCGACGGCGCGGCGGACGTCGTAGGCCCGCATCCGGTTCTCCGGGACGACGTGCCGCAGGACGCGCTGGTCGTCGCACTCCCACTCGTCCCGCGGGCCCTGGAAGTAGGACAGGTAGCGGCGGGCGGCGCCGACGGCCTCCGCCTCGTCGTCCACGACGATGTCGACGACGCCGTTGGGCTCCTGGTCGCCGATCGGGCCGATCTCCTCGGGGGCGAACACGCCGAGGCCGCCGCCCTCGATCATGGCGGGGCCGCCCATCCCGATGTTGGCGTCGCGGGTGGCGATGATGACGTCGCAGCAGCCGAGCAGGGCCGCGTTCCCCGCGAAGCAGCGCCCCGACGCGATGCCGACGGACGGGACGACGCCGCTGAGCCGGCCCATGGCGTGGAAGGTCGTCACGTCCAGGCCGGAGACGGAGGAGGTGTCGGTGTCGCCGGGCCGTCCCCCGCCGCCCTCGGCGAACAGGACGAGAGGGAGGCGGCGGCGGTGGGCGATGTCGAGCATCCGGTCGGTCTTGCGGTGGTTCTGGTGGCC
This sequence comes from Actinomadura monticuli, assembly GCF_041463655.1. NCBI lineage: Bacteria > Bacillati > Actinomycetota > Actinomycetes > Streptosporangiales > Thermomonosporaceae > Actinomadura > Actinomadura monticuli. Next base: position 20,439 of record NZ_JAXCEI010000025.1, read on the forward strand.
CTGCGTCCCCGCGAGGACCATGTAGTCGTAGGACATGACGACGGCCTTCGCGCCGTTCACGTCCCCGATGCCGCAGACCATGCCGTCGGCCGGGGTGCGCTCGATGAGGTCCTCCACGGACCGCCGCTGCCGCTGCGCCGCGATGGCGAGGGCGCCGTACTCGACGAACGTGCCGGGGTCGCACAGGTCGCCGATGTTCTCGCGGGCGGTGCGGTGGCCGCGCGCGCGCCGCTTCGCGACGGCCTCGGGACGGGCCGCGTCGAGCCCGATCTCGTGCCGCCGCAGCGTCTCGGCGAGGTCGGCGCGGATCGCGTCGAGGTCGGCCTCGTCCTCCTCGGCCGCGTGGTCGCCGCCGGCGTCGGCGGGCTCGACGAACATCAGCGGCGCGCCCTCGGCGACGGTGTCCCCGGGCGCGGCGGCCAGGGCCCGCACGACGCCCGCCTCGCCCGCCCGGACGACGTGCTCCATCTTCATCGCCTCGAGGATCAGCACCGGCGCGCCGGCCCTCACCAGGTCCCCCTCGGCCGCCTCGACGCTGACGACCGTGCCCTGCATGGGCGCGGGGACGGCGACCGCGCCCGGCGGCGCGTCCGGCACGGCGACGGCCTCCGGCTCGGGCTCGTGCGCGGTCCCGGGGTAGTAGCGCCGGTGCTCGCTCTCCAGCAGTTCGGGCAGGTGGTCGGCGATGAAGGAGGTGTCCGCGCCGCCGGAGGTGAAGTCCGGGTGCCGCAGGACGCCCTGGAGCAGCGGGATGCTGGTGGCCACGCCCGCGATCTCGAACTCGCCGAGCGCGCCGTGCGCCCGGGCGGCGGCGGACGGCAGGTCCTCCGCGCGGGCGACGACCTTGGCGAGCAGCGGGTCGTAGCGCAGGCTGGTGCGGTATCCGGCGTACCCGTAGGTGTCGACGCGGACGCCGGGGCCGGACGGCGGCGCGAAGGCCGTCAGCGTCCCGGCCCTCGGGCGGGGCGCGCCGTCCGCGTCGATCGTCTCGGTGTTGACGCGCACCTGGACGGCGCAGCCCGCCGCGTTCGGCGGCCCGGCGAGGCCCGCGCCCGCGAGGTCCTCCCCCAGCGCGAGCCTGATCTGGGTCTTCACCAGGTCGACGCCCGTGATCTCCTCGGTCACGGTGTGCTCGACCTGGAGCCGGGGGTTGGCCTCCAGGAACCAGGACTCGGCGCCCGCGACGAGGAACTCGAACGTGCCGAGGCCGTCGTAGCGGACGCGGGCGGCCATGCGCAGCGCGGCCTCCAGCAGCGCGTCGCGGACGCCGGCGGGCAGGGCGGGCGCGGGCGCGATCTCGATCAGCTTCTGGTGGCGCCGCTGGACGCTGCAGTCGCGCTCCCACAGGTGGGTGACCGCGCCGGTCCCGTCCCCGGCGACCTGCACCTCGATGTGGCGGGCGCGCGGCACGTACCTCTCGGCGTACAGGTCGCCCCGGCCGAAGGAGGCGAGCGCCTCCGACCGGCACCGCTCGTAGGCGGCGGCCATCTCGTCCGGGCCGGCGACGACGCGCATGCCGCGCCCGCCGCCGCCCGCGACGGCCTTCAGCATCACGGGGCCGTGCTCGCGCGCGAACGCCTCGGCGCCGGCGAGGCTCACCGCGCCGGCCGTCCCGGGCATGACGGGCACGCCCGCCTCGCGCGCCAGTTCCCGCGACCGCGCCTTGTCGCCGAACAGCTCCAGCAGATCGGGGCGCGGGCCGATGAACGTCAGCCCGGCGGCGGCGCAGCGCGCGGCGAAGTCCGCGTTCTCGCTCAGGAAGCCGTAGCCGGGGTGGACGGCGGTGGCGCCGGCGTCCTTCGCGGCGGAGAGCAGCGCGTCCGCGTCCAGGTAGCCGGCGACGCCCTCGCCGGGCAGGTCGCGCACCTCGTCGGCGCGCCGGGTGTGCGCCGAGGCCGCGTCGTCGCGGGTGCGGACGGCGACCGTCCGCAGCCCCAGCTCGGCCGCGGCCCGCACGATCCGCAGCGCGATCTCTCCCCGGTTGGCCACCAGGATCCCGCCCACCCCGGCCCTCCTCGCCCTCGGGTCCGCCGATGGGCCCTCACTCTAGGTCCCGGCCGCCGCGCGCCCGCCGGGAGGTCCCGGCGGGTGCGGGCGATCCGGGACGGCCCCGGGATCCAGAGCCGACGGGACCCTTATTTCACGGCGTGATCTAAGGGGTGAGATGATGGTCGGCCGAGACGCTTGACGAGGGGATCGCGGGGGGCGCGGCCGGACGCCGGCCGAGGGGGAAGGGGGCCCGATGGCGGAACGGCGCCGGCGGACCGTGCGCGACCTGCGCCGCGCCAACCGGTCGGTGCTGCTGCGGCGGCTGTACTTCGACGGCCCGCTCAGCCGCCAGGACCTGGCCCGGGAGACCGGCCTCAGCCCCGCCTCCGTCAGCAACGTCGTCACCGAGCTGATCGAGGCCGGGCTCGTCGTCGAGGCGGGCAGCGTGGAGTCCGACGGGGGCCGCCCGCGGGTGCTGCTGAAGACGGCGGCCGGCTACGGGCACCTCATCGGGGTGGACGTCGGCGAGACGCGGGTCGTGGTCGAGCTGTTCGACCTGGGGCTGACCCAGCTCGCCAAGGCCGACCACCCGCTCGCGGACGGCGGCCGCGACGAGCGCGCGGTCGTCCGGCACGTCCTGGACGGGCTGTCCGCGGTCGTCGAGGGCGCCTCGGTCGACCCGGCGTCCGTCATCGGCGTCGGCGTGGGCGTCCCCGGCATCGTCGAGCACGGCATCGTCGAGCACGGCGCCGACGGGCACGGCGCGACCGGGCGGGGCCCCGGGGCGGTCGTGCACTGCCAGACCATCGGCTGGGACGCCGTCCCGCTGGAGCGGATGCTGCGGGAGGGCACCGCGCTGCCGCTGTTCGTCGACAACGGCGCCGCGGCGCTCGGGCAGGCCGAGATGTGGTTCGGCGCGGGGCGCGGGCACCGCAGCGCCGTCGTCGCCCTCATCGGGTCCGGCGTCGGCGCCGCCGTGGTGATCGACGGCTCGCCGTACCGGGGCGCAGCCGGCGGCGCCGGCGAGTGGGGGCACACCACCTCCCGGGTCGGCGGCGCGCGCTGCCGCTGCGGGTCGCGCGGCTGCCTGGAGTCCTACGTGGGCGCCGCGGCGCTGCTGGAGCGCTACCGGGCGGCGGGCGGACCGGCCGGGACCGGCGAGGAGGCGGCCCTCGCCGGGCTGCTCGCCGACCCGTCCCGGGCGGCGGCGGAGCTGCGCGAGGAGACCGCCGAGTACCTCGGCGCCGGCATCGCCGACCTGGTCAACCTGTTCAGCCCCGAGAAGGTCGTCATCGGCGGCTGGGCGGGGCTGCTGATCGGCGGCCGGATGCTGGACCGGATCGTGGACGCCGCCGCCGCGTACGCGCTGCGGCGGCCGTTCGCGCGGACCTCCGTCGAGCTGTGCCGCCTCGGCCCGGAGGCCGCCGCCGTCGGCGCGGCGACCCTCCCGCTCGCGCACCTCCTCGACGGCGGCGGACCGGCCGCGTGATGGCCGCGCCCCGGATCGCGGGCGATAATGGGGGCCCGACCAGACCCGGAGGAACGACGACACATGGCCACCGCCGGACGTCCCGTGCGCGAGTCCCTGCTCGACGCGGCCGCGGAGCTGCTCGTGGAGCGCGGCTACCGCGCCGTCCGCATGCGCGACGTCGCGGAGGCCGCCGGGGTGAGCCGGCAGACCGTCTACAACGAGTTCGGCGACAAGTGGGGCCTGGCCCAGGCGGTCGTGGTCCGCGACAACGAGCGCTACCTCGACGGCATCGACACGGCGCTGTCCGAGCACGACGACGTGTACTCGGCGGTCGTCGCCGCGGTGACGTACACGCTGGAGACATCCGCGGACGACCAGCTGAAGAAGGCGGTGCTGACCGGCGCGGGCGGCGACGAGATGCTCCCGCTGCTCACCACGCAGGCCGAGCCGGTGCTGTTCACCGCCAGCGCCCGCATCGCCGAGCACGCGCTGCGGCACTGGCCGCACCTGGACCGCGACGCGCTCACCGAGGTCGCCGACGCCGCGGTCCGGCTGACGATGAGCCACCTCATGCTGCCGTCCGGCCCGCCGGAGACGTTCGCGCACTTCGTCGCCCGCCTGGTGACCCGCTACCTCGCCGTCCCCGCGAAGGCCGCCGGCCCGGACGCCCGCCCCCGCGCTGGCCTGTGACCCGCCTCGCGGCTGCTGACGCCGACGGTCAGGGGATGACGGTCTGGATGTGCACGGCCTTCACGGCCGTCATCTCGTCCAGCAGCTCGGGGCCGTAGCCGAAGCCGTGCCCGCTGGCGCGGCGGGGCGTGGCGGCGCCGCCGGGGGCGCCGCCGAACACCGCGTTGATCTTCACGGTGCCCGCGGCGAGGGTGCGCCAGGCCGCCCGCGCGTGCGCCATGTCGCGGGTGAGGACGGTCGCGGCGAGACCGTAGCGGGAGCGGCGCGCGGCGTCCAGGGCCTGGTCGAACGACGCCACGGTGCGGACCGGCGCGACCGGCCCGAACACCTCCTCCGACATGATCGGCATGTGGTCGGCGCAGCCGGCGAGGACGGTCGCCGGGTAGAACGAGCCGGGGCCGCCGGGGATCTCCGCGCCGGTCAGGGCGCGGGCGCCGTCCGCGATCGCCTTCTCGACGTGCTGGTGGACGTGGGTGCGGTGCCGCTCGTCGACGAGCGGCCCGAGTTCGGTCGACATGTCGGCGCCCGGCCCCATCCGCAGGGTGCGGGCACGCTCGGCGAGCGCTTCGAGGAACGCCTCGGACACGGCCTCGTGGACGTAGACGCGTTCGACGGAGGTGCAGATCTGGCCGGCGTTGGCGAAGCACCCGAGGGCGGCCTGCCCGGCGGCCCAGGACGGATCGACGCCGGCGTCCACGACCAGGGGGTCGCAGCCGCCGTTCTCCAGCAGGGTCTTGGCGCCCGTGCGCAGGGCCAGCTCGGCGACGCGGCGCCCGGCGCAGGTCGAGCCGACGTGCGCGACGACGTCCACGTCCGCGTGGCCGGCCAGGGCCTCTCCCGTCTCGCCGTCGCCGGTGACCATGTTCAGGACGCCGTCGGGCAGGCTGCCGGCGAGCAGCTCGGCGAGCATCGCGCCGGTGTGCGGGGTCCGCTCGGACGGCTTGTGCACGACGGTGTTGCCGGTGGCCAGGGCGGCGCCGAGCAGGCCGCAGGCGATGGCGACCGGGTCGTTCCACGGGGTGATCACGGCGACGACGCCGCGCGGCTCGCGGACCGTGAAGTCGGCGGCGTCCCAGCCGCCCTGCAGGCTGCGCCCGCCGTGCAGCGGGCCCAGCTCGGCGTACTGGCGCAGCGTGGCGATCCCGGCCTCGACGCCGGAGAGCGCGTCGCCGGACGGCTTGCCCATCTCGGCGGTCACCAGCGCGGCCAGCTCGTCCATGCGCTCCTCGGCGGCGCGCGCGGCGGCGTGCAGGGCCGCGCCCCGGGCGGCGGGCGCGGTGGCCGCCCAGCCGGGGGCGGCGTCGCAGGCCGCGGCCACGGCCGTGCCGACGTCCGCCGGCGTGGACGCGGCCACCACCCCCAGCGGCTCGCCGGTGGCCGGGTCGGTCACCGCGAAGACGTCCTCCCCGGTACCCTGGCTCCACCGTCCGCCGGCCAGCATCCACCTGTCGCGCGGCCGCATGGCTGCCTCCTCCCGTGTCGTGCTCCGTTCGGTCGCCTACCCGGTGAGGCGGCCTTCAATGACCGCGCCCGGCGACCGGCCACCCCGCGTCAGTGACCACTTACTGAAATCGGCTACCGTGGTGCGGACGCGAGATGAGGGAGGCGCGGTGGACTTCGACCTGCCGGAGAGCGCGGCCGCGGTGCGCGAGGGCGTGCTGGCGATCGCCGGGAAGTACGACCAGGAGTACTGGAGCCGGTGCGACGCGGAGAAGCGGTGGCCGGAGGAGGTCTGGCGGGAGCTGGTGCGGGGCGGCTGGCACGCCCTGGCGATCCCGGAGGAGTACGGCGGCGGGGGCCAGGGGCTGCTGGAGCTGGCGGTCGCCCTGGAGGCGCTGGCCGAGGGCGGCGCGGGCGGCGCCGCGTCGTTCATGTACCTGCTGACGCCGGCGTTCGGCGCGCTCACGATCAACCGGCACGGGACCGCGGAGCAGAAGCGCGAGTTCCTGCCGAAGATCGCCTCCGGGGAGATCGAGACCTGCTTCGCGATCACCGAGCCGGACGCGGGCAGCAACGCCATCAACATCTCCACCCAGGCGCGGCTCGACGGCGACCACTTCGTGGTCAGCGGCCAGAAGATCTGGATCTCCGGCGTGGAGCGGGCCGACTTCCTCGTCCTCGTCACCCGGACGATCCCGGCCTCCGAGGCGCGTCCCCGCACGTCCGGGTTCACCGTCCTGCTGGTGGACGTCAAGCAGGCCGTCGCCGACGGGACGCTCACGTACCGGCCGATCCCCAAGCTCGGCACCAACACCGTCGCGTCCAGCATGGTGTTCCTGGACGACGTGCGCGTGCCGGTCGAGCGCGTCCTCGGCGAGCCCGACCAGGGGTTCCTCGTCATGTGGGACATCCTCAATCCCGAGCGCATCCTCGCGGCGGCCGGCGGCGTCGGCTCGGGCGGGCTCGTGCTGAGGCTCGCCTGCGAGTACGCCAACGACCGGGCGCCGTTCGGCAAGCCGATCGGGGCGAACCAGGCGATCGCGTTCCCGCTCGCCAAGGCCAAGGCGCAGCTGGAGCTGGCGCGGCTGATGACCTACAAGGCCGCCTGGCTGTGGGACCGGGGCCGCCCGTGCGGCTCGGAGGCCAACATCGCCAAGCTCACCGCGGCGGACGCGGCGTGGCAGGCGGCCGACCGCACGTTCCAGACCTACGGCGGCATGGCGTACTCGATGGAGTACCCGATCGCCCGGATGTTCCGCGACGCCCGCATCGCCAAGAACATCCCGGTCGCGGAGGAGCTCGTGCTGGCGCACATCGCGCAGCACGAGCTGGGCCTGCCCAAGTCGTACTAGCCGCCCTCCGGGAGGCGGACGGCCGTGCCCGGATCGTGCGCCGCGCGCAGCTCGCGCTTGAGGACCTTGCCCGAGTGGTTGCGCGGGATCGCCTCGACCACCTCGTACCAGCGGGGCCGCTTGAACGCGCCGAGCCGGGCCCGGCAGTGCGCGTCCAGCTCGGCGGGCGTGGTCTCCCCGCGGGTCACGACCAGGGCCTTGACCGCCTCGCCCCAGCGCCGGTCCGGGACGCCGATCACCGCGGCGTCCCGGACGCCGGGGTGCTCGGCGAGGACCCGCTCCACCTCGGCGCAGTAGACGTTCTCGCCGCCGCTCTTGACCATGTCCTTGGCCCGGTCGACGAAGTAGAGGCGGCCCTCGGCGTCGAGCCGAACGAGGTCGCCGGTGCGCAGAGGGCCGTCCTGGACGGGGTCGGGGACTGCGGCGTATCCGGCCATGACGCTGGCGCCGCGCAGCAGCAGCTCGCCCACCTCGCCCGGTGGGCGAGATCACCGAGCAGCACCGCGCGCCTACCCGAACTCGGGCGCGCGCTTCTCCCGGATCGCGGCGACGCCCTCCCGCACGTCCGGACCGGTGAAACCGAAGAACTCCATGGCCAGGGACGCGTCGAACGTCGGCCCGGCGAGCCGCAGCCAGTTGTTCAGCGCGTGCTTGGTGAGCGACAGCGCCTCGGCGGGACCGGCGGCGAGCCGCCCGGCGATCTCCAGGGCGCGGTCGTGCACCTCCGCGTCGTCCACGCACAGCGAGACCAGGCCGATCCGCTCGGCCTCCTCGCCGGTCAGCACGTCGTTGAGCAGCAGGTAGTACTTGGCCTTCGCCAGCCCGCACAGCAGCGGCCACACGATCGCCGCGTGGTCGCCCGCCGCCACGCCCAGCCGCACATGCCCGTCGATGATCTTCGCGGTGCGGCCGGCGACGGAGATGTCGGCCAGCAGCGCCACCGCGAGGCCCGCCCCGACCGCCGGGCCCTGCACGGCGCTGACCACCGGCTTCGAGCAGTTCAGCACGTTCATCACGATGTCGCGGGCCTCGCGCATGATCCGGCGGCGCGCGGAGTGGTCGGCCATCATCTCCTCGATCATGGCCATGTCGCCGCCGGCGGAGAACGCCGTCCCCTCGCCGCGCACCACGATCGCGCGGACGGCGTCGTCGGCGTCGGCGTCCCGCCAGATCTCCGCCAGCTCCCCGTGCCCGACCGCGTCGACCGCGTTGAGCTTGCCCGGCGTGCTGATGGTGACCCGCAGCACCCCGTCCGCCGCCCAGTCGATCCTCAGCCGCTCGTACGCGTCGTACCGCATATGGCCTCGTCCTCCCACTCGCGATCTTCGAAAGCCGCGCGCAATCGTCGCACAGCGAACGCCATCGCCTCGGCACCGGCGTCGAAGATCTCGGGCAGCAGGAAGAAGGAGTGCACCACGCCGTCGTAGCGGCGCAGCTCGACCGGCACCCCGGCGGCGGCGAGCCGGCGCGCGTACGCCTCGGCCTCGTCGCGCAGGATGTCGTACTCGGCGGTGATCACGGTGGTGGGAGCGGCGCCCGCGAGGTCGGGGGCGCGCAGCGGGGCCAGCCGGAAGTCGGACGGGTCGGCGCCGCCCCGGTACAGGTCCATGAACCGGGCGAGCGTGCCCGCGTCCAGCCCGTATCCGGTCCCGTACTCGCGCCAGCTCGGGGTGTCCATCGCGGTGTCGGTCACCGGGTAGACCAGCAGCTGGTGGGCGAGCGGCAGCCCGCGGTCGCGGGCCAGCAGCGCGACGGCCGCGGCGATGTTGCCGCCGGCGCTGTCGCCCGCCACCGCCACCGCGCCCGGGACGGCGCCGTACCGGTCCGGCTCCCGCGCCGCGGACGCGACGACGGCCCACGCGTCGTCCACGGCCGCGGGGAACGGGTGCTCGGGGGCCAGCCGGTACCCGACGTTGAGGACGACGCATCCGGCGGCGGACGCGAGGTCGCGGCACGCGGCGTCCACGTTGTCGACGCCGCCGAGCACCCAGCCGCCGCCGTGCAGGTAGACGACCGCGGGCAGCGGCCCCCTCTCCGGCGGCGCCGGGCGGTACAGCCGCACCGGCACCGGGCCGCCGGGGCCGCGCACCAGCGTGTCGCGCACCTGCGGGAGCTCCCGCCGCACGACCGGGAACGCCGCGCCGATCCGCTCCCGCATCTCCGCGATGGTGGGCTCGGCCGGGCCGTCCGCGCCGGGCGGCGGGGCCGTCCAGCTGGCGAGCAGCTCCAGGAAGCTCTCGGTCTGCGGGTGGACGGGCATGCGGCGGCCTCCGGACATGTCGCGGGTGTACCGGATCGACTTCCCCCGATCCGCAGCGTCAATCCCGTTCAGCGGCCGGCGGCCTCCGCCACCAGCGCCTCGAACAGGCGCCTGTCGTCGCCCTCCTCGGGGTGCCACTGGACGGCGAGGCCGAAGCGGTGCCCCTGCAGCTCGACGGCCTCGACGACCTGGTCCTCGGCCCAGGCCACGGCCGTCAGGCCCTTGCCGAGCCGGCCGACCGCCTGGTGGTGGTAGGTCGGGACGTCCGCCGAGTCGCCCAGGATCTTGCCGACCAGGCTCGTGGCGCCGATCCGAACGGGATGCGAGCCGACGATGCCGGTCTCCGGCGCGTGCCCCCGGTGGCCCACGGCCTCCGGCAGGTGCTGGATGAGGGCGCCGCCGCGCGCGACGTTCAGCACCTGCATGCCCCGGCAGATCGCCAGGAACGGCAGGTCCGCCGCCACGATCGCGCGGGCCAGCGCCAGCTCGAACCGGTCGCGCTGCGGCTGCGGCGGCCCGGTCTCGGGATGCCGGGCGGCGCCGTACAGGTCGGGGCCGACGTCGCCGCCGCCGGCCAGCACGATGCCGTCGAGCCGCGCGACCAGGGCGTCGACCCCGCGCAGGCTCGCGGCGGGCGGCAGCAGCACCGGGACGCCGCCGGCCCGCTCGACCGAGCGCGCGTACGGCGCGGGCAGGAGCGCGGCCTCGCGCACCCAGACGCCCCACCGCGCGGGCTCCTGGTAGGTCGTGATGCCGATGAGCGGCGGTGCGCCGGCATCGGCGGCGGGGCCGGGAGCCCCGCGGACGGCCTCGGACATATGCGTGTCTCCCCCTCTGCTGAGCACTGGCCACAGGACGGCGTCCGCTTCGGGTGAATCGCCTGGTCCGGCTGCACCTCATGGTGGCTCACCCGCCCCCTCGCGCCGTCCCGCCCCCGGCCTCTCTCCCGGCCAGCTTGCCGTACGTGACGGATCCTCGCAGTCCGAAGCGGCCAGATCGCCGCCGCCGCGGCGGGCGGGGGCGGGGCTTGCGGGGGCTACCGGCGTCCACGGTGGAGAAATCCGGAATCTTCTACCCGGGAGCGGTTTCCTCCCCCGCGCCCGATCCGCTCGGCGGCGGCCACCCCGCCCCATCCGATCGGTACTGATCAGTATGTGTTCTCTTTTCGATGATCGTCCGGTGACGGAGCATCCTCGGCCGATCACTCAGCGCAGGGGACGGCGATCGTCCGCGGCGGCCCGCTTGAGGGCTCCCCGCACCGGACGAGAGAATCTCACAAAGCCGGGCAGCGATCCGCCGCGACCGTCGGTGCCGGGCCCCGCAGGCCCAGGGGAGAGGGCCGGGAGCGAGCTGCGACATGTCACCGGAACCCCGCACCATCAAGGAGTGCTTCGCCCGGCTCGAGGCCGACCCGGCGGGCGCCACGGGCTACTTCTACGCCCGCCTCTTCGCGGCCGAGCCGCAGCTGCGCGCCCTCTTCCCGCCCGCGATGGGCCACCAGCACGACCGCTTCTTCCACGCGCTCCTGCGGATCGTGTGCCACCAGGACAACCCCGGTGAGCTCGCCGGCCACCTCGGCCGGCTCGGCCGCGGCCACCGCAAGTACGGCGTGCGGCCCGAGCACTACGCCGCCGTCGGCGCCGCGCTGACCGCCACGCTGCGCGTCTTCGCCGCCGACGCGTGGTCCGCCGAGACCGAGGACGCCTGGACCGCCGCGTACCGGCACGCCGCCGACACCATGATCGGCGCCGCCGAGCGGGACGCCGCGCAGGCCCCGCCGTGGTGGGCCGCCGAGGTCACCGCGCACGACCGCCGCGCCCCCGACCTCGCGGTCGTCACCCTGCGCCCCGAGCGGCCGCTGCCCTTCAGCGCCGGGCAGCACCTCAGCGTGCAGACCGCCCGCTGGCCCCGGATGTGGCGCCGCTACTCGATCGCGAACGCGCCCCGGCCGGACGGGACGCTGCGCCTGCACGTCCGGGCCCGTCCCGGCGGCTGGGTCAGCGGCGCGCTGGTGCGGTTCACCGCCCCCGGCGACACCATGCTGCTCGGCCCCGCCGAGGGCGCGATGACCCTCGCCCCGGGCCCCGGACCCGACGTCCTCCTCGTCGGCGGCGGCACCGGGCTCGCCCCCATGAAGGCCCTGGCCGAGGCGGCCGCCGGCTCCGGGCGCGGCATCCGCCTCCTGGTCGCGGCCCGCACCGCGGACGGCCTCTACGACCTGCCCGCCCTGCGCCGGCTGGAATCGGCCTGCCCGCGGCTGCGGGTCGTCCCCGTCCTGTCGCGGGCACCGGGCGGCAGCGCGCTGAGGGGCCGCGTGCCCGACCTCCTGCCCCGCCTCCTGGACGACGCCGGCGACCTCACCGCCTACATCGCCGGGCCCGCCCCGCTGGTCCGCGGGACGGTCTCCGCGCTGCAGCGGCTCGGCACGCCGCTGCAGCGGATCCACCACGACCTGCTCGCGGCCGACGACCCGGTCACCAGCCGGCGCGCTCCCGCAGGAACTCCGTCGTCTTCGTGTCCGCCGGGTAGAACGACTCGATCGCCAGTTCCGCGACCGTGATGTCGACGGGCGTCCCGAACGTCGCGATCGTGCTGAAGAAGGACAGCTCCCGGCCGTCCACCCGCATCCGCAGCGGGATGAAGACGTCGTGCTCCGCGGGCGGCGCCATCGCCTCCCCCACGTCCCCGGGGAAGCTCCGCAGCTCCTGGTAGAGCTGGGTGAGCGCGGCGTCGGCGGTCAGCGCGACGTGCCGCCGCACCCGGTCGATCATGTGGGCGCGCCACTCGGCCAGGTTCAGGATGTTCTTCGCCATCCCGTCGGGGTGCATGCTGAGCCGCAGCACGTTCAGCGGGGGCTCCAGCAGCTCCGCCGGGGCGCCCTCCATGAAGAACGCGGCGGCGGCGTTGGCGTCGATGAGGTTCCAGAACCGGTCCACGACCACCGCCGGGTACGGCTCGTGCCCGGCCAGCACCTGCTTCAGCGCCGCCCGGACCGCGTCCATCTTCGGCTCCTCGATCGGCGTCTCGTCGAACACCGGCGCGTACCCGGCCGCCACCAGCAGCAGGTTGCGGTCGCGGAGCGGGACGTCCAGGTGCTCCGCGAGCCGCAGCACCATCTCCCGGCTCGGTGAGGAGCGCCCCGTCTCCACGAAGCTCAGGTGCCTGGTCGACACGTCCGCCTCCGAGGCCAGCTCCAGCTGGCTCAGCCTGCGCCGCTGCCGCCAGGCCCGCAGCTGGTCCCCGATGGGCCGCACATCGCTCAACGCCGTCGTCACCCTCCGGACGCTACCCGCCCGCCGATCACGCCCGCGATTACGTCCCGGGTAATGGACTCCGCGAGGGCCGGCCGCGAGGGTGGGCCGGAGACGCGCACCGAGGAGGCTCCATGACCGCCGGGTTCACCCCCGACCAGCTGACCGACGCCATGCCGTTCGCCCGCGCGCTCGGCGTGCGCATCGACACCGCCGGCCCGGACGAGGTCACCGGCCGGCTGGACTGGGCCGAGGACCGCTGCACCGCCGGCGGCGTCATGCACGGCGGCGCCCTCATGGCCCTCGCCGACACCCTCGGCGCCGCCTGCGCGTTCCTCAACCTGCCGCCGGGCGCGTCCACGACGACCTTGGAGTCCAAGACCAACTTCTTCCGCGGCGTCCGGGAGGGGAGCGTCCGGGGCGTCGCGCGCCCGCTGCACGCCGGCCGCACGTCGATCGTCGTCCAGACCGACCTCTACGACGACGGCGGGCGCCGCGCGGCCCAGGTGACCCAGACCCAGGCGGTCCTGCGCTCGTGATCCGGCCTGCGCTCGTGATCCGGCCCGGCGCCTTTACGTTGTAGATTTCTTAGCGAGGTACTCGCCGAAGAAGGCGAAGATGCGGTCCCAGCCGTCGGCGGCGTTCTCGCGGCCCCTGCCGAGACCGAAAACGATCTTCGCGACCGGGCCGAGCGGGGCCGGCGGGGCGAACTCCGTCAGGAAGCTGTGGCCCGTCGCCGGGTACTCCTTCACGTCGTGCTCGACACCGGCGGCCGTGAGCGCGCGCTCCAGCTTCGCCGCCGCACCGCGCAGCGTCGGGTCCGCCGCGCCGTAGCTGGCGACGATCGGGCACGCGCCGCGCAGCGACTCCGCCGGCCGGCGCGGCAGGATCCCGTAGTTGGACGCGGCCGCCTTGAAGTCGTACTTCGCCGCCGCGACCAGCGCGAACCCGCCGCCCATGCAGAACCCGCAGACGCCCACGTCGCCCGTGCAGTCGCCGCGGTCCGCGAGCCACGCGCGCGTGGCCTCGATGTGGTCGTAGGTCGGGCCGCGCTGGGCGCGCATGTCGCGCATCGCCTTGGTGACGCACCGCACCCACGGGGCCCCGCCGTAGAGGTCCGGCAGGACGGCCAGGTAGCCCTGGGCGGCGAACCGGTCGGCCTGGGCGCGCATGTCCGCGTTCGCGCCCATCGCCTCGAAGACGATGACGACGCCCGGCCAGGGCCCCTCCCCCTCCGGGACGGCGAGGTACCCCGGCAGCTCCCGCGCGCCCGCGGGAATCGTGATGTCAGGCATAGCGTCGGATGATCCCGCAGGCATACACCGTACGTACAGACCCAATCCGCGGTACGGGCGGAATCAGACCTTGCGCCACTCCGGGATCCACGTGCCGTCCTCGACGACGTAGTCGCCGAACAGGTCGGGCGCCTCCCTCCGCATCACCTCGCCGATCTTGCCGAACAGCAGGCGGATCTCCTCCTCGGCGCCCGGCGCGGTGCGGTTCTCCAGGGTGTGGCGCAGGGTGCGGACGTTGGCCGTCCACACCAGGCCGGTGCCGACGCCCTCGGGCGCGAACCGGCGCATGAACGAGGTCTTGTGCTTCTTCTCCTTGAACGGCACGCCCTCGTCGTCGAGGCCGAAGTGGGCCGCCATCCAGCCCTGGAACTCCTCCATCTGCTCCAGCATCGCGGTGGCGCGCTTCATCAGCTCGGCGTCCTCGCGGGCCCACTCGGGGAACCAGAACGGGATGTCCTGGAGCCGGACGAAGCGCAGCGACTCCTGCGAGATGGCCACGCCGGGACGGTGCCGGACGAGCTCGTGGGTCAGCACGCGGCTCACGTTGTGCAGCACGAAGCTGAAGCTGACGTGCTCCAGCACCGAGCCGTGCAGGCTGCGCAGGATGTTCTGCAGGTACTGGCCCGAGTCGGTGCGGATCTTGGTCACGTTGGGGTTGAGCCCCGGCTCCCAGGAGCGGTAGCAGAGCCTGCCCGCGAACTCGGCGAGGTTCTGCGGGTCGTTCAGCTCGTCGTCGAGGTCGCCGCGGTCGAGCCGCTCCAGCCAGCTCTCCCCGCCCACGTCCCGCAGGTACCGGGCGACCTCGTCGTAGTCCAGTTCGGGCCTTGCGACGAGGAACACCTCGGGCTCGACGCTCTTCACTCTCGTATCCCCCTACGGGTCGATTCCGACGCCCCTAGGAAACCACCTGGCCACGACACCCGCGACCTGGGCGCGGCCCCCTTCATGATCTTCAGGACCCGTCCGGGAGCTCGGCGAGTGGTACGAGCGCTCCCTCGCCGGCCACCGCGTCCTCGCCGAGGACCCCGCCAGCCCGTGGCGGCGCATGGCCTGGGGCTGACGCCGCGAGCGCCGGCCGATCGCGGTCAGAGGAGGGCGTCGATGTCGCCGAGGATCGCCTCGCGGCCCGGCCCGTCCAGGCTGGAGGCGTTCACTGCGTTGCGGGCCAGCGCGGCCAGGCCCGCGCGGTCCAGCCCGAACACCTCGGCGGCGACGCGGTACTCGCCGGTCAGGGTCGTGCCGAACATCGGCGGGTCGTCGCTGTTGAGCGTGACGAACAGGCCCTCCTCCAGCATCCGCGGCAGGGGGTGCTCGCGGAGCGAGGCGACCTGGCCGGTGCACACGTTGGACGTCGGGCACACCTCCAGGGGCAGCCGCGTGTCGCGCAGGTGGGCGACGAGGCGCGGGTCGTCCAGGCAGCTGGTGCCGTGCCCGATGCGCTCGGCGCCGAGGCCCTCGATGGCCTCCCAGATCGTCTCCGGCCCGGTCATCTCGCCCGCGTGCGGGAGGCTGCGCAGCCCGGCGGCGCGGGCGGCGGCGAACGCGTCGCGGAACGCGTCCCGGTGCGGCGGCCGCACCTGCTCGATGCCGCCGATCCCGAACCCGACGAGCGCCTCCGGCGGGTGGGAGAGCGCGTGCTCGACGGTGCCCCGGGCGCCCTCGGCACCGAACTCGCCGGGGATGTCGAAGATGTAGGCGACGCGGATGCCGAGCCGGTCGCGGGCCTCGCGCACGGCGTGGTCCAGCGCCTCGGTGATCGCGGGCATGGGCATCCCGGCCCGCTGGTGGGTGAACGGGGTGATGGTCAGCTCGACGTACCGGACGTTCTGCGCGGCCAGGTCGCGGGCGACGCCGAAGACGAGCGTGCCGACGTCCTCGGGCGTCCGGACGAGACCGGACACCGACTCGTACACCTCGGCGAAGTGCGGGAAGTCGCGGAACTCGTAGAAGGCGCGCAGCTCGCGCTCGTCCACGGGAACGGGCCCGCCCGGGTGGCGGCGGGCGAGTTCGAGCACCGTGGGGACGGAGGCGGAGCCGACGAGGTGGACGTGCAGCTCGACCTTCGGGAGGGCGTCGATGAACGCCTGGATCGACATGGTTTCGGTGGACACGCCCGTGAAGCTAACAGCACCCGCCCTCGCGATGACAGGCAAAGACATCGAACCTGCCACAAGAAAGTAAGAATTGCCGGCAGAGACGCCGCCCCTGATAGACAGGGCTTGTGCGCGCGGCTCGGCTGATCTCCATGGTGCTGCTCCTGCAATCGCGGGAGGCGATGACGGCGGGTGAGCTGGCGCGTGAGCTGGAGGTCTCGGAGCGCACGGTGTACCGGGACATGGAGGCGCTGTCGGCGGCCGGGGTCCCGGTCTACGCCGACCAGGGGCGCGGCGGCGGGTACCGGCTCGTCGGCGGGTACCGGACGCGGCTGACCGGGCTCACCCGCGAGGAGGCGGAGGCGCTGTTCCTGTCCGGGCTGCCCGGCCCGGCCGCGGACATGGGGCGCGCCGGAGCGCTGGCCGCGGCCGAGCTGAAGGTCCTCGCGGCGCTGCCCGCCGCGCTGCGGGACGCGCCCGCGCGGGCGAGCCGCCGCTTCCTGCTGGACGCGCCCGGCTGGTTCGGTGAGAGCGGGCCGCCGCCGCCGCTGCGGGACCTGGCCCGCGCGGTGTGGCAGGACGAGACCGTCGAGCTGCGGTACCGCCGCAGGGACGCCGAGGTCACGCGGACGGCGGAGCCGTACGCGCTCGTCCTGAAGAACGGCGTCTGGTACCTGGTCGCGCGCGTCGGGGAGGGCTTCCGCACCTACCGGGTGGACCGGATCGCCGCCGTCCGGCCGGACGGCGGCGTCTTCGACCGGGATGAGGATTTCGACCTCGCCGCGCACTGGCACGAGGGGGCGGCGGACTTCGTGCGCTCGATGCTGCGCGAGGAGGCCACCGTGCGGCTCTCCCCCGCCGGGCTGCGGCTGCTGCGGTACGCGGTCGAGCCGCACGCGGCCCGGCGGGCGGTGCGGGAGGCCGGGGAGCCCGACGAGCGGGGCTGGGTGGTGACCACGCTGCCGGTCGAGTCGGTGGCCGTCGCGGCGTCGGAGCTGATGCGGCTCGGCGCGGAGGCCGAGGTCCTCGCCCCGCCGGAGCTGCGGGCGCGGATGGCGGAGAGCGCCGCGCGGATGGCGGACCTGTACGGCCCGCCGCGCTGAGCGCGCCCGGCGCGTCCGCCGGGGGCACGCCGGCGCCCTAGTCCTGCTTGCGGGCGATCGCCTCGGCGAGCTCCTCCTTGCTCATCTTCGAGCGGCCCTGGACGTCGAGGCCGGCGGCGCGGTCGTAGAGGTCCTTCTTGCTGCTGCGCTCGACGTCCACGCCGCCGAAGCTCTTGCCCTTCCCCTTGCGGGCGTCGGGGTTCTTGGCCCGCGGGTCCGACGGGCCCTTGCGTCCCTTGGGCACCCACCGGTCGCCGCGCTTCTCGAACGTGTGCTTCAGCGCCGAGTACGCGGTGCGGTGAGCGCGCTCGCCCTCGCCGTAGGTCTCGACCGCGGAGTCGTGCGCCTTGGCGAAGGTCCCCTGCGCCTCCGCCGGGGAGCGCTGGATGGTGCCGGGGAGCTCGTCCTTGATCGGCTTGCCGCTCTTGTTCGTCATCGGCATGGCCGTTCCTCCTTTCGCCTCTGGGGAGGCGATAACCGGCCGGCGCCCGCTCAAACCGGCTCCCCGGCGGGGGGTCCTACCGGTAGCCGGCGGTGTCGGCGGGGCGGCCCGCGTCGACGACCTCGTCGAGGTAGCGCCACATGTCGGGGCGGCTCCCGTCGGTGTCGGTGAAGCCGTAGACCTGGGCGAGCCCGCCGCTGGAGAGGGCCCGGCCGTTCCAGCGGGCCCGGTCCGGGTCGGCGGCGAGGGCCGCGACGGCGCGGCCGACGAAGGCGGGCGACTCGGCCATGGCGAAGTGCGGGTCCTTCGCGGCCCCGTCCCGCCAGGTGGCCTCGGTGACGCCGAAGTGCTCCAGCATCGCCTCCGAGCGCAGCCATCCCGGCGTGAGCGCCACCGCGGTCGCGCCGAAGGGTGCGATCTCCTCGGACTGGGCGAGCGCCATCCGGATGACGGCGGTCTTCACGATGTCGTAGAAGTAGCCGCACTCCTTGCGGTACCTGGCGTTGTACTCGGCGGTCCCGTCGGTCATCTCCACGACGAGCCCGCCCGGCTCGCGGATCAGCAGCGGCAGGGCGTGGTGGCTGGTGATGGCGTGGGTGTCGAGGGCCAGCCGGAACATGCGGAGCCCGTCGTCGAGCGACTGCTCCCAGAGCGGCCGCCCGAAGCCGAAGAGGTGGTCCGATCCCCAGATGTCGTTGACGAGGACGTCCAGCCGGCCGCGCTCGCCGTCGATGCGGCGGACGAGCGCGGCGACCTGGCCGGGGTCGAGGTGGTCGACGCGGACGGCGATGCCCTCGCCGCCCGCGGCGGTCACCAGGTCCGCGGTGTCCTCGATCGTCTCGGGACGGCCCATCTCCGATCGCTCGGACCGGGTGGACCGTCCCGTCACGTACACGGTCGCGCCGGCGGCGCCGAGTTCGGCGGCGATGCCGCGGCCCGCGCCGCGAGTGCCGCCCGCCACCAGTGCGGTCTTATCAGTCAGTGCACGGCTCATGGGAACGATGCTGGCACCGAAACCTGACAGCCCGCGTCAGGGTTTCCGTTCCCGCCGCACGGTCGGATGGGTCAGGTGAATATGCTCACGCCGCCGGGGCCGACGAGCAGGCCGACGACGATCAGGACGATGCCCCAGAGCAGGTCGCGCCGGGCGAGGATCACGTAGATTCCGGCGATCACCAGGATCACGGCGATGAGCCACAGGATTGTCATCATGGCACCCGGCGTCCCCCAGCAGAACGCCAAGAAACCGCAATCTCATTACGGATGTCCGAATTATTCATTATGGGCGGGGAAGGGGCGGCCCCCTTCCCCGCCGGGGATAACGGCGGTCACCCGCGTCGCGGAAGCACGGCGCGGTGTGGCCGCGTCCCAGTCTTCCGCCGCGCTCCCCGCCGCGGCATCGGTCTCCAGGACCGGTTCCGCGCGTCCGTCCCTCGTGCTCCGGTACCAGAACCGCTCCGCTTCTGGAACGGTTCAGCCGTGCGAACGGCTCAACCGCAGCGCGTTGGCGACGATCCGGTGCCCGGCGCCGCCCGCCGCGGTGAGGATCGACTCCGGATGGAACTGCACCGCCCAGCGCCGCCGCTCCGGGTCCTCGATCGCCATCACGACGTCCCCGGTCAGCGCCGTCACCTGGAACCCCTTCACCCGGTCCGGCGTGGCGTGCAGCGAGTGGTAGCGGGCGGCCGTGAACTCGTCCGGCAGCCCCTCGAACAGCCCGCCCCCGGTCACCTTCACCCGGCCGGGCTTGCCGTGGGACGGCTCGGGCAGCAGCGCCAGCTCGCCGCCGGCGTGCTCCACCATCGCCTGCAGGCCGAGGCAGACGCCGAACACCGGGAGGCCGCGGGCGTCGAGGGCGTCCAGCAGCGCGCGGGTGTCGAAGTCCTCCGGGCGGCCGGGGCCGGGCGACAGCACGACCAGGTCGGGGGCGTGCTCGTCCAGCATCCGCGCCGGGAAGCCGTGCCGCAGCGTGACCACGGCGGCGCCGTGCTGGCGGAAGTAGTCGGCGAGCGTGTTGACGAACGAGTCCTCGTGGTCGACGAGCAGCACCTTCAGGCCGTCCCCCGGCAGCGCGGGCAGCGGCGCCTCCCGCGTCGCCGCCGTCACGGCGCTCTTCTGGGACGCGGCCAGCGCGCCCAGCAGGGCGCTGGCCTTGAGGTGCGTCTCGCGCTCCTCCTCGTCGGGGTCGGAGTCGTAGAGCAGCGTCGCCCCGGCCCGGACGGTCGCGACCCCGTCGCGGATCTGCGCGGTCCGCAGCGTGAGGCCGGTGTTCATCGAGCCGTCGAAGCCGACGCAGCCGACGGCGCCGCCGTACCAGCGGCGCGGCGAGTCCTCGTGGTCCTCGATGAACTGCATCGCCCACGCCTTCGGCGCTCCGGTGACCGTGACCGCCCACATGTGCGTGAGGAACGCGTCCAGCGCGTCGAAGCCGGGACGCAGCCGGCCCTCGATGTGGTCGACGGTGTGGATCAGCCGGGAGTACAGCTCGATCTGCCGACGGCCGAGGACGCGCACGCTGCCGGGCACGCAGATCCGCGACTTGTCGTTGCGGTCCACGTCGGTGCACATGGTCAGCTCGGACTCGTCCTTCGCCGAGGACAGGATCGTGCGGATCTGCTCGGCGTCCTCCAGCGCGTCGCCGCCGCGCCTGATCGTCCCGGCGATCGGGCACGTCTCGACGCGGTCGCCGGAGACCCGGACGAACATCTCGGGCGACGCGCCGACCAGGTACTCGCCGTCGCCCAGGTTGAACAGGAACTCGTACGGGGCCGGGTTGGTCTCCCGCAGCCGCTCGAAGAAGGCGGCGGGCGAGTCGCACCGCCCGTACATCGCGTGGCCCGGCGTGACCTCGAACAGGTCGCCCCGGACGAACTTCTCCTTGGCGTCCCGCACCATCTGCGCGTACACGCCGGGTACGGGCTGCGCCGGAAGCTCGGCCGCCCGCGCCGGGATCGGCGTCGGCTCCGTGCCGCGCGGCAGCCCGGCGGTGCTCCCCGCGGCGGTCGCGAAGTCGTAGGAGATGCGGTGCGAGGTCTCGCGCTTGCGGTCCACGACGACCATCTCGTCGGCCAGGTGCAGGACGAGGTCGCGCTGCTCGGCCGGCCGCTCCAGCCGCGTCCGCAGCGGCTCGAACTGCAGCGACAGGTCGTAGCCGAACGCCCCGTACAGGCCGAGGTGCGGGTCGTCGCAGCCGAACAGCGCGACGACGGCGCGCAGGGCGGTGAAGACGGTCGGCTGGCGGCTGCGCTCCTCCTCGGCGAAGAACTCCTCCCCCGGCGGGACGAAGACCTCGAACAGGGAGTCCTCGTCCGCCCGGACCTCGCCGGTGCCGCGCAGCACGGCGGCCACGGCGGGCAGCACGACCCGGCCGCGGTCGTTCAGGGCGCGCACCGCCACCGCCCGGCCGCGCGCGACGATCTCCAGGCAGGGGTCGACGTAGGCCATGTGCCAGCGGCTGTAGCGGCCCGGATACTCCATGCCGGAGCTGAGCACGCCGCCGCGCCGCTCGCCCACGGCGGCGACGAGGGTGTTCAGCACATCGGACTTGCGCTCGGAGTCGACCGGGACGGCGGCACGGGTCACCCGTACGCCTCCGGCCGTGACGAACTCGCTGGTCAGCGGCTGCTGTGGGACGGTCTCCACCGCGGTGGCCCCTCTATCGGGCCCCCACCGGACGGCGCACGCGAAAAGACGACCGCCGGTGAGGGCGGTCGCCTGGTCTGAGCATGCACGAACCGGCGCCGCCTCAGCGGCGCCACCACCACCTGAAGGCTGCGGTTCGCATGCGGCGAGGCTACCACGGAGGAAGCCGCCCGCGCGGGGCGAGCCGTGCCGGCCGCCGGGCCGGTGGACCGCATCGCCGTCGACGTCCCGCCGGAGGCGGAGACCGCCGCCCACCGGACCGGCCGGGCACCCCCTGACCGCGCCCTGACGTCCCGTCGGACATGTCCTGACCTGCCCGTCTTCCAGATGGAACGATCCACCCAAGTCGTGCCGTGACCGAGATCACATTGTGATCATCACACGTGTACTCTCGCCCGGCTGCACCACCGGGCACGGCACCCGTCTCGCGATCCGGGCGGGCCGTGCGCGCGACGCACGACGAGGAGGACTCCCCTTGACTCCCGACACTCCCGACATCCCGAACGGGCCGGCTCCGGCGGACCCGCCGCCCGCCGCCCGCTCCGACCGCAGCGCCTGGAACTGGCTGCTGCTCATCCCCGTCGTGGTCCCGCTGCTGACGTTCCTGTTCAACAGCGACGACCCCCGCCTCGCCGGCTTCCCCGCCTTCTACTGGATCCAGCTCGCGTTCATCCCGCTCGGCGTCGGCTGCACGGTCGTCGTCTACCAGCTCACGAAGAAGCGGGGCTGAGCCGTGGCGAGCGACCACATCACCGAGATCGTCATCTTCTCGCTGCTCTTCCTGCTGGTCAGCGGGATGGGCTTCGTCGCCGCCCGGTGGCGGCGGCCCGACACCATGCACAGCCTGGACGAGTGGGGGCTCGGCGGCCGCAGCTTCGGCAGCTGGGTCACCTGGTTCCTGATCGGCGGCGACCTCTACACCGCCTACACCTTCGTCGCCGTCCCGGCGCTGGTGTTCGGCGCGGGCGCCGCGGGCTTCTTCGCCGTCCCGTACACGATCATCGTGTACCCGCTGGTGTTCCTGTTCCTCATCCGGCTCTGGTCGGTGTCGCACGTGCACGGCTTCGTGACCCCGGCCGACTTCGTCCGCGCGCGGTTCGGGTCGCCGACGCTGGCGCTGCTGGTGGCGATCACCGGCATCGTCGCCACGATGCCCTACATCGCGCTGCAGCTCGTCGGCATCGAGGCCGTGCTGAAGGCGATGGGCGTGAACGGCCACTGGCCGCTCATCATCGCGTTCGTGATCCTCGCGGCCTACACCTACCAGTCCGGGCTGCGGGCGCCGGCGCTGATCGCCTTCGTCAAGGACGTGCTGATCTACCTGGTCATCATCGTCGCGGTGCTGTACATCCCGTCCAAGCTCGGCGGCTGGGGCGACATCTTCGACTCGGCGAAGGCCAAGTTCGACGCGACGCCGGCGCCCGGCGACGGCATCACCATCGCCGGCAGCGGCCAGCTGAACTACGCGATGCTCGCGCTCGGCTCGGCGATGGCGCTGTTCCTCTACCCGCACAGCGTCACCGGCGTGCTGGCCAGCAAGAACCGCAACGTGATCAAGCGGAACATGGCGGCGCTGCCCGCCTACAGCTTCGTGCTCGGCCTGATCGCGCTGCTCGGCTACATGGCGATCGCGGCGGGCGTGAAGCCGATCAGCACCGACGGCAAGCCGGACGGCAACACCGCCGTCCCCGTCCTGTTCGACCACATGTTCCCGGACTGGTTCGCGGGCGTCGCGTTCGCCGCCATCGGCATCGGCGCCCTCGTCCCGGCGGCGATCATGTCGATCGCGGCGGCGAACCTGTTCACCCGCAACATCTACAAGGAGTACATCAGGCGGGACGCCACCGAGCGGCAGGAGGCCACGGTCAGCAAGCTGGTCTCGCTGATCGTCAAGGCCGGCGCGGTGGCGTGCATCCTGGCGCTGGACCCGCAGTTCTCCATCGACCTGCAGCTCATCGGCGGCGTCATCATCCTGCAGACGCTCCCGTCGGTGGGGCTCGGCCTGATGACGCGGTGGTTCCACCGCGGCGCCCTCATCGCGGGCTGGGCCGGCGGCATGATCGCCGGCCTGTGGATGGTGTACCAGATCCCGAACCCGGCCAAGGGCAAGGAGCACTTCGGCGGCTCGGCGTACCCGCTGAGCGACCTCGGCTTCGACACGAAGCTGACGATCTACGCCGGGGTGCTGGCGCTCACCGTCAACGTGGTGGTCGCGGTCGTCGGCACGGTCGTCTGCAGGGCGGCCAAGCTGGCCGACGGCGCGGACGCGACCCGCGCCGACGACTACTTCGCCGACCAGGGGGACCCGAAGGTCAAGGAGCTGGACCTCAGCGGCACCACCTGATCCGGTCCGCGAACGGCCCCCGCGGCCCGCGGCGGCGCTCCCCGGGCGTCCGCCGCGGGCCGTTGCCTCGCGCCGGTTCCTCAGCGGACGGGCGGGCCGTCCGGCGTCCCCTGGTCGAAGGCGCCGGACGCGGCGGCCGGGAGCCCGCCGAGGACGAGGTCGACGAGGCCGTCCACGACCGCCTCGCGGGGCACCTCCTCGGCGTGGTCGAGCCACCAGTCGCCGGCGGTCTGCACCATGCCGACGATCGCGTGCCCCCACACGTAGGCGCGGGTGCGGTCCGCCATCTCCCCCTCGGCGATCATCACCTCGGCCAGCTCCCGGCTCACGTCCCGGATCATCGTGCTCATCGCGCTGTGCGTGGCCGTGTCCTCGGCGCTCGCCCGGTGCATCAGGAACCGGTACAGGTTGAGGTTCTTGGAGATCGTCGCCAGGTAGGTGTCGATGGTGGAGCGGGCCCGGTCGCGAACCGGGTCGCCGCGGGAGAACTCGTCCCGGATGCCCTCGATCAGCTTGCGCGTGTGCCGCTCGGCCAGCGCCTGGTAGAGGCCGCTCTTGTCGCCGAAGTGCCGGTAGAGGATCGGCTTGCTGATCCCCGCCTCGGCGGCGATCGCCGCCATGGACGCCTCCGGCCCCTCCCGCTGGATCACCCGGTCGGCGGCCTCCAGCAGGGCACGCCGGCGGCCGGGGTCGCGCCGTGCACCGGGCTTGCCGGCCGCAGTCGTCATGGAGAGCACGCTACCCAGGGTGTTACCCGGTGACAACACCGGCTGGCCTGCACGGAGATCCGCGCAGGCCCGCCGTGTGCGGGGGCGGCCCAGCCGCCCCCACGGCTCCTCCGCACCGCTACCGGGCGAAGGCCTGGAGCTCCGCCGCGCGGACGACGCCCGCCAGCGGGCTCGCGGTGCCGCAGTCGGTCGCGGAGCGCGGGTCCGCGTCCTGCTCACCCGCGTAGGCCGGCGCGCCGGTGCACTGGCTGGAGACCACCTGCAGCCGCAGGTGCGTCGCCGCCGTGTCCCGCACGTCGAACGAGCGCAGGGTGATGTCGGGCGCCGTCGGCCGCGGGCGGTCCGCCGGGAAGGCGTCGTCCGGGCTGGTGTAGACGGCCCGGTACCCGGCGTCCCGCGAGCAGTCGGCGCGGGTGGCGTCGCAGGCCAGCAGCCGGAAGGCGCGCAGCGCCGTGAACCGGTTCTGCGCCGAGTTCGGCCCCTCCGGGTCGCCGGCCGCCGACGGCCGCAGCATCGCGCTCACCTGCACCCGGCCGATCCTGACCGGGCGGTCGCCGGCGAGGTCGACGGTCACCTGGCGCCCCGCGACCGGGGCCTGGACCGACTGCCAGTCGGTCGCCTCGGTCTCGTCCAGCAGCGCCGGACCGGACGCGCCGTCGCCGGCCGCGGTGGCGCCGTTGGCGGCCGCGGCCTCGTTGCGCGCCATCGGCACGGGCAGCGTCCGCCGGGACAAGCCGATCACGGCGGTGAACCGCTTGTGCCCGAAGCCCTCGCCGACGGCGACGAAGGAGTAGCGGCCGGGCGTGATGGCGAAGGCCGCGCCGAGCGGGGTCGCCGGGTCGGTGTCGGCGACGGGGACGGCCCGCGCCTCGTAGTCGCCGACGTAGAGCCGGACCTTGCCGCCCTTGGCGTCCCCGGCCGGCGTGAGCGTCACGTGGGCGTCGGGCGACATCGGGGAGCCGAAGCCCGGCCTCGCGTCGGCGTCGCCGGGGCCGTCGCTCGCCGCGCCCTCCCCCAGCCCGTGCCGGGCGAAGGCCTTCCACATCATGGCGTGGTCCCTGCCGCCGAAGCGGATGGCGTCGGCGGCGAGCAGCGCGTCGCGGTGGTCGACGTAGCTCACCGCCCCGCTCGCCATGAGCAGCAGCGCGTCGTACGACAGCTGCGCCCACCGCCGGCCGCCCGGGCACCGGGCGACGGGCACCCGGCCCTCGGCGCACGCGCGCCGGAGGGAGGCGCCGCCCGCGCCGTACCGCTCGACGAACGCCCGCCGCACGTCGAACTGGGTGGCGGTCCAGATCTCGCCGTCGGCGTGGACCTGCGTGCCGACCAGGTCGTAGCCGAGGTCGCCGTAGTTGAGCGGGCTGCGGCTCATGTCGTAGTTGCGGATCCCGGACCGCGGCTCGCCGGTGACGTAGGCGCCGGTGACGTACGGCGTCCGGCCGGGCGCGCGGAACCCGTACTCGTCGAGGTACTCCATCGCGAACAGGTCGGAGCGCTCATCCATGGGCCGCGTGCCCCGCGGCCCGGAACCGGTTCCCCGGCGGCGCCTCCGGGCCCCGGCGGCGGGTGGCCGCCGTCGGCCACGCCCCGCCTCCCGGCCCGCGCCCGGCCGCCGGAGCGGGCGGCCGGGACGCGGACCGCGGCGGGCGGGAGCGTCAGCGGACGGGCAGGCCCGTGACGGTGCGGCCGATGACGAGGCGCTGGATCTCCGAGGTGCCCTCGAAGATGGTGAAGATCTTGGAGTCGCGGTGCATGCGCTCGACTGGGTACTCGCGGGTGTAGCCGTTGCCGCCGAGGATCTGGATGGCCTCCTCGGTGACGTAGACCGCCATCTCGCTGGCCATCAGCTTGGCCATCGAACCCTCGGCGTTCTCGAAGTCCTTGCCGGTGCGCGCCATCCAGGCGGCGCGCCACACCATGAGGCGGGCGGCGTCCAGGCGGGTCTTCATGTCGGCGAGCTTGAAGGCGACGGCCTGGAAGTCGCCGATCTTGCGGCCGAACTGCTCGCGCTCGCGCGCGTACTCCAGCGCGTAGTCGTAGGCGGCGCGGCCGACGCCGAGCGCCATCGCGCCGACGGACGGGCGGGTCGTCTCGAACGTCTTCAGCGCGGCCTGGCCCTTGGAGCTCTTGCCCTCGCGGGTGCGCGCGATGCGCTCGTCGAACTTCTCCTTGCCGCCGACGATCAGGTGGGACGGAACGCGCACGTTGTCGAGGATCACCTCGGCGGTGTGGGAGGCGCGGATGCCGTGCTTCTTGAACTTCTGCCCCTGCTTCAGGCCCGGGGTGTTCGGCGGGACGATGAAGCTGGCCTGGCCGCGGCTGCCGAGCTCGGGGTGGACCGACGCCACGACCACGTGGACGTCGGCGATGCCGCCGTTGGTCGCCCAGGTCTTGGTGCCGTTCAGCACCCACTCGTCCTTGGCCTCGTCGAACACGGCGCGGGTGCGGATCGAGCCGACGTCGCTGCCCGCGTCGGGCTCGGAGGCGCAGAAGGCGCCGAGCTTGATGTCGTCGGCGCTGCCGAACATCTGCGGCACCCACTCGGCGGTCTGCTCGGGGGTGCCGACTGCGGCGACGGACGCGGCGGCGAGGCCGGTCCCCACGATGGCCAGCGCGATGCCCGCGTCGCCCCAGAACAGCTCCTCGAACGCCACCGGGATGCCGAGGCCGGTCGGCTCCAGCCACTGGGTGGCGAAGAAGTCGAGCGAGTAGATGCCGACCTTGGACGCCTCCTGGATCAGCGGCCAGGGGGTCTCCTCGCGTTCGTCCCACTCCTCGGCAGCCGGGCGGATGACGTCCTTGGCGAACTCGTGCACCCAGTCCCTGACCTCGCGAACGTCCTCACTGGGCTCCAGCGAGAACGGCGCCTGATCCGCGCTCGTCATGATTATTCAACCCTTTCTCCAATATCGCTGTTACCAACGGTAGCACCAATCGGGGTTACCGGGGGTAACACCGTGGGCGCGCTCACAACGGGCACCGGTTCGCGCCGCGGCCGGGGCCGCTACCTGCGGCCGGGCGAGAACGAGCGGGCGGCGGCGTAGCCGGGCACCTCGATCATCGGCGGGCGCTCCCCCACGGCGACGTCGGTCGTCCGGGCGTCATGCCCGTCGGCCGTGCGCCGGAACCTGGTGAGCGCGGTCGACGGCGCCTCCAGCGGCACCATCCGGCCGTGCCGCTCCAGCCGGGACCAGGCGGTCAGCATGATCTGCCCGGACATCGCGCCGAGCGCCTCGGTGGACTGGTGCGCGTGCACCCGCCGGCCGAGGTCCACCTGTGCGATCGCGTCCAGCCCGGCGTCCTGGTAGACGTCCAGCAGCAGGCCGAGCTCCACGCCGTAGCCGGTGACGAACGGCAGCCGCTCCAGCAGCGCGCGCCGGCCCGCGTACTCGCCGCCGAGCGGCTGCATGACGCCGGCGAGCAGCGGCCAGTGCATGTTGATCAGCGGGCGCGCGACCAGCTCGGTCACCCGGCCGCCGCCGCCCTCGACGCGGTGCCCGCCGTCCAGCAGCGGGCGGTCGTAGCAGCCCTTGACATAGCCGACGGACGGGTCGGTCAGCAGCGGGCCGAGCAGCCCGGTGACGTAGGACGAGGCGAACTCGCGCAGGTCGGCGTCCACGAACACGAGCAGGTCGCCGGACGTCGCGTACAGCGACTTCCACAGGGCCTCGCCCTTGCCGGACATGCGGCCGTGCCCGGGCAGGACGGCGTCCTGCGCGACCACCTCGGCGCCCGCGGCGGCGGCGACGGCGGCGGTCCGGTCGGTGGAGCGGGAGTCGACCACGACGATCTCGTCCACGAGCGGGATCCGCTCGACCAGGTCGGTCCGGATGGCCGCGACGATCGCGCCGACCGTGGCCTCCTCGTCCCGCGCGGGCAGCACGACGCTGATCCTGGTGTCGCCCTTGGCGGCGAGCAGGAGCCGCGGCGGCCAGTCCTTCGCCAGGCTCGTCCGGCGGTTCGACCACGACGCGACCTCGGGCAGCACGCGCTCTCCCTCCCCTCTGGGCCGTCCGCACCGGACGTCCCTCATGTACAGGGAACGCCAGATCCTCCCAGATCATTCACCTGTGGGACGGGAGAGCGCGAACCGACCCGAAGAGTTGACGCGGCCGCAACACACCGGTCATTCGGCGGCGTGCCGGTCCAGGAACTCGTAGACGTCGGCGTCGTCCACGCCGGGGAACGCTCCGGGCGGCAGGACGGACAGGACGTGCGAGTGCGCGCGCGCCGACGGCCAGGCCATGCCCTCCCACCGGTCCGACAGCTCCTTCGGGGGGCGCTGGCAGCAGTCGCCGTCCGGGCAGGCCGACTTGACCCGCCGGGTCGTCTCCCGGCCGCGGAACCAGCGCGAGTCCTCGAACCGGACCCCGAGCGTGATCGCGAAGTCGCGCTCGTGGCTCGGGTCGATGTGCGACAGGCACCAGTACGTCCCCTTGGGGGTGTCGGTGTACTGGTAGTAGACGGAGAAGCGGTCCGCGGCGCCGAACACGTGCCGCCCGGCCCACTCGCGGCACATCCGCTGGCCCTCGATGGCGCCGTCCTCGTCCTGGGGGAAGGCCAGGCCGTCGTTGGCGTACGCCTTGTAGATGGTGCCGTTCTCGTCGTTCTTGGTGAAGTGCAGCTGCAGGCCGAGATGGTGGGTCGCCATGTTGGTGAAGCGGTGCGCGGCCATCTCGTAGGAGACGGAGAAGACGTCCGCGAGGTCCTCGACCGACAGCTCGCGCGCCACCTTGGCCTCCTGCAGGAACGGGACGACGCTGCGCTCCGGCATCAGGATCGCCGCCCCGAAGTAGTTGGCCTCGACACGCTGGCGGAGGAAGTCGGCGAAGTCGCGCGGCTGGTCGTGGTCGAGCGCGATGTGCCCGAGGGTCTGCAGCAGGATCGTCCGCGGCGTGTGCATGCCGAGCTGCTCGCGCTCCAGGTAGATCCGCCGGTTGCGCAGGTCGGTGACGGACCGGACGGAGCGCGGCAGGTCCTGGACGTACTGCAGGCTGAACCCGAAGTGGCCGACGAGGGTCATCAGCAGGCCCTGGGACACCGCCCCGCGCCGGTACCCGACGGAGTCGAGGGTCTGGGACGCGACGCGCTCGATGTCGGCGAAGTGGTTCCCGCGCTCGTGCATCTGGCGGCGCAGCTCGGCGTTGGCCTTGCGCGCCTCCTCGGGGCTCGCGGTCGGCTTGGTGCGGCTGCGTTTCAGCTCCCCGTAGAGGGCGAGAATGTGCTCGATGACCTCGTTCGGCATCCGCTTGCCGACCTTGAGGTGCGACAGCCCCAGGGTCCGGTACAGCGGGTCGCGCTGGGCCTCCTCCAGCTGGATCTCCAGCTGGGCGCGGCGGCTCGGCGGCTGGCGGCGCAGCAGTTCTTCCACCGGGCACTCCAGCGCGGCGGCGAGGGCCTGCAGCAGCGACAGCTTGGGCTCGCGGCGCCCGTTCTCCAGCAGGGAGAGCTGGGACGGGGCGCGGCCGACGCGCTCGCCGAGCTCCGACAGCGTCAGGCCCCGGCCGCGGCGCAGGTGCCGGAGGCGCTGCCCGAAGGTGACGAGATCTACGTCACTCGTCAAGTTGAGGGGTTCTTCTTGGCGCAAGGTCGTCACCGCTTCATCATAGCGGAAATTTCGCAGTTCTTTCGTTACTCATGAGTTCATTTAGGGCTTGCGACCGGGGCATAGTCGTTGCAAGCACCCAGGGGACGACACGGAAGGGCTAGACGATGAGCGATAGTCGCCTCAAGGGCGCAGCCGAGGAGCTGCAGCGACAGTGGGAGAGCGACGCCCGCTGGAAGGGCGTCGAGCGGACCTACACGGCCGAGGACGTCGTGAGGATCCGCGGTTCGGTCCAGGAGGAGCACACCCTCGCGCGCCTCGGCGCCGAGCGGCTGTGGAACCTGCTGCACGAGGAGGACTACGTCCACTCCCTCGGCGCGCTGACCGGGCTGCAGGCCGTCCAGCAGGTGAAGGCCGGCCTCAAGGCCATCTACCTGTCCGGCTGGCAGGTCGCGGCGGACGCCAACCTGGCGGGCCAGACCTACCCGGACCAGAGCATCTACCCGGCGAACTCGGTCCCGGCCGTCGTCCGCCGCATCAACAACGCGCTGCTGCGCGCCGACCAGGTCCAGTGGGCCGAGGGTGAGGGCGACACGCACTTCCTCGCCCCGATCGTGGCCGACGCCGAGGCCGGCTTCGGCGGCGTGCTGAACGCCTTCGAGCTGATGAAGGGCATGATCGTCGCGGGCGCCGCGGGCGTGCACTGGGAGGACCAGCTGGCCTCCGAGAAGAAGTGCGGCCACCTCGGCGGCAAGGTCCTCATCCCGACCTCGCAGCACATCAAGACCCTCAACACCGCCCGCCTCGCGGCGGACATCTCCAACGTGCCGTCCCTGATCATCGCGCGGACCGACGCCGAGGCCGCGACCCTGATCACGACGGACGTGGACGAGCGCGACCGCGAGTTCACCACCGGCGAGCGCACCGCCGAGGGCTTCTACCGGGTCCGCAACGGCATCGAGCCCTGCATCGCCCGCGCCAAGGCCTACGCGCCGTACTCCGACCTCATCTGGATGGAGACCGGCACCCCGGACCTGGAGCAGGCCCGCAAGTTCGCCGAGGCCGTCAAGGCCGAGTACCCGGACCAGATGCTGGCCTACAACTGCTCGCCGTCCTTCAACTGGAAGGCGCACCTGGACGACGCGACCATCGCGAAGTTCCAGCGCGAGCTCGGCCACATGGGCTTCAAGTTCCAGTTCATCACCCTGGCCGGCTTCCACGCGCTCAACTACGGCATGTTCGACCTGGCGCACGGCTACGCCCGCGAGGGCATGACCGCCTACGTCGACCTGCAGGAGCGCGAGTTCGCGGCGGCCGAGAAGGGCTTCACCGCGGTCAAGCACCAGCGCGAGGCCGGCACCGGCTACTTCGACATGGTGAGCACGGCGATCGCGCCCGACTCGTCCACCACGGCCCTGAAGGGCTCCACGGAAGAGGGCCAGTTCCACTGATCCGAAGGGGCCGGCCGTGCCGGCCCCACCTTCCCGTCTGATCCCCCTAGGCCCCGAAGGCCCCCGCGTTCCTACACCCGCGGGGGCCTTCCGGTGTCCCGGGGGTCCGTTCCGGCCCGGCCACATGCGGCTACACGCCTCGACAAAGCCCCCCGATCGGCGCATCGTGAGCGCGCTAGTTGATCACTCGCAGAGAGGATCCCTGATGGCGCGTCACCCCCGGTCCGTCCGGTCCCGGGCGATCCCCGGCCGGATGCTCCCGATCGCCGTCGCCGCAGTGAGCGTCGTCGCGTTCGCCCCCGCCGCATCCGCGGACGGCCCCGGTCACGGGCACGGCCACGGGCGCTTCACCCCCGGCGCCCAAGGAGTCGGCGACCCCTACTTCCCGCTGGAGGGCAACGGCGGCTACGACGTCCGGCACTACTCGCTGGACCTGAGCTACGACCCCGACCACGACCAGCTCGACGGCACCGTGACCATCACCGCGCGGGCCACCCAGAACCTGTCGCGGTTCGACCTCGACCTGTCCGGCATGGACGTCGAGCGCGTCTCGGTCGACCGGCAGAGCGCCCGCTACACGCGCAGCGGCCAGGAGCTGATCATCACGCCGCGGCACGGCCTGCCCGAGGGGCGGACCTTCACCACCGTCGTCCGGTACGGCGGCGTCCCGCAGACCATCGTCGGCTCGCCCATCGTGTTCGGCTCCCCGTACGGGTTCCTGCACACCCCGGACGGAGCGTTCGTCGGGGGCGAGCCCAACGGCGCCAGCACCTGGTTCCCGGTGAACGACCACCCGAGCGACAAGGCGACCTACGACTACACCATCACGGTGCCGGAGGGCCTGACGGCCGTCGCCAACGGGCGCCTCACGAACCACCGCTCGGCCACCGCGTCGTTCAGCCGCCGCGACGAGAAGACCCGCGCCGAGGTCTTCAGGTGGCACGAGGACAGCCCGATGGCGAGCTACCTCACCACGATCGACATCGGCGAGTGGGACGTGAGGCAGGGCCGCACCCCCGGCGGCGTCCCCAACTACACGGCCGTCGACCCTGTGCTCCTGGCGAACCAGCCGGACGCGGTGGACTTCTTCTTCGGCACCACCAGCGAGGTCACCGACCTGTGGTCGGAGACGTTCGGCCGCTACCCGTTCGCCAGCACGGGCGCGATCGCCGACGACGCCCAGTTCAACGGCCAGCCGCTCGGGTTCTCGCTGGAGACGCAGAGCAAGCCGGTCTACTCCGCGGTGCGCAGCACCGGGACGATCGTGCACGAGCTGGCGCACCAGTGGTTCGGCGACGCGGTCTCCCCGGCGCAGTGGAAGGACGTCTGGCTGAACGAGAGCTTCGCCACCTGGTCCGCCTGGTACTACACCGAGCTGCACGGCGGCCGGTCCGCCCACGACGCGGCGCGCGCGACGTACGCCGCGCGCCCGTTCCCCGACCGCGAGGGGCGGCCGTTCTGGTCGGTGCTGACGGCCGACCCGCAGCGCGACACGATGTTCAACGACCGCGTCTACAACGGCGGCGGCATGATGCTGCAGTTCCTCCGGGAGAGGATGGGCGACGAGGCGTTCCTCACCCTGCTGCGGACGTGGTACGCCACCCACAAGTACGGCAACGCCCGGACCGGCCAGTTCACCTCGCTCGCGCAGCGGATCGCCGGCCAGGACCTGAGCGCGTTCTTCACCGACTGGCTCTACTCCCCCATCAAGCCCGGCATCCCGCAGGACTGACCGCGGCGACACATCGAACCGGCCCCGGCGCAACCCCGCCGGGGCCGGTTCTGTGGCGTTATACGTGGTGATCAGCCGATCGCCTCCCTAGGCTTTCGGCAAGTGGGCGTCCTTCCATGGGTGTGGTGGTACGGGTTCCGGCGGCACACCGCGTATCCGCTCGGCTCGCTGACCGAGTCCCTGACCAACACCGTGTTCGGGTTCATGCGCGCCTACGTTCTGGTGGCCCTGTGGAACGTCCGGCCGTCCCTCGGCGGGTACGACACCGCCGACGCCGTCACCTTCTGCTTCATCACCCAGGCCCTGATCGGGCCGGTGCAGGTCTTCGGCGGGATGGAGCTCACCGAGCGCATCCGCAACGGCGACGTGGCGATCGACCTGCACCGCCCGGTCGGGCTGCAGGGCTGGTGGCTGGCCGACGACCTCGGACGCGCGGCCGGCTCGCTGCTGCTGCGCGCCGGCCCGCCGCTGCTGGCCGGCGCCCTGGTCTTCCCCTTCCGCGCGCCCGCCCCGGCGAACCTCGCGGCGTTCGCGGTGGCGGGGGTCCTCGCGGTCACGGTGGGCTTCGGGCTGCGGTACCTGGTGGCGCTCGCCATGTTCTGGCTGCACGACGACCGCGGCCTGAACGCCGTCACGCTCGTGATGTCGCTGTTCTTCTCCGGGATGATCCTGCCGCTCGTCGTCTTCCCCGGGCGGCTCGGCGACGTCGCGCGGGCGCTGCCGTGGGCGGCGCAGATCCAGGTGCCGGCGGACGTGTTCCTCGGCCGGCACACCGGCGCCGGGCTCCTCGGCGCGCTGGCCTTCCAGGCGATGTGGGCCGCGCTGCTGCTCGGGGCGGGGGCCCTGCTGACCCGGGCGGCGCGGCGCAGGCTGGTGGTGCACGGTGGCTGACCGCGTACCGGCCGGCCCGGCGCGCATGTACGGCGTGCTCGCGTGGGCGTGGATCCGGGCGGCGGCGCAGTACCCGGTGTCGATGGCGCTGCTGGCCCTGGCGACGGCGCTCGTCACCGGGCTGGACGTCGCCGCGATCCTGCTGCTGTTCGCGCACGCCCCGCGCATCGCCGGGTTCACCGCGCCCGAGGTGCTGTTCCTGTACGGGACCTCCGCGCTGGCGTTCGGGATCTCCGACATCGTGCTCGGCACCACCGAGCGGCTCGGGTACCACGTGCGGCAGGGGACGCTGGACACGATGCTGGTGCGGCCGGTGAGCCCGCTCGTGCAGATCGCGACGGAGGAGTTCTCGCCCCGCCGGTTCGGCAAGCTCGTCCCGGCCGTGCTCGTCCTGGCGTACGCGCTGACCAGGGTGGACGTCGCGTGGACGGCGGGCCGGGCCGCGATGGTCCCGGTCATGGTGGCGGCCGGAACCGCGATCTTCGGCGGGCTCTGGGTGCTGACGGGCGCGGTGCAGTTCGTGCTGGTCGACAGCCACGGGGCGAGCAAGTCGGTGACCTACGGCGGCGGGTTCCTCACCCAGTACCCGATGACCATGTTCGCCCGCGACTTCGTGCGCGGGGTGACGTTCGTCGTGCCGCTGGCGTTCGTCAACTGGCAGCCCGCGCTGTACGTCCTGGACCGTCCCGACCCGCTCGGGCTTCCGGAGGCCGCGCGGTTCGCGTCCCCGGCGGTCGCCGTGCTGGTGTGCGCGGCGGGCGCGCTCGCGTGGCGGACGGGCCTGCGGCACTACCGATCGACAGGGAGCTGATGCCGGTGCCGATGATCGAGGCCGCGGACGTCGTCAAGTCGTTCACCGTCCGGACGCGCTCGGGCGGCCCGCGGCGGACCCGGACGGCCGTCCGCGCGGTGGACGGCGTGTCGTTCACCGTCGAGCCGGGCGAGTTCGTCGGGTACCTCGGGCCGAACGGGGCCGGGAAGTCCACGACGATCAAGATGCTGACCGGGATCCTCACCGCGTCGTCCGGCACGCTGCGGGTCTGCGGGCTGGATCCGTCGCGGCGGCGCACGTCCCTCGCGCGCCGGATCGGCGTGGTGTTCGGCCAGCGGACGACGCTCTGGTGGGACCTGCCGCTGCGCGACAGCCTCGCGCTCGTCCGGCGGCTCTACCGGGTCGAGGCGGCGGCGCACCGGGCGCGGCTCGCGGAGCTGACCGCGCTGCTGGAGCTGGAGCCGTTCCTGGACACCCCGGTCCGCCAGCTCAGCCTCGGCCAGCGGATGCGCGGGGACCTCGCCGCCGCGCTGCTGCACGACCCGGAGCTGCTCGTCCTGGACGAGCCGACGATCGGCCTGGACGTGGTCAGCAAGGCGACCGTCCGCGACTTCCTGGCACGCGTCAACGCCGAGCGCGGCACGACGGTCCTGCTGACCACGCACGACCTCGGCGACATCGAGCGGCTCTGCCGCCGCGTCATGATCATCGACCGCGGGCGGCTCGCCTACGACGGCGGGCTGGACGCGCTGCGCCGCACCGTGGACGCCGACCGGCTGCTGGTCGTCGAGCTGGCCCGGCCGGGCCCGCCGGTCATCGTGGACGGGATCGAGGCCGAGCGGGTGGAGGGGCCGCGGCAGTGGCTGCGGCTGCCGCGCGCGGCGAACGCGGCGGCGGTCATCGCCGCGCTAGCGCGCGACCACGAGGTCCGCGACATCGCGCTGCGGGAGGCGGGGATCGAGGAGGTCCTCGCCGGGCTCTACCGCGGCGACCACGCGTACCGGTGCTCCGGGCGCCCGGTGGCGCCGTAGCGGAGCGTCCACCACGACCCGGCCCGCCTGGGCGAGCGCGGCCAGGTAGCGCCGGGCGGTGGCGCGGGAGATGCCGACGTCGTCGGCGCGGACCGCGCCGTCCAGCGCGGCCTGCGACAGCTCGTTCCCGTCCGGCCCGCCCGGCCCCGCGCGTCAGCGCATCCGCCGGTCGGCGTGCCGGCCGTCGCGCTCCATGGCGGAGTAGAAGTCCATGTCGGCGGCGTCGTCGCGGTTGGAGCTCCAGCGGCGCGGCGCCCACGCCGGCATCAGCAGGGCGAGCCCCATCATCGCGTACAGGCCGGAGCCCAGCAGCATGCGGATCCCGGCGTCCATGTCGCCGGCCGGCGGCACCTCTCCGGGCAGGTCGAGGACGCGGCCGGGGTCGACCAGGAACCAGGCGGTGAAGCCGAGCAGCGTCAGCGCGGGCAGCAGCGAGACCAGCGGCGAGGCCCACCGCGCGAGGATGACCACGCCCATCACCAGCCCGACCGCGGCGAGCAGGGCGAACGCGCCGTAGATGCGGGTGCGGTCGGTGATCTCCTGACCCGCGCCGTCGAAGGACTGGCCGGCCTGGGCGTAGCCCCAGGCCGCGCCGTACACCAGCGCCGGTGTCAGCAGGACTCCGAGGACGAAGCCGATCGCATGGCGCACCGCGCATCACATCCTTCGAACGCGCCCGCCACTGGACGCGCAGGTTCCGGGTAGCGCCCCAATCAGAGCATGCGAATCGGGTATAGCGCAGTAAATCTGCACTAATGACCTTGTTCAGCGATCTTCATGGAGCCGTCCTGGCGAGCCGTGTGAACTTCGGGGGCGGGTGCCGCGTCGTACACTTGCAAGATCGTTTAAGGGCGACGCGCCCGGCCGCTCCCGGTCCCCCGCCGGCAGGGCGCAACCGCGGCGGGCGCGCACGCGTACAGAGAACGCGCGGAGGACGCGCGGATGACAAGGGGGACCGGATGGTCCAGACACTGGACCGCGAGACCGTCTCGCACGGCGGAGACCGGCGGGACGGAACCCGGGCGACACGGCTGGCGGACGGATTCACCGACGCGATCGTCGTGGCGTTCGCCGTCTGGACCGTGATCTACCACATCGGCCTGCTGATCCGGCCGCCCACCGCCGCGCTGCTGGCGGCCTGGCCGCTGGGCGCGGGCGCGCTGGCGGCGCTGTACGCGGCGAGGCGCGGCCGGTGGTCGCGCCCGGCGCAGGAGAGCCCGCCGGCGCCGCGTCCCGCTCCGCGTGCCCTGGCCGCGGTCGCGATCGCGGCCGGCGCCACGGCGGGGACGTGCGCGGGCCTGCACGGCTCGGGCCTGCCGTGGTGGTCCGCGTGGGCGCCGGGGATCGTGAGCGCCGCCGCGTCCGCCGCCTGGATCCTGCGCCGGGCGGGAGCGCGGTCACCGGGAGGCGGAGCCGGACCCGCGCCCGGGGTGCCGGACGGCGGCCCGGACGAGACCCGCTGGGGAACGCCGCTGGCGCTGCTCACCGGCGCCGGATTCGCGACCGCCTCGCTGTTCATCGTGAACTCCGACGGCGACGACGCCTACTTCGTCTCGCGCTCGGTGGCCACGGCCGCGACCGGGGAGATCCCGATGCGGGACGTCATCTTCACGCCCGGGGCGGCGGACCCGATCGCGGGCGAGCCGCCGGTGTCCTCCATCGAGGTCCTCGCCGGAGCCGTCGCCCGGCTGCTCGGCGTCCCCGCGGCGTCGTTCGTCTGGTACGTCCTCCTGCCCGCGGCCACCTTCCTGGCGGTCTGGGCGCTGTGGCGGCTCGTCCGGGCCTGGGCGCCCCGCCGCGCCACCCTCTGCTTCGCCGTCGCGGCGGTCTACCTGCTGTGGACGGGGACGAGCGCGGCGTCGTTCGGCTCCTTCCACCTCCTGCGCATGTGGCAGGGCAAGGCCGTGATGGTGTCGGTGCTGGTCCCGCTGCTCTTCGTCTACCTGACCCGGTGGGCCGAGCGCCGGACCCGCGCGGACCTCGCGCTGCTCGCCGCCGCCGGGGTGGCCGCGGCCGGGCTCACCTCGTCCGCCGCGCTCGTCGTGCCGCTGGTGGCGGGCGCCGCGGCCGCCGCGCTCGCCGCCGCGGGACGCTTCCGGGCCGCCGCGGGCGCGTGCGCGGCGATGGCGTACCCGGTCGCGTGCGGTCTGGCGGTGATGCTGTTCCACCACGACACGAGCGTGGCCGGGACGATCCACGACGCGCCCGGCAGCTGGCGGTGGGTGCTGCTGCGATCGACGCTGGGCGTGCTCGCGGGCTGCGCGCTGTGGCTCGCGCCCTGGACGGCGCGCCGGGGCGTGCCCGCGCTGCTCGCCACGGGCGTGGGCGCGTCGCTGACCGTGCTGCTCCTGCCCGGCGTCCTGGAGGCGGCCGCGCGCCTGACGGGCGCCGGCCCCGTCCTCTGGCGGACGATGTGGCTCGTGCCCGCGCCGGCCCTGATCGGCCTGCTCGCGGCGGTGCGGATCCCCGCGCGGCGGCGGTCCGGGCCGCTGTCCGTCCTCGGGGCCGCCGTCCCGGCCGCGGCCCTCGTCACGGCGTGCGTGGCCGGCGGAACCCCCGTGTGGTCGAACGAGAACGGGTCGATCGTCGCGTCCCGCCCGGCGTGGAAGGTCTCGGCGGAGGCCGTCGGGACGGCCCGGAACGTGGTGGGGCTCGCGGGGCCGGACACCCTGGTCCTGATGCCGACCGGCTACATGCGGATCGTGCCGCTGCTGACCGCCCGGACGCAGGCGGTGAACGCGAACGGCCACTACCTGCACCTGCTGCCCGTCCCCGAGCAGGCGATCGACGACCGGCAGGCGCTCACCGACGCCGTCCGCTGGCTGTACGGCGACAAGCCGGAGCAGGGCGCCGTGACGGCCGCGCTGCGGCGCACCGGCGTGGACGTGGCGTGCGCGTGGCACCGCGACCAGCGGGGACTGGCGCTGCTGCGGAACGCCGGGTTCGGCGGCGACCGGCGGATCGGGCGGCTGCTCTGCCTCGTCCCGCCGGGGGGCGGCTCCGGCTCCCCCCGCACCGGGTCCGGCGGCTGACCATTTCATGGTGGTTCGTTTTAGACGCCATTGACCGGGCATCGGCGTCTCATTCGATCCGACGCACGCTGGAGGAGACAATGTCGACCGCGATATGGGTCGTCATCGCAGTAGTGGTCCTCGCCGCCCTCGCCGCGGCCGCGCACCTGGTGCGGACCAGGTCCCGGACGCGGCGGCTCAGGCAGCGCTTCGGCCCCGAGTACGACCGGGCCGTGCGCAGCGAGGGGGGCCGCGCGGCCGCGGAGCGCGAGCTGCGCTCCCGCGAGCAGCGCCACGAGGAGCTGGAGCTGCGGGACCTCGACCCCCGCAAGCGCGACCAGTACCACGAGCAGTGGGTCCGCGTTCAGGAGCGGTTCGTCGACACCCCGGAGGCGGCGGTCGAGCAGGCCGACGGCCTCGTCACGGTGGTGATGGGCGAGCGCGGCTACCCGACCCACGGGTTCGAGGAGAAGGTCGCCCACCTGTCGGTGGAGCACGGTCGCACGATGGAGCACTACCGGCGCGCCCACGACATCAGCGCCCGGGCCGCGTCCAAGCAGGCGTCCACCGAGGACCTGCGGCAGGCCATGGTGCACTACCGCGCCCTGTTCGAGGAGCTGCTGGCCGCGCCCGGCGGGCGGGCGGCCGGCCGCCACGCCGCGGACGAGCACCCCCGCGGGGCCCACGCCGGCCGGCACGCGCCCGCCGATGGAACCCGGCACGCCGATGAGGCGCGGCACGCCAGTGAGGCGCGGCACGCCGATGAGGCGCCGCCGGCCGCGACGGCCACCGGCCCGGCGGCCGGGCGCCGCGACGACGAGACCCCGAGGAGCTGACCCCCATGGAGCACAGGCGACACGGCGAGCGGGTTCCCGGTCCCGGCGGGGGCGGCGACACGCACGTCGCCGGTCCCGGACCGAAACCCCCCGCGCTGGACGCGCCGGACCCCGCCCCGGACACGGCGCCCGACCCGATGCCGGCGGCGGACTCGACGCCGAAGACCGACTCGATGCCCAAGACCGGCCCGATGCCCAAGACCGAGCCGATGCCGGCGACCGGCCCGGTGGCCGCGCCGGCCCCGGAGCGCGGGCGCGCCGGCCGGGACGGGACCGGCGCCGGATTCCCGTCCCCCGCGCCCAAGGGGGCCCCGGCTCTGGCCGCGGTCCCGGAGAGGCTGTTCGACCCGGCCGAGACCGAGCGGTTCCGCGAGCGCTGGCGCGAGGTGCAGTCCGCGTTCGTCGACGACCCCGGCGACTCGGTGCGCAAGGCCGACGAGCTGGCCTCCGAGGCCGTCGACGCCCTCGGGCAGGCGATCGCCGCGCAGCGGCGGACCCTGTCGGACGCGCTGGAGGGCGACGGGCAGGCCGACACCGAGCGGCTCCGGCTGGCGCTGCGCGGCTACCGCGACCTCCTGGACCGCATCTACTCCTCCTGACGGCCGGGCCCGGCTGAGAGGGCCCCGCTCGGAAGGCATGGACGCCCCCGCATCATCACGGGGGCGTCCTTCTTGCGTCAGCCGTTGAGGAACCGGTAGACGGCCTCGCGCCCCTGCGTGCCGCGTTCGCGGTTCTGGATGGAGTGCGAGGCGCCCTTGACCACGACGAGCCTGCCGCGCGGCGCGTAGCGGAGCTCCTCCCGCGCCCATTCGAGCGGCGTGGACAGGTCGCGGTCCCCGTTCAGGAGCAGCACCGGCACGGAGATCTTCGTCCGGCGCGGCTCGGCGGTGTGCCGCGACCAGGGCCAGCGCAGGCACCCCTGGATGAACGCGTTGCCCACGGCGGTGCCGGCGGTGAAAGGCCAGGTGGCGCGGGCCGGGAGTCGCCTGCGCGTCCGCTCCAGGGCGGCGGCGCGCCGGGCGACGGGGGTCTCGGACGTCCCCCAGGGGAAGTGGCCGTCCGCGCAGATGGTGGCGATGTGCAGGCCGGAGCTGTACTGGGTGACGTCGTCGCCGCCGGAGTTCAGGATCTGGAGCAGCCGGTCGAGCCGCGCCGGGTCCCCGTGGCGGGCCTCGTGGAGGGCCGCCACCGCGTCGCCCCAGCCGTTCGGCAGCGCGCCGTCGTCCCGGTAGGTCGGGTCGAGGAACTCGTAGGTCACGAGCATGTCCCAGATGAGGACGGCGTCCCGGCGGTGCCGGGCCAGCCAGGCCAGGTCGGCCGCCGGGTCGAACCCGCAGGCGGGCGCCGCCGTGCAGGCGTCCCGCAGGACGCGCGCGGTGGCGCGCAGGCCCGTGAGGTAGAGCATCTCGTCGCGCTGCGGGTCGACGTGCGGCAGCACCGAGTCGAGCACGAGCCTGCCGACGTGCTGGGGGTACCGGACGGCGTAGCTCGCACCGGTCATGGTGCCGTAGGAGACGCCGTCCACGGTCATCTTCCGGACGCCGAGGGCCCGCCGCAGCAGGTCGAGGTCGCCGACGGTCTGCTCGGTGGTGAAGTAGTGCCGCCGGTCGCCGAGGACGCCGGCGCACTCGTCGACCGCCTCGGGCGCGGCCGGCTCGATGTCGCTGCTCCCCACCTCCGCCTGCAGCCTCGGGCAGTCGATCGCGCCGGCCGCGCCGGTGCCGCGCTGGTCGATCATGACGAAGCGGTAGTTCGCGGTCAGCTCCGGCAACCGCGCGGAGATGCCGTCGATGTACGGGACGCCGGGCTGGCCCGGCCCGCCGGTCAGGAACAGCAGGACGCCCTTGGGCGCGCCGGCGTTGTCCGCCGTCGCCACCTGGAGCCTCAGGACGCCCTTGGCGGGCTGCCGGTGGTCGAGCGGGACGGTCAGGAAGGAGCAGGTGAAACCGGGCTTGCCCGCGCACGGACGGGAGTCGGCCAGGTGCGGCTCGGACGGCCGGGACGGGGGCGCCGCGGGGGCCGCGGCCGCCGTCGCCCCGCCGGACGCGGCGAGGGTCAGCGTGAGCGCCAACACCGGGATGAGACGTGGTCGCATGTGGTGATCATCACTCCGATCGGGGGCGCGGGCGGGGATCTCGCCGGATCCGGCCACCGGCGCGGCACCCGGGGCCCCGGGCGAGAGCCCTCGTCAAGACGGGTGCGAGGGTGAATACTGAATCTCGTTCGGTAAACCCCCTGAGCGGAGGATCAACGGTGTCCGAGACCTTCTCGATGACCATCGACGGTGCGGCGGTCACCGCGCCCGGCACCTTCGGAGTGATCAATCCGGCGACCGGCGAGGTGGCCGAGCAGGCACCGGACGCCTCCAGGGAGCAGCTCGACGCGGCGATGGCCGCCGCGCGGGCCGCCTACGCAGAGTGGCGCCGCGACGAGTCCGCGCGCCGCAAGGCGCTGCTCGAGGCGGCCGACGTCATGTTCGCCCGGTCGGAGGAGATCGGCCGGATCCTGACGCTGGAGCAGGGCAAGCCGCTCGCCGACGCGACCATGGAGGTCGTCGGCGCCGGCGTCTGGCTGAAGTACTTCGCCGAGCTGGAGCTGCCCCGCGAGGTCATCCAGGACGACGCCAACGCGCAGGTCGAGGTCGTCCGCCGCCCGATGGGCGTGGTCGCCGCGATCACCCCGTGGAACTACCCGCTGCTGCTCGGCGTGTGGAAGATCGCGCCGGCGCTGCTCGCGGGCAACACGATGGTCCTCAAGCCGTCGCCGTTCACCCCGCTGTCCAGCCTGAAGCTCGGCGAGGTGCTGCGGGACGTCCTGCCGCCCGGCGTGCTGAACGTCGTCACCGGCGGCGACGAGCTCGGCGCCTGGATGACCGCGCACGACGTCCCCCGCAAGATCAGCTTCACCGGCAGCGTCGCGACCGGCAAGCGGGTCGCCGCCGCGGCGGCCCCCGACCTGAAGCGCGTCACGCTGGAGCTCGGCGGCAACGACCCGGCGATCCTGCTGGACGACGCCGACCCGGCCGCCGTCGCCGACCGGCTGTTCGGCGCGGCGTTCCAGAACAACGGCCAGGTCTGCTCGGCGATCAAGCGCGTGTACGTCCCGGAGGCGCTGTACGGCGACGTGGTCGACGCCCTCGCCGAGCGGGCGAAGGCGGCCAAGGTCGGCGACGGCATGGAGGAGGGCGTCCAGTACGGGCCGATCAACAACCGGCCGCAGTTCGAGCGGGTGTCGGAGCTGGTCGCCGACGCGATCTCCGGCGGCGCCCGCGCGGCGGCGGGCGGCAGGCCCGTCGACGGGCCCGGCTACTTCTTCGAGCCCACCATTCTCGCCGACATCGAGGACGGCGCCCGCATCGTGGACGAGGAGCAGTTCGGCCCCGCGCTGCCGGTCGTGAAGTACACCGACCTGGAGGAGGCGCTGGCCCGCGCCAACGGCACCCACTTCGGGCTGTCCGGCTCGGTGTGGGGCGCGGACGCCGACCGCGCGGCCGAGATCGCCGGGCGGCTGGAGTGCGGCACCGCCTGGGTCAACACCCACCTGGCGCTCGCCCCGAACCAGCCGTTCGGCGGGTTCAAGTGGAGCGGCGTCGGCGTCGAGAACGGGCCGTGGGGGCTGTACGGGTTCACCGAGCTCCAGGTGATCCACCGCTCCAAGCTCTGAGCGACTCCCCGGTGCGGGCCCGGCGGCGCCGGGCCCGCACCCCTCCCCGGCTCCGTCCGCATGAGCGGAAAGTCACGACTTCGAGTCCGGAAAGTGACACGGCCACTACTGGTGGTCCGCTCCTGGAATGGGACACTTTCTTGAGCGGGGGCCGTGGAGACCGCACCGCGACCTGTGAAGGAGCCGCATGCAAACGTGGGACGTCATGCGCCAGGACGACCTCGGCAACACCTTCCATGTGGCCGCCCATGACACCCGCATCTCGGCCTTGGCGCAGGTCATGGTCATGGAGAGCGGCGTCCCGCACAAGCAGCACTACTGGGTGGAGGGCCCGCCCGGTCCGGCCGTCCGCACCAACCGCGACCTGTACCTGGTGTTCCTGCACCTCGGTCAGGAGGCCAGGGCGGCGTCCTGGTCGCTGTCGGCGTTCCTGCGCGCCCTGTGGAAGATCAGCGCTCCGCTGAGTGACCAGACGCGGCTGGAGCCCGACGACGTGGCGGCGATGTTCGCGGCGGCGTCCACCACCCCGCCCGCCGGGTTCGACCCGGCGTGGAGCGTGAAGGACCTGTCGCTCCCCAGCGCCGAGCCGGACGGGTACGCCGACTGGGAGCGGGTCCTGCTGTCCCAGATCGCCGACCTGGAGGACTTCATCGCCCGCCCCCCGGGCCCGCAGGCGCGGTTCGGCGTGGACGCACCCCGCCCGCCTGGCTCGGGCGCCCGCGCCACCCCGGCCCGCTGGTACAACTTCGACCCGGCGACCTACCTGGAGTGCGCGGTCGCCGGCAGCCTCGGCGGCTGGGACGCCGCGGACGGCGCCCGCGTGCCGCTCCCCACCCGCGCCGGGGAGCCGCCCGCGCGCTCCTACGTCCGCACGATCACCACCATGACCTGGGCCGATCTGGCCCGGATCGCGGTGTGCGGGCAGGTGTACGAGTAGCCCCGTCCCGCCGGCCCGGTCCTGTCCGCCCGGCGTGGTAGGACTGGGAGCATGAGCGACAGGCCGGTCCAGATCGACGACCGGGGCGGCTGGTGGCTGGCGCGTACGCCGCCGCATCCCGCGCTGCGCCCGTTCCTGCGCTCCTACGACGGCTACTGGGAGACCGACGCCGTCCCCACCCGGATGCGCACGCTGCCCACCCGCACCACCGTCGTGATCATCAACCTGGGGCCGCCGCTGTACCTGGAGGTCCCCGACCCCGGCGTCCACGACCGCGAGTACGGGTCGTTCGTCGCCGGGATGCACGACGGCCACGGCATGTACCTCAGCCCCGGCGGGCAGCGCGGCATCCA
Source organism: Actinomadura monticuli (assembly GCF_041463655.1). Taxonomy (NCBI): domain Bacteria; kingdom Bacillati; phylum Actinomycetota; class Actinomycetes; order Streptosporangiales; family Thermomonosporaceae; genus Actinomadura; species Actinomadura monticuli. The sequence goes on from NZ_JAXCEI010000025.1 coordinate 64,761, forward strand.
GCTCGACGTCACGCCGCTCGGCGCCTACACGCTGCTCGGCGTCCCGATGGCCCGCCTCACCAACGCCGCCGTCGACCTGGCCGACCTCCTCGGGCCCCCGGCGCGGACGCTGGTGGAGCGGCTCGCCGACGCCCCGTCCTGGGGCGCCCGCTTCGACCTCCTGGACGGCTTCCTGCTGCGCCGCCTCGACGCGGGGCCCGTCCCCGACCCGGAGGTGGCGCGGGCGTGGCGGCTGCTGCACGGCTCCCCCGGCGTCACGGTCGCGGGCCTCGCCGCCGACGTCGGCTGGAGCCGCAAGCACCTGACGCACCGGTTCCGCGAGCAGGTGGGCCTGCCGCCCAAGGTGATGGCGCGGGTGCTGCGCTTCCAGCGCGCGGTCGGGCTGCTGGCCGGCGGCGCCGCGCCCGCCGACGCCGCGTCCGCCTGCGGCTACTACGACCAGGCCCACCTCAACCGCGAGTTCCGCGCCCTGTCGGGATGCACGCCGACCGAGCTGGTCGGCGGGCAGCTCGAGCAGCAGCGCGTCACGACCCTCGCCGAGCCGGCCTGACCCGCGCGGGCTCAGCCCTGCCGCACCCCGCCGCCGATGTTCATCACGACGACCCCGACGACGATGATCACGGCGCCGGCGATGGTGAGCGGCTTGAGCTGCTCGCCGAACAGCAGCACGCCGCCGGCGAACGCGCCGATCGTCCCGAGCGCCGACCAGATCGCATAGACCGGTCCCACGTTCAGCGACGTCAGCGCCTTGGCCATGAACACGAACGAGACCAGGTACCCGGCCACCACGACCAGCGACGGCCACAGCCTGGTGAATCCCTCGGAGCCGCGCATCGCGAGCGTGGCCGTCACCTCGAAGGCGATCGCGAACGCGAGCAGCACGAACGGCATCAGCGGGCCTCGCCGTACTCGGCGGCGATCGCCTCGAACACCTTCATGTCGGCGTCGAACGGCGTTCCGGGGCGCGGCCAGTGCAGCGCGATCTCGGTGATGCCCAGCTCGGCGTAGCGTCCCGCGAGGTCGGCGAACGCCCCCGCCGACTCCAGCCACGGCTCCTCGGTGAACCCCGTCATCAGGATGAGGTCGCCCGGTTCGCGGCCCTCCGCCTCGTACGCGGCCCTCAGCGCGGCGAGCCGGGAGCGCACGACCTCCTGCGGCCGCCTGCCCTCGGCGTGGCCGCTGGTCACCCAGCCGGCGCCGTGCCGGGCGGCCACCCGCATCCCGCGCGGCCCGTCGCCGGCGATCACGAACGGGACGCGGGGCCGCTGGACGCAGCCGGGCTCCTCGACGACCTCCCGCGCGGTGTAGTACTCCCCCTCGAAGGACGTCTCGGGCCCGCGCAGCAGCCTGTCGAGCAGCTCCACCCATTCGGCGAAGCGGGAGGCGCGCTCGCCCGGCGTCCACTCGTCCCCGCCGAGGACGCCCGCGTCGGACGTGCGGCGCGTGCCGCCCGACCCGATCCCGAGCGTCAGCCGGCCGCCGCTCACGTGGTCGATCGTCTTGACGGCGTGCGCGGCCGGGACGGGATGCCGGAAGTTCGGCGAGGTCACCAGCGTGCCGATCCGGACCCGCGCGGTGACCGCCGCCGCCGCGGCCAGCGTCGTGTACGCGTCGTACCAGGGCGTCGTGCCGCGCCAGGCGATGTGGTCGTAGACCCAGGCGTGCCGGAATCCGAGGTCCTCGGCACGCCGCCACAGCTCCCCCGCCTCCGGCCAGGACTGCATCGGCCACAGCACGGTGCCGATCCTCGGTGCCGTCACGCGTTCCTCCGTTCCGGGCGGTCGCCCGTGTCCCCGCCCCATCATGTCGCGCCCGCCCATCATGTCGCGCCCGCCCATCATGTCGCGCCCGCCCATCATGTCGCGCCGTCCGTCATGTCGCGGCCGCCGCGAGCCAGCGGTGCAGGGCCCACCACCAGTTCGCCGTCCGCGCCACCGCCGCGCCGTCCGACGGGTCGTACAGCGGGCGGCCGGTCAGCTCCCGCAGCCGCCGGATGCGGTACTTGACCGTGTTGCCGTGGACGTGCAGCGCCGCCGCGGTCGGCTCGATCCGGCCGCCGTGGTCCAGGTAGGCGAGCCCCGTCTCCGCCAGCTCCCGGTGGAACGGCTCGTCCGGGTCCAGCCCGGGCAGCAGCGCGGCGGCCAGCAGCCCCCCGAACTCCGGCTCCGCCTCGGTGACGGTGAGCAGCGCGAGGTCGGCCAGCTCCCGCAGGCCGGTGAGCCCGGCGGCGGCGCCGGCCCGCAGCGCGCGGCGGCCGAGCCCGTACATCGGCCCGACGTCGGCCGGGCGGGCCGGCGGCGCGGCCACCAGCAGCGGGCCGGCCGGGACGGGGGCCGGGAGGCGGGCGGCCAGGGCGGCGAACCGGCCGTCCACCAGTCCGCACAGGCCCGGCCCCGCGGCGGTCAGCTCCGTCTCCAGCCGCGCCGCCACCGCCGGGTCGCTCACGTCCGACACGACGCAGTGGTACGCGCCCGCCGCGTCCAGCGGCGCGAGGACCGGGACGGCCTCGCCGTGCAGCAGCTGCCGCAGCATCTGGACGCGCGCCTCCCGCGCGGTGCGGGCCATCTCCAGCTCGGTGATCCGGTGCGCGTGCACCATCCGGTGGACGAGCGCGGTCGTGATCTCGTCGATGCGGGTCACGCCGTCCAGCAGCGCGGCGTCCGGCACGCCCGTGCGGCGGCCCTCGGCGACGAGCGTGCGGACGAGGTGGGCGCGGCCGGCCTGGAAGCCGTCCAGGAACGCCGCGACCGGGACGCCCTGCCGCGCCCGGTCCGACCCGAGCCGCTCCGCCGCGGCGAGGACCTCCCCGCTCGGCCCGCCGTCCTCCAGCGCCGCGAGGACGCCGCCCACCAGGGCGCGGACGTGCCGCCGGGTCTCCTCCTCGGGCAGCGCCGCCACCAGCTCCGACCGGCTCCGGGCGGCGCGCACCGTCGCCTCCAGCAGCACCGGGTCCTCGCTGCGCGCGATGAGCAGCCGCAGGAACCGGTCGCCCGCACCGACCTCCATGCCCGTATTCTGCCCGTCCAGTTGTCCGATCCGGACAACGGGGTGCGGGACGCTTGGACCGATCCGGTCTAGCCGCGCACCCCGGCAATGGTGTTCGGTGGGGGCAGACGAGCTTAAGGAGTGCGCCGAATGCCCGATGAGGACGAGTTCCTGGAGAAGCTGCCGACCGACCTGATCTTCCGGCTGCCGCCCTCGTTCGACGACGTCGAGGACGAGCGCCGGCACCGCAAGGAGCGGCTGGCCGCCGCGCTGCGCATCTTCGGGAAGTTCGGCTTCGAGGAGGGCGTGGCGGGGCACATCACCGCCCGCGACCCCGAGCGCGCCGACCACTTCTGGGTCAACCCGTTCGGCATGTCCTTCAAGCACATCAAGGTCAGCGACCTGATCCTGGTGAACCACGAGGGCAAGGTCGTCGAGGGGCGCTACCCGGTCAACGAGGCCGCCTTCGCGATCCACTCCCAGGTGCACCAGGCGCGCCCGGACGTCGTCGCCGCCGCGCACAGCCACTCCACGCACGGGCGGGCGATCTCGGCGCTCGGCCAGAAGCTGGAGCCGATCACCCAGGACGTGTGCGCGTTCTACCAGGACCACGGCCTGTTCGACGACTACACCGGCGTCGTCACCGACCTGGAGGAGGGCAAGCGCATCGCCGCCGCCCTCGGCGGCCACAAGGCCGTCATCCTGCGCAACCACGGCCTGCTCACCGTCGGCGACACCGTGGACGCCGCCGCCTGGTGGTTCATCACGATGGAGCGCTCGTGCCAGGTGCAGCTCCTCGCCAAGGCAGCCGGGCAGGTCGTGCCCATCGAGCACGACAACGCCGTCCTGACCCACGAGCAGATCGGCAACGACCTGGTCGGCTGGATCAACTACCAGCCGCTCTACGACCAGATCACCCGCGAGCAGCCCGACCTGTTCGAGTAGGCCCGCCCCACCCGGAGTCTCAGGCGGAGTCCTCCGCGGCGGGCTCGGTGAGCGGGAGGAGGACCTGGAATCTCGTGTCGCCCGGCAGCGACCGCACCCTGATGTCGCCGCCGTGGCGGCCGACGACGATGCGCCACGAGATGTCGAGGCCGAGGCCGGTGCCCTGCCCGACCGGCTTGGTCGTGAAGAACGGCGTGAAGATCCGGTCGATGTCCTCCTCCGGGATGCCCGTCCCGGTGTCGGCGATCTCCACGAGCGCCTGGTCGTTCTCCCGCGCGGTGCGGACGGTGAGGGTGCCCGAGCCCTGCATCGCGTACAGCGCGTTGACGATCAGGTTCGTCCAGACCTGGTTCAGCTCCGCCGCGTAGACCGGGACGGGCGGCAGCGACTCGTCGTAGTCGACCTTCACCGTCACGTCCGGGCCGAACTTGCGCTTGAGCATGGTGAGCGTGCTGTCCAGCAGCGTGCGCAGATCGGCCCGCTGGTAGGCGGCGCGGTCGAGCTGGGAGTACTGGCGGGCCGAGTCCAGCAGCGCGGTGATGCGGCCCATCGCGTCGGAGATCTCCGCCTGGAGCTGCGCGACCTCCAGCACCTCGGCGAGCCAGCGCATCGCCGCCGGCAGGTGATCGCCCGCCGCGTCCGCGACCTCCTGCGCCTGCTCGACCCCGACGCCCGCGGCGACCAGGCGCGGGGCGAGGTCCCAGGCGTCGCCGACGCCGCGGTCCTCCAGCCAGTCGCCCAGCTCGTCCTCGGCGTCGCTGACCTCCAGGGGGCTGCGGCGCCCGGCCGGCGGCGCGGGCAGCGCCGGGCGCAGCGCGACGAGCGCGCTCAGATGCGTGCAGTCGACGCCGTGCGCGGCGAGGTCGGCGAGGCTCCGCTGCGCGGCGAGCAGCCGGTCGCCGAGCTCCGCGCTGGCCCGCGCCGCGGCCGCCGCCGGGTTGTTCAGCTCGTGGGTGAGCCCGGCGGTGATCGTGCCGAGCGCGGTGAGCCGCTCGCGCTGGTCCACGATCCGCCGCGCGTTCGACATCCCGAAGAAGATGCCCTCCAGCAGGTGCGTGGCCATCGGGAACCACTTGCGGACGGCCTTGGAGAACTTCAGGGCCGGCAGCACGAAGACCCGCGACGGGCGCGTCGCCCGCAGCGTGTGCTGGTATTTCTGCTCGATCTTGTGGCCCAGGTACGCCTGCACGGCGCCGCCGTAGGTGCCGGGGCGGTCGGTGCGGCTGACCTCGACGGCGTGGTCACGCACCATCTGGGTCATCACCATCTCGCCGTCCAGCAGCACGTACAGGAACTCGGCGGGGTCGCCCTGCGCGCAGATGACGCCGTCGGCCGGATACTCCTCGGCCGTCCCGCACAGCGACAGCCAGTCGAGCTTCTCGTCGTCGAGGTCCTCGAAGAGGAACAGCCCGCGCAGCTCCTCCGGCGATGCGGTGCTCATGCCTGCTCCCTGCCGGGGGCCGACCCCCCGCACCCGCGGTGCGCTCCGCTCATGCCCGCTCCTCGCGGGGGGACGACCCCCCGCACCCCCCGGTTCACTTCGCTCATGCCTGCGCCCTGCGGGGGGACGACCCCCCGCACCCCCCGGTTCACTTCGCTCATGCCTGCTCCAGGTAGCGGTGGACGAGGGCGACGGCCATCGCGCCGTCGCCGACCGCCGAGGCGACGCGCTTCATCGACTCCGCGCGCACGTCGCCCGCGGCGAACACGCCCGGGACGCTGGTCTCCAGGTGGTAGGGCTGGCGGGCGAGCGGCCAGCCCGCCGGGCGGCGGCCCCCGGCGACGAGGTCCGGGCCGGTCAGCACGTAGCCGCGCGGGTCGCGCTCGACGAAGCCGTCCAGCCACCCGGTGCCGGGCTCGGCGCCGATGAACACGAACAGCCAATGGGCGTCGATCGTCCTCTTGCCGGAGGGCGAGGCGAACGTGAGCCGCTCCAGGCGGTCGGAGCCGTCCGCGCCGCACACCGTCTTGCCGGTGTGCACCTCGATGTTGGGCGTCGCCGCGATCTGCTCGATCAGGTAGTGCGACATCGACCGCTCCAGGCCGTCCGCACGGACGATGATGTGCACCTTCTTCGCGAACCGGGCGAGGTACACGGCGGCCTGCCCGGCGGAGTTGGCGCCGCCGACGACGGCGACCTCCTCGTCCTTGCACGCCGGGGCCTCGGTGAGCGCGGCGCCGTAGAACACGCCGCGCCCGACGAAGGCGTCCACGCCGTCGGCGTTGAGCCGCCGGTAGGAGACGCCGGTCGCGAGGATGGCGGCGTGCGCGGCGATCTCCGTGCCGTCCGACAGCCGCGCCACCCGGGCGGTGCCGCGCGACTCCAGCGCGGTGACCTCCCCGGCCTGCAGCAGCTCGGCGCCGAACCGGTCGGCCTGCCGGCGGGCCCGGTCGGCGAGCTGCGCCCCGGTCACCCCGTCGGGGAAGCCGAGGTAGTTCTCGATGCGGGAGCTCTGCCCCGCCTGCCCGCCGAGCGCGCGCCGCTCCACCACGACCGTCCGCAGCCCCTCGGACGCCCCGTACACGGCCGCGCCCAGCCCGGACGGCCCGCCGCCCACGACGATCAGGTCGTAGAACCCGGTGGACGGCGTGCTGGACAGCCCGATCGCGGCGGCCAGCTCGGCGTCGGACGGCGCCGACAGCGTGCCGCCGTCCGACTTCACCACGAGCGGCAGCTCCGGCGACGACCCGGCGGCGGCGATCAGCTCGGCGCCCTCCGGGTCGGTGTCCATCAGCCAGGTGTAGGGCACCTGGTGGCGGGCGAGGAAGTCGCGGACCTCGTAGCACCGGGACGACCAGCGGTGCCCCACGACCCGCAGCTGGCCGGGCGGCCGCCGGTCCTCGCGCGCCCAGGCGTCCAGCAGCTCGTCGATCACCGGGTAGAACTTCTCCTCCGGCGGGTCCCACGGCTTCAGCAGGTAGTGGTCGAGGTCGACGTCGTTGATCGCGCGGATCGCCGCGTCGGTCTCGGCGTAGGCGGTGAGCAGGACGCGGCGCGCGAAGGGGAACAGGTCCATGGCGTGCTCCAGGAACTCCACGCCGTCCATCTCGGGCATCCGGTGGTCGGCGAGGAGCACGGCCGTGTCCTCGCCGCGCAGCCGCAGCTCGCTCAGCGCGTCCAGCGCCTCCCGCCCCGAGTCCGCGCGCACGATCCGGTACGACTCGGCGTACCGGCGGCGCAGATCCCGTGCCACGGCCCGCGACACCCCCGGATCGTCGTCCACGGTCAGCAGCACTGGTTTCGGCAACGCGCCCCCCTCGTCCGGAATCACCCGGGACAAAAGCCTACGTCGTGGCGGGCCGCACCCGCACACGCAGGGCGCCCCCCGCCTCCGGGCCGCGCCCGCGCCATCGGCCATGATCGTGGCATGGACCTGCGTGTTGCGCTGATCGGATACGGCACCGGCGGCTCGGTGTTCCACGCCCCGCTGATCACGTCCGTGCCCGGGCTGCGGCTGGCCGCCGTCGTCACCCGCGCGCCGGAACGGCAGCGGGCCGCCCGGGAGCGGTACCCGGACGCGGACGTCGTGGACCGGGCCGACCGGCTGTGGAGCGCACCCGGCGCCTACGACCTCGTCGTCGTCGCCGCGCCGAACCGGCAGCACGTCCCGCTGGCCCGGACGGCGCTGACCGCGGGCGTCCCCGTCGTCGTGGACAAGCCGGTCGCGGCGTCGGCCGCCGACGCCCGCTCGCTCGCCGCGCTGAGCGCCGTCCGCGGCCTGCCGGTGTTCCCTACCACAACCGCCGCTGGGACGGCGACTACCGGACGGCGGCGCGGCTGATCGCGTCCGGCGCCCTCGGCGACGTCCGGCGTTTCGAGTCCCGCTTCGAACGCTGGCGGCCCGAGGTCAGGGAGAGCTGGAAGGAGAGCACCGACCCCCGCGACGCGGGTGGCATCCTCTTCGACCTCGGCTCCCACCTCATCGACCAGGCCGTCGCCCTGTTCGGCCGTCCCGCCCGCGTCTACGCCGAGCTCGACACCCGCCGCCGCGGCGCGGCCGCCCCCGACGACGCGTTCGTCGCGCTCACCCACCCCGGCGGCGTCCGCTCGCACCTCTGGATGAGCGCGACCGCCGCCCAGCAGGGGCCGCGCTTCCGGGTGCTCGGGGACCGCGCGTCCTACACGGTCTCCGGCATGGATCCGCAGGAGGACCAACTGCGCGCCGGGCTCACCCCGCAGGACGCCGGGTACGGCATCGTCCCGGCGGAGTCGCACGGCCTGCTCGGCGTCCCCGGCGAGGCGGCCCCCGAGCCCACCGCCCCCGGCGCCTACCAGGAGTTCTACGCGGGCGTCGTCCGCACCCTGCGCGACGGCGCGCCGCCGCCCACCACCCTCGCCGACGCGATCACCGGCCTGGAGGTCATCGAGGCCGCCGCGCGCTCCGCCGCCGAGGGCGCCGTCGTCGGCCTCGGCGCTCGGTAGCGCGGGCCGGCGACCACGCCGTAGCGGTCCCGGACGTTCCAGGCGACGCGGACCGCCGTCTCGGTCAGCGGATCGTGGGGCCGCTCGGCGTCGTGGGCCGTCCCCGCCGGATCAGAGGCCGGATAGTGGCGGAGGGTCTTATTCAGAGTGTGGGAATTCTAGGTCGGCCCGACGTGTCAGCCGTGGATCGGGTAGGCGGCTTGGATGGCCAGCCGCTGGTCGGCGGTGTCGCCGATGTGGGTGAGG
>NZ_JAXCEI010000026.1:0-71388 GCF_041463655.1 Actinomadura monticuli
CCTCGTCGGCATCCTCCACGGCTGCCTCAAAACCCAAACCCCCTACGACCAGGCAACCGCCTGGTCACACCACCACCACGACCTCGCCGCTTGACATCCCAACCTCCAGGGATGTCTGACCCCACGGGACACGGGACGGATTTCATGAGGGGTCGTTGGTCAGGTGAAGGGCGTGGCGGGCGGGCCCTGCCGGGGTTGGGTGCGTTCGTCTGGCCAATATTGATCTCGGGATCGTCCGGAGGGTCGGTTGGCGGTGACGTGTCTCCCCCGAACCTCCAGGGCATCGTGGATGAGCAACACGTAGCGCGGCTAGGGACCGGCTGCCTCCTGACCTCGTCGCCGAACTATCCGGTCCGGTGCTGATGGCGCTCGTTGTGCCTCAGTGGGCCGGGCATGTCCATGGTGTGGACGATCTCCCCCCGGCTGTGGGAGTCTCCCAATCGGCGTCCTCCGAGCCGCTTTCGGTGTTCGGTCGGATTGGGCCGACTGGGTGGGAAGCCTCCTCGCATCGACCGTCCTGGTGCGTCGGGAGGTCTCAATCAGGAGGCGCGGCGATTCTGGTCATCGAGCTCCGTCCTCAGGGTGCCGAGGTTCCGGAGCGCCCGGCTGAGCGGGGCGGTGTTCGGTGGCTGGTCGATGTCGCGGTCCACGTAGGCCGAGCAGCGCAGGATCCAGGCGCGTACGACGTCTTCGACGTGGGCCTCGGCCCTTCGTGTCCGGTCAAGGGCCAGCCGGCGTTTCTCCTCCGCGAGCTCGCGGGTCAGGACGTCGTCCGTCCTCAGGGCCTGGACGTCGGCGAGGGCGTAGTGCCCCAAGCGGTCCGGCTCGAGCCCGCGCTCACCGGCGATCCGGTCGAACGTCCGGCGCGGGCATCCGAGGATCGTGGCCGCTCCACCGGAGTCGACCGTGCCGGTGAGCGGGCCCTTCCTCGTGGAGACGACCGTCCGGACGGTCTCTGGGTCGAGTCGGTCCAGGTCGCGCATGAGGTACACCGGGTGGCCGCGGAAGCTGCTCACGACGTTGAGGTCTCCCTGTGCGACGAGCACCTCGATGTCCGGACGCTCCACGTCGAGGATCACGCGGTCTGCCAGCCGGGCCGCCGCGCGCGTGGAACCGATCGGCGGTTCCTCTCCGAATCTGGCGATGACCTCCTCAGCGGCCTCCCGGGCCTTCTCGGCCAGGTCGGCGGACCACCGTTCGCCGTGCAGGTCGGGGGCGGGGACGATCCCGTGCTCCAGGCCCACGCGCAACTGCCATTGGGCGAGCCCCAGGTGGCCGGCGAACTGGCGGGCGCCGTACTCGGTGCGATTGATCTGCGCAGGCATTTCCGTGCCTTTCGTGCCGCGGTCGGCATTGACGTGACACAGCCTCGCGGACGGGCAACCCGGAGAATAATAGAACTCGGTTCTGTGGATAATCCTCAACTGAAGGACCACGCTCTTTTGGGAAAGTTCGGACAAATGGCGCGGACCTGGAGCGCTGCCTACGGCATGCGAGGCTGGGATCATGAACGCCATGGATCGTTTGGGCATCGGGCTCGCCGCGTTGGGGCGGCCCGCTTACATCAACGTGGGCCGGGCCGACGACCTGCCACCCGGCCGGACCGTGGAGCTCATGCGCGAGGCGACCTGGAACGTCCTGGACGCGGCCTTTGCTGCGGGCATCCGCTGGGTGGACGCGGCGCGCTCCTACGGCCTGGCGGAAGAGTTCCTCGGGGGGTGGCTCAGCTCACGCGCCCCGGAGGATCTGACGGTGTCCAGCAAGTGGGGCTACGCCTACGTCGGTGACTGGCAGACCGATGCTGCAGTGCACGAGGTCAAGGAACACAGTCTCGGCCGCTACCGCGCCCAGTACAGGGAGACCCGCGAGTTCCTGGACGACTTCCTCTCCGTCTACCAAGTGCACTCATTGACCGAAGAAAGCCCACTGTTTCAGGACGTTCGCCTACAGGAGGCCTTGGCGGAACTGACCACCGAGGGGATCCGCGTCGGTTTCTCCACCACGGGCCCAAGGCAGGCCGACACTATCCGCCGGGCGATGGCGCTGCAGGTCTCTGGCCAGAGGCTGTTCAGTACCGTCCAATCGACGTGGAACGTCCTGGAGACATCGGCCGAGAAGGCCCTGCGCGAAGCACACGAGGCGGGGCTGCACGTCCTGCTCAAGGAGGTGCTGGCCAATGGGCGGCTCGCCGTGCAGCCACCCGCGCCTGTGCAGGCCATCGCGTCCGAGCACCACGTAGGGCCGGACGGTCTGGCGCTGGCGGCGGCCCTCAGCCGACCGTGGGCGGACACCGTCCTCATCGGCGCGGTCAGTCCCGCTCAACTGGAGTCGAACCTGGCGGCGTCGACGGTTTCCCTCGACCAGGGTGAGTTGCGGATGCTGGCGGATCTGAGCGTGCCACCGGAGCGCTACTGGAACGAGCGGAGCGCGCTGCCCTGGACATGACCGCACACGTTGCCGGATGTCCGCGCCCACGTGGCACGATTGAGCGCGCCCACCATGATCGGATCCCCCGTGCCCATGCAGTCAGAACTCCCAGAGATGATCGGCCCCTATCGTGTGGTCGCCCGGCTCGGCGCCGGTGGGATGGGCGAGGTGTTCCTCGGGGCGTCGCCCAGCAGGCGTCTCGTCGCGGTGAAGGTCATCCGTCCGGAACTTCTGGACGACCCCAAGTGGCGGGTGAGGTTCCGGCGAGAGGTGACCTCGGCGCGATCGGTGAGCGGTTTCTACACGGCGCCCGTCGTCGACGCCGATCCCGACGCGGACCAGCCGTGGCTTGCGACCCAGTACATCCGCGGAGTGAGTCTGGCCAAGGTCGTCAGAGAGAAAGGGCCGCTTCGCGAGAAAGCGGCCTGCCAGCTGGGGGCCGGGCTCGCGGAGGCGCTGATCGCGATCCACCGTGCGGGCATCGTGCACAGGGACTTGAAACCCTCGAACGTGCTGCTCGCCTCCGATGGGCCAAGGGTCATCGACTTCGGCATCGCAAGGCCTCTGAACGCATTGCCGCTGTCGCGGACGGAGATTCTGGGGACACCTGCCTACATGTCGCCGGAGCAGGCGCTCGGCGACCCCGTACATCCGGACAGCGACGTGTTCTCCCTTGGCTCGACCCTCGTGTTCGCGGCTACCGGGGCCGCACCTTTCGGCACCGATCACAAGGTCCGCAGCAGGATCGTGCACGGCGAACCGGACCTCTCCCTCTTGCCCGACCCCATGCGCGGGCTCGTGACCCGCTGCCTGGTCAAGGATCCTGGTGAACGCCCGACGCCGGAGCAGATCCTCGTCGCCTTGTCCACGTTGCTGGACGCCCACTACGGCGAGGAATGGCCGCCCGTGGACGTCGAGCAACTGATCGGCGTCCAAGAGCGGACGCTGATCGAGATCACCGCCGAATTGCCCACGCTCCGGGAGCATCTGTAGGCGCGGTCACGGCAAGCCGTCGGCGAGTGCTTCCCAGAAGGCGGTCTCGTAGGCGTGCAGAAGGCGGGCGGCGCGTGACGCTTCGACCGGGTCGTCACCGGATGCCAGCCCTGACGCGATCACGTGCAGGGCCTGGTCCTCGAAGCCCGGCGGCGGCTCGGAGAAGAAGTCGAAGAACCCGACGGCCTCGTCCGGGAGGCCGTACTGCGTTCGGAGGGCCTGGGCGGTGCGAGCACAGTAAGCACCCCACTCCTCCAGGTTGGCCAACATGGCCAGGGCCACCTCGGTGGCCGTCCCGAACGCCGCCCTCTGCGCGAGATAGGCGGGATAGGCCTGCGCAAAGGGTTTCGGTTCGTACGTCATGAGATTCTTCTCACTGTGGCCGAGCGCGCCCGCGAAGTCTCCGAGCAACGTCAGCGCCTGCCCCTCGCCCTGTGCGAGCCCCAGAAAGAGCTCACCGGTCGGCGGATCGGGAAACCTGGCCGCCAGGAGGGCGAAACTACACCGATCGCTCCTGACGATCCGATACTCCTCACCGGCCAGCCAAACCAGGCGATCCCGAGGCAAGTCACCGACTTCGAGCATCTCGACGAAGCGGTTCGCGGTCGTGGCGGCCGCGATCTCCCGGCGGGTGCGTGCGATGAGTTCGGCGGCCCCGTGATCGGTCATGACTCCACCGGAGCATCCGAGCCGGGCCTCCGTCAACGGGACCGGCCGGATCAGCCCGGGTGATCACCTGGATACGATGAAGAACGGAACGTCTACGCAGGTGTGGACGCAGTTGGGAGTGAGCGAGTATGTCGGATTTCGAGCTCGACCACGCGAGCGGCCGGATGCCTCTGGAGGTCACCGAGGCGACGGAGGGGCCGTCAGGGCTGGTCGTCGGCAGCCTCCTGAAAGAGACGGGGCATGTCACGCTCGATCCCGGTTTCACCAACACCGCGTCCACCACGTCGGCCATCACCTACATCGACGGTGAGGCGGGCATCCTCCGCTACCGGGGCTACCCCATCGAGGAACTGGCGGAGAAGTCGTCCTTCCTTGAGGTGGCCTACCTGCTCATCTACGGTGAGCTGCCGACGTCCGACCAGCTGAGCGCGTTCACCGACAGCGTGCGCAACCACACCTTGCTGGACGAGAAGTTCCGCGCGTTCTTCTCGGCCTTCCCGCGCCGCGCCCACCCCATGGCCGTGCTGTCGTCCGCCGTGAGCGCCCTGTCGACGTTCTACCAGGACAGCCTCGACCCGTTCGATCCCGAGCAGGTCGACCAGTCCAGCATCCGGCTCATCGCGAAGCTCCCCACCATCGCCGCGTACGCCTACAAGACGTCCAACGGCCAGCCGCTCCTGTACCCGGACAACTCCCTCGGGTACGTGGAGAACTTCCTCCGCATGATGTTCGGCCTCCCGACGCAGCCCTACGAGATCGACCCCGAGATCGCGCGCGTGTTGGACATGCTGTTCGTCCTGCACGCCGACCACGAACAGAACTGTTCGACCTCGACGGTGCGTCTCGTCGGGTCCAGCCAGGCGAACCTGTTCTCGTCGGTGTCCGCGGGTGTGGACGCGCTGTTCGGCCCGCTGCACGGCGGCGCCAACCAGGCCGTCCTGGAAATGCTGGAGCGCATCCACGAGAACGGCGACGACATCGACGCGTTCGTGGAGCGGGTCAAGAACAAGGAGCCCGGCGTCAAGCTGATGGGCTTCGGGCACCGCGTCTACCGCAACTACGACCCGCGCGCCGCCGTCGTGAAGAAGGCCACGGGCAAGGTCCTGGACGCGCTGGGCAAGTCCGACCCGCTGCTGGACCTGGCCATGCGTCTCGAAGAGGTCGCGCTGAGCGACGACTACTTCATCGAACGCAAGCTCTACCCGAACGTCGACTTCTACACGGGCGTCATCTACAAGGCGATGGGCTTCCCCACGAACGCATTCACCGTGCTGTTCGCGCTCGGCCGGCTGCCCGGCTGGATCGCGCAGTGGCGCGAGTTGATGAACGACCCGGCGACGAAGATCGGACGTCCGCGCCAGGTGTACGTGGGCCCGGGCGAGCGCCACTACGTGGAGCGCTCCGCCCGCTGACGGCGAGGCGGGCCGCCGGATCGTCGATTCCCGCGTGAGGCCGGGCGCCCTCCCGGCCACCCTGGACCTCCTGACGGACGATCCGGCTGGGCGGTGAAGACGGACGTTCGTCCGGCACGCGTCGCGGTGACGAGACGCCGATCGGCTCCCCAGCCTATGCCCGCCGATCGCGAGCACCCCGCGAACCGGGCCCGGACCTGCGCACTCGCAGCCTCTATCCACAGAATCGCGTTCTAGTGAAAGGGCGCGGCGGCCTCCTCGAAGCTGGACCTCGAACGCCGGTCCAGGCCCCGAGGAGGCTCCCATGCGCGTCACCATCACGGTTCCCGAAGAGACGACCGCCGGCTTCGTCGTCGCGACCGACCGGGAGCCCGGCGACCTCGCGGCGACGATCCGGCAGCGGCTCCCCGCCCCGCTGGCCGCGGCGGTGGCGGGGCGCCTCGGCACCCCGCGTCTCGCGCTGACCTGCCACCCCGCCGGCGACTCGCCCTGGAACATGAGCGAGGTGACCGGCGCCGACGAGGACGACGCAGAGAGGGCCCGCCAAGCGACCCGGCACATCGGTGTCATGTCCGTGCTGCCGGTCGGCGCCCTGCCGTCCGGGCCGCACCTCACCCGGGCGACGGCCAGGGCGATCGCGGACTCGCTCTGCGCGGTCTCCGTGGACCTTGCCACCGGCCGGACCCTGTCACCGGACGGCCTCGATCGCTTAGACGACTTCGTTCTCGGCGACGACTGGCTCGGCGTCGTACTACCCCCGTACCGGAACTCTGGACGCTGCACCGCCGACGAGGACGACATCGACGGCTGCGCTTGCGTCACGCTCAAGACCCGTGGGCTGTGCAGGTTCGGGCTGCCCGAGCTGGAAATGGCCGACGTAGCGTGCCCCCACGACCTGGCCGCGCTCAACATCATCCGCACGACCGCGCAACGACTGCTGCCCCTGGGCAGGCACCCCGGCGAGCACACGCTGCCAGGCGAACTGATGCTGACGAGCACCGACTTCTCCGCGTTCTGGGGCAACCGACACCCCCTGTGGGACGACGGCCCCATCGCGGTACGGCTGACCGAAGCCGGACCGCGGCGTCTGGGCATCCGGCCCCCGGCAGGCTTTCCGGGCACCCTGAACGAATGGCTCTGGGACGACCTCCCGCCCGTCCTGCACGAGCTGCTCACCTGCGAGGCCGACAGCAGCGTTCCTCCTGACTGACCGCCCGCGGAGGCAGCCGACCGGCCCTACGCGGCTGAGGGCGCCGACTGCCTGGCCGCACCGACCGCTGACGGCTCCATCACAGGCTCTGCGCAATCACGCGGGAGTGGTGGTGTGCGTGGGAGCTACGGAACGACCGTGCGCCTCCCGCGGAGGACGCCTTGCGATGCGTGATGTGGAGTGAAGCGGTCGGAGAGGAAGGCGTCGCCCAAGTTCTCGGCCGGGGGAGATCGCGATGCGCGACCGCAGCCGGTACGTCCTCAGGACCAGGCCCGGCGTCCCCTCAGGACCAGACCCGGTGAAGGGTCCAGGGGGCGGTGCCGGGGGTCTGCGGGCCGAGGACCTCCGCGATCGCGGGGCCGTCCGGCGTGGCCACCTGGAGGCGGTAGAAGCGCGCCTGGCCGGGCGCCTGCCACTCCTCCAGGACACGGCGCACGCGGTAGCGCCCGCGCGGGCCGGTGATCTGGGACGGACGGCCGGTGGAGGTGGTCTCCGCGGAGACGGGTTCATCGATCAGCACGAGACGACACCGTAATCCGAACAAGCGTTCGAGGAAAGCAGGACACGCGATGACGTTCACATCGCTGCGGCAGCAGCCACGCCGCGAACGTGGGCATGGCGAAGCGGGACGAGAGGCGGGAGGCGACGTCCTGGCCGCAGCCCAGCCACGAATCGCCCGTGCGGCAGGAGTGAGAGCTGGGAAATGTCAGTGACGGCTCGTAGCCTGACGGCCGTCAAACTCGACCACATGGGATGGTGATCGTGGCGACCTACACACTCGTTCCTGGAGCCGGTGGCCAAGCCTGGTATTGGCACCGCCTCGTCCCAGAGTTGCGGAAGCGCGGGCACGAGGTGGTGGTGGTCGACCTCCCGGCAGGCGACGAATCGGCGGGTTTGCAGGAGTACGCCGACACGGTGGTGAAGGCGATCGGCGACCGGACCGAACTGATCCTCGTGGCGCAGTCCATGGGCGGGCTCACCGCGCCCCTCGTCTGCGAGCGGTTGCCGATCGACCTCCTCGTCCTCCTCAACGCCATGGTTCCCGTCCCCGGCGAGTCGGGTGGCGCCTGGTGGGAGAACACCGGTCAGGCACAGGCCATGGCCGACCAGGCGATCCGGGAGGGGCGCACGCCGTCTGCGGAGTTCGATCTGGAGGAGACCTTCTTTCATGACGTCCCGCCGGACGTGAAAGCCGAGGCGCTCGCCAAGGATGAGCCTCCGCAGTCATCGACACCGTTCGCGGAACCGTGGCCGCTGAGCACGTGGCCCGACACCCGGACCGTGTTCCTGCAGGGACGCGACGACCGCCTCTTCCCACTGGATTTTCAGCGTCGTGTGGTGCGCGAACGCCTGGGCATTCCGGTCGATGACATGCCCGGCGGCCACCTGCTCGCGCTAAGCCGCCCCGAGGAACTGGCCGAGCGCCTTGAGGCTTATCACGTCCGGCCGCGCTGATCCGGCCACCAGAACACCACGGGCACGGCGTCCCTGCCGACCTCGGCGCAGCGCGACGAGCGCCGCCTGCGGGCGTCCACGAAACAGCGCCACACTGTCCACTGGCCTTCGTACACGGCGACGATGGGAAGGCCAGTGGGCACCCACAAAGAGAGCGCAACGCGCTGATCGAGTCGCGGTCGTAGCAGGCCCTGACGTCGCGTTTAGGTATGGTCCCGCCAGGCTGGCCCAGGCCGGGTTGCAGCTCAACCGGTTTTCGGGCCGCTTTCGCACGGCGATGCGCCTTTTACTGGCGTGACGCTTTCAAGACGGGAGCGGCACCGGACAGGAGCGGCACCGCATGGGGTGGGAGGGCTTCGGGGTGGGGCCTTGGGGTGGCTCAGGTGGGTTGTACCAGGCGGGTTTCGTAGGCGGTTATCACTAGTTGGGCTCTGTCGCGGGCTTGGAGTTTGGAGAGCAGGTGGCCTATGTGGGTCTTGACCGTGGCGGGGCTCAGGTGGAGGTGTTCGGCCAGTTCGGCGTTGGAGAGGCCGCGGGCGATGAGGGTGAGGACCTCGCGTTCCCGGTCGGTCAGGGCGTTCAGGGCGGCGGGTGGGTGCTGGACAGGGGCCGGGCGGCGGACGAACTCGGCGATCAGGCGGCGGGTCACCGTGGGGGCGAGGAGTGAGTCGCCGGCCGCGATGGACCTGATGGCGGACAGCAGGTCCGCGGGCGGGGTGTCCTTGAGCAGGAAGCCGCTCGCACCGGCTCGCAGCGCCGAGTAGACGTAGGCGTCCAGATCGAACGTCGTGAGGATCAGGACGCGGACGTCCGGGAGGTCGGCGCAGATCCGCCGGGTCGCCTCGATGCCGTCCATCTCGGGCATGCGGACGTCCATGAGGACGACGTCGGGGCGTTCACCGGCGGCCAGGGCGACGGCTTCGGCGCCGGTGCCGGCCTCGCCGACGGTGCGCAGGCCGGGCGCGGTGTCGATGAGGACGCGGAAGCTGCCGCGCAGCAGGGCCTGGTCGTCGGCGACGAGGACGCGCAGTTCCAACGGGGTTCCTAGGGTTCGTACGGGAAGGCGGCCGAGACGGCGAAGCCGCCGTCGGGGCGGGGGCCGGCGGTGAAGTCGCCGCCGTACATCATGACGCGCTCGCGCATGCCGATGAGCCCGTGCCCGTCGCCGCCCGGCAGGACGCGGACGCCGGGTCCGTCGTCGGTGACGTCGATGCGCATGCGCAGCCCGTCGGATCTGACGCGGACGTGGCAGCGGGCGGGCGCGGCGTGCTTGACCACGTTGGTGACCGCCTCCTGGACGATCCGGTAGGCGGAGAGCGCGACGCCTTCCGGGAGGTCCGGGGCGTCCACGTCCAGGTCGACGCGGACGCCGGCCATGGCGGCGCGTTCCGCGAGGGCGGTGAGGTCGGCGAGGCCGGGGGCCGGGCCGAGGTCGGTGTCGGTGCGGAGAACGCCGAGGAGGTGGCGCATTTCGGCGAGGGAGCTGCGGCTCGTCGTCTCGATGACGCGCAGGGCGTCGAGGGCCTCGCCGGGACGGGCCGAGGCGACGTGGACGGCGACGCCGGCCTTGACGGCGATCAGGCTCATGCTGTGCGCGACGACGTCGTGGAGTTCGCGGGCGATGCGGAGCCGCTCGTCCGACACGGCCTGGTCGGCGAGGCGGCGGGCGGAACGCTCGGCCTGCGCGCGGCGTTCGCGGACGACGCGGCCGAGCGTCCAGGACGCGCCGAGGACGGCGAGGCCCAGCACCAGCCGGCCGACGAGCTCGGCGTGCCAGTCCGCGGTTCCGACGACGGCGCCGGCGAGGATCAGCAGGGCGCTGACGGCGCCGATGAGCGGCGTCGGGATCCAGCGGCGGCGGCGCCGGGTGAGGGCGACCGGGTAGAGGGCGAACGCGGCGGCGGCGTAGGAGTCCCAGGGGAGGCCGAGCGCGAAGGAGAGGGTCGAGGCGGACAGGACGGCCGCGAAGACGGGCACCGGCCAGAGCCGCCGCACCGCCAGGGGAAGGCCGGCCGCTGCGGCGAGCGGGACGGCGGCGACCGCGGACGTCTCGGCGTCGGCGGGGAGCGTCAGCAGCGCGAACGTGTAGCCGACGGCGACCGCGGCGTCCAGCTTGATGAGGGCGCGCCGGCTGAGTCGCGTGAGGAACGGGGAGCGCAGCTCGGATTCGTCCACGTCACGAAGGTAGTGGGACGGCGCCGTGGAGCACCTCCTACCGGTGTCCGTCATACCGGGGTAGGAGCTCGGGGCCGTGTGTCCGACCGTGCGCGGAGAACGCGGTCCCGACCGTGTTCCGATGTGCGGCGGGAGGGTGCCGTAGGAGTGTCGGCCGCATGATCGAAGTACGCGAGCTGACGAAGCGCTACGGCGGAACCCTGGCCGTGGACCGCCTCTCCTTCGTGGTGAAGCCGGGGACGGTGACCGGCTTCCTGGGGCCGAACGGGGCGGGAAAGTCGACCACGATGCGCGTCCTGCTGGGGCTGGACGGGGCCACGTCCGGTGAGGCGCTGGTGAACGGGGGCCGGTACGCGGCGCTGCGGCGGCCGATGCGGGAGGTCGGGGCGCTGCTGGACGCGGGCGCCGTCCACGGTGGGCGCCGGGCGTTCGACCATCTCGGGTGGCTCGCGCGCAGCAACGGGATCGGGACGCGGCGGGTGGCGGAGGTCCTGGAGCAGGTGGGTCTCGCGGGGGTGGCGCGCAAGCGCGTCGGCGGGTTCTCGCTCGGCATGCGGCAGCGGCTCGGGATCGCGGCGGCGCTGCTCGGCGACCCGGGGGTGCTGATGTTCGACGAGCCGGTGAACGGCCTGGACCCGGACGGCGTCCGCTGGATCCGCGAGCTGGTGCGGTCGCTCGCCGCCGAGGGCCGGACGGTGCTGGTCTCCAGCCATCTGATGGGCGAGATGCAGCTGACCGCCGACCGGCTGGTCGTCATCGGGCGCGGCCGGCTGATCGCCGACACCTCGGTGCGGGAGCTGGCGGACAGGTTCCGGCGCGGCGTCCTGGTCCGCTCACCGCGCCCCGCGGACCTGACCGCGGTGCTCGCCGCCGCCGGGGGCGGTGTCGAGGCCGTGCCGGGCGGTGCCCTCACCGTGACGGGGCTGGACGTCGCCGCCATCGGCGACGCGGCGGCGGCCCACGGAATCCCTCTGCACGAGGTGACACCGCACAGCGCCTCGTTGGAGGAGGCCTACATGGAACTGACCGCCGGCAGCACCGAATTCGAGACGGCCCCCAAATGACCGGTACGAAGAGCCGCGAAGGTGGTCGGGCATTCGGCACGGCGGACGGCAATTGCGCGTCTGGTCCGATCGGCCACGGTTCCATGCCCGGCGGGACGGTTCGGGGGCAGGGGCCTTTGAGCGGGGTGGGAGATGTCGCTCTGGCGGAGTGGTGGAAGTTGCGGAGTGTGCGGTCGACCTGGGCCGTGTTCGGAGTGATCGCGGCGTTCGCGCTGCTGTGCGTCGCGTGGTCGTGCTACGCGGCCCGCTCCTGGGACGGTCTTCCGGCTGCGCGGAGGGCGGCACTCCGTGTGGCACCGGCGGAGCAGCCACTGGCGGTGTCGCTGCCGGTGTGCGCGGTCGTGCTGGGGGCGTTGACGCTGACGTCCGAGTACGCGTCCGGAACGATCCGGGCGAGTCTGGTCGCGGTGCCGCGCCGGGGTGCGCTGTTCATGGCCAAGGCCGGTGTCGCGGGGGTCACCATGGGCGTGGTGGCGCTGACAGCGGCCTACGTCGTCGTCGCGCTGGGGGCCGGAGCGTACGCGTTCGCCCGCAGGGACGACGCGTGATGGGCGACGCGCTCGCGGCCGAGTGGTACAAGGTGCGGAGCGTCCGCTCGACCTATGCCGTGCTGTCGGTGACCGCCGCGTTCACGGGGTTCGTGCTGCTGCTGGCGTTCCAGATGGCGCACGTCTGGGACGGGCTGCCGGACGAGCGCAGGGACGATCTGCTGCTGCGTCCGCTGCAGGAGCTGGGCGGCTGGACGGCGTCGCTCTGCCTGGCGGTCCTCGGTGTGCTGTCGGTGACGTCGGAGTACCGGACGGGCATGATCGGCACGAGCCTGGTCGCGGTTCCGGCGCGCCGCAGGCTGCTGCTGGCCAAGGGGGCGGTGGTCGGGGCGGTCGCGCTGGCCGCCGGCGAGGCGGTGACGGTCGGCTCGTTCCTCGGGACGCGGCTCGTCGTCGGCGACCGGCCCTTCGCCGATCAGCAGGCGTCCATCGCGCACGACCTGCCGGGTTTCGTCCTCGCGGGGACGGTGGTGCCGGTGTTCGCGCTGCTCGGCCTGTCGCTCGGGGTGCTGCTGCGCTCCACGGCGGGATCGCTGGTGTCGGTCGTCTTCGTGTGGCACGTCCTGCCGCTGCTCGTCTTCCACCTGCCGGGGCCGTGGAACGAGCGCGCCGGTTCGGTGATGCTCGCCGCGCTGCCCAGGCAGATGGCGGGGATCAGCGCGGACGACTCCGTGTACGGCGATCTGCTGTCCCCCGCCGCGGCGTCGGCCGTGCTGGCCGCGTACGTGATCGTCCCGCTCGGCGCCGCCGCGCTCGTCCTGGTGCGGCGGGACGCCTGAACGCCGCGGGCCTCCGGAACGCACGAACGGCGGCGCCCCTCCTCGGGGCTCCGCCGTTCCACGACGCGCCGGGCCCGGAGGGACCGGCGAAACACGGGGGCGAACCTGTCAGGTTCAGCTCGCCTGAAGCGAGGTCGCCCGGATCGCCAGGCGTTCGCGGAGCATGCCGACGGCCTGGTCGATGCGGGGCGCGGCCGCCTGGGCGCGGACGCGCCGGCCGTGCAGCTCGACGACGGCCTGGGCGAGCGCCGGCCTCGGCAGCGACGGGTCGTTGACGACGCTCAGCGTGACCTGGACGGACGTGACGTCGCGGGCGCCGGACAGGGCCTCGCGGACGGCGCGCTCGGCCGCCGAGCGCTCGTGCGCCGAGACATCGCCCGAGGTCAGGAACCGTATCTCCGGTCGTTCACGGGTGGCGTTCATGTTCTCCCCCAGATGCGCGGTGGTGGTCGGCTTCTGCAGAGCGGCGGTGGTGACCGCTCTCTGATCATGTGAACGTCCGGACGCCCGGAGATCTTGCCCGCCGGGGAGGAGAGCTTCGTCACGAAGCCGTCCGCGCCGGGACGGCGACGGCCCGCAACCGCCCCCGAAGACTTCACCGAATGCGCGACGCGCGACATTCACGCGTCATCCGACGGCCCCCGGAATGGCTTGTCAGGATTGGTCGCCCGCAATGCCGGAGAACGGTGGGCAATTGGCGCGCCGGCGATGGCGCGCCCGCCGGCGAAATGACCGTCCGAGCATCGCCGGCGGCGCGACGGCGCCACGTTCCGCAGCCGTGCGGGCACTGACAGCACTGGTCACCGGGCATCCGGCCTGACCGGCCGCGCCGAGACCGCCCTTGCGGCCCCGTCCGCGGGCACGATTTTCATACCTCCCAAAAACGTGACGGCATCCTCTAACATAGGGCGATGCCGTCCGGCCTCCACTCAGACCCGTCAACTGGCTGGTGACCCCTTGTCCCAGGATTCAGCTGCCCCAACACCTCCGTCCGAAGGTGATCCGGCCGGACGGCTGATCGATTATCCCCGGCGCGGCGGCCCCACCGTCCTGCGCATTCTGCTCGGCGCGCAACTGCGCCGGCTGCGCGAGGCCCGCGGGATCTCCACCGAGCAGGCGGGCTACGAGATCCGCGGCTCGCACTCCAAGATCAGCCGGATGGAGCTGGGCCGGGTCGGCTTCAAGGAGCGCGACGTCGCCGACCTCCTCACCCTCTACGGAGTCTCCGCCCCCGCCGAGCGCGCACCGCTGCTGCAGCTCGCCAAGGAGGCAAACAACCCCGGCTGGTGGCACCGCTACGGCGACATCCTGCCGAGCTGGTTCGAGGTGTACCTCGGCCTGGAGGAGGCCGCCTCGATGCTGCGCGCCTACGAACTCCAGTTCGTTCCCGGGCTGCTGCAGACCGAGGACTACGCGCGCGCCGTCGTCCGGCTCGGCTACTCCGAGGCCTCGGAAGAGGAGGTCGAGCGGCGCGTCCAGATCCGCACGACGCGGCAGGAGCGGTTCACCTCCCCCGGCGCGCCGACGCTGTGGGCCGTGCTGGACGAGGCGGTCGTGCGCCGCCCGCTGGGCGGCCGCGAGGTGATGCGGGCGCAGCTCAAGCACCTCATCGAGGTGTCGGAGCTGGCCAACGTGACGCTGCAGATCGTGCCGTTCGGCGCGGGCGGGCACGCGGCGGCCGGCGGCCCGTTCACGATCCTGCGCTTCGCCGAGCCCGGTCTGTCCGACGTCGTCTACCTGGAGCAGCTCACCAGCGCGCTCTACCTCGACAAGCCGACGGACGTCGACACCTACATGCGCGCGATGAACAACCTGTGCATCACGGCGGAGCGCCCCGACGACACCGCCCGCTACCTCACCGGCATCCTCAAGGACCTCTGACCCGGGCGCCGTACCGCGTCCCCCGCCGCATCACCGCACGCGCGGCGGTGTCAGGGCCGGGCGGCGCCGGCGATCCGCTGGTCGCGGGTGCGGCTTCCGCCTCGGAACTCCGCGACGATCTCGCCGTCCGGGACCCGGCGCACGGTCACGTCGTAGATCCCGCTGCGGCCGTAGCGGACGCGTTCGGCCGCCGTCGCCTCCAGGACGTCCCCGCCGTGCGCGCTCGCCACGAACACCACGTCGGCGGACGCGGCGACCGTCACGGCGCCGTGGGTGTTGCAGGCGTAGGCGAACGCGGAGTCGGCGAGCAGGAACAGGTATCCGCCGTGCGCGAGCCCGAAGCCGTTCACCATGGTGTCGGCGACCGTCATGCGCAGCCGCGCCCGGCCGGGCGCGATCTCGACGATCTCCATGGCGAGGTCCTGCGCGACCTTGTCCCGTGCGTACATCGTCTCGGCGCATCGCCGCGCCACCGCCGCCGCATCGTCCACCGGCACAGCGTAATGACCCCGCGCCCGGCGGGGCATCCGCAGGCCACGGCTTGAGAGCCGCAACCGTGGGAAGGTCATCCGAGGTCCGGGGGCCGGCACCGGTGACCGGAGGCCCGGCAGGGAGAGGGAGGACCGAATGCTGTACGGCAAGGAACACGTCCAGCGCTACCAGGAGACCGACGGGGCGGAGGGGCACGACTGGCAGGGCACGACGACGCTGCTGCTCACCACGACCGGCCGCAAGACGGGCAAGGAGCGCACGACGCCGCTCATCTACCAGCCCGAGGGGGACGCCTACCTCGTGGTCGCGTCCAAGGGCGGGGCGGACGAGCCGCCGCTCTGGTTCCTGAACCTGGAGGCGCAGCCCGAGGTGAAGGTGCAGGTGAAGGGCGACAAGTTCACGGCGCGGGCGCGAACCGCGACGCCGGCGGAGAAGCCGGCGATGTGGCGGAAGATGACCGCGGTCTGGCCCGACTACGACGAGTACCAGAAGAAGACGAGCCGCGAGATCCCCGTGGTGGTGCTGGAGCGCGTCTGAGCGGCCGTCCGCGCGGGTTCCCTTTCGCCGTGCGGGCCGGACGTGTAGCGTCGTCGTAGAACATCCATTCGACCGCCCCGACGCAGCCGAGGTGCCGAGGTGCCCACGTCCGAGCTCGACGACGCCGATCCGCCGCCGCGGCTGCTGCGGCGCTGGGACATCGGGGCGCCCGAGGCGGCGGACCCGCTCGCGGCGGGGCCCGGCCGCCGGTGCTGGCGCGTCGGCACGGCCGCGGGGACGTTCTTCCTCCGCGAGTACGCTGAGCCCGACCGCCGCCGCGTGCTCTTTCAGCACACCGTCACCGCGGCGCTGGACGCGGCCGGGCTCCCCGTGCTCGCGCCGCTGTCCGCGCGCGCGGGCCGGACGCTGGTCACCGCCGCCGGGCGCGGGTACGTCCTGTACCCGTGGGTCGGCGGCCGCGGGCGCGGCGGGCTGGAGCTGACGTTCGCGCAGTGCGAGGCGCTCGGCGAGCTGCTCGGACGTCTGCACGCGGCGCTCGACGAACTGACGGCGCCCGTCCAGCAGAGCATGCTCGTGCCGACGCCGCGCGCCGTCGACGCGGCCGCCGCCGTCGAGGAGATGCTGCGGGACGTCCCGGGCGACGGTGACGGCACCGACTTCGACGCGCTGACCGCGCGCCGCCTGCGCGAACGGCGCGACCTGCTGACCGAGTTCGCCGGCCACCAGCCGCCCGACATCGAGGTCAGCACGGTCGGGCACCTGCACGGCTCGTTCGACGCCGGGCACCTGCGCTACGGCGGGTCGGGCAACGTCACGGCCGTCCTCGGCTGGGACGGGCTGACGACGGGCCCGGTCGCCGGCGAGGTGGTCGGGGCGGCGGCGCGGCTGTTCGCCTGCGACGACGAGCGCGGCCTCGACCTCGACCGCGTGCAGGCGTTCGTGCGGGGGCACCGCGCGGCGTATCCGCTGGACGCGGGGCAGATCCAGTCGGCGGTGCACCGCGCGTGGTGGGAGCGGCTCTGCGACGTGGCGCCGCTGCGGCACCGGTATCTGGGCGAGGACGGCACGGGCGGGCGCGGCCCGGCGTCGCTCGTGGCGTGGTGGTCGGCCCAGCTCGACCGCACCCTCGACGCCTTCGCCGCGCCGTACACGGCCGTGTACGCCGACGCGCCGGACGACGGCCACGCCTACGGCTGAGCGGGCCCGCCGCCGCTGGGTAGGGGTATCCGGGATGCGCGACGCGCAGCCCCGTGCGAGGCTTGCCCCGCATGGTTATGAACCGGATAGTCCAAATTGGAGCGTGAGATGACACGGGTCGCGATGCTCGGTACCGGGATCATGGGGGCCGCGATGGCCCGGAACCTGCTCCGCGGCGGCCACCCGGTCGCCGTCTGGAACCGCACGGCGGCGCGCGCGGAGCCCCTGGCCGCGGACGGCGCCGCGGTGGCCGGCTCCCCCGCCGAGGCCGTGGACGGCGCCGACGTCGTCATCACGATGCTGAAGGACGGCGAGACCGCCCTGGCCGTCATGGACGAGGCGTCGCCCTCGCTCCGCCGGGGCCAGGTCTGGGCGCAGATGGGCACGGTCGGCCTCGGGTCCCTCGGCCGGCTCGCCGCCTTCGCCGCCGAGCGCGGGCTCACGTTCGTCGACGCGCCCGTCCAGGGCACGAAGCAGCCCGCCGAGCAGGGGAAGCTGGTGATCCTCGCCGCGGGCCCGCAGGACGCGCGCGGCGCCCTCGCCCCGGTGTTCGACACCGTCGGCGCCAGGACGCTCTGGCTGGACGAGAACGGCGCGGGCGGCGCGGGCACCCGGCTGAAGCTCGCCGCGGTCAGCTACGCCATCTCGCTGACCTCGGTCGTCGCCGAGTCCGTGGCGCTGGCGAAGGGCCTCGGGCTCGACCCGGCGCTGCTCGGCGAGGTCCTCACCGGCGGCCCGCTCGACAGCGTCTACCTGCAGACGAAGATGAAGGCCATGGTGGAGGGCGACTTCGAGCCGAGCTTCGCGGTCCGCAACGCGGAGACGAACACCCGGCTCATCCACGAGGCGGCGGAGTCCGCCAAGATCCGGGTGGACGTCAACGACGCGGCCGGCGAGCGGTTCCGCCGCGCCATCGAGCAGGGGCACGGCGACGAGGACATGGCCGCCACCTACCACGCGAGCTTCCCGGCGTGACCCGGCCGGCGGCGGTGGTCACCGAGGCGAGGCGGCGGTGCCCGTTCGTGCGGCGGAAACCGCACTGATCGTCTTCCGGCGCCGCAAAGCTGGAAAACACTGGAACTGTCCGGAAGTGCCTGTACTGTCTGCGGCATGTCCCGGTCCCCCGGCAGGCCGTCCCCCGACGAGCTGGAGACGCGCATCGGCGAGCTGCGCGCCGCCGTGCGCCGGGCCATGGCCGCCGGGGACCGGCGGCGCGCCCGCGACCTGCGCGCCGAGCTGCGCGGGGCCGAGCAGGCCTGGGACGACGCGGTCCTCGGCGAGCCCGCGCCGCCGCCCGCCCCCCGCGACGAGGGCGAGCGCGGGCTCCTGCCCGTCCGCGAGCAGGTCCACCAGGCGCTCACCCTCCTCGGCGCGCCGGCGGCGCCGAAGCTCATCGGGTCGGTGCACGCGGCGTTCTTCCCCGGCGAGATACCGGGGACCCGGCTGACGAGCCTGCGCCGCGACGAGGAGCGCTCCTTCCGCACCGCGCCGTACGCGCGGCCGTACTACCTGTGCGCCGCGCTGACCGCCGACCTGCTCGCCCCCGCGCGCGGGCTGCTCACCGTGAGCACCTGGCCGTTGGAGCAGCGGATCGTCGGGCCGCTCAGCCCGCGCACCGACTTCCTCACCGCCGCGCTGCGCCTCGCCGAGCACGCCGGGCGGGGGGCCGGGACGCCGGCCCCGGACGTGCAGCGGCTGCTGTGGCGTTTCGCGTCCAACATTCCCGGTGCGGTCACCGGTACGGTCGGTACGGCCGATCCGGCCGCGCTCGCCGAGGCCGCCCGGGCCGAGCTGGACGTCCATCGCGAACCCGACCGGCGGCGCCGCGAGGCCGCCGCGGCGCGCGCCCGGGAGCGGCTCGACGACGCGGAGCGGCTGTTCGGCAGCCGGCTGCGCGCCGTCCGCGCGTCCGGGCGGCGCCCCGCCATCAACGGAGAGAATGATCCATGACCGACACCGCACCGGATCTGGACCGGCTGCGCGGCGGCGAGCCCGCGCGCAACCACGACGCCCGCACGATCGCCGCGCTGACGTCCAATCCGGGCTGCGCCCGCCGCGGGGTGATGGACGCGGCGGGCGTCGACAAGGACGCGGTGGCGCGGGCCCTGGGCTTCCCCGCGCCGTTCGGGCAGTCGCAGTTCGCGATCACGCGCGGGAACGCGTTCGAGGCGCAGGTGAAGGCGGACGGGTGCGCGGAGCTGCTGACGCTGCTGCGCGAGCGGCTCGGCCTCGACGTGCCCGAGGTCGCCTACGACGACCTGGAGGTGGTCGCGGGCAACGACGGCCGGGAGCTGCGCCACTCGCGGACCCGGCGGCTGCTCGCCCGCGCGCTGGAGTCGGGCGAGGGCACGCTGTTCGACCATCCGCTGCTGCGGCTGGAGATCGCCGGGTGCCCGGCCTACCTGGAGCCGGACGTCATCGCGTTCCAGCTCGCGGGCCGGCTGCACGTCATCGAGATCAAGTCGTTCGCGGTCGTGGACGGGCAGGCCGAGCCGGAGCAGGTCGCCGCGGCGGCCCGCCAGTCGGCGGTGTACGTGCTGGCGCTGCGCCGGCTGGTGGCCGAGCTGGGGCACGACCCGGCGCGGGTGTCGCACGACGTGTTCCTGGTCTGCCCGGAGAACTTCTCCAACCGCCCGACCGCGACGCCGCTGGACGTCCGGCCGCAGCTCGCCGTCCTCGAACGGCAGCTCGCGCGCCTCACCCGCGTCGAGGAGCTGCTGGCGGAGCTGCCGGACGGGCTGACGTTCGAGCCGGGCGAGGCGCTCGCGGAGTCGGTCCGCGCCGTGGAGGCGAGGTACGCGCCCGAATGCATGTCGGGATGCGAGATGGCGCTGTTCTGCCGGGACGAGGCCCGCGCGTGCGGCGCGACGGGCGCGCTGGGCCGGTCCGTCCGCGACGACCTCGGCGGCGTCGACACGATCGGGACCGCGCTGGCGCTGGCGGACGGCTCGCTGAGCCCGTCCGACGACCTGGTCGAGACGGCCGCGCAGCTGCGCGCCGCGGCCCGGCTGCGCGCCGAGGCGCTGCACGGGGCGGCGTGACCGCCGGATGAGCGCACTGTCGTCGCTCGCGCAGTTGCAGGCGGTGGCCGCGGGTGTCGCGCAGCCGCTCGCGACCGTGCGGCACTGCCATCTTCCGGACGCGCCGCTGGTCCTCGTCCCGCTGAAGCTCGCCGGGGAGGCGGCGGCGCCGCTGGCGGTGCTGGTCGGGAGCGCCCCTGACGATCCCACGCTGCTCGTCGTGCCGCAGCCCCGCAACCGCGACCTGCGGTTCGCGTTCGCGGCCGACCTCGCGAAACTCGTCCTGAACCACATCGAGACGAGCCGGGGCGCGGTGGAGGAGCTGCCGCCCGGCAAGGAGGGCGACGAGCGGATCCGGTACGGGGACGCGCCGCAGGTGCTCGTCCCGAACCGGGGCGGCGTCGCGTTCCTGCGGCTGATGGGCCGGTCGACGCGGTTCCGCAGCACCGAGGGCCCGTACGCGGTCGACCCGGCGGTGCCGGTGCTCGGGCGGTGGCTGACGTGGTTCGCCGACCGGTACGACCATCCCGGGTCGTCGCTGCTGCTGGCGATGACGGAGACGCTGCGGCTGCACTGGGCGACGGGCCAGAGCTCGCTGGAGGACGGCAACCTCGCGGCGCTGATGGGCTGGATCGACCCGCCGGACGGCATGGACGGACCCGCCGCGGCGGCCCGCGCCGAAGACCCCGTGGTGTGCCCGCCCGCCGGGCCGACCACCGACCCGACGTTCGACAACGAGGTCCTCGCCCCGGCGATCGCCGCCTTCGACCGGGCGGGGCGCGGCTCCCGCGCCGAGGAGCGGCTGCGGGACGTCCTCGCCGGCCAGCTCACCCCGACCTGGGACCTGATGTGGCGGGCCGTCGGGCTGCTGCGCGCCCTGCCCGAGGGCGCGAGCGTGCCGCGGCGCTGGGAGCGCGACCGGGACGCGTTCACCTATTACCACCAGACGTTCGGCGAGGCGTATCCTCAGGCGCGCCGCGACCCGCCCGTGCGGGCGGCGCGGCGGCTGCACGACCTGGAGCGCGCGCAGGACGCCTACGACGCGCAGCGGGCGTTCGACGACCCGCTGGTCATGGCGGAGCACCGGCTGGACGGCCAGGCGTTCGGCGGGACGGTCGCCGAGTGCGACCCGGCCCGGCTCGACGAGACGGGCAAGCGGCCGAAGCTGCGCCCGCTGCTGCGGGTCGGCACGCGCGACCCGGTGCGGCTGGACGCCGGGACGACCGTCTGCAACGCGGCGCGGCCCGCGCTCAAGGGGAGGATCGTGGAGATCGGTGACGGGTCCGTGCTGCTGGAGCTGACCGGCGGGATGGGCCGCAAGCTGACCCCGGAGCCGGGCGCGGTCCCGCAGGTCGGCGACCGGGTGTGCTTCACGTCGCTGACCGAGGGGTCGTTCGGCGCGGCGAAGTTCCCCGACCGCGAGGACACGCCGTGGACGCACGGCGGGCCGCCCGGCGAGTACGTGCCGACCGACGAGGACGCCGAAGAGGAATGGTCGTGAGCGGACACGCCGGCCGCCGCCCGATGCCGGTGGCGGCGGAGGATCTCGACCCGTCCGAGGCCGCGGCGCGGGTCGTCGGGAACGTGCTGGCCGATCTCGCCGGCGGGCACCGCGGCGTGGTCGTCGACTCGCCGCCGGGCGCCGGGAAGTCGACGCTGGTCGTCCGGGCCGCGGCGCACCTCGCCGGGGCCGGCGAGCGGCTGATGATCGTGGCGCAGACGAACGAGCAGGTCGACGACCTCATCGAGCGCATCGCCGGCAAGCACCCGGACATCACGCTGGGGCGGCTGTCGGCGTCGGGGTACGTGCCGTCCGAGCGGGTGCTGGCGCATCCGGCGGTGCGGGTCGCGCAGAAGGCCGACGACCTCGCCGAGCACACCGTCGTGATCGCGACGGCGGCGAAGTGGGCGACGCTGTCGGACGGATCGTGGCCGTGGGCGATCGTCGACGAGGCGTACCAGATGCGCTCGGACATGCTGCTGCGCCTCGCCCGGCGGTTCGAGCGGGCGCTGTTCGTCGGCGACCCCGGCCAGCTCGACCCGTTCTCCACGGTCGAGGTCGAGCGCTGGGCGGGTCTCACGTGGGACCCGATGCGCAGCGCCGTGTCGGTCCTCCTCGCGCACAACCCGGACCTGCCCGTCCACCGGCTGCCGGTGTCGTGGCGGCTGCCCGCGTCGGCCGCGCCCGTGGTGTCGCGGGCGTTCTACCCGTTCACCGGGTTCCGCGCCGGGACGGGGCCGGGAGACCGCCGGCTGGAGTTCGGCGCGCGCGGCATGGGCACCACCTACGACCGGGCGCTCGAAGAGGCCGCCGCGACCGGCTGGGCCCTGTACGAGCTGCCGGCGCGGCACACGCTGCGCACCGACGCCGAGGCGGTCCGCGCGACGGCGGCGCTCGCCGTCCGGCTGCTGCAGCGCGGCCCCGTCGCGCATTCCGAGCAGGGGCCCGGCCCCGTGGACGCCGCCCGCGTCGCGATCGGCGCCGCGCACCGCGACCAGGTCACCGCGATCCGCGCCGCGCTCGGCCCGCACGGCGACGGCATCACCGTCGACACCGCGAACCGGCTCCAGGGCCGCGAGTACGACGTGACGGTCGTCCTGCACCCGCTGTCGGGACGCCGCGACGCCACCGCGTTCCACCTGGAGTCGGGGCGGCTGTGCGTCCTGACGTCGCGGCACCGGCACGCGTGCGTGGTGGTGGCGCGGGCGGGCATCCCGGAGCTGCTGGACGCGCACCCGTCCGCGGAGCCCGTGCACCTCGGCGTGCCGGTCAAGTTCCCCGACGGGTGGGAGGCGAACCAGTCGGTCCTCGCCCACCTCGCCGGGCACCGCGTCGCGGGCGGCTGAGGCCGGGGCGGTCAGCCGTGCCCGGCGGTCGCGGCCCAGCGCCCGCGGTTCCGGCCGATGGCGATCGGGTGGTCGAAGCACGCGCTGACCAGCTCGGTCGTGAGGACCTCGGCGGCCGGGCCGGGATCGATGGTGCCCGGTGACGCCGGCCAGGACGATCTCCCGGACGGTCCGCGCCGATTCGAGGTGGGCACGCGGGGAGTGTGCGGCGTGCGCGGACGCGGCGGCCGGGGTCGCCGAAGGCGGATGCGTCGGTGACGATCTTCAACGTACCCGAGTGGCACCGCCTGGTACGACGGAGGCGTCCGGCCGGATACTGTGAGATCCGGTGCCTCAGCGATCTGGAGGGGGACATGGAGGACATCGGCCTCATGTGCGCCCGCTGCGGCGGCGAGGTGCACGACGTCACGCACAACCGCGAGGGTTCGCTCGACGGCGTCGGCTACCGCCACAACCGGCGGGTCGAGCCGTGGGACCACGAGCTGGAGCTGGCGGTCGGCGAGCCCCTCCCGCGGGAGCCGGGCTGCGACTTCTGCGGCGCGCCCGGGCCGAGCTGGCTGTACTACCCGACGCTCGACCCCGACGACACCGACATGTTCGAGGTCGAGCTCGACACCACCGACCTCTCGGACGACGACACCGCCGTGGCCGTCCTCAACATGCTCTATCCCTGGTACGCGTGCGACACGTGCTCCGTCCTCGTCGCCGACCGCAACATCGACGTCCTCATCGACCGGGCGCTCGACCGCACCCCCGTCCCCGAGGACGGTCCCGTCGGCGAGGACACCGTCCGCGCCCGCCTCCAGGGGTCCCTCTCGGTCTTCTTCACCACCCGTCCGGGCCGTCCCCAGCCGTCCAGGGCCGTCTAGTCCCAGCGGACGGCTCTGGCCCCCGTCGGCGACTTGGGCGGCCTCGACCCCGCCATGGCGGTTCCGGCGCGTGAACCGCGGCTCCCGCGCAGAACCGAATTCGACATTCTCCGAGGGTGAAGCCGTGCGTGTCGGGCCGGGTCATTACAATCGGTGCCGTTTTGGAGTGGTAGGTGTGAGTACGGGGGAACACGTGATCATTGACAGGCGGTTTCACGGGCCGGAAGGGTCCGGGAACGGCGGCTACGTCGCGGGGCGCCTCGCGGGGCGGGTGCCGATCGACACGGTGACGGTGACGCTGCGGCGCCCGCCGCCACTGGACACCGAGCTGGCCGTCACGGCCGAGGACGAGCGGGGGCACAGCGCGCGGCTGTGGGACGGGGAGCGGCTGGTCGCGGAGGCGCTCGCGGGGGCGATCGTCGTGCCGCCGATCGCGCCCGTCCCGTTCGAGCGGGCGATGGAGGCGGCGGAGAAGTTCCGCACGCAGGAGAACCACCCCTTCCCGGGCTGCTTCGTGTGCGGGCCGGACCGGGAGCCCGGCGACGGGCTGCGGCTCGAGCCGGGGCCGGTCGGCGACGGGATCGTCGCGGCGCCGTGGATGCCGGAGCGGGTGCCCGAGCGGGAGCTGGTGTGGGCGGCGCTCGACTGCCCCGGCGGCTGGTCGTTCGACGTGGCGGGCCGCCCGGCGGTGCTCGGCACCATGACCGCGCAGGTGATGGACGTCCCCGAGGCCGGCGAGCGGTGCGTCGTGATGGGGCTCGCGCGCAGCCGCGAGGGCCGCAAGATGCACGCGGCGACGGCGCTGTACGGGGCGGACGGCCGGCTGCTGGGCCGCGCCGAGCAGATCTGGATCGAGATCGACCCGGAGTCCTTCGGGCGCTGAGCGCGGCTGCCGGCCGGTGATCCGCCACCGGCCGGCCCGATCCGGTTCCGCATGAG
The DNA here is from genome assembly GCF_041463655.1 of Actinomadura monticuli. NCBI lineage: Bacteria > Bacillati > Actinomycetota > Actinomycetes > Streptosporangiales > Thermomonosporaceae > Actinomadura > Actinomadura monticuli. The sequence goes on from NZ_JAXCEI010000026.1 coordinate 24,476, forward strand.
TCGCGGAAATGTGTCGTCCGACGCTGTCATCGAGGCCGCATCCGCTGTTCAATCTGAGCTGCCGCGGATACGGAGGCATGACTCATGAGCGGAGACGGGTTACTCATCCTGGCGCTGGCGGCGCTGGCGCTCTACACGGGCATCCACTGGGAGCGCGCCCGGCGCACGGTGACGGACCTGCGGCTCGGCCGCCGGCGGGTCGCCACGTTGCGGCAGGCGGCGGCGCGCGAGCGCGGCCACGTCGTGGTCATCGTCGCGGTGATGACGCTGGCGTTCTTCCTCGCCCTGAAGTACGGCTGAGCCCGGGCGGACGCCCGCCCGGGCACGTCCGGGGTCAGGGACCGGCGAAGAGGGGGTCCTCGCGGTCCACGCCGTTCAGGCCGCGGCCGTGCCGCTGGGCGTCGCCGCCGGGCACCTGGTGGCCGCCGGTGTGCGAACCCGGCGTTCCGTTCGGGCCGGGGGCGGCGTTCGGCAGGGGCGCGCCGAGCGGCATCGGAGCGCCGTTCGGCACCCCGCCGTTCGACAGGGGGGCGTTCGGTACGGGGGCCTGCGGCACGGGGCCGTGCGGGGCGGGCCCGCCGAGCGGGGGCGGCCCTTGGTGCAGGCCGTGCTGCGGGCCGGTGCCCATGCCGTGCGGGACGCCCTGCGGGGGCATCGGGGCGCCGCCGCCCGGCATCCGGCCGCCGGGCGGGATGCTGGACGACAGCGTCTGGTGCGTGAACTGGTCGATCTGGCGGCGGGCGCGGTCGGCCTCGGCGCGGGCGGCGTCGCGCTCCTCGGCGAGGGCGGTGAGCGCGGCCTGCTGCTCGGCGACCGACTGGGACAGCTGCCGCAGCTGGACGGCCTGGTCGTTGACCTTGCCGGCCAGCTCGTCCCGCTCCGCCGTCGCGGCCGTCGCCTGCGCCTGGGCGGCGTCGCGCTCCTTGGCGGCCTCGTCGGCGCGCGCGTTGGCGCGGACGACCTCCGCCTCGGCCTCGGACTGGGCGCGCAGCGCGGCGGTGCGTTCGGCCTCGGCCTTGCTGGCGGCCTGCATGGCGCGCTGCCGCTGCGCCTCGGTGTCGCGCATCGCGTTGCGCAGGTCCTCGGCGCCCTGCTTGGCGACGGCGGCCTCCACGCGCTGCGACTCGGCGGCGCCCTCGGCCTCGGCGAGCTTGGCGTGCAGCCCGACGAGCTCGGCCCGCGCCGCCTCCAGCGCGGCGAGCAGCTCGGTCTCGCGGGCGGCGACGCGGTCGCGTTCGCTCTCGGCGGCGAGCTTGGCCGTCATCGACTGCTGCGCGACCTGGTGGGCCTCCTCCCACGCCTGCTGCGCGGCGTCGCGCTTGGCGGTGGCGACCCTGGCCTCCTCCCGGGCGCGGGCGGCCTCCTGCTCGGCGCCCTCCGCGCGCTTGCGGGCCGAGGACGCCTCCTGCCACGCCTCCTCGGCGCGGCGCTGGGACGCGTCGCGCTCGCTCTGCGCGATGGCGAGCTCGCGGGCGGCCTCGGCCCGCACCTCGGCGACGCGGCGCTCGACGCCGGCGACGCTCAGCTCGGAGGTCAGCGAATCGGCGAGCACGTCGGCGGCCTTCTCCAGCCGCTCGACCATCTCCCAGGCGGACGCGACCTGCCCGGTGAGGCCGGGGGCGTCCCGGCCGCGGTCGCGGCGCTCGCGGGCCTCGCGGGCGCAGACGCCGTCGTTGTCCTGGCAGTAGCGGACGGTGCGGACCGCACCCACGGGCTGCGGGACGGGACGTCCGCAGTTCGCGCACGGCCATACCGTGACCGGGTCCCCCATGCGGGCGACCTCCGCCCCGGTGGATTCCCCCGCGCCCTCGGAGACCGCGCCGACCTGGGGAGCCGCGGCCGTCCCCTCGGGGCCGCTATTGTCGCGCTCTTCGCTGTTAGGCATGGAATGAACCATACGCACTGATCGCAGTTACTGCAGTGACTTGGGTGGTACATGTGGGGGTGCCCACGTCGTAGAAAAGTGAGTGGCGAACCGGTCGGTGGCCTCGATCAGGCGGTCCCGGATGCCGGGCTCGGAACCGCCGTGGCCGGCGTCCTCGACGATGTGGAACTCCGCCTCGGGCCACGCCCTGTGCAGATCCCACGCCTGGTCCGGCGGCGTCTTCACGTCGTAGCGCCCGTTGACGATCACGGCGGGGACGTGGCGGACGCGGTCGACGCCCGCGAGCAGCCCCTCCGCCGGGAGGAAGCCGCCGTTGGAGATGTAGTGGTGGGTGATGCGGGCGAACGCCAGCACGGTGGCGTCGTCCAGGTCCGGCGGCGGGACGGGCAGGAGCGTGTTGGCCGACAGCTCCCAGGCCACCCAGGCGCGGGCGGCCGGGACGTGCACGGCCGGGTCCGGGTCCCCGATGCGGCGGCCGTAGGCGGCGAGCAGGTCGTCCCGCTCGGCGGCCGGCACCGTGTCCCGGAACGCCGCCCACTCGGCCGGGAACAGGTGCGCCGCGCCCGTCGGCGTGAACCCCCACGCCTCGTCGGGCGGGCGGACGAGGTAGACGCCGCGCAGCACGATCTCCGTCACCCGGTCCGGGTGCGCCTGCGCGTAGGCGAGTGCGAGGGTGCTGCCCCAGCTCCCGCCGAACACCAGCCAGCGGTCGATGCCGAGGTGCTCGCGCAGCCGTTCGATGTCGTCCACGAGCCGCGGCGTGACGTTGTGCTCCAGCGGCACCGACGGGTCGCCCGCGTGCGGGACGCTCCGCCCGCAGTTGCGCTGGTCGAACAGCACGATCCGGTACGCGGACGGGTCGAAGAAGCGCCGGTTGTCGGGGAGCACGCCGCCGCCGGGGCCGCCGTGCAGGAACACGGCGGGCTTCCCGTCCGGGTTCCCGCAGAGCTCCCAGTGGATCCGGTTCCCGTCTCCCACGTCGAGCAGCCCGGAGTCGTACGGCTCGATGGGCGGGTAGTAATCCCGAAGCGCCATGCCCCAGTTGTACCCGATGCGTGATCAAGCTAGAGCTGGGCCATGGCCTTGCGGATGCGCTTGTCGGAGACGGGGAAGCGCGTGCCGAGTTGCTGGGCGAAGAGGCTGACGCGGAACTCCTCCAGCATCCAGCGGATCTGCCGGGCCGGCTCCTCCTCGCGGCGGGAGGGGTGCAGGCGGCGCAGCGCCTGCTCGTACTCCTGCCCCAGGACATCGGCCTGGTGCGCGAGCATCCGGTCGCGTCCCGGGTTCTCGGGGAGCTTGTCGAGCCTGACCCCCAGCGCCCGCAGGTAGCGGGGCAGGTCGGGAAGCCGCGCCCAGCCCGTCGCGGTGACGAACCCCGGACGGATCAGCGACCCGAGGTGGGCGCGGATGTCGGTGAGCGCCGGGACGAGTGTGAGGCTCGTCGTGCCGCGCAGCCGCCGGTCGACCTCGTGCGCCTCGGCCAGGATCCGCTCGACCAGCGCGACGATCTGCGCGGTCGCGTCGTGCAGGTCGGCGCGGACGCGGTCGTAGAGGGCGCGGAAGCCGTCCTCGTCCCAGGCGGGGCCGCCCGCCTCGGCGATGAGCCGGTCGGCGGCGGCGGTGACGCAGTCGTCGAACAGCGCCGCGACCGAGCCGTGCGGGTTGTGGCTGAGCGCGAGCTTGCCCTTGTTGGTGAGGCGCCCCTGGATGAGCTTCACGGGGGACGGCGCGTTCAGCAGGATCAGCCGCCGCGTGCCGAGCCACATGGCGCGGCGCTGCTCGGCCTCGGTCTCGTACATGCGGACGGCGACGCTCTCGCCCTCGTCGGTGAGCGCCGGGTACGCCTTGACGTCGTAGCCGTTCTGCTTCTGCTCGTAGGTGCGGGGCAGCTCCCCGATCGTCCACTCGGTGAGGCCGGAGCGCTCGACGGTGGACGCGGCCTTCGACAGCGTCCCGCGCACCGTGCCGGCGAGGCGGCGTTTCAGCTCGTCCAGGTCGGTGCCCTCGCCGACGGTGCGGCCCTTCCCGGCGGCGCCGTCGTCCACGACGCGGAACGTGATGCGCAGGTGGGCGGGAAGCCGGGCCGGGTCCCACGCCTCCCGCGCGACGGGCACGCTCGTCAGCGCGGTCAGCTCGCGCTCCAGGGCGTCCAGCAGCGGCTCGGTGCGCGGCGCGACGCGGTCCAGGACCTTGCGGGCGTAGTCGGGCGCCGGGACGAAGTTGACGCGCAGCTGCTTCGGCAGCGACCGGATCAGCTCGGTGACCAGCTCCGTGCGCAGCCCCGGGACCTGCCACTCGAACCCGTCCGGGCGGACCTGGTTGAGGACCTGGACGGGGATGTGGACGGTGACGCCGTCGGCGTCGGTGCCGGGTTCGAACTGGTACGTGAGGCGCAGCCGCAGCGGACCCTGCTTCCAGACGTCCGGGTAGTCGGCCTCGCTGACCCCGCCGGCGGTCTCGTTGATGAGCATCGACTTCTCGAAGCCGAGCAGGTCGGGGTCGCTGTGGCGCGCCTTCTTCCACCAGGCGTCGAAGTGCCGCCCGGAGACGACGTCCTCGGGGACGCGCTCGTCGTAGAAGTCGAAGAGGGTCTCGTCGTCGACGAGGATGTCGCGGCGCCGGGCGCGGTGCTCCAGCTCCTCGACCTCGTCGAGCAGGGCGCGGTTCTCGTGGAAGAACCGGTGGCGGGTCTCCCAGTCGCCCTCGACGAGCGCGTGCCGGATGAACAGCTCGCGCGACAGCGCCGGGTCGATGCGGCCGTAGTTGACGCTGCGGTCGGCGACGATGGGCACCCCGTAGAGGGTGACCTTCTCGCGCGCCATGACGGCCGCCTGCTTCTTCGACCAGTGCGGCTCGCTGTACTGGCGCTTCACCAGGTGCTGGGCGAGCGGCTCGATCCAGTCCGGCTCGATCTTGGCGTTGACGCGCCCCCAGAGCCGGGACGTCTCGACCAGCTCCGCCGACATGACCCAGCGGGGCGGCTTCTTGAACAGCGACGACCCGGGGAACACGGCGAACTTCGCGCCGCGCGCGCCGAGGTACTCCTGGCCCCGGCGCTGCTTGTCCTTCTTCTCGGCGTCGATGAGCCCGATGTGCGAGAGGAGGCCGGCGAGCAGCGAGGTGTGGATGCGGTCGGGCGGCGCGTCGGCGGTGTTGAGGGTGACGCCGAGCGCCTTGGCGACCTGCTTGAGCTGGCCGTGCAGGTCCTGCCATTCGCGGACGCGGAGGAAGTGCAGGAACTCGTTCTTGCACATGCGGCGGAACGCGCTGCCCGACAGCTCCTGCTGCCGCTCGCGCAGGTAGTTCCAGAGGTTCAGGTAGGCGAGGAAGTCGGACGTGGGGTCGGCGAACCGCCGGTGCATGTCGTCGGCGGCCTGCTGGTGCTCGGCGGGACGCTCGCGGGGGTCCTGGATGGACAGCGCCGACGCGATGACCAGGACCTCGCGCACGCAGCCGTTCCCATCGGCCTCCAGCACCATGCGGGCGAGGCGCGGGTCGACGGGGAGCTGGGCGAGGCGGCGGCCGAGCGGGGTGAGGCGCTTGCGCGGGTCCTTCTCGGACGGGTCGATGGCGCCCAGCTCGTGCAGCAGGTCGACGCCGGCCTTGACGTTGCGGCGGTCCGGCGGCTCCACGAACGGGAACGCGGCGATGTCGCCGAGGCCGAGCGCAGTCATCTGCAGGATGACGGACGCGAGGTTGGTGCGCAGGATCTCCGGGTCGGTGAACTCGGGGCGGGACTCGAAGTCCTCCTCGGAGTACAGCCTGATGCAGACGCCCTCGGAGACGCGGCCGCAGCGCCCCTTGCGCTGGTTGGCCGACGCCTGCGACACCGGCTCGATCGGGAGCCGCTGCACCTTCAGCCGGTGGCTGTAGCGGGAGATGCGGGCGGTGCCGGGGTCGACGACGTACTTGATGCCGGGGACGGTCAGCGACGTCTCGGCGACGTTGGTCGCGAGCACGACGCGGCGCCCGCGGTGCCCCTGGAACACGCGGTGCTGCTCGGCGGCCGACAGCCGCGCGTACAGCGGCAGCACCTCCGTCGCCCCGCGCCGCCGGGTGAAGTGCTTGGTGAGGGCGTCGGCGGTGTCGCGGATCTCGCGCTCGCCGCTGAGGAACACCAGCACGTCGCCGGGGGCCTCGCGGCCCAGCTCGTCCACCGCGTCGATGATCGCCTGGATCTGGTCGCGGTCGGGGTCGGCGGACGGGTCGTCCGGGTCGCTGACGGGGCGGTAGCGGACCTCCACGGGATAGGTCCGCCCGGAGACCTCCACGATCGGCGCGTCGTCGAAGTGCGCGGAGAAGCGCTCCGGGTCGATCGTCGCCGAGGTGATGATCACCTTGAGGTCGGGGCGCCGGGGCAGGATCTCCTTGACGTAGCCGAGCAGGAAGTCGATGTTCAGGCTGCGCTCGTGCGCCTCGTCGATGATCAGCGTGTCGTACTGGCGGAGCAGCCGGTCGGTCTGGATCTCGGCGAGCAGGATCCCGTCGGTCATGAGCTTGACGAGCGTGTCGTCGCTGGAGCGGTCCGTGAAGCGCACCTTGTAGCCGACGGTCTCGCCGAGCTCGGTGCCGAGTTCCTCGGCGATGCGGTCGGCGACCGTCCGGGCCGCGAGCCGCCGCGGCTGGGTGTGCCCGATGGAGCCGAGCACGCCCCGGCCCAGCTCCAGGCAGATCTTGGGGATCTGAGTGGTCTTGCCGGACCCCGTCTCGCCCGCGACGATCACGACCTGGTGGTCGCGGACCGCGGCGAGGATGTCGTCCTTCTTCTGCGCGACGGGCAGCTCGGCCGGATAGGTGATCGCGGGCACGGCGAGGCGCCGCCGCTCGACCCGCCGCTCGGCGGCCTCGACGTCGGCGGTGATCTCCCCGACGGCCTTCGCGCGGCGGGCGGCGTCCCGCATCTTCTGGACGCCGTCGATCCTCCGGCGCAGCCGGTGCTGGTCCCGCGACATCAGCCGCGGCAGGCGCGCGCGCAGGCCGGCGAGCGGCGATTCCAAACTCGTCCCCATAACCGTCGACAAGGATAAGGTTCCGGGCCCCGGTCCCGCTCACCTCACAAACCTTCGCACCGTAGCCGGAACGCCTCACGCGGGGCGATCCATTTTTCCGGTGGACGGTTACAACGCTCCGCGGCCGGGCCGCATTCCGGCGGGGAACGCCTGGCAGCGCGGAGCCCGGACAGCGGCACGCCCGGCGGGACGCCGAGCGCCGGCAGTGCCCCCGCCCGCGCCGGCCGTCCCGTCCCGGGCCCGGCTCAGCCCGCGCCGTAGACGGGTTCGGGGGCGGGGGCCTTGGCGAGCAGGTCCCGGACGACGTCGCCGACCTCGGACGGGTCCCACTTCGCGCCCTTGTCGGCCGTGGGGCCGTGGCGGAAGGCGTCCATCACGCAGATCTTGCCGCCCTCGGCCTCGAAGACCCGCCCCGTCACCTCGCGGGACCCGGCGGAGCCGAGCCAGACGACGAGCGGCGAGACGTTCTCGGGGGCCATCGCGTCGAACTCGCCCTCGGCGGGGGCCGCCATCGTCTGCGCGAAGACCTCCTCGGTCATCCGGGTGCGGGCGGCGGGCGCGATCGCGTTGACGGTGACGCCGTAGCGGCCCATCTCGGCGGACGCGACGAGGGTGAGGCCGACGATCCCGGCCTTGGCGGCGGAGTAGTTGCCCTGGCCGACGCTGCCGAGCAGCCCGGCGCCGGAGGAGGTGTTGATGATCCGGGCGTCGACGGGGCGGCCCGCCTTGCTCTCGGCCCGCCAGTACCGCCCGGCGTGCTTGAGCGGCAGGAAGTGGCCCTTGAGGTGGACGCGCATGACGGCGTCCCACTCGTCCTCGCCCAGGTTGATCAGCATGCGGTCGCGCAGGAAGCCGGCGTTGTTGACGAGGACGTCCAGCCGCCCGAACGCGTCGATCGCGGTGGCGACGAGCGCCGCGGCGCCCTCGTCGGTGGCGATGTCGTCGGTGCTGGCGACGGCCTTCCCGCCGAGCGCCTCGATCTCCTTCACCACGTCGTGCGCGGGCCCGCCGGAGGCGTCGCCGGTGCCGTCCCGGGCGACGCCCAGGTCGTTCACGACGACGAGGGCGCCCTCGCGGGCGAACTCCAGCGCGTGCGCGCGGCCGAGGCCGCGTCCGGCGCCGGTGACGGCGACCACCCGGTCCTTGCAGATCATCGCGTTTCCTCCTTGTTCACGGTGGCGGCGTCCAGGAAGGCGGGGCGCTCTCCCCCGCCGTGCATCAGCAGCTGGGTCCCGGTGACGTAGGACGCCAGGTCGGAGGCGAGGTAGACGCACGCCGCGCCGACCTCGAACGGGGTGCCGAGGCGGCCCATGGGGACGGTCCGCTCGACGGCCGCCACCCCCTCCTCGTCGCCGTAGTGCAGGTGCGCCAGCTCCGTGCGGATCATGCCGAGGATCAGCGAGTTGACCCGCACGTGCGGCGCCCATTCGACGGCCAGCGACTGGGTGAGGCTGTGCAGCCCGGCCTTGGCGGCGCCGTAGGGGGCGGTGCCCGGCGAGGGGCGCACGCCGCTGACGCTGCCGATGTTGATCACCGAGCCGCCGTCCGGCATCAGCGGGCGCAGCGCCCGCGCCATGATCATCGGCCCGATCAGGTTCAGTTCCAGGATCTTGACGTGGGTGCGCAGCGGTCCCTCGGTGAGCGGCAGGAAGGGTCCGCCGCCCGCGTTGTTGACCAGGACGTCGACCCGGTCGAGCCCGGCGGCGAACGCCTCCGCGGCATCGCCGTCCCGGATGTCCAGCGAGACGAACGACGCCGTGCGGCCGCCGGCCTCGGGCAGCGCGTCCGGCTCGCGCCGGGCCACGGCGAGCACGTCGGCGCCCGCCTCCAGGAAGGCACGGCTGATCCCCGCGCCGACCCCGCGCACTCCCCCGGTGACCACGACGATCTTGCCCGCAAGGTCCAGCGTCAGTGACATCCCGCCTCCTCCTGCACCCTCTGCTACCTTCTGTTCTAACAAATGTTTGGTGGAAAGGTAGCGCATGGGAGTCTCCACCACGACCCTGGACGGGGTCGCCGAGATCGTCGTGGCCGCGCCGCCGGTCAACGCACTGACCGTCGCGGGCTGGTACGAGCTGGCCGACGCGGTGCTCGCGGCGGGCCGCGACCCCGAGGTCGGCGCGGTCGTGCTCCGGGCCGAGGGCCGGGGCTTCAACGCGGGCGTCGACATCAAGGAGATGCAGAGCACCGAGGGCCACGCGGCCCTCGTCGGCGCGAACCGCGGCTGCTACGCCGCGTTCGCGGCCGTCTACGACTGCGAGGTGCCGGTCGTCGCCGCCGTCCACGGCTTCTGCCTGGGCGGCGGGGTCGGGCTGGCGGGCAACGCCGACATCGTGATCGCCTCGCAGGACGCCTACTTCGGGCTGCCCGAGGTGGACCGGGGCGCGCTCGGCGCCGCGACCCACCTGGCCCGGCTCGTCCCGCAGCACCTGATGCGGGCGATGGTCTACACGTGCCGCAACGTCACGGCGGAGGAGCTGCACCACCACGGCTCGGTGCTGGAGGTCGTCCCCGCGGGCGAGCTGCGCGCCAAGGCCATGGAGGTCGCCGCCAACATCGCCGCGAAGGACCGGTACGTCATCCGGCGCGCCAAGGAGTCGCTGAACGGCATCGACCCGGTCGACGTCAAGCGCAGCTACCGCTACGAGCAGGGCTTCACCTTCGAGCTCAACCTCGTCGGCGCCGGCGACGAGCACCGTGACGCCTTCGTCGCGAAGGGGGCGAAATGAGCAGCAAGGTGATGTCGGCCGACGAGGTCGCCGCGTCGCTGGAGAGCGGGATGACGCTCGGGATCGGCGGCTGGGGGTCGCGGCGCAAGCCGATGGCGCTCGTCCGGGCGATCCTCCGCTCCCCCGTCACCGACCTGACGGTGGTGACCTACGGGGGGCCGGACGTCGGGCTGCTGTGCGCGGCGGGCAAGATCCGCCGGCTGGTCACCGCGTTCGTGACGATGGACTCGATCCCGCTGGAGCCGCACTTCCGGCAGGCGCGCCAGTCCGGCGCGATCGAGCTGACCGAGTACGACGAGGGCATGTTCATGTTCGGGCTGTACGCGGCCGCGCACCGGCTGCCGTTCCTGCCCACCCCGGTCGGCCTCGGCTCGGACGTCCTGAAGGTGAACCCGGAGCTGAAGACCATCAGGTCGCCGTACGAGGACGCGACCGAGCTCGTCGCCGTCCCGGCCCTGAAGATGGACGCGGCGCTGGTGCACATGAACCGCGCCGACGCGCGCGGCAACGCCCAGTACCTCGGCCCCGACCCCTACATGGACGACCTGTTCGCCAAGGCGGCCGACCGCACGTACGTGTCCTGCGAGCGGCTCGTCGACACGGCCGACTTCGCCAAGGAGGGCCCCGTGCAGTCGATGCTGATCAGCCGGTCGCACGTGGCGGGCGTGGTGGAGACGCCGAACGGGGCGCACTTCACCGACTGCACGCCCGACTTCGGGCGGGACGAGAAGTTCCAGAAGCTCTACGCCCAGGCGGCGGGCGACCCGGAGAAGTGGGCCGAGTTCAGCGAGCGGTTCCTGTCCGGCGACGAGGCCGCCTACCAGGACGCCGTCCGGGTCTGGCGGGAGGAGGACCGATGAGCGACATCACGCGCGCAGAGGTGTGCGCGGCGGCGTGCGCCGACCTGTTCCGGGGCGACGGGGAGATCGTCGCGGCCGCGGTGGCCGGGTTCGTGCCGATGCTCGGGTCGCGGCTGGCGCGGGCCACGTTCGCGCCCGACCTGCTGACGACGGACGGCGGGCCCTCGCTGAGCGCCGAGCCCGTCCCGCTCGGCCGGACGGCGGAGACGACCGAGGGCTGGCTGCCGTTCCGCGACCACCTGTGGCTCGTCCTGAACGGGCGGCGGCACGTGGTGATGGGGCCGAGCCAGATCGACGCGCACGGCAACACCAACATCTCCTGCATCGGCGACTGGGAGCGGCCGGCCCGGCAGCTCCTCGGCGTGCGCGGCGGGCCGGGCAACACGCTGCTGAACCCGACGAGCTACTGGGTGCCGAAGCACTCCGCGCGGGTGTTCACCGAGAAGGTCGACATGGTGAGCGGCGTCGGCTGGGACCGGGGCGCGCACGAGATCCGCGCCGTGGTGACCAACCTCGCGGTGCTCGACTTCGACACGCCGGACCGGCGGATGCGGCTGCGGTCCGTCCACCCCGGCGTGAGCGTCGCGGACGTGGTGGCCGCCACCGGCTTCGAGCTGGCCGTCCCCGGCGAGGTGCCGGAGACGCGGCTGCCGGACGCCGAGGAGCTGCGGATCATGCGCGAGGTCCTCGACCCGAAGGGGCTGCGCGAGCGGGAGGTCCCGGCGTGAGCGAAGCGAACCGGGAGGCGCGGGAGGTCGTCCCCCGACAGGGGGCGGGCCTGATGGAGCAGGTGCTCGATACGCCGCTGACCCGGCTCGCGGGCGTGCGGCACCCGGTCGTCCAGACCGGCATGGGCTGGGTGGCCGGGCCGAAGCTCGTCACGGCCGTCGCGAACGCGGGCGGGCTCGGGATCCTGGCGTCGGCGACGATGACGCTGGACCAGCTCGCCGACGCGATCCACGAGGTCAAGGACCGCACGGAGGCGCCGTTCGGGGTCAACCTCCGGGCGGACGCCGGTGACGCGGGCGACCGCATCGACCTCCTGATCAAGGAGGGCGTGAGGGTCGCCTCGTTCGCGCTGGCCCCCAAGCGGGAGCTGATCGCCAAGCTGAAGGACGCCGGGCTCGTCGTGATCCCGTCGGTCGGCGCGCGGCGGCACGCGGAGAAGGTCGCGGGCTGGGGCGCGGACGCCGTGCTCGTCCAGGGCGGCGAGGGCGGCGGGCACACCGGCGCCGTGGCCACCACGCTGCTGCTTCCGCAGGTCGTGGACGCGGTGGACATCCCGGTCATCGCGGCCGGCGGCTTCTTCGACGGGCGCGGCCTGGCCGCCGCGCTGTCCTACGGGGCGGCGGGCGTCGCGATGGGGACCCGGTTCCTGCTGACGTCCGACAGCTCGGTGCCGGACGCCGTCAAGCGGGTGTACCTGGAGACCGGCGAGACCGTGGTGACCCGGCAGGTGGACGGCATGCCGCACCGGGTGCTGCGCAGCGAGCTCGTCGACACGCTGGAGAGGTCCGGACGGGTCGGCGGCCTGGTGCGGGCGGTGCGCAACGGCGCCCGGTTCAAGAAGCTGTCCGGGATGTCGTGGCGCGCGATGATCGCCGACGGGAAGGCGATGAAGCACGGCAAGGACCTGTCCTGGTCCCAGGTGCTGATGGCGGCGAACACGCCGATGCTGCTGAAGGCGGCCATGGTGGACGGCCGCCCCGACCTGGGCGTGATGGCGTCCGGCCAGGTCGTCGGCGTCATCGACGACCTGCCGACCTGCGGGGAGCTGATCGACGCCGTCGTGACGCAGGCCGCCGAGGCGATCGCCGCGCTGGGCTCGTACGTGGTGCGCCGGCCGGAGTGATCCGGCCGGTCCGAGTGACCCGGCCGGGTCGGCGAACGCGGCCGGGTCAGCGAACGCGGCCGACCCCGCCGAGGTAGGTGGCCCTGGCGAAGTCGAAGTCACCGCCGCCGTCCGGCCGCCAGTCCTCGACGGGGGCCAGGCCGGGCGGCAGCAGTTCGGCCCCCGCGAACAGCGCGCCGATCTGCGCGCGGCTGCGCAAGGTGAAGTTCCCCGCCGTGGTCCGGCTGTAGACGCCGTCGACCTCCGCGAGCTCGTCGTCGTGCCCCTCGCCCGGGAAGACGTGCGAGATGACCAGGTGGCTCCCGGACGGGAGGCTCTCGCACAGCCGGCCGACGATCCTCGCGGCCTCGGCGTCGTCGGAGATGAACTGCACGATGGCGCACAGGATCAGGGCGACCGGCCGGTCGAAATCGATCCGGGCGCGCAGCGCGGGATCGGCGAGCAGCGCGTCCGGGTCGCGCAGGTCGCCCTCCAGGACCGTGGTCTGCGGGTTGTCCGCAAGGAGCGCCCGCGCGTGCACGAGCACGATGGGGTCGCTGTCGACGTAGACGATCTGCGCGTCGGGTGCGGAGCGCAGCACGACCTGGTGCACGTTCTCCTGGGTGGGCAGGCCGGTGCCGATGTCGAGGAACTGCCGGATGCCCATCTCGGCCAGCATCCGCACGGCCCTGCCGAGGAAGGCGCGGTTGGCGCGGGCCGCCAGCCGGACGTCGTTGCCGACCTCCCTGCTGATGGCGATGACCCGGTCCGCGGCCTCCCGGTCGGCGATGTAGTTGTCCTTGCCGCCCAGGTAGTAGTCGTACATCCGCGCGACGCTGGGAACGCTGGGGTCGACGCCCGAGGGCACCTGCTTGTCACTGCTCACGTGCTCGCCTTTCACCTGCGCGCCTTCCGCCACTGTTACAAAGATCGAATCACAGAAAGCCCCGCGCCGACGAACTTTCTGACCAACCGGTCATGGGCTCCCGGGGGCCGCGCCGAGGCCGCGCAGCACGGCCGCCAGCCCCCCGCGGAACTCCTCGTCGGGGCCGATGCGGCGGGCGTGCCGCGCCGTCTCGACCATGTGCGGGAACTCGCCGGCGGGCAGCGCGGCGATGGCGGCCGTCCCCTCCCCCGCCAGCGGCCCGAGGTGCTCCAGCTGGATCGCGCCGATGATGTAGGCGATCAGCGCGCGCAGCGCGATGGCCGCGCGCGGCCCGGTGACGCCCGCCTCGGCGAGGATGCCCGCGACCGCCTCCCCCCAGTACAGCGACCCGGTCGAGGCGTGCCGGTGGGTGAGGGTCAGCGGCACGATCGCGGCGTGGGCGCCGAACGCGTCCCGCATCCGCAGCGCCATGATCATGATCCGCTCGTCCCAGGGCCCGTCCGGGGGCGGCGCCGGGTCGACCTCGGCGTAGACCAGGTCGACGACGAGCCCTTCCAGCTCCTCGCGGTCGCGCACGTACCGGTAGAGCGCCATGGTGCTCATGCCGAGCTCCTTGGCGACGGCGCGCATGGACAGGCCGGCGAGCCCGTCGCGGTCGATGACGGCGAGCGCGGCTCCGGCGAGCTTCTCGGTGCTGAGCGAGCGGGGTCGAGGCATGGCGCTTGACAGCGTATGGCCTACGCTTAACATCATAGGCGTATGCTGTACACCTAAGGAGGACGCCATGCGTCTGGTCCCCGGCTCCGACGTCCCGGCGCGCGAACTCGCCCCGGTCAACGGCCCCGCGCTCACCGTCCCCGAGCCCGGCCGGCTCGTCCACCTGCAGCTCCGCCGGTTCGCCGGATGCCCGGTCTGCAACCTGCACCTGCGCTCGTTCACCGTCCGGCACGCCGAGATCGAGGCCGCCGGGATCCGCGAGGTCGTCGTGTTCCACTCGTCCGCCGGCGAACTGCGCGAGCACGTCGCCGGCCTGCCGTTCGCGGTGGTCGGCGACCCGGAGAAGCGGCTGTACGCCGAGTTCGGCGTCGAGTCGGCCCGCCGCGCGCTGCTCCACCCGCGGGTCTGGTGGACGATCGTCAAAGCGGTCGCCGTCAGCGCCTGGCAGCTCGCCCGGGGCCGCGCGCGGGCGCCGAAGCTGCGCCCGGACGGCGGCCGCCTGGGCCTTCCCGCCGACTTCCTGCTCGGCCCCGACGGCCGCCTGGCCGCCGCCAAGTACGGCGAGCACGCCGGCGACCACTGGAGCGTCGACGACCTCCTCGCCCTGGCCGCCGCCGTCCCGGCCGGGACGGCGCGCTGATCGTCAGCCCCCGACGGCGAGGACGAGCTTGCCCGTCGTGGCCCCCGACTCGATCCGCCTGTGCGCCTCCGCGGCCCGTTCGAGGGGCAGCTCCCCGACCTGGACGCGCAGGTCACCCGAGGCCGCGCCGGCGAGCGCGCGGCGCAGCGCCCGTCCCGCCTCGGCCCCCTTGACATGCTCGGGCGTCCCGTTCCGGACGAGGTTCCAGGACGTCGCGTCCTCGATGACCAGACCCGTCTTAGTAGCCAGGACCGCCTCGTCCCGGCGTCCCCTCAGCGCGCGGCCGACCAGCGTCTCGTTGCGGCCGTCGCCGTAGGGCTGCGCGGTGTCCAGGAACGTGACGCCGAGGTCGAGGGCCTCGCGGATCAGCTCGACCGATGCGTCATCGTCCCGTTCCGACGCGGTGTAGGCCCAGCTCATCCCCATGCAGCCGAGCCCGACGGCGCCGACTCGCGTCCCGGCGAAAGAGGACGGCGACCTCCTCGCGGCGCAGGCCCGGCATGCGGCGCCGTCCGCCGTCGGGCATGCCGACGTCGGCGGGGGCGAGCCGGGCGCGGCGGGTCCGCAGGAAGTCGCGCAGCTCGTCGCGGCGGCCGGGGGCGGGAGTGGGGCGTGCCATGCCGCCACGGTATCCGCCGGCGTGATCAGGCGATCACGCCGGCGGCACGGAGGGCGGCGATCGCCTCGCGGTCGCGGCCGAGTTCGCGCAGGACGGCGTCGGTGTGCTCGCCGAGCGCCGGGATCGGGTCCATCCGCGGCTCGGCGTCCGCGAACGTGATCGGGGGCAGGAGCGCCCGGATGTCGCCGACCGGGGAGCCGACCTCCCGCCAGCGGTCCCTCTCCGCGAGCTGCGGATGCGCGATCAGACCATGGCCGTCGTTCAGCGACGCGCCGGCGACGCCCGCCTCGTCGAGCCGCCCCAGCAGCTCGTCCCGGGCCATGCGGGACGTGACACCGGCGACGATCGCGTCCACCTTCTCCCGGTTGCGGACGCGCGCCCGGTTGGTCGCGTACTCGGGGTCGGTGACCAGGTCGGGCCTCCCCAGCACCCCGGTGGCGAGCGCCGCCCAGCCGCGGTCGTTCTGCACGCCGATCACCACGTCGACGCCGTCGGCCGTGGGATAGGCGTCGTAGGGGGCGATCACCGGGTGGCTCAGCCTCGTCCGCGGCGGCACCGCGCCCGTGTAGAGCGTCGTGTACATCGCCTGGCTCATCCATTCGGCGACCGCGTCGAACATCGTGATCTCGATCGACGCGCCCATCCCCGTGGTGCCGCGCCGCACGAGCGCGGCGAGCACGCCGGAGAAGGCGTACATGCCGGCGGCGATGTCGGCCAGCGGCGAACCCGCCTTCACGGGCGTCTCCGGGGTGCCGGTGACGGAGATCAGCCCGGTCTCGGCCTGGACGAGCATGTCGTAGGCCCGCTTGTCCCGGTACGGGCCGCTCGCCCCGTATCCGGACATGTCGACCGCGATGAGGCGCGGGTCGCGGGCCCGCAGCACGTCCGCGCCGAAGCCGCGCCGCGCCGCCGCGCCGGGCGCCAGGTTCTGCAGGAACACGTCGGCGCCCGCCACCAGGTCGGCGAGGATCGCGCGGCCCTCGTCCCGCTTCAGGTCGAGCGCGACCGACTCCTTGGACCGGTTGAGCCAGGCGAAGTGCGTGCCGAGCCCGCCGCGCACGGCCGAGTCGTAGGCGCGGGCGAAGTCGCCGCCGTCCACCCGCTCCACCTTGATGACCCGGGCGCCCTGGTCGGCGAGCTGCCGCGTGGCGAACGGCGCCGCCACCGCCTGCTCCAGCGCGACGACGGTGACCCCCGCGAGGGGCAGCAAGGATCCAGCGCCCTCCGAAGAAGTCTCCCGCTCGGGCTCCGCCGCGGTCATCGGCGTACCTGCCTGGGGGGCGACCCCCAGACCCCCGAAGGGGACTGACCGGCGATCCTCACTCCGCCGGCGCTCCGCTGCGGTCACCGGTCAGTCTTCCAGCAGCCGGCGACCGATGATCATTTTCTGGATGTCGGCGGTGCCCTCGCCGATCAGCAGCATCGGCGCCTCCCGGTAGAGGCGCTCGATCTCGTACTCCTTGGAGTAGGCGTAGCCGCCGTGGATGCGGAACGCGTCCTCCACGACCTCCTTGCAGTACTCGCTGGCCAGGTACTTCGCCATGCCCGCTTCGAGGTCGTTTCGCTCGCCGGAGTCCTTGCGGCGGGCCGCCATCACCATCATCTGGTGGGCGGCCTCGACCTTGGTCGCCATCTCGGCGAGGCGGAACAGGACGGCCTGGTGCTCGGCGATGGGCCTGCCGAACGTCTCGCGCTGCCGCGCGTAGCCGAGGGCCAGTTCGTACGCGCGCTTCGCGACGCCGCAGCCGCGCGCCGCCACGTTGACGCGGCCGACCTCGACGCCGTCCATCATCTGGTAGAAGCCGCGGCCGGGCGTCCCGCCGAGGATCCGGCCGGCCGGCACGCGGTACCCGTCGAAGATCAGCTCGGTGGTGTCGACCCCCTTGTAGCCCATCTTCTCGATCTTGCCCGGGACGGTCAGGCCGGGCGCGACCTCGCCGAAGCCGGGGGTCTTGTCGACGAGGAACGTGGTCATGCCGCGGTGGCCTGCGTCCGGGTCGGTCTTGACGAGCGTGGCGACGAGGTTGGCCGAGCCACCGTTCGTCAGCCACATCTTCTGCCCGTCGATCACGTAGTCGTCCCCGTCGGCGACGGCCCGGGTCGTGATCGCGGAGACGTCCGAGCCGCAGCCGGGCTCCGACATCGAGAACGCGCCCCGGATCTCCCCGGCCGCCATCTTCGGCAGGTAGTGCGCCCTCTGCTCGTCCGTCCCGTGGTGGGCGATCATCCAGGCGACGATGAAGTGGGTGTTGACGATGCCGGACACGCTCATCCAGCCGCGCGACAGCTCCTCCACGACCAGCGCGTACGTCAGCAGCGACGCGCCGAGGCCGCCGTGCTCCTCGCCGATCATCAGGCCGAAGAGCCCGAGGTCCCGCATGCCGTCCACGATGGCCTGCGGATACTCGTCGGCGTGCTCCAGCCCGGTGGCGACCGGGAGGATCTCCTTGTCGACGAACGCGCGGACGGTCGCGATGATCTCGCGCTGCTCGTCCGACAGCCCGTACGTCTGCTGCAGCCTGCTCACTCCTGCTCCTCTCTAACGGCCTTCGAAGCGCGGCGCGCGGCGTTCGGCGAACGCCGCGCGGCCCTCGGCGAAGTCCGCGGTTCCGAAGAGGGCCGCCTGCTCCTCGCGCTCGGACTCCAGCAGCCGCTTCAGGCTGTGGTCGGCGCGGGCCAGCAGCCGCTTGGCGGCGGCGACCGAGAGCGGGGCGAGCGCGGCGGCCTCGGCGGCCAGCCCGAGCGCGCTCTCCAGGGCCGCGCCGGACGGGGCGAGGGAGTCGGCGAGGCCGATCTCGTGCGCGCGGGGCGCGGGCACCGTCCGCCCGAACACGAGCATCTCCTTGGCGCGCCCCATGCCGACGCGCTGCGGGAGCGTCCAGAGGAGGCCGCCGTCCGCGACGAGGCCGACCTTGCCGAACGCGGCGACGAACCGGGCGTCCTCGGCGGCGACCACGTGGTCGCAGACGGCGGCGAGGGAGACGCCGAGCCCGGCGGCGGCGCCCTCCACGGCCGCGATCACCGGCGTCCCGCAGGTGGCGATCAGCCGGACGGCCCGGTGCACGGGCGCGAGCCTGGCCCGCACGGCGCCGGGGTCGGCGCCCTCCATGGACCGGACGTCGCCGCCCGCCGAGAACGTGCCGCCCGCGCCGGTCAGCACGATCGCCCTCACCGCGGGGTCGGCGGCGGCGCTCTCCAGCTCCGCCAGGAGCAGCTCGCGCATCGGGACGTCGATCGCGTTGCGCGCCTCGGGCCGGTTCAGCGTGAGTACGCGCGTCCCGTCGCGGTCGGTGACCGTGACCACCCGGTCGTCCATCAGCCCTCCCGGAAATTTTTTATACGATACGGCGGCCGGATCGAGCGGCGTCACCCGGGCGGGTCGTCCCAGAACCCCTGCGCCTCCAGGTGGACGACCAGCAACGTGCCCGCGTGCCGGATGTGGGCCCGCATCGCCTGCCGCGCGGCCCCCTCGTCCCCGGTCCGCAGCGCGGCGAGGACGAGGTGGTGGTCGTCGACGGACGCCCTGGTCCAGCCGTCGATGCTCGCGTAGAAGCGGCGCGGCGCGTACCGGACGACGGTCTGCAGCAGCCAGGCCATCTTCGGCGACCCCGCGCACAGGTTGATCTGCCGGTGGAACCGGTGGTTGGCGTGCTCGATGCCGGCCGAGTCGCCGGCCTCGAACGCCTCCTCCAGCAGCGCCTGCGTCCGGTCGAGCGCGGCCAGCTCCGGCTCGGCGATCGTGCCCGCGGCGCGCGCGGCCAGCTCGCCGGCGAAGTACGCCTGGGCCTCGAACAGGTCCTGGACGTCCCGCCGGGTGAGCGGCGCCGGCATGAACCCGCGCCGGGGCTCCAGGGTCACGAACCCCTCGCCGCGCAGCGACAGCAGGGCCTCCCGGACGGGCGTGACGCTGATCCCGAGGTCCTCGGCGATCCGTTCCAGCCGCAGGAACTCGCCGTGCCGGACCTGGCCCGACATGATGAGGTCGCGGACGTGGGCGGCCACCTCGTCGCTGAGCTGGCGGCGCCTGCCGAGGGCGTGGTCGCCGGAACGGGCAACGGTCATCGTCTCCCCCGAGCGCCTGAGGTGGGGTGTATTTTCAAATCAAATATATGAGATCCCCGTGCGGGAGGAGGCCGAGCCGCCGTGTTCACGCTCAGCGACGAGGAGCGCGCCATCGTCGAGGTCGTCGCGGACTTCGTCGACAAGGAGGTCCGCCCGGTCGCCCGGGACCTGGAGCACGCGGGAACCTACCCCGCCGGACTCATCGACCGGATGAAGGAGCTCGGCGTCTACGGGCTCGCCGTGCCGGAGCCGTACGGCGACACGGCCGTGTCGAAGGCGTGCTACGCGCTCGTCACTGAGGAGCTGGCCCGCGGCTGGATGACGCTGGCGGGCGCGTTCGGCGGGCACACGGTCGTCTCGCACCTGCTCGCGGTGTTCGGCACCGACGAGCAGAAGGCCCGCTACCTGCCCCGGATGGCGACCGGCGAGCTGCGCGCCACGATGGCGCTCACCGAGCCGTCCGGCGGCTCCGACCTGCAGGCGATGAGCACGACCGCGCGGCGGGACGGCGACCGGTACGTCGTCGACGGCGCCAAGATGTGGATCACCAACGCCCGGATGTCCGGCCTCATCGCGCTGATGTGCAAGACCGATCCGCAGGCGTCCCCGCGGCACCGGGGCATCAGCATCCTGCTGGTGGAGAAGGGGCCCGGCCTGACCGTCTCGCGCGACCTGCCGAAGCTCGGCTACAAGGGCGTGGAGAGCTGCGAGCTGTCCTTCGACGGCTACGAGGCGCCGCTCGACGCGCTGCTCGGCGGCGTGGAGGGCCGCGGCTTCGCCCAGATGATGCGCGGCCTCGAGGTGGGCCGCATCCAGGTCGCGGCGCGCGCCCTGGGCGTCGGACGCGCCGCCCTCGAGGACTCCCTGCGCTACGCCCAGGAGCGCGAGGCGTTCGGCAAGCCGATCTGGCAGCACCAGTCCGTCGGCAACTACCTCGCCGACATGGCCACGCAGCTGCGCGCCGCGCGGCTGCTCACCCTGGACGCCGCCGGCCGGCTGGACGCGGGCGAGCGCTGCGACATGGAGGCGGGCATGGCCAAGCTGTACGCGTCCGAGGCGGCGATGCAGATCGCGCTGAGCGCGGTCCGCATCCACGGCGCGGCCGGCTACTCCACCGAGTTCGACATCGAGCGCTACTTCCGGGACGCACCGCTGATGATCGTCGGCGAGGGGACGAACGAGATCCAGCGCAACGTGATCGTCAAGCAGCTGGTCGAGCGGAACCGGATCTAGGGCGCGGAGGCCGGGTCCTCGCCGGCGCGGATCCACCCGAGCGTACGCTCCACCGCGCGCTTCCAGTCGTCGTACTCGGCGGCGCGCCGCTCGAAGCGGCCTGACCGGAGCGGGTGCCCGGCCCCTCCGCGCCCGGGCGTGATCCTCAGGTGGGGATGAGGGGGCAGTGGGTGCCCTTGTAGACGGTGGGGACGCAGTAGTTGCAGTGGGTGCACAGGGACGGGGTGGACGGGTCGGCGGCGATGCGGTTCACCAGGTCGGGTTCGCGGAGGAGCGCGCGGGCCATCGCGACGAACTGGAAGCCCTCCCCCATCGCCCTGTCCATGGTCTCGCGGGTGGTGATGCCGCCCAGCAGGATCAGCGGAAGGTCGAGTTCCGCCCGGAACCTGCGGGCGTGCTCCAGGAGATAGGCGTCCTCGTAGGGGTAGACGCGCAGGAACCTCTTGCCGAACATCCGCATGCCGATGCGCAGGGGGAGCTTGTAGTTCGCCGCGAACTCCGGGATGGGCATCGGCCCGCGGAACAGGTACATCGGGTTCAGCAGCGAGCTCCCCGCGGTCAGCTCCAGCGCGTCGACCGTGCCCTCCTCCTGGAGCCGGCGGGCCACGTAGAGGCTGTCGTCGATCTCCAGGCCGCCGCGGACGCCGTCGCGCATGTTGAGCTTGGCGGTGACCGCGATGCGGTCGCCGACCTCGTCCCGGACGGCGCGGGCGATGCCGAGCGCGACCTTGGCCCGGTTCTCGATCGGCCCGCCGTAGCCGTCCTTGCGCCGGTTGAGGCGGGGGCTGAGGAACGAGCTGGCCAGGTAGTTGTGCCCGAAGTGGATCTCCACGGCGTCGAAGCCGGACTCGATCGCCAGCCGCGCCGCATCGGCGTGCGCGCGGGTGATGCGCTCGACGTCCTCCGCCGTGGCGACCTTGGTGAACGCCATGCCGAGCGGGTTGAAGAACCGTCCGGCCGAGATCGCGGGCGCCTTGTTGGAGCTGGCGTCGGCGACCGGCCCGGCGTGCCCGATCTGCGCGGACGCGGCGGCGCCCTCCGCGTGCACGGCGTCGGTGAGGCGGCGCAGCCCGGGCACGGCGTCGGGCCGCATCCAGATCTGGCCGCGCTCGGTCCGCCCCTCGGGCGCGACCGCGCAGTACGCGACGGTCGTCATGGCCACTCCACCGGCGGCGGGCCGCCGGTGGTACTCGATCAGGTCGTCGCTGACCACCGCGTCCGGGGTCATCCCCTCGAAGGTGGCGGCCTTGATCACACGGTTGCGCAGCGTCAGCGGCCCCAGCCGGGCCGGTTCGAACACGTCCACGGTGAGCTCCGTTTCCTCGCGTGGGTCAGGGAGTCAGAGCCGTTCGAGGATGGTCACGTTGGCCTGGCCGCCGCCCTCGCACATGGTCTGGAGGCCGTAGCGGCCGCCGGTGCGGTCCAGTTCGTGGAGGAGGGTGGTCATGAGGCGGGCGCCGGTGGCGCCGAGGGGGTGGCCGAGGGCGATGGCGCCGCCGTTGGGGTTGACCTTGGCCGGGTCGGCGCCGGTCTCCTTCAGCCAGGCGAGGACGACGGACGCGAACGCCTCGTTGATCTCGACGGCGTCGATGTCGCCGATCGTCATGCCGGTCTTCTTCAGCGCGTACGCGGTGGCGGGGATGGGCGCGGACAGCATCCGGATCGGGTCCTCGCCGCGCGCGGAGATGTGGTGGATGCGGGCGCGCGGGGTGAGGCCGTGGTCCTTGACGGCCTGCTCGGACGCGATCAGCAGTGCCGCCGAGCCGTCGGAGATCTGGGACGAGACGGCCGCGGTGAGGCGCCCGCCCTCCACGAGGGTCTTCAGCCCGGCCATCTTCTCCAGCGTGGTGTCGCGGCGCGGGCCCTCGTCGGTGGCGACGCCCTCGTACGGGGCGATCTCGCGCTTGAAGCGGCCCTCGTCGATGGCGCGGATGGCGCGCTGGTGCGACTCGTAGGCGAAGGCCTCCATGTCCTCGCGGGACAGGTCCCAGTCGCTGGCGATCTTCTCGGCGCCGTAGAACTGGGAGACCTCCTGGTCGCCGTAGCGGCGCGTCCAGCCCTTGGAGCCGGCGAAGGGGCCCTCGGTGAAGCCGAGCGGGGCGGCGGCGGTCATCGCCGAGCCGATCGGGATCTGCGACATGTTCTGCACGCCGCCCGCCACGACCAGGTCGGACGTCCCGGACAGGACCGCCTGCGCGGCGAAGTGCACGGCCTGCTGCGAGGAGCCGCACTGCCGGTCGACGGTGACGCCGGGGACCTCCTCGGGGAGGCCGGCGGCGAGCCAGCAGGTGCGGGCGATGTCGCCGGCCTGCGGCCCGAGCGTGTCGACGCAGCCGAACACGACGTCCTCGACGGCGGACGGGTCGACCTTCGTGCGGTCCATCAGCGCGGTGAGCACGTGCGCGCCGAGGTCGGCGGGGTGCGCGCCGGCGAGCCCGCCGTTGCGCCGCCCCACCGGGGCGCGGACCGCGTCGACGATGTATGCCTCGGCCATGGGTCTTCTCCTTCGTGCAGGGGGCCTAGCTCGCCTGGATGCCTTCGAGGAACATGGCGAGGTACTGCTTGGCGATGTCGTCGGCGGACAGGCGCCCGCCGTGCTGGTACCAGTTCGCCGCGAGCCACACGGTGTCGCGGATGAATCGGTACACGAGCGTCTGGTCGAGGTCGGCGCGGAACGCGCCCTCCTTGACGCCGCGGTCCAGCAGGGACAGCCACATCTCCTCGAACCGGCGCTGCGAGTCGAGCAGGTAGTGGAAGCGCTCGCTGGTCGCGAGGTGCTTGGACTCGTTCTGGTAGAGGACGACGGCGGGCCGGTGCCGGTCTATCGAGCGGAACGACTCGACGACGATGGCCTCCAGGGTGTCGCGGGCGCTGAGCCCGGCGGCCAGGACGCGGTCGTACCCCGCCCACATCTCGTCCAGGAAGGTCGACAGGATCTCGTCGGCCATCGCCTCCTTGGAGTCGAAGTGGTAGTAGAGGCTGCCGCCCAGGATCCCGGCGGCGTCGGCGACCTTCCGGACGGTGGTGGCGGAGTAGCCCTGGGAGGCGAACACCTCGGCGGCCGTGGCGAGCAGCTCGGCCCGCCGTTCGGCGCGGGCGGCGGCGGTGCCCTCGGCGTCGCGCCGTCGTGGACTCATCGGGTTTCCTAAGCGTGCTGGGAGGAGACGGAGACGACCTCGCCCGTCATGTACGAGGAGTAGTCGCTGGCCAGGAAGACGATAACGTTGGCCACCTCCCAGGGCTCGGCGTAGCGTCCGAACGCCTCCCGGCGCGTCAGCTCGTCCAGCAGGTCCTCCGAGGTCACCTTGACCAGGTGCGGGTGCATGGCGAGGGACGGGGAGACGGCGTTGATCCGGACGCCGTGGTCCGCGGCCTCCAGCGCGGAGCAGCGGGTGAGCGCCATGACGCCGGCCTTGGCGGCGGCGTAGTGCGACTGCCCCTTCTGCGCCCGCCAGCCGATCACCGAGGCGTTGTTGACGATGACGCCGGCGCCCTGCCCGCGCATGATGCGCAGGGCGGCGCGGGTGCAGCGCATGGTGCCGTTGAGGGTGATGTCGATGACCCGGTCCCACTGCTCGTCGGTCATGTCGACGAGGTCGGCGGTCCCGCCGAGGCCGGCGTTGTTGACCGCGACGTCGATGCGCCCGAAGCGCTCCACGGCCAGGTCGTAGAGGGCCCGCACCTGCTCCTCGGACGTGACGTCGCAGGGCAGCGCGGCGACGCGGTCGGCGCCGAACTCCTTCTCCAGCTCCCGCGCGGACGCGGTGAGCCGCCGCTCGTGGGTGTCGGAGATCAGGACGCGGGCGCCCTCCTCCAGGCAGCGGCGGGCGGTGGCGCCGCCGATCCCGGCGCCCGCCGCGGCGGTGATCACGACGGCGCGGTCCTTCAGGAGGCCGTGCCCGGGGACGTAGGGGGGCGGGGTCATCCGCGTGCCTCTCTCGGGAGCCCGAGCACGCGCTCGGCGATGATGTTGCGCTGGATCTCGTTCGACCCGGCGTAGATCGTGTCGGAGCGGGAGAAGAGGAACAGCCGCTGCCAGTCGTTCAGGTCGTACCCCCCTCTGGGGGTGGACCCCTGGGCTTCGCCCGAAGAGCGCTCGGAGGGCTCGCCGTCGGCCACCAGGCCGCCGGCGCCGAGGACGTCCATGGCCAGCTCGCCGAGCTCGCGGTGCCAGGTGCCCCAGACCAGCTTGGAGATCGACGACTCGGGGCCGGGGGCTCCGGCGGCGACGCCCGCCATGGTCCGCACGGCGTTCAGCCGCATGATCTCCAGCCCCATGTACGACCTGGTCAGCCGGTCGCGCAGCAGCGGGTCGGCGATGGCGCCGGTGCGCCGGGCGAGGTCGGCGACGCCCTCGAACTCGCGCCGGAACCCGACCTGCTGGCCGAGGGTCGCGACGCCGCGCTCGAAGCCCAGCGTCGCCATCGCGATCTTCCAGCCCTCGCCGGGCGCCCCGACGATGTTGCCGGCGCCGGTGCGGGCGCCGTCGAAGAAGACCTCGTTGAACTCGGAGGTCCCGGTGAGCTGGATGATCGGCCGGATGTCAACGCCGTCCTGCTTCATCGGGACGAGCAGGTACGACAGGCCCTTGTGGCGGGACGACCCGGGCTCGGTGCGGCAGACGACGAAGCACCAGTCCGATTCGAGGGCGAGGGACGTCCACACCTTCTGGCCGTCGATCGTCCAGTGGTCGCCGGCGAGTGCGGCGCGGGTCTGGACGTTGGCGAGGTCGGAGCCGGCGTTGGGCTCGGAGTAGCCCTGGCACCACAGCTCCTCGACCGCCACGATCGGCGGGAGGAAGCGGGCGCGCTGCTCGTCGGTGCCGAACGCGATGATCGTGGGGCCGAGCAGGTTCTCGCCGATGTGGTTGACGCGGGCGGGGCCGTCGGCGAGCGCGTACTCCTCGTGGAAGATCACCTGCTGCTCGAGGGTGGCGCCGCGGCCGCCGTACTCCACCGGCCAGCCGACGCACGTCCAGCCGGCGGCGGCCATGTGCCGCTCCCAGGCCAGCCGCTCCTCGAACGCCTCGTGCTCGCGGCCGGGCCCGCCGAGCCCGCGGGCGTGCGCGAACTCGCCCGACAGGTTCGCCTGGAGCCAGTCGCGGACCTCGGCGCGGAAGGCGCGGTCCTCCGGCGACTCGTTCTCGTTCACGCCCCGACTCTACCAAACAGTTGTTAGAAAGAATCAAACCCCCGGTGCGGGTTCGGTCTCGCGTCCGGGCCTGCCCGCCGCCCTCGCCGCGGGATTCCCCGCGGCCGTCCACTGCGGGACCGGTGCGGGCGGACGTTTCGGCTCGGCCCGCGGCAGGTCCCGGTGGAGCAGGTCGAACAGCCTGTCCCAGCGGGCGAGGACGGCGTCCGGATGGAACCGCAGCACGGACGCGCGGGCCTCGGCGCCGAGGCGGCGGCGCACGTCCGGGTCCTCCATGAGCCGCTCCAGGGCGGCGGCGAACGCGATCGTGTCGCCGGGCTCGACCAGGACGCCGCCCCGGCCGTCTGCTATCAGCTCCCGGACGCCCGGCGCGCAGTCGAACGCCACCGTCGGCAGCCCGTACGCCATGGCCTCCAGCACCGACATCGGGAAGCCCTCCGCACGGGACGGCAGCGCGAACACCGACGCCTCCACCAGCGCGTCCTCGACCTCGGCGATCACGCCCCGGAACTCGACCGAGCCTGCCACGGCCGCCGCCTGGGCGCGCAGTTCATCCTCCTCCGGACCGCTGCCGTAGATGTGGAGGCGCCACTCCGGGTGGCGCGCGGAGGCCCGCTGCCACGCCTCCAGCATCAGGTCCACGCCCTTCTCGTGCGACAGCCGCCCGACGCAGGCGACCACGGGGAGGTCCAGCGTGGGATGGACAGACGGCGTGACATGCAGCGCGTTCGGGATGTGGCCGACGTTGGTCATGCCGTCCCCGGCCCAGGCGTCGGCGTCCTCGGCGGTCAGCACCAGCATCCGGTCGGCGCCCGCGTAGTGCTCCCGGACCCGGCGGTACCGCGTCGACCCGCGGGTGGCCTTGTACGACTCGTGGCTCATCGCCACGACCCGCAGCCCGGACGTGTCCGCCAGCCGCACCCACTCCATCGCCCACACCTGGGCCACGATGACCACCGCCCCCGGCCCGGCGCCGGCGAACAGCTCCGACAGCCGGGCGGCGCCGCGCCGCTGGGCCGCGGCCCGCCGCATCTCCCGCACGCGGGCCGCCGCGTTCAGCCGCTGCACCGGCGTCGCGGGCCGCCACGCGTGCACCGGCGAACGCCAGTCGCGGTGCAGCACCTCGACGGCGTAGGAGCCGTCGCGCCCGTGGTGGTAGGGGTCCGGGCCGCGCGTGATCCCGACGAGCGTGACGCGGTCGCCGCGGCCGGCCAGCAGCCGCGCCATGTGGTGCGCCCAGCGCTGGAGCCCGCCCATCTCGTCGGCGTTGTTGCACACGATGAAGACGTCACGCGGTGCGGCCATGCCTGTTCCCCCCGTGGCCCGGCCGGGCGGCCGGGAAGTAGCGGTCCGCCACCGTGCGGGCGGCGGTGCCCCGGTCGTGCTCGCCGAAGCGCGCGGCGAACGCGCGGCGCCGGGACGCGTGGACGGCCTCCGCCTCGTCCAGCCCGGCCAGCGCGGCGACGAGCTCCTCCTCGCCGCGGGTGATCGGCCCCGGCCCGTGCAGTTCCAGGTCGAAGTAGCCGGTGGCGCGGTCCCGGCCGTCCGGGAGGTGCAGGATGATCGGCCGGTCCAGCAGCGCGAAGTCGAACATGATCGACGAGTGGTCGGTGACCAGCGCGTCCGCGAGGAGCAGCAGCGGGGTCACGTCGGGCACCGCGCCGACGTCCCGCATCACCGCGCGGGCGCCGGGCGGGACGTTGGCCCGGCACAGGTAGTGCGGCCGGACGAGCAGCACGAACTCCTCGCCGAGCTCCCGCGCGAACACCTCCGGGTCGACGGGCGGGTCCAGCAGCTCGACGGGGCGCCCCTTGCGCCCGGTGGCGAACGTCGGCGCGTACAGGACGGCGCGGCGGCCGCCGTCCAGGCCGAGCGACGCGCGCAGCGAGGCGACCTCGGCGGCCAGCTCCGGATCGCCGTCCAGGCCGTTGACCAGGGGGTCGTTGCGCGGATAGCCGGCCGGGAGCAGCTCGGAGCGGATCCCGAGGCCGGCGCACAGCGTCTCGGCGTCGTGCCCGGAGCGGACCAGGAAGCAGTCGTAGCGCTCCACCATCCGGCGCAGCCGGGCCCGCTCGGCGGCGGGGCCGCTCTTCATGCGCGGCTGGTCCAGGCCCATCAGCTTGAACGCCGAGCCGTGCCAGGTCTGGATGTAGGTGGTCCCCGGGCGCTTGCGCAGCCCCTCGGGGAACCCCTGGTTGTCGACCCAGAACTGGGCGCGCGCCAGCGCCAGGAAGTAGCCCCACGAGCCGCGCCGGACCAGCCTGGCGTCGTCCGGGAACCCCTTCGGCGACGACGCGTACGCCCACACCGCCGTCACCGGCCGGCCCGTCCTGCGCAGCTCCCGGTAGATGTACTTGGGGTTGTCCGAGTAGTGGCGGCCGAGATGGCTCTCGAAGACCGCCAGGCCGGGCCGGACGGGCAGCCGGCTCAGCACCCCGTTGAACACGGCGATCTTGGTCGTCCGGGCGGTGAGCCGCCGGCGGACGGACTTCTTCAGCCCCCGCGCGCGGCGCCATACGAGCCGTCCCGCCGGCGACCGGGCGGCGCGGAGCGCGGCGGCCCCGGCGAGCCGCGCCCACGGGCTCGCCGTCTCCAGTGCGAACGCCAGGTGCCCGCCGCCCGTGACGTAGGAGCGGAGCCGGTCCGCGGCGATCCGGGTCAGCCGGGGCCGGACGGGCAGCGCGACGCCCGTCAGCGACGGCGACCCGCGGCCCTCGCCGGGGCGGGTGACCATGTCCTCGCCGTTGACCCGGACGCGCAGCCGGACGTCCCAGACGGGATCGATGAACCCGATCGGCCTGATCCGGCGGAGCGGGTCGAACTCCGACCGCCAGGCCAGCCGGTCCCCCTCGTGCCGGACGACGGCGCGGGCCCGCACCGTGCGGGCGCGGCGGCGCCGGTCGCAGAACTCCAGCGTCCCGGCGAGCTCGGCGTCCGCCGGGACGCGGTTCAGGGGGTTCAGCACGTGCCCGGCCATCAGGACGCGGCCGCCGCGCGTCTCCAGCCGCGTCACCGTGTTCGCCGGGCGCAGGTCCTTCAGGGGCCGCACGTGGAAGCCGAGGCCGGTGACGTCCAGGACCCGGTGGCCGTGCCGCCCGCGCGGCCCGCCCGCGCCCCAGTAGACCCGTCCGTCCCGCTCCACCAGCCGGGCGCGGAGCTCGGGCCGCTCCCAGGCCCGGTACTCGGCGGCGGCGAGCGCCCCCTCGTGGTCGCCCTCGCGGATCAGGTACGCGGCGATCGCGGGCAGCCGGCGGGCCAGCTCGAACGCGCGCGGGTCCAGCTCGGCCAGGTAGCCGGCCGCCAGCTCGAGGAAGCGCGCTCGGTGGCCTGGGTCTCGGTCGCGCAGTTCCCGCAGGTAGAGGACCAGGTCGTGGTTGACGAACTTGACGTCCTTGGCAAGCCGCAGGTCGTGGGCGCCGCGCAGCGCGAACAGCATGTCGATGCGCCGATGGATCTCCAGCCGGTCGGCGAAGTTGGCCAGCTGGGTGCGCCGGTTGGAGATCGACGGCGCCGCAGTCCGCTCCTTGACGAGCCAGTTGTAGACGCGGTGCGGGATGAGCGCGGTCCGCCCCGACGCCAGGTAGGCCTCGGCGGTGAACAGCAGGTCCTCGTAGTGCAGCCGCTCGACGAACCGCAGCCCGTGCTCCTCCAGGAAGCCGCGGCGGTACGCCTTGTTGGTCGAGAGGGTGTCGTAGAGGAGGCGGGGCTCGTCGCTGAGCGACCCGTGCGCGGTGCTGCGCCGGTAGAGCCACGGGTACCAGGGCCGGACGCGTCCCTTCGCGCCCTCGGGCACGTCCAGGAAGATCCGGTCGCACAGCCCGGAGACCAGGTCGGCCCCGGTGTCCTCGGCGGCGGCCAGCAGGTTGAGACAGGCGTGCCGGTCCAGCAGGTCGTCGCTGTCGAGGAACATCACGTACCGGCCGGACGAGGCGTCGACGCCGGTGTTGCGGGGGCGTCCGCAGCCTCCGGAGTTCGACGGCAGGTGGACGGCCCGGACCCGTCCCGGATGCGCGGCGGCGAACCGGTCGGCGATCTCCCCGGTGCCGTCGGTGCTGGCGTCGTCGACGATCACGGTCTCGACGACGCCCAGCGACTGCGCCAGCGACGAGGCGACCGCCCGGGGCAGCCGCCGGGCGTCGTTGTACGCGATCACCACCACGCTGACATCCGGGCGCACCCGCATGGGCATCCCCCCTCGCCAGTTCCCCCGGGACGGAGCCGCCCGGGCGCCGGTCGGACGCGTTGCCAGGGATTCCTATCCAGGAAGAGCCCATCGAGGTCCAAGAGGGATCAAAGGCTGTCAACGCTTAGCATTACCCGCCTTCGCGGGAGACATAGGACGCAACCACCTGGGAACGCCCGAAGGCGCCCGGCCGGAGCCGGGCGCCTTCAGGGTGTCGCGTTCCGCCGTCCTCGCGGAGGGTCAGGAAGCGTAGTCGGGGTAGCCGTAGCCGACGATCTCCGACTTGTCCCGGGTCTTCTTCTCGACCTGGTCGTTGCTGTTGCCCTCGATGGTCTTGACGGTGCCGTCGCCGTTGTCCTTCACGACGAGGCCGACGTGGTCGATGTCACCGATGCTGCCGTTGCTGCCGTCCTTCCAGTCGAAGAACACGACGGCGCCCGGCTTGGCCTTGTGGCCCCAGCGGTCGGTCTTCTTGAACCAGGAGGCGTGCTGGACGGTGTAGGCGTCCCAGCCCATGTTCTTCACGCCGGTCTGGGCGCCGAGCCAGGACACGAACATGTCGCACCACTGGGCTCCGTTGTAGGCCTTGACCGAGAAGCCGCCGTCGCGCTGGGCGGTGGCCTTGGCGTGCGGGGTCGAGACGTACCAGTCGTGGAACTTGGTCTGCTTGCCCTTGCCCTCGCTGATGCCGACCTGCTTCTGGGCCAGCTTGATGACCTCGGAGGGCTGCACCGCGCGCGGCGGCACCTTGTAGCCGGCCTCGCGGGCCTCGGCGGTGGTCATGCCCGTGGACGCCTTCGACGCGGTGCTCTGCGACGCGGTGCCCTGCTCGGCGACGGCCGCCGCGGCGCGGACCGGGGTCTCGGCCTCGGCGCGGCCCCCCGCGAGGGGGTTGAGGACGGCGAGCCCGACGGCTCCGGCGACGACCGCGCTGACGGCGACGCCGACGGCCTTGTCCTCGGACGAGAAGCGGTTGAGCGCGAAACGATCGAAACGACCGGTCATGCAGGGAATCTCCTTGTCTTCCATGACGCCTACCGGGTTAGCTGACGGATTCGGGCATGGAAGCAGCCCTACGGCGCGTCTCTGCGCGCCGATTCACCCCTGGAACGTTGGGTCCCCGGCTCCGTCCGGTCGTGCGACCTGGACGGACTCGGCCTCGCACCGCACACGGCGGTGCCGACTTTTCGGATGTGTCTCAGCGACTTATCTGAGGTGGGGCGCGCATCTTCATGGCGCGCATCGCGTGCGGATACCGCTCCGCGATCCTCGGCCGTGCGCGGCACGGCCGGCGGCAACGCATGGGGCGCGCTGCGTGATTCGGATAGAAGGTATCAACCTTCCCAGGAAAAGCAAATGAGCCACAAACTTCGGTCTTGCCTGCTCAAAGCCCTTCCAAGGATTCACCAACACCGTCAGGGCGCCGCATCTTCCCGATCTTCACCGAAGTGGCCGCCAGCCCTTTGCCCACGGGCCTTACCGCCCGATGACCAAAAGGTAAAGAAACCTCCGGAGGGGGCCACGGACACCCCGCGGGGCACCGGGATCGGGCCGTCACGGGCTCTCAGCGGCGGTTCAGGTGCGTCCTAGCTCACAGCCCGCGACCACTGCGGGCCGCGTGTGAGGCCCGTCACTCGACGCGCACCGCGAACAGCGTGGTGTCGTCCGCGGCGCGGTCGTGCTCCATGCGCGCCAGCACCTCGTCCAGCACCCGGTCCGGACGCTCCGAGGAGTCCCGCAGGATGCCCGTGAGGTCCAGGATGCGCTCGTCCAGGTCGGCGTCCCTGCGCTCCACCAGGCCGTCGGTATAGAGGAACAGCAGGTCGCCGGGGTGCAGCTCGGTGGTGATCGTCGTGTACTGCCAGCCGGGCATGGCGCCGAGCATCGGGTCCCGGACGACCTCCAGCGGCATCGCCTTCCCGCCCCGGACCAGGATCGGCGGCGGATGGCCCGCGCACGTCCACTCCAGCACCCGGCGGGACGGGTCGTAATGGGCGACGATCGCCGTCCCCGTCGCGGGCGGGTCCATGTTGCCGACCAGCTCGTTCAGCCAGCCCACCAGCCGTCCCGCGGGCTCACCGGTGCAGGCGAGGCCGAGCAGCCCGTTCCGGGTCCGCGCCATCGCCGCGGCCGCCGGGAGGCCGTGCCCGGCCGCGTCCCCGATGGCGAACAGCGCCCGCCCGTCCGCCATGGCGCGGGTCGCGAACCAGTCCCCGCCGATGCGGGCGGTGCTCTCCGCCGCCAGGCTGCGGACCGCCATGACGAGGCCCGCCAGCTGCTCCACCTCGTCCTCGTCCGGCAGGATCGCGCGGCGCAGCGTCACCGCGACCTTCCGCTCCTGCGCCGTCCGCGCCTGCTGCTTGAGCATCTGCCGCCGGGTCTCGGCCAGCGCCCGCTCCACCCCGCGCCGGCGGGTGATGTCCTGCGAGACGATGTTGATCGAGATCGGCAGCCCGGACTCGCCCAGCACCGGCTCGGCGAACACCCACAGGTGGCGCGCCGTCCCGTCCGGCCCGATCACGCGGTGCTCGGCCTCCACCGGCTCCCGGCGCGAGAACATCGTCTGGATGGCCTCCTCCATCAGCGGGAGGTCGTCGTCCGCCACGGCCTTCGGCAGGTCGTGCGGCATCGGCGGCACCTCCTCGGGGGTGAGGCCGTAGTTGGCCAGCATCTGCGGCGTCCAGTCCGCCTCGCCCGTCGCGAGGTCCCACTCGCCGAAGCCGATCAGCGCCAGCCGCTCCACCCGCTCCATCCGCCGCGCGACCCGGTCCTCGGCGGAGTGGTACCGCCACGTGACGCACACCCCGGTCGGCACCCGCACGCACCGGACGCTCATCCGGGACGAACGGGACAGGCCCCGCTGGGCGGTGGTGTAGGAGATCGAGTCGCGTTCCAGCGGGGTCCCGCCCTCCAGCACCTTCACGTACTCGTTGAAGAGCCCGCTGAGCGCCGCCCCCGGATCGGTCTGCAGCAGCCGGAGGCCGGTCAGCTCCTCCTTGCCGCGGCCGAACATGTCCCGGGTGACGCGGTTCACGTCGGCGTAGATGAAGTCCGCCACCTCGCCCCCGGCGTCCCTGACGGGCACCAGGTGGACGCAGGAGTCGATCGTCCCGTCCAGCAGCGCCCGCGCCACCGGGTCCTCGCCCACCCCGGCGCGGATCTCGGCGTCCCCCGCCGTGTCCTCGGCCGTCACCCGCCGCAGGACGTCCTCGGCCTCCGACAGGACGTCCTGGCGCTCCGCCGTAGCGCCCTCGGCCCGCGGCGCCCGGCGCCCGGCGAGCACGGCCCCCACCGGCCCGCCGACGCCGTCCTTGACCAGCAGGGACGCCGCCTCCGCGAGATCGATGTCCAGGTCGCGCGCGAGCCAGATCAGGTGCTGCAGGGCCTCCCCCGGCGCGACGCCGAGCCGCCGGGCCAGCACGACCCGCGCCTCGGCCAGCACCGCGCGATCGTGCGCCGCGCCCCGCAGGTCGTCCAGGTCCGCAACGTGCACCCCGGGCTGAGTGCCCTCCGCATCCGCCAACCCTGTCCCCCGTTCGGCGTCATTGCCCTGGGAGAAAAAAGCTACATACGCCAGCGAAGGACTATTCGCCCACAACCTGGTAAACAGTCCAGATCTTTAACCCACTTTTCCGTTCCCGCCCGACGCCCACCACTCCCGATGACCCGCGCCGGACGGAACCCTTCCCCACTGTGTGACGCCCGTCACGTCGCCCGCCAGACCTCCCCGGTCAGCGCCGTGATCCGCGCCGCCGACGCCCGGAACGACGACCCCGCCGGCTGCAGCGTCAGCACCACGACGATCTTGTCCCCGACCACCCCCGTCGTGTGCAGGACGGGCCGCCCGATCCCCAGATCCGGCACCCACGCCGCCGGCCGCGCCCCGCCCCGCCGGCACGGCTCCGCCGGCACGTCCCCGAACCCCGACCACCCCTGCTTGACGGCCCACGGCCGCTTCAGCGCCCGCGGGATCCCGAACGTCTGGTCGAACCCGTCCTTCCCGCACGGCGTCGACCTCCGCAGCTGCTCCAGCACGAAGTCCCGCCGCGCCGCCGGCACCTCGTCCAGCAGGTACCGGTACGTCTGGACCACGTCCCTGGCACTGAGCGCCGTGTACCCCCAGAACCCGGGCTTGTCCGCCGGCGGCGGCGCCGTCTCCGCCAGCCCCGCCTCCGGCACCATCCGCTCGATGACCTTCCCCTGCCCGCCCCGCCGCCAGAACTCCGTCGCCGCCTGGTCGTCGCTCGACCGCAGCATCGACGCCAGCGACGCCCGATCCGCCGCCGACGCCCGGTGCCGCTCCAGGAAATCGAGCGCGATGAGGATCTTCACCACCGAGGCCGACCGGAACGTCCGCCGCGCCCCCCTCTGCAGCACGACCCGCCCCGCCCGCCGATCGAAGACCACATAAGACGCCCGCACCCCCGCCGGGACCCGCACCACCGGCGCGTCGGAAGCCCGCGTGGCCTTCGGCGTCTCCGGCTCAGGACTCGCACTCACCGGCAGCGCCCCTCCTCCACCACCGCCGCACCCGCACACGAGCCCCACGCACAGGACCCCGCCGAGCACCGCCCGTAAAGACACCATCCGGCCTGCCTACCAGAGATCAGCGCCCCTGTAACCGAGTACGCACGACTCCATGGACTGCGCTACAGTAATCAAGCCCGCTCCGCCGGGCACCGGGACGTGGCGCAGTTTGGTAGCGCACTTGACTGGGGGTCAAGGGGTCGTGGGTTCAAATCCCGCCGTCCCGACAAGAAATACCAGCTCAGAGGCCGTTTCTCCACCACGGAGAACCGGCCTCTTGATCGTTTGTTAGCCGTTCGTTAGTGAACTCGGCCGCCTCCTGCGGCACCGAGCCGGTTCACACCGGACCTCAAGAACCAGCACAGCGCCGGCTCCGGCTTCCCAGTGTTCAACCCGGACGCTACCTCGCCGGTCTCCACCTGCGCGCCTCGATGATCTGGATCGAAGACCTCACCAGGACCACCTGGTGGTCACGACTCGATATGCCCCCCAGGTGACGCTGAAGTGCCGGACGCCGAGGGCGGGCAGGAGTTGAGTCAGCGGTCAACCAGCCGTGGACGCGGGGCCTCACCCGTGGATTCCGCGTCGGTGCCGGCCGGGCCGCGGGGAAGCATCCGGTCCAGCCACCTCGGCAGCCACCAGTTGGTCCGGCCGAGGAGTGTCATGGTCGCCGGTACCAGCACCATGCGCACGACCGTGGCGTCGATGAGGATCGCGGTGGCCAGGCCGAGCCCGAACATTTTGGCGGAGGGGTCGTCGACGGCGGCGAAGGACAGGAAGACCGCCACCATGATGAGAGCGGCCGAGGTGATGATCCGGGCGGTGCCCGAGACGCCCTCGATGATCGCCGTGCTGTTGTCGCCGGTGCGCAGGTACTCCTCGCGTACGCGGGAGAGGAGGAACACCTCGTAGTCCATCGACAGGCCGAACAGGATGGCGAAGAGGAACATCGGGATGAACGACACGATCGGAACCGTCGCTTCCAGCCCGATGAGTGCGCCTCCCCAGCCCCACTGGAAGACCGCGACCATGATGCCGTAGGCCGCGCCGATGCTCAGCAGGTTCAGCAGTACCGCCTTGAGCGGTACGAGTATCGAGCGGAAGACCAGCATCAGCAGCAGGAACGACATCGCCAGCACGGCGGCGACGAACAGCGGCAGGCGTTGGCTGGTGCGTTGGCCCACATCGGACAGGCTCGCGGCGGCGCCGCCGACGTGGGCCCTGGCCGGGCCGTGCCCGATCGCCGTGGGCAGCACGTCGGTGCGCAGCCGGGCGATGGTGTCGGCCGTGGCCTTGTCCTGAGGGCTGGTGGTCGGGAACACCGCGATGGTCGCGATGCCGGTGGCCCGATCGATATGCGTCGGCGCGACAGATGTGATGCCCGGATCCGCCGCGACGCCTGCGGCGAGTCGGTCCAGCGCTCCCGGATCACCGGCGGGGTCCGCGGCGATGACGAGGGGACCGTTGGTGCCCGGGCCGAACCCCTCGGCGACGAGGTCGTAGGCGCGGCGCTCGGTCCGGCTGTGGGGCATGGAGCCGTCGTCGGGCAGGCCGACGCGCAGGCCGAGCACGGGCAGCGTCGCGGTCAGCAGCAGCCCCGCCGCGCCGACCGCGTACGGCACCGGGTGCCGGCTGACGTGCCCGATCCAGCGCCGCCACCCGGCGGCGGGGGCGGCGCCCGCCGCCGGGTCCCGCCGCCGTGCGAGTCGGCCCAGGTTCCTGGTCTGCAGAGCCCGGCCGATCCGGCCGGCCCGGGCCAGGCGTGGGCCGGCCGCGCCGAGGAAGGCCGGCAGCAGCGTCACCGACGCGACCACCATGGTGAGAACAACGATCGAGACGGCGAGCCCGCCCATCGTCATGAACGGCACGTTCGCGACCGCCAGGCCGAGGATCGATACGACGACGGTGCCGCCGGCGAAGACCACGGGCCTCCCCGCCGCGGCCACCGCTCGCCCCGCGGCCTCGCGGGGATCGAACCCGCGCGCGAGGTACTCCCGGTGCCTGGCGAGCACGAACAGCGCGTAGTCGATGCCGACTCCGAGCCCGACCATGCTGCCCAGGACAGGGGCGAAGGTCGGGACGTCCGTCACCCCCGCCAGTACCGTCATCGTGGCAACCCCGACGGTCAGCCCGAAGACCGCCATGCCGATCGGCAGCGCGGCGGCGATGAGCGAACCGAACGCCAGGAACAGGATCGCGGCCGCGGCGAGGATGCCGATCAGCTCGCTTGCGCCGCCGTCGGGGTCGGAGAAGGCATAGAAGAGGTTCCCGCCCATCTCGATGCGCAGGGGCAGCTCGGCGCGCAGCCGGTCGCCGAGATCGACGAGGGCGTCGAGGTCCTTGGCCGACAGCCGGTTCTGGTCGGGGTACTGCACCCGGACGACCGCGATCCGCCCGTCGGCCGAGACAAGGCCGCCGCGCACGGCGGTGTCCCCGCCTGCGTCGAGTACCCCCGCCGGGTCGCTCGTGCCGAGCACGTGCGGCAGGCGCCGCACCTCGGTCTGCA
The DNA here is from genome assembly GCF_041463655.1 of Actinomadura monticuli. Lineage (NCBI taxonomy): Bacteria > Bacillati > Actinomycetota > Actinomycetes > Streptosporangiales > Thermomonosporaceae > Actinomadura > Actinomadura monticuli. The sequence continues at coordinate 61,314 of NZ_JAXCEI010000026.1, forward strand.
GCCGCGTGAGAGCCATGCGCGCGCTGCCGTGGTCGAAGAACGTCGCACCGTCGTCGAGAGGGGTGACGACCACTTGGGCGGTCATCCCCTCCTGGCCGGTGCCGGCCCGCTCGATCAGTTGCGCGGCCCGTTGGGAGTCCAGTCCCGGAGCGGTCATCGAGTCCGCGGTCCGCCCGCCGATGGCGATCGCCGCGAGGACGGCGAGCGTGGCGGCGACCAGCCATGCCGCGATCACCTGCCAGGGATGGCGGGCGGCGCCTGCACCCAGGAGCAACAGGGCTTTCGAGAGCATCGGGTCCTCCAACCACCTCGTCGGCCGTCCTTGTACGGCCGCCGATGCCGAGGTTCGTCGCCACGGCGCTCTGCGGCATCGGCTCGTGGGCCGCGGATTCGTCGGCCCCAGGGCGGAAGGACGCCCCGTCCTTTCGGCCGATGCGCGGCACGGCGCGGTCCCTAGGCTGAGAACCGTGCTGCGAGACAACCTGCGAACCCTGTGGACCGAACCCCGGCCGCCCGACGCGCCCGCCCGGGTGTGGCGGGACTGGGCGCTGCTCGCCGCGGGACTGGGCAGTGTGGTGCTGGAGGCCACCCTGCGCGAGAACGTCGTGTGGCGGCCGGTGGCGGTGGGGTTCGCCGTGTGGCTGTGCCTGCTGCCCTTGTGGCGCCGGACGCGCCCGCTGGCGATGGTCACGCTGGCGTTCGGCGCGACGAGCCTGCTCCAGGTGGCCTCGCTCGTCGCCGCACCGCGCGAGCCCGTCGGCCTGGACACCGGCGTGGTCGTGCTCGTGCTGGTGTACGCGCTGCTTCGCTGGGGATCGGGACGGGAGATCGTGCTGGGCGGCGCGGTGATCCTGGCGACCTTCGCGCTGTGCACCGTCACGTACGACACCACGGCCGCCGAACAGGTCGGGGGCTTCGTCTTCCTGTGGCTGCCTGGCTTGATCGGGGCCGCCGTGCGGTTCTGGGGGACCGCACGCGAGCGGCAGTTGGAGCAGGTTCGCTCCCGCGAGCGTGAGCAGTTCGCCCGGGAACTGCACGACACGGTGGCCCACCACGTGTCGGCCATGGTGATCCGCGCCCAGGCGGGCGGGGTGCTCGCGGCCACCGACCCGTCCGCCGCCGTCGAGGCGCTGGAGGGGGTCGAGGAGGAAGGGGCGCGCACGCTGGAGGAAATGCGAGCCATGGTCGCCGCGCTGCGCGACCGCGGGGTCGGCGCCGAGCTGGCGCCGCCCGCCGGCGTCGCGGATCTGGAGCGCCTGGTGCGCACGCCGGGGGTTCACCTCAAGGTCGACCTGGGGCTCGACGGCGAGCTGGACACGCTGCCCCCGGCCGTGGACGCGGCCGTCTACCGCATCGTGCAGGAGTCGGTGACCAACGCGATGCGCCATGCGGTCAGCGCGACCGAGGTCGTGGTCCGGATCACCGGCGAACGGCACACGGTACGGGTGAGTGTGCGCGACAACGGCCAACGCACCGGCCGAGGCCGTGCCGGATACGGACTTGCCGGACTGCGCGAGCGCGCGGCTCTGCTCGGCGGCGAACTACGAGCCGGCCCCGGCGCCGACCAGGGCTGGCATGTCGAAGCCGAGCTGCCGAGAGGGAGGACCGAGAGCGGTGCCCATCCGCGTCCTCGTCGCTGACGACCAGACCATCATCCGCACCGGGCTGCGGATCATGCTGAACGCCCAGCCCGGCATCGAGGTGGTCGGCGAGGCCGCCGACGGACAGGAAGCGGTACGGCTGGCCCGCGAACTGCGCCCCGACGTCTGCCTGTTCGACATCCGCATGCCCGTGACCGACGGGCTCGAGGCCACCCGGTTGGTCGCCGGCCCCGGCGTCGCCGACCCGCTGGCCGTGGTCGTCATCACCACTTTCGACCTCGACGAGTACGTCTACGGCGCGCTGCGTGCCGGCGCCCGCGGATTCCTCCTCAAGGACACGGGACCAGACCTTCTGGCCCAGGCCGTACGGTCGGCGTCCGACGGTGAGGCGCTCATCGCGCCCAGCGTCACCGTCCGCCTGCTCCAGGCGTTCGCGGACCTGCCCGCCGGCCGGCCCGCGGCCCAGCCGGTCTCCCCCGTCACCGCCCGCGAGGAGCAGGTGCTCCTCGCCGTCGCTCGCGGGCTGACCAATACCGAGATCGCCGATGCGCTGCACATCAGCCTCAGCACGGTGAAGACGCATCTGGCCAGCCTGATGGCCAAACTCGGCGCCCGCAACCGGGTCGAGATCGCAATGTGGGCCTACGAAACACGCCGTATCCTCCCCGGAACCTGAGCCGGGTGCCGGGCCATGTCGATGAGTCCCCGCCCGGACATCAGTGCACCGGTCGGCTCAGGTCGCCACCACGTGCCTCACCCTGCCCCTGCCGAAACCTCGTCCGTGCAGGCGAAGCTACATGCCGGTACTCGTTGAGGATCCCGTCCAGCCGTTGCCTTCTTCGGACCTTCAGGTGGGCGATCTGGTCTGGTTCACTGATAGGCGGAGACAGCGGTTTTAACGGGCGGGCGTTGGCGATGCCCTGATGCGGGCGATGCTCGTTGTCGAAAGTCTCGAACTCGCCGAGTGCGTGGAGCAGGTGCCGCTGGTTCCAGATCAACATGCGGTCCAGGAGCTCACGGCGGCAGGTCTGCACCCACCGTTCCATCGCCGCGTTCATCTGGGCATCCGCACCCCGGTGAGCACCGTCCGAATGCCGGCAGCAGCCGATGGAACGGACAGCCGGTGGGCGGCCCGGCCCCTTAGGTTTGGATCGGGCGGCATGCCGGCCCGCGATCAGGTCCCGGTGCCAGCGGAGCTGAGCCCGGGCCTTGGCGGGTCAGGGCGTGAAGGCCAGGTCGAGGCGGGCCAGGCGGCGGGTCATGAGGCTGGGCACGTGCTGGGTGGGTGCGGTGAGGTGGAAGGGGCCTTGGGCGAGGAGGGTCTGGACGGCGAGAACCGTTTCGAGACGGGCGAGGTGGGCGCCGATGCAGAAGTGGATTCCGCGGCCGAAGGCAGCGTGGGATCGGATGGCGGGCCGGCTCAGGTCCAGGGCGCCGGGCCGGGGATAGACGTGCGGGTCGCGGTTGGCCGCTCCCCACAGGAGCATGAGGCGGGATCCTGCGGGCAGGTCGACGCCGCCCAGGGCGGTGTCGCGGGTGGTGACGCGAAAGTGACCGCGAAACGGGCTTTCCAGGCGCAGCGTCTCCTCCACGAACTCTGCGATCTGGTCGGGATCCTCGCGCAGCCGATCAGCTAGGGCGGGGTCGTTCGCGAGGGCGTGGGCGGTGGCGCCGATGAGGCTGGCGGTCGATTCGCTGCCGGCGGTGACCAACTGCAGCGCCATCGCGACTTGTTCGTCGCGGGTGAGTGCCTCATCGGCTGCGAGGGCGTCCAGGAACCCGCCGCGCGGGTGGGCGGCGGCGGCGGTGAGCTGCTGGTCGAGGTAGCGCATGAAGTCGAGGATCTCGATCGTGATCTGGGCCAGCCGGTCGGGCCCGGCCAGGCCGCTCAGCAGTTCGATCGCGGTGTCCGACCAGGCGGTGATCCGCTCGGCGTCGGACTCGGGCAGCCCGAGGATCGCACTGATCGTCAGGACCGGGACGGGGGCGGCGACCCGCGCCATCCAGTCCCCGCCCCCGCCCTCGGCGAGGGCAGTAATGCGTGGGAGGAGCAGGTCCTGGATCCGGCCCGTCAGCTCGGCGATGTTGCGTCGGCCGAAGACCGGGGCGACGGCGGCGCGCTGCGGGGTGTGGACGGGCGGATCCGCGGTGGCCAGGACGTCGACCGCGGCCCCCCTCATGTCCATCAGCTCTGGCCCGGCTGTCCCGGCGGTCAGCAGTCCGGCCAGGTTGCTGGAGAACGTGGCCGGGTCGTCCAACGCCTGGAGGACCTGGGCGTGCCGCACCACCAGGTGCAGGCCCAACTGCGGCAGCAGGTGCACCGGGCCGCGCTCGCGCAGCCGCGTATAGGCCGGGTAGGGGTCGGCGAGCGCCTCGGGCGAGAACAGGTCCTCGGTGATGAGGGGAGCTTTCATATAACACGTTATAGTTCATGTTCAAGCCTGAGAGGAAGGCCTGATCGTCGTTGGAGACTCCGTTGCCGGCCGTCGAGCACGGCCGTTCCACCCTGAGCGTCACCCGGCCGTTGAAGGAGCCAGAACGGGCGAGGCGAGAGAAGATCCTGGCCGCGGCCCGGGAACTGGCGCGCCAGGGCGGCCCGGAGGCCACCACGATCCGGGCGGTGGCCGTACGGGCGGGTACGACCCCGGTGACGGTGTACCGGTACTTCCCCTCCAAGGACCATCTGCTGCTGCACCTGATGGTCGACTGGTCGGTGCGGGTCATCGCCGACCTGACCGCCCGCAACTACGCCGGAGCCGACGCCGAGCGCGTCGCCGCCGGGTTCGCCGACATCATCGGCTGGGCCGCCGACGAGCGGCTCCTGCTCACCGCGGGAATGAGCGCGATCGGCTCACCCGACCTCAGCGGAGACGGCCTGAGCGTGTGGCGGGAGCTGTTCACCGGCCTCGTCCGCGCCATCCTCACCGACCCCGCCTGGGACGACACCGAGGGCAAGGCCCTCACCCTCGGCCACGTCCTGCTCGCCTGCCTGCTCGACCTGACGACCAGCCGTGCCACCGCCGCCCAGAGCAGCGACCACATCACCACCGCCGCCCGTCTCATCTTCCGCTAACCCCTCCAACGCCCTTTCGGGAAGCACGCCCCTTCCAGGGGGCTGATCGATCGGTGAGCGGATTCCCCCGCTGCTCCGGCTGCTCGGCTGGTCAGCTAACCCGGTCGTCGGGGGTCTTCTCCTCGGGCTTGCGGGTGGCGATGAAGTCGTGCCAGTCGTTCTGCGCCCAGCGGCTCCATTGCAGAGCGGTGGTGACGTTGATGCCGGTGAGGTCGGCGAGGATCGGTGCGGGCAGTTCGGCGGCGAGGGCCATGCGGGAGCGGTTGTGACCGGCGAGCGCGCTGATGCCGCGGTTGTGGAAGTGCTTGCGCAGCACACGTTCGGAGATCGCCCGGTCTGGTGCCCGCCCGGGGAAGAGCCGGGCGTGCTCGGTGCCGATGCGTTGCAGGTTCCAGGTTCGTTGTGATCCTTCGGGGGAGAGCCTGTGCAGCAGGTCGGCGAGCTTGGGCGGCCGCTGGAGCAGGTGCCCGTCGAGGTCGAGGTAGGTGATGCCCTCGCGTTCGACGATCTGTTCTCGGCGCAGTTTGGCCACGCGCGTCAGTGGGATCGCGAACAGCAGCGTGAGCGCTCCTGCGATCCGGACGTGCAGGGAAGTCCACCGGGTTCGATGAAGTCCTTCAAGCCAGTCATGATCTTTGCTGGCAGGGAGGAGAATCATCGCGATGGCAGCACCACGCGAATACCTCCAGGAGCTCCGGGACCGGGCTGTGCGGCTGGCGTTGGAGTCCGGCCGTCCGATCGCGCATATCGCGGCCGAACCGGCCTCGACCAGATCCAGCACCGTGCGACGGAACTCCGGAGGGTAGCCCTTGCGTGGCGTGCCGGCCTCTTTTCCTGATCGCCGCAGTATTTCCGGAGACCACGAGGTCCCACCGTTTCGCTGGTGGAGCGCCGTGCGATCAGGAGGTGCGGGATGCCGTCGAACGGCCTACGCCAGTGCGTTTCCCGGGCGGTTCCGTTGGTGGCCCGCGAAGTGGGCCGGAGGTGGTCATGAGTGGTGGGCGGTTGATGGCTGCGAGAGGATGGCGGTATTGGTTCTCGCGTGCGGGAGGGCTTTGTGGGGCGTCCGGTCAGTTATGCCGAGGCGGTCAGGATGCTCGGGGAAGGCGAGAGCAAGCTGATCAATCTGCTCGACTGGCTGGCCGGGCTGGGGCTGGCCGGGGCCGGGCTGGACGTTCTCGGGGCCCGCGAGGAGGCCGTGCGGCTGGGGCATGCGCTCACCCGTGATCTCGGCGACCGGCTGCGGGGCCTGAACCGCCTGACCCGCACCGAGCGGCTGCGGGCGGCGCACACGATCATCGTGCTGGCGGCCTACTTCGAGGAACTCGCGGACGTGCTGCCGCAGGTCAAGCTGAAGCCGGGCGAGCAGGTCTCGCTGACCGGAGGCGCCGAGGATGTGGGGCGTCGCGGTGTTGCACTTGCGTTGACGCGGGTGGAGTTGCCCACGCCGGGACCGTCGCACACGCACGAGTCGATACGGCGCGAGTTGCTCGTGTACTACGGGCGGCTCGGAACGAGTCTGGTTGAGTTCGCCGCTGGGCTGCCCGAAGGCGCGGATCTTGGGGAGGACGTCCGGGAACTGACCCTGGCCGTGCCTGAGCAGGCCCTGGCCAGATACGAGGAGATGCTGCGCCGGCTGGCCGTGGACTGCCCGGAGTTCGGCATCTGGATCGAGCACTGGGAAAGGCGCGCCGCCCAGACCGAACTCACGAGCGGGATGGCCGAGTTGGAGCGGCTACTCGCGTCCATGTCGGGTCGGTCCGGTGCGCCCCGGAGCGCGCTGTCCCGCTCGTACCAGGCATCCTTGCACCGGCCGATCACGGTGGGCGGCGACATACCGTCCGGCCTGACGATCCCGACCCTGGAGCAGGGATACGTCGACCATCGCCTTCGCGCGGCGGTCATGGACGCCACGGCGCGTCCGAGCCACGACTCCTGGTGGACGGACATTCCGGTCTACGGCCAACCGAGCCGCTTCTTCGCCGGCTACCTGACCTCGCCGGAGGCGGTCGCGTCGCCGCTGCTGGTGCTCGGCCAGCCCGGGTCAGGCAAATCGGTCCTCACCCGCGTTCTGGCCGCACGCCTTCCGGCGGACGACTTCCTGCCCATCGTGGTCGAACTCCGGCAAGCCCCGACCGAGAACGATCTGCAGACCCGCATCGAGGACGCCATCCGGCAGGCGACCGGTGAGCAAATATCCTGGCCGCGCCTCGTCGAGGCCGGCGCCGGTGCGCTTCCCGTGGTCATCCTGGACGGTTTCGACGAACTGCTGCAGGCGACGGGCGTCACCCAGACCGACTTCCTGATGAAGGTGACGGCCTTCCAGGAGCGCGAGGCCGACCAGGGCCGCCCGGTCGCCGTCGTCGTGACCAGCCGGACGGCCGTGGTCGACCGCGCGAGGATCCCGCACGGCTCCGTCGTCGCGCGCCTGGAACCGTTCAACGACGCGCAGATCCGGACGTGGCTGGCGAACTGGCGCGAGCTCAACGAGCCGGCCCTGCGGGGACGGGGGCTGAGTGCCCTTTCGGACGAGGTGGCGCTGGCGCATCGGGAACTGGCCGAGCAACCGCTGCTGCTTCTGATGCTCGCCTTGTACGACGCGGACGGTAACGCCCTGCACCAGAGGTCGGCGGACTTCGACCGGACGGGCCTTTACGAGCGGCTCCTGCGGGATTTCGCCGGGCGGCAAATCCGCAAGCTGGTTCCGGACCTGGACGACAAGGCTCATGAGCGGGCGGTCGAGCAGGAACTGCTGCGGCTGTCCGTCGTCGGTTTCGCCATGTTCAACCGGCGCAGCCAGTGGGTCTCCGATACCGATCTGGACGCCGACCTCGCCGCGCTGCTTGCACCGGAGCGGGCTCAGTTCGGAGACGCCGGACTCCAGGCTCCCCTATCGGCGGCGCAGATCGTGGTGGGGCGGTTCTTCTTCGTCCATGAGACGCAGGTGACCCGTGACGGGCGGCCGTTGCACACCTACGAGTTTCTGCACGCGACGTTCGGTGAATTTCTCATCGCCCGGCTCGTCGCCCACATCCTCGTCAGCATGGTGGATCAGGCCGCCATGGCGACCGGGTCACCGCTGGCTCCGCAGATCAACGACGACCTGCTCCACGCGCTACTGTCCTTCGCCGGACTCACGGCTCGGGCACCCGTCATCGACTTTCTGGAGAACATGCTCGCCCAGCTGGACCCGGCGAGGCGAAAGGCGCTGACCGGACTGCTGCTCGGCCTCTACCACCGGGCCCTTCATCCGCGTCCCGGCTCCACCCATGATCAATACCGGCCCCGGCCGGCCACCGTTCCAGCGCGACATGCGGCCTGGAGCATGAACCTCGTGGTCCTGGCGGTGCTGGTCGCCGGGGAGCTCAACGGACGGGAACTCTTCCAGGGCGGGGACGCGGGCTTTCCGTGGCGCGTCCAAGCCACCCTATGGCGATCCCAGCTCCTCGGCGAGGAATGGGGAGGCCTCTGCAGGACCATCGCGCTTCATCACGAGTGGGACGGAGACACGCGCGCCATTCGCGTCACCCGCGTGACCGGCGGTTACCAACCCGGCTCACCCGACCTGTACTGGACGTACAACATCCCGCCAGAGCATGAGATGCGCGGCGACATTCTTTTTGATCCAGCGCACGAACCCTTCCAAATTCGGCTGAAGAGTAGCGTGTTCTGCAGTGCGACAGACGCCTTCATGCTCCACTCGATGGAGCCGTTCGCAAGGGCCTTCCCCACGATCGCCAACCTGGCCGTTCCCGGTGAACACGCCGTCTCCGTGACCCATGCTCTTCTCGCCGCATTGGTCGCCGGATTCCGGGACGAACGCGACCCCGGCGCTTTTGAGGACCTTGCGCGAGTGGTCGTCACGGTGTCGATGCTCCCGGCGAGGGAGGAGCGGGACCTCTACCTCAAGGCCGCACTGGAAACCATCCTTTCCTCTCTCGACCGAGGGCTGGCCGCGTCACAGGACCTGGCCGCGCTTGAAGGACTGCGCCTTGACAATTCCCACGACACGAGAGTCCGCCAACTGTTCGACCAGGTGAATGAACGGCTTCACCTCTAAGCCTGGATCCACCCTCGGCATCCGCACCCCGGTCAGCACCACCTGGACACCGGCATCAGCCATGGATCGCGTCGAACTGATCCGGGAACTTGCCGTCCCGGTCGCGGAGCAGGAACCGTACCCGGCAACCCACGTCCTCCAGATCCACGACCGGGTTCCGCGCCTCCTGGGGCACCCACGAGGCGGTCGGGCGAGCGGTAGCGCCCAGGACCCAGACACGGCGGGTGCGATGACCGCCGGCACATCCATTCGGGCGCCGCGAAGGTCACCGTCTCCTGGAAACGCCAGCAGCACCTCGGTCTGGCGGCGCCGGCACCCAGCCCAGGTGGTGGCAGAACGCTCGGGTGAGGCGCCCCGGATCTTCCGGACAGGTCCCCAACTAGGGTTGGGGAGAACCGGAAGGGAAGGTCGTTGGCACGACAGAGGCGGCATTTCACCCAGGAGCACAAGGACGAGATCGTCCACATGGTCCTGGACGGCCCACGCCCCATCGCCCATGTAGCCCGTGAGGTCGGGATCCACGACACGACACTTGGCAACTGGGTCAAGGACTACCGCAGGCGGCACGGCGGCGACGCGTCGGCGGGAAGCGGCGGCGAGAGAAAGAGCGCCCGGGAACTTGAGCTCGAGCGAGAGAACCGCAGGCTCCGCGAGGAGAACGCCTTTCTGGTAAAAGCCGCGGCCTTCTTCGCGAAGGATCACCGGTGAGCGCCAAGTACGAGTTCATCGACGCGGAGAAGGCCAACCACGCCATCATTGACATGTGCGCCTGGCTGCGCGTATCCCGGTCCGGCTTCTATGACTGGCGGACTCGTCCGTTGTCGGCGACCGCCGAACGCCGAGAACGCCTCAAGGCGATGATCGAGGCGATATTCGAGGCCAACCACGAGACCTACGGCTATCGGCGCGTCCACGCGGTGCTGGCCCGCTCGGGCGAGCAAGCCTCGCTGGAACTGGTGCGGCAGCTGATGCGCGAGCTCGGGCTCCAGCCGGTGCAGCCGCGGCCGTGGCGGCCGGCCACCACCCTGGCCGGCGATCCGGGCGCGATCCCCGACCTGGTCAACCGGGACTTCACCGCGATGCGGCCCGGAACCAAGCTGGTCGGGGACATCACCTACATCCCCACCTGGGAAGGGTTCCTCTATTTGGCAACCGTTATCGACTGCCATTCGAAGATGGTGGTCGGATGGGCGATGGCCGACCACTTCAAAACTTCACTGACCCTTTTTCATCCTCGGGTGAGCTCGTAGTTCTGTAGGACGGCGATGGCCTTGACCAGGTGGCCGGCCTTGCTGGGGCTGCAGCGCAGCTTGCGGAGGATTCGCCATGATTTGAGCTGGG
>NZ_JAXCEI010000027.1:0-66253 GCF_041463655.1 Actinomadura monticuli
CGAGCTGTCCATCGGCACCGCCACCGAACTCCGCTCCGGCGACCCCGCCCTCCACCACCTCGTCCTCGACGTCCGCCAGAACGGCGCCACCGACCACTACCAGCTCCTCCTCGGCGTCCGCCGGCACCTGCCCGACCGGCTCCGGCACGTGGAGATCGGCCGCGAGACGCGGAGTGCGGGGCCGCGGCTGTACGACGCCGCCCACGACCCGGAGCTGACCCGGACGCTGCTGGACGCCCTGGCGGACGAGGCGTCCATCGGCCCGCTGCGGTTCAAGCACCTGGCCGGCGCCCGCATCCGCACCGACCTGGCGAGCCTGCCCATCACCGCCGAGCAGAGCAACACCTCGCTGCTGTTCGGCGACGCCTACATCTGCAAGCTGTTCCGGCGGCTCAGCCGCGGCGTCAACCTCGACCTGGAGGTCAACCTCGCGCTGACCCAGGCCGGCTGCACGCACGTCCCGGCCGTGCACGGCTGGATCGAGTTCGAACCGGGCGGTCCCGGCGCGGAGCCGGTCACGCTCGGGCTCCTGTCGGACTACCTGCACACCGGCGCGGACGGCTGGAGCCTGGCGATCGCGAGCGTGCGCGACTGGTTCGCCTACCCGCTGCCGTCCGGGGACGAGTGGGCGGAGCTGGACTCCAGCGCCGCCGGCGGCGACTTCGCGGCCGAGGCCGAACGGCTCGGCGCCGCCACGGCGCGGGTGCACCGGTCGCTGGCCGACGCGTTCGGCGTGACGGTCGTCCCCGGGGACGAGGTGCGCGCGCTCGCCGCGCGGATGAACGCCGAGCTGACCGCCACCTGCCGGGCCGTGCCCGGCCTCGCGCCGCACGCGAAGGCGCTCACCGCGGCGTTCCTCGACCTGGCCGCGCGGGCGGAGCCGATGCCGGTCCAGCGCGTGCACGGCGACTACCACCTCGGCCAGGTGCTGCGCACCGAGTCGGGCTGGGCGCTGCTGGACTTCGAGGGCGAGCCGGCCCGCGCGGAGAGCGAGCGCCGCGCCCTGGCGCACCCGCTGCGGGACGTCGCCGGGATGCTGCGCTCCTTCGAGTACGCGGCGCGCTTCCTCATCACCAAGGCCGGCACGGTCCCGACCGAGTCCGGGCCGCACCTGGAGACGCGGGCGCACGCCTGGGCCGCGCGGAACAGGGCGGCGTTCTGCCGCGGCTACGCGGCGGCCGGCGGCGCCGACCCGGCCGCGCATTCGGTGCTGATGCACGCCTTCGAATTCGAGAAGGCCGTGTACGAGGTGCGGTACGAGGCGCGGAACCGGCCGGCCTGGCTGCCCGTGCCGCTGAAATCGCTGGCCCATCTGACCGCTTGATCAAAGACACTGAAGCGCGCCTCCAATTCCGCGTCATGATCATGTAAAATCGGCCGGTTCTCTCAATTCCGCGGCGATCAACGGGTACCCGAACTCACGGCAGGATGATGATCACCTGCGGAGTACCACCCGGCAATGGGGAACGGGGAGAACGGATAATGTCCATCGGACGCCACTCGCACGACGACGCCGCCGGAAACGAAGCGATCGACGGCCCTAGCGGCCGCACCCGCGCGGACGGCCGAAAACAGGGAACGCTCCGCGCGGCCGTCACCGCGACGGTGACCGGGCTCGCGCTGGCGGTCCCGCTCGGCGCGCCCGCCACGGCGGCGCTCAACCCGTCGGCACTGCGGAGCCTGCACCTGGACTCCGCCATGCTGCAGAAGGTCAAGGCGTACGACGCGTACCGGACGCGCGAGGCCTCCCAGCGCAAGAAGGCGAAGAAGGCGCTCCGGTTCGCGCGGAAGCAGATCGGCAAGCCGTACCGGTGGGGCGCCGACGGGCCGAGCGGCTACGACTGCTCCGGGCTGGCGATGGCGTCGTGGCGCAGGGCCGGTGTGAGGCTGCCGCGCGTCACCTACGCCCAGTACCGCAAGGTCGACCGGAAGGTGAAGTACCGGAACCTCGAACCCGGCGACCTCGTCTTCTTCCACGGCCGCGGCCACGTCGGCCTCTACGTCGGGCACAAACGCTTCCTGCACGCGCCGCACTCCGGCGCGCGGGTCCGGATCGACAAGATTTCCAAATGGCGGAAGAAACAGTTCGCCGGCGCGGTACGGCCCGGCGCGCCCGCCTACCGCGAATGGGCGCCCTCCGTCCGGGAGCTGGTCGAGAAGATCGACCGGATGAGCACGCAGAAGAGAGCGGACCAGAAGCCGCCAGATAAGGAGCGGACCCCCCAGATTCCGCCACCTTCCGATACGTTGCCCAAGAAACACGACAATCCCCCGATGACCGCCCCCGGACACACCCCGGCGAAACAGGCCGCGCCACCCGGCGGCCCCGCCCCGAAGAAGCCGGGCGATTCCGCGGCCGCGCCGCCGCGCGGCGAGGCGGCCTCGAAGACGAGGCCCGACCCGAGGCCGCGAGCCATGGCTCCCGAGCACCAGCGACGACCGTTCCCCATGTGGAACCGCCCATGGGCCAGATACGTCGCTCCATGATCCAGAGCGGCCGTCCCGGCGCCGGGCACCCCGCGCCGGGACGGTCCGTCCATCGCCTCGGCGCCGGACGCTAGAGCGCCGGACGCTACAGCGCCGTCCGCGGGCGGGCACCGCCGTGAACGGAGTCCTCCTCGGGGACGAGAGCGCCGTCCAGCAGGCCGTCGAAGCTCAGCCGGACCAGGGCCTCCCCCAGCGCGGACATCTCGCGCAAGGTCTCGGTCAGGCCGATCAGCTCGCGGAACGCGCGGCCGTACGCCCGCTGGCGGTCCAGGGAGAGCCGCGGGACGCGGGTGCGGCGCAGGTCCGTGCGACTCGACGAGGCGCTGCTGCCGCGGACGCGCGCCAACGTGAGGACGCCCGCGAGGAAGTGCGCGTCGAGCCGTTCGGGGTCCGGGCGGTAGCGCGTCAGATAGGGGCCGAGGGCGGTGCCGGGCTCCTCGATCACGCGCGCCGATCCGGCGGCGGTGGCGACGACGTCCCCGGCGTCCAGCATGATCAGGCCGGGGCCGGCGGCGGCCGTCGCGGAGGGGCCGCTCCCGGTGGTCAGGTCGTGCACGGTGAGGACGGGGACGTCGCCGCCGGCCGGCGGCCGGGCGGGCGCGTGGCTGACCGCGACGGCGCCGGCCCGGGCCAGCTCGGCGAGCGTGGTGACCGGCACCGGCCGCGGGTCGTCCCGCAGTCCGAGGGCGGGCGGGGCGGGCGACGCCGCGCGCAGCCGCTCCGAGACCTCGGTGTACCGGCGGCCGAACGCCTCGGCGGTCTGCCGGGGGCGGTGCCGGGACGGGCTGACGTCGACCTCGTCGTCCAGCAGGTCGAGGACCGGCACGGAGAACGCGCCGTCCGGGTGCCGCTCCAGCTCGTGCTCGGCGCGCGCGAGGTCGCCCTCGGCGTCCAGCAGCAGGACGGCGGCGGGCGGGCGCTCACCGGGGCGGGGCCGCCGCAGCAGCCACAGGTCGGGACCGCCGGGCGCGGTCGTGATCACGGCCCGCAGCGCGCCGGCCCGCAGCAGGTTCCCGCGGACGCGGCGGCCGGGCCGGCGGCTCGCGGCGGCCGCCGGCATCAGCACCGCGGCGCGCCCGCCGGGGCGGACGCGGGCGAGGCAGTGCTGCGCCCAGGCCAGCTCCGGCTCGCCGCGCGGCGGCAGCCCGTACTCCCAGCGCGGGTCGCCGGCCAGTTCCGCGTGGCCCCAGCCGCGGTCGCCGGACGGCGGGTCGCAGACGACCGCGTCGGCGGCCTCGCCGGTGAAGCCGTCGGCGCGCAGCGAGTCGCCGGCGACGATCTCGGCGGGCGTCCCGGCGAGCAGCAGCCGGACCGCGGCGATGCGCGCGGCGGACGGGTCGGCCTCCTGGCCGAGCGCGCGCCGCGCGCCGGGGGCCGCCAGCAGCAGGGTCCCGAGCCCGCAGGCGGGGTCGAGGACGGTACCGCCGTCGCGGCACACCAGGCGCGTCATCAGCCGGGCCACGTCCGCCGAGGTGACGACGAGCCGCCGCGAGTGCGCCCGCACGTAGCGCTCGACGAGCGACTCGAACGCGGCGGCGCGGCCGTGCTCGGCGGCGAGGCCGTCGAGCGCGCCGGGAAGGCCGGGGTCGCCGGGTTCGAGGTCGGGCGGGGGGATCTTCGCGGCGTCCCCGCCCGAGTCCAGCAGGTGCAGCCCGGCCCAGCCGACGAGGTCGGCGAGCCGGAAGTCGTCGCCGGACGCGCGCAGCCGCTGCCAGGTCCGGTCGGCGAGGGAGACCTCGAACGGCTTGCCGTTGCGGCGGAGCCAGTCCTCGACCTCGGCGAGCGAGAACAGCGGGCTCGCGGCCGTCCCGCCGGCCGGGCGCGGGAAGTCGCCGTGCCGGCGGCGCCAGTTGCTGACCGTCGCGCGCCCCACGCCGGCCAGCCGGGCGATGTCGCCCGCGGTGACCGCCGGGTCGCCCCCGCTCATGCGCGGCGGAGCCGGCGGGCGAGCCGGGCGAGGGGCCCGGGGCCGGCGTCCGGCGCCGCGGCGCCGAGCAGCACCGGCTCGCGTTCGGGGGCGCCGCCGGCCGGGACGACGTCCGCGACGACGCAGGTGATGTTGTCGGGCCCGCCCGCGCGGAGGGCGAGGTCGACGAGGCGGGCGACGGCGTCCGCCGGGCGCGCCGCTGCGGCGAGGGCGTCCCTGAGCGCCTCGGGCGGGACGGGCCCTGACACGCCGTCGGAGCACAGCAGGTACCGGTCGCCGGGCCGGGCGTCGTGCCGGAACACGTCGGGCTCGCCGCTCTGCTCGCTCTGCAGCGCCCTGACCAGTGCCGACCGCTGCGGATGCCGGGCCGCCTCGGCCGGGGTGAGCCGGCCCGCGTCCACGAGCGACTGCACCATCGTGTGGTCGCGGGTGAGCTGGACCAGCTCGCCGGCGCGCAGCAGGTAGGCGCGGGAGTCGCCGATGTGGGCGATCGCGAACCGCGTCCCGTCCCAGGCCATCGCGGTCAGGGTCGTGCCCATGTGGGCCAGTTCGGGCTTCTGCCGTCCGAGTTCGTCCAGGCGCGCGGCGATGCCGGCCACGGCGGCGGCGAGGCCGGCGGCCGGGTCGCCACCGAGCGCGTGACCGGCCAGTGCCGTGACGGCCGTCCGGCTGGCGACGTCGCCGTGCGGGTGGCCGCCCATCCCGTCGGCGACGGCGAGGAGCCGCGGACCGGCGAGCGCCGAGTCCTCGTTCACCTTCCGCCGCCGCCCGATGTCCGTCGCGGCGGCGAAGTCGAGCGCGTGGTGAGCCATGCGGCCATGGAAGCACGCTAAAACACGATTCACAATCATTTCGCTTCGATACACGGCTTCCCCCGCACCCGAGCGATACGGACACTCACCGGTCGCGGGCGCGGTTCTGGGGGTCGTCGGCGGGCCGGCCGGGACGTTCGTCGTCATGCGCGACGGCCGGACGGCCCGGCGCGGCGCCGGGCCCGCATGATCTCCGCCACAGGATGTCTTGGTGCCCGCCCGGTGCTCGGCGCCGGGCGGGCGCCGGGTGGCGGGCCGCGTTCCGGACATGCCGGATCTCTGGTCGCGATGACGTTGCGATTCGCTTACCCGGCCGTGGGCATCGCCGCCGAGCGCAAGGGCATCAACAAGACTCTTGCGACTTTCGGGGCGATTGGGAGGGACGCGATGTGGGACTTCGCGGGCCGTGACACCGCTATCGACCTGGGCAGCGACACCGTGCGGATGCACGTGCGGGACCGCGGCGTCGTGTGCCGCGAGCCGTCCGTGCTCGCACGGTCCCGGGAGACCGGGCACATCCTGGCACTGGGCCGGCCCGCGCGGCAGATGGCCGGGCGCAACCCCGACGTGACCCTCGTCCGGCCGATCCGCGAGGGCGCGCCCACGGAGACCGACGAGGCCGAGTACCTGATGCGGCACCTGGTCCGCCGCCACCACCGGCGCCATTACACCGCCCGTCCCCGGCTCGTCGTCACCGTCCCGAGCGGGATGACGTCCGTCCACTACCGGGCCCTGCAGTTCTCCGCCTACCAGGCCGGCGCGCGGCGGCTCACGCTCGTGCCGACGCCGATCGCCGCCGCCATCGGGATGGGCATGACCTCCTCCACCCGTCCCGAGATCGCCGTCATCGCCTGCATCGGCGCGGACGTCACCGACGTCGGCGTCATCGCGTTCGGCGGGCTCGTCACCTCGCACACCGCGCACGTCGGCGGGTCGTCGCTGGACAAGGCGATCGTCGCGCTCGTCAGGCGCGAGCACCAGGTGACGCTGTCGCGGACGGCCGCCGAGGAGGCGAAGCTGGCGGTCGGGGCGGTGCCGCCGCTCGGCCGGCGTCCGGTGAAGCAGACCGTCGTGACCGGCCGCGACATCGCGACCGGCATGCCGCGCGAGATCGTCCTCACCACGCTGGACGTCGGCCGCGCGATCGCCGGGCCGGTCGCCGAGATCGTGGACGCGATCGGCGCCGGCCTCACCGGCTGCGCCCCGGAGATCTCCGGCGACCTGCTGTCGGTCGGCATCACGCTGAGCGGCGGGTGCGCCCGGCTGCCCGGCCTGGACCGGCTGATCCGGGACCGTACCGGGCTGGAGGCGCGGCTCGGCGACGACACCGGCGACGCGGCCGTGCTCGGCGCCGGCGAGGTGCTGCGCTCGGCCGGCACGCAGGAGCCGTCGGCGCGCAGGTCGTCGCCGCGTCCGCAGGTGCTGACCACGCTGCCGGAGTACTGACCGGGGCTACACTGCCGGTCGCATGAGCGACGCACCCGGCCTCGACGGCCCCGGAAGCCCCCGCCTGCAGGAGGTCTCGGAGGGGATCTTCGCCTACGTGCAGCCGGACGGCACCTGGTGGATCAACAACACCGGATTCCTCGCCGGTACGCGCGGGGTGGTGAGCGTCGACGCCTGCTCGACCGAGCGCCGCACCCGCGCGTACCTGGAGTCGATCCGGTCGGTGACGGACCGGCCCGTCCGGACGCTGGTCAACACCCACCACCACGGCGACCACACGTTCGGCAACTACCTGTTCGCGGGCGCGACCATCGTCGGCCACGAGGGGACGCGGGAGGGCGCGCTCGCCTGGGGCAGGCCGTTCGACGAGCCGTTCTGGACGAAGGTGGACTGGGGCGGCATCGAGGTCGAGCCGCCGTTCCTCACCTACACCGACGGCGTGACCCTCTGGGTGGACGACCTGCGCTGCGAGGTCCGGCACGTCGGGACGCCCGCGCACACGACCAACGACTCCATCGTCTGGATCCCCGAGCGCCGCGTCCTGTTCTGCGGCGACCTCCTCTTCAACGGCGGCACCCCCTTCCTCATGCAGGGCTCGGTCGCCGGGGCCATCAGGGTGCTGGAAGAGGTCGTCGCGCCACTCGGCGCGGAGACGATCGTCCCCGGCCACGGCCCGGTCGGCGGCCCGGAGCTGATCGACCGCGTCGTCGGCTACGCGCGGTTCGTGCAGGCGACGGCCGCCGAGGCCGGGCCGGCCGGGCTGACCCCGCTGGAGGCCGCACGCGAGGCCGACATCGGCCCGTACGCGGAGCTGACCGACGCCGAGCGCCTCGTCGGCAACCTGCACCGCGCCTACGCCGAGCTGAACGGCCTGGAACCGGGCGGCGAGATCGACCTGGCCGCCGCCCTCGGCGACATGATCACCTACAACGGCGGTCGTCCGCTGACCTGCCGCGCCTGAGCCCTCGCGGCCCGCGCGGGTGGAACGGCGTGCGGTGCGGCGGCGGCGCGAGCGGCTCCGGGGTGACCGCCGGTCAGCGGAGTTCGGCGGTCGCCAGCAGGCGGATGCAGGCGGTGGCCCAGGCGCCGGCGGCGCGGCGCGGGTCGTCGGCGGTGAGCGCGCCGGCGAGGGCCGCCAGGGTCCCGGCGGCGGCGCGGAGGCCGGCGCGGTCCAGGTCCTCACCGGCGCGGGCGATGCGCTCCCGCAGGCCCGGCGGGAGGTGCAGGAGGCCGCGGTGCGCGGCTTCGGCGCAGGCGGCGAGGGCCTCGGCCAGGACGCGGTCGAGCGGGTCGCGGCCGGCCGGGGGCGGGGCGTCGAGAGCGGCTTCCATGGCGCCCAACGGTAGAGGGGCGGGCCGACAAATCCGTAGGATCTCCAACATGATCGACGCGACGTGGCGGCGCGGCGATGTCGTGCTCGATCTGTACGAGGTGCGTGACGTGGTCGCCACCGGCGGCATGGGGCTGGTCTACCGGGTCCGGCACCGGGGCTGGGACGCCGAGCTCGCCATGAAGGTCCCCCGTCCCGAGCTGGTCGGATCCGAGCACGCGCTGCGGGGCTTCGAGGACGAGGCGGAGACCTGGGTCGGGCTCGGCCTGCACCCGCACATCGTGAACTGCGCCTACGTGCGCCGGCTCGGCGCGCTGCCGGGGGTGTTCGCCGAATGGGTCGGCGGCGGCAGCCTCGCCGACGCGATCAGGGAGGGGCGGCTGCGCGGCCCCGACCCGCGCGGCGCCACCGGGCGGATCGTCGACGTCGCCGTCCAGTTCGCCTGGGGCCTGGACCACGCGCACCGGCACGGGCTCGTCCACCAGGACGTGAAGCCCGCCAACGTGATGCTCACCCCGGACGGGACGGTCAAGGTCACCGACTTCGGGCTGGCGAAGGCCCGGATCCGGGCGGGCGAGGACGGCGTCCCGCGCCCGGACGCCGACCCCCTGGTCAGCTTCGCGGGCCTCACCCCGGCGTACTGCTCCCCCGAGCAGGCGCGGGCGGCGGCGGGCGACCGGGCGCCGCTGACCCGCGCGACGGACGTGTGGTCGTGGGCGCTCAGCGTGCTGGCGATGTTCACCGGCGGCCCGCCGGTGCGGTCGGGCGCGGAGGGCGGACGGGCGTTCGAGGAGTTCGCCGTGCGGGCCGCCGGTGTGCTGCCGCCCGGCCTCGCCGACGTGCTGCGCGCGTGCTTCCGGCCGGACCCGTCGTCGCGCCCCGACCGGATGGACGAGCTGGCCGAGGCGCTCGCCACCGTGTACGCGCAGGTCACCGGTACGCCCTATCCCCGGGAGCGGCCGGCGCCCGCGACGTTGCTCGCGGACGGGCTGTCGAACCAGGCGCTGTCCATGCTCGACCTCGGCCACCCCGCGGAGGCCGAGGCGCTGTGGGCGCGGGCGCTGGAAGCCGATCCCCACCACCCGCACGCCGTCTTCAACCGGGGGCTGCGCCTGTGGCGCACCGGCCGGATGACGGACGCGCAGCTCATCGGCGATCTGGAGCAGGTCCGCGCGACGCACCGGGACGACTGGATCGGCGACCACCTGCTCGGGCTCGTCCACCTGG
The DNA here is from genome assembly GCF_041463655.1 of Actinomadura monticuli. Lineage (NCBI taxonomy): Bacteria > Bacillati > Actinomycetota > Actinomycetes > Streptosporangiales > Thermomonosporaceae > Actinomadura > Actinomadura monticuli. The sequence goes on from NZ_JAXCEI010000027.1 coordinate 9,230, forward strand.
AGCGCGGCGCCGCGGCCGAGGCGGTGGCGCTGCTGGAGTCCGCCGCCGGGCGGGCGCCGGACGCTCCGGAGCCGGCCGCCGCGCTGCGGAGCGCACGGCGGCTGCCCGGCGCGCCGCCGCCCGTCGTCCTCGCGGGCCACGCCAACCCGGTCGGCGCCGTCGCCCTCGGCGCCGGCGCCGGGCTGGCGGTGAGCGGCGGCCGGGACGCCTCGAACCCGCCCCCGCCCGGCGCGGAGGGCGGCACCGTGCGGATCTGGGACCTGGCGGCCGGACGCTGCGTCCACACGCTGCCCGCGCACTCCGCCGGGCTCGCGGGCGGGGTGGCCGCGGTCGCGCTGAGCCCCTGCGGGCGGTTCGCGGCCTCCGGCGGCGCGGACGGCGCCGTGCTCGTCTGGGACGTCCGGTCCGGAGCCCGGCTGCACCGGCTCGGCGGCCACGCCGGCCGCGTCGACGCGCTCGCGTTCGCGCCGGACGGCTCGCTCCTGGCGACGGCCACGGAAGGCGGGGCCGTCCGGCTGTGGGACACCGGCGGCGGTCACTGCGTCCGCACCCTGCAGCGGGAACAGGACCTCCCGCGCGCCCTCGGCGGAGCCGTCGCGCTGACGGACGAAGGGCATGTCGTCAGGTGGGAGCCCACCACCATGCGCCTGCGCGTCTGGGACGCGGCCACGGGCATGCTCGTCCGGACGACGTCGATGCCGCGGGCCCGCGTCGCGCTCAGTGCGGGAGGACGGGTCGCGCTCGCCGCCACCGAGGCGGAACTGCGCGTCTGGGACGCCGTGGCGGGGCGTCCGCTGCGCGCCCTGGAGCGGCCGGTCAGCCCCGACACCCGGTTCGCCGTCAGCGGCGACGGCACGCTCGCCCTGTCGACCGGCCCCGACGGCCTGCGGCTGTGGGACCTGGAGGAGGGGCGGGGCGTCCGCACGCTGCAGGACGAGGGCGCCCTCACGGGGACGGCGGCGCTGAGCGACGACGGCCGGCACGCGCTCACCGCGCCGGGCGGCCCGGCCGTCCACGCGTGGCGGCTCACGGACCCCGGGCCGCTCGCCCCCTGGAGCCACGCGCGTCCGCGGACGGCGGCGGAACTGGCCCGGGAGGCCGACGCGGCCGGCCTGGCCGTCGCCCGCGCCCGGCGGCTCGCGGACGCCGGGGACTGGGCGCGGGCCGGGGCGGAACTGCGCGCCGCCCGGAACGTCCCCGGCCACGAGCGGAACCGCGACCTGCTCCGCCTGTGGCGCGAGGTGGGGCGGCACGGCCGCCGGACGGACCTGCTGGGCGCCTGGCAGGGATCCGAGCTCCCCGGCACGGAGCGCAGGTCGGTGAGCGCCGCAGTGCTGAGCTCCGGCGGCGTCCTGGCGGTGGCGTTCGGAGGCTGGTCGATCGTGTGGCTCGTGGACGCCGTGTCCGGCGACCTCCTGCACACGCTCCAGGTGGGCGGCATGTCCGTCGAGTGCGTCGCCTTCACCCCGGACGGGCGCCGGCTGCTGACCGGGGCGAGCGACGGGAAGGTCCGCGTGTGGGAGGTGGCGTCCGGCGAGTGCCTGCGCGTCCTCGGCGGCCACAAGGCCGACGTCAGGTCGCTGGCGGTGAGCCCGGACGGGCGGCTCGCGGCATCCGGCGACCAGGACGGCGCCGTCCGCGTCTGGGACCTCGCCAAGGGCAGGCGCAGGCACGTCCTCAGGGGACACAGCGGAGTCGTGCTCTCCCTGCGCTTCGGCCCCGGCGCCGGAACCCTCCTGGCGTGGGACATGCGCCGCGTGGTGACGCTCTGGCGGCTCCGAGACCGGCGCTCGCGCGTCCTGCCGGGCCAGTCCCCGGCCGCCATGAGCGCCGACGGCCGCACGGTCGTGACATGCGGCCACACGGTCGGCACCCTCTGGACCTCGGACGGGACGACCGGCGAAGGCACCGGCTACGTCCGGGGCGCGCCGGAGGAGCTCGCGTCCATCCACGTGGACGCCTCCGGCTCCCTCGCCGCCACCGTCGGCCCCCGCAGCGCCCTGCGCGTCTGGGACCTGCGCGCCGAACGCCTCCTGCACCACCCGCCCGAACCGGTCACCTGCCTGGCGCGGAGCGCCGACGACCGGTTCGCGGTCTCCGGCGGGCCGGACGGGAACCTGCGCGTCTGGGACGTCCCGTCCGGGCGCTGCCTGCACACCCTCAAGGCGCACGCGGCCGCCGTCACCTGGGTCGGCCTCAGCGCCGACGGCCACCTCGCGGTGTCCCGCGACCGGGACCATGTGATGCGCGCCTGGGAATTCGACTGGGACCACACGTTCGAGAACGGAAAGGCACCCCCATGATCCTCAGCTGCTCCGGCTGGGCCTGCACCCGCCTCATCTCGGTGTCGAAGATCCCGGGCGGCAACCCGGCCGCCCGCAACGATCCCGAGGGCTTCGCGATCGAGTTCATGATCTGCGGCGACTGCGGCAAGAACTTCTGCGACCGCTGCCACGCCCCGGGCTCGGCGTTCCGCGCGCCCCGCTGCGCGCACTGCGGCGGGAAGCTCCTCCCCGGCCGGCGGCTGGAGCAGCTCAGCGGCCGCCCCCGCCCAGCCGAGGTCGGGCACCACGACCGGGCCGTCGCCGCGATCGAGTCCGGCCGCTTCGAGGACGCGCTGCGGGACCTGGACGAGGCCGTCCGGCTCCGCCCCGGGTACGCCACGGCCCACCACTGGCGCGGCGTCGCCCTCGCCGAGTCCGGACGCCACGCCGAGGCGATCGCCGCGTTCGACGAGGCGATCCGGCTCAACCCGTCCGACGTGCCGTCCCGGTTCGAGAAGGCCCGCGCGCTCTCCCTCATGGAACGCGCGGCCGAGGCGCTCGCCGCCTACGAGGAGACCATCGCCGTCCAGCCGCGCTACCCCGCGCCGCAGGTCAACCGGGCGGTCCTCCTCCTGGACGGCGACCGCGACGCCGAGGCCCTCGCCGTCATCGACCGGGCCATCGCCCTGCTCACCTCCGGAACCGCCGTGGGCGCTGGCCGGTACGACCTCGCGAGCGCCCACAGCGTCAAGGGCGCGGCGCTGGTCAAGCTGGACCGCTGCGAGGAGGCGCTGCCCGTCATCGACTACGCCATCGACAACGGCCCCGACTCGTGGAACGACCACTACAACAAGTCGGTCGCCCTCGAAGCGCTCGGCCGCATCGAGGAGTCCGAGATCGCCCGGAGCATCGGCGACTCCCTCCGCGGCGCCTGACCGGGTCCCCGCCGGGAGATCGACCGACCCTCCCGGCGGCCCGGCGGAGGGGTGCGCGACGATGGGGTCCGGCATTGCAGAGGAGGCGCGGATGGAGATCGGGGACGGGACGCTGGCCGTAGGGGCCGGGCTGCCGGGCGCGGAGAACTACGCTCCCCCGCTGCCGGGCCCGGTGTTCGCGGCGCACTACCACCTGGCCGGAGAGGCGTCCGGACCCTACCTGTACGGGCGCGACTCCAACCCGACATGGTCGCTGCTGGAGCGGGCGATCGGCGAGTTGGAGAGCGGCGCCGAGGTCGTCTCGTTCTCGTCCGGGATGGGCGCCGTGTCCGCCGTCATCCTGTCGCAGGTGCGGACCGGGGACGTCGTCGTCCTCCCCGACGACTGCTACCTGACGACGCGCGCGCTGAAAGAGCGGCTGGAGTCCTACGGGGCGGTGGTGCGGATGGCGCCCACCGCCGGGGACGCGCAGCTCGCGGCGTTGGACGGCGCGCGGCTGGTCTGGCTGGAGACGCCGTCCAATCCGCGGCTGGACGTGTGCGACATCGCGCGGATCGCGGACGCCGCGCATGCGGCGGGAGCGCTGGTCGCGGTGGACAACACGCTCGCCACGCCGCTGGGGCAGCGCCCGCTGGACCTGGGCGCCGATTTCTCGGTCGCGAGCGGCACCAAGGCGCTGACCGGGCACGGGGATCTGCTGCTCGGTCATGTCGCGACGCGTGTTCCGGAACTGGCCGAGGGGATCCGGCTCTGGCGCAAGACCGTGGGCGCCGTTCCGGGGCCGATGGAGGCCTGGCTGGCGCACCGGTCGCTCGCCACGCTCCAGCTGAGGCTGGAGCGGCAGTCCGCCAACGCGCTGGCGCTGGCGGAGGCGCTGCGGGGAAGGGTCGCCGGGCTCAGGTATCCGGGACTGCCGGACGACCCGTCCCACGAGGTCGCGGCCCGGCAGATGCGCCGGTTCGGCTGCGTCGTGTCCTTCACCCTGCCGGACGCGGAGGCCGCCGAGAGGTTCCTCGGGTCGCTGCGGCTCGTCATGCAGGCCACCAGTTTCGGCGGCGCGCACAGCTCGGCGGAACGGCGCGGACGCTGGGGCGGCGACGCCGTCGAACCGGGGTTCATCCGCTTCTCCGCCGGCATCGAGGACACCGATGATCTCGTGGCCGACGTCCTCCGGGCCCTCGAAGGCACGGGAAAAAGACGTGATCACCGGTAGCGCCCGCATGTAGCGTGGCCGCCCATGAGTGACGCACGGGCACTTCTGGAAAGCGGCGACATCGCCGGACTGATCCGGCATCTCCGGTTCAACGCGGACGGCATGGACCTGCGCGAGGTGGCGCGCCTCATGGAAGGCGCGGCCGCGCTGTCCGGATTCGACGACATGCGGGACGCCGCGGCGGCGCTGGCCGCGCGCCAGGAGCCGCAGGAGCTCTACGACTTCGGGTACGCGTGCGTCGAGCGCGGCATCCCGTTCCTGGCGGTTCCGCCGCTCAGGCGCGCGGTGGAGATGATGCCGGACGAGCCGGTCCTCCTCATGGAACTCGTCTCGGCGCTGGAGCGGGAGAACCGGCACGCCGAGGCGGTCGCGGCCCTGGAGCCGCGCGTCGACGCGCTGGACCCGTGGCCCGCGCGCTACCTGCTCGCCCACAACGCGCTGTTCGCCGGCGACGTGCCCCGGGCGGAGCGGGAGGCCGCTCGGCTGCCCGCGCCCGCGGACCGGGACTGGCTGCCCGCCCACGACCGGCTCACCCGGATCCTCGCGCGAACGCGGGCGGCGCGGGCCGTCGCCCCGCTGGACGGCACGGACCTGCGCGGCTGGCACTTCGCGCTGGGCGGGAGCGTTCTCGTCACGATCTCGCCGTACGGGTTCCACGACGGCATGACCGGGCGGTTCGCCTACATGTCCGACGGTTTCGAGACGTGCCGGCGGAGCCTGGACCGGCTGCGGCTGATCCTGGACGCGGCGGGACGCCGGCCGGCGTCGGTCGGCCTGCTCCCCGACCGGTCCAGCCGTGCCCTCGGGCTGGCCGCCGCCCAGGTGCTCGGGCTGCCCGCCGAGCCGTTCGCCCCCGGCCGTCCCGGCGCGCTCGTGGTCGCCTACGACCTGAACGGGACCGGCCTGAGCGAGACCGAGGCGAGGGGCCTGCGTGAGCGGGCCGAGGGGCAGGTGCTGTTCGAGCACGCGTCCTGCTGGACCGACCCGCCGATGGTCGGCGCCGACGTCACCGGGTTCCTGCACCAGGTCGTGAAGCCGCCGTGGGGCGAGCGGCTGCGGATGTCGCCCGGCGGCGGGACCGAGACCGTGCCGCCGGACGAGCGTCCCGCCGAGGAACTGGCCGCCGATATCGTCCGCGCGGCGCCGGAGCCGTTCGACGAGGACGGCGCGCCGCCGGACCCCGACGAGGCCCTGGTCTCGCTCGTCCGCGCCGTCCGCGGGCTGTGGCTCACCGGACCGAGGGACGCGCCGCGCTCCCCCGGCCCGGTGCCGAGCAGCCGCTTCGCCTAGGGGCCTGCGGGGGCGGCCAGGGTCGTCAGACCGGCGCGGCGGTCACCGGCAAGGCGATCAGGAACGGGCGCGCATGTCCTCCTCGACGGCGTCGGCGGCCTTGCGGGCGGCGATCAGGACCGGGTCCCACACGGGCGCGAACGGCGGCGCGTAGCCGAGGTCGAGGCCGGTCATCTCCTCGACCGTCATGCGGTTCCACAGCGCGATGGCGAGGCCGTCGATCCGCTTGGCGGCGTTCTCCTCGCCGACGATCTGCGCGCCGAGCAGCCGCCCGGACCGCCGCTCGGCGATCAGCTTCGTCCGCATGGCGGTGGCGTCCGGGTGGTAGCCCGCGCGGGTGGTCGACTCGACGACGACGCTCAGCGCGGCGAACCCGGCGGCGGCCGCCTCCCGCTCGTTCAGCCCGGTCCGCGCGACCTCCCACTGGCAGATCTTGGACACGGCGGTGCCGACCACGCCGGGGAACGTGGCGTAGCCGCCGCCGATGTTGACGCCGGCGACGCGTCCCTGCTTGTTGGCGTGCGTGCCGAGCGGGATCGCGACCGGGCCGCCGGACACCAGGTGGCGGTTCTCGACGCAGTCGCCCGCCGCCCACACCCGCTCGGTCCGGGTCCGCATGCGCCGGTCGGTGACGATCCCGCCGGTCGGGCCGGTCTCGATGCCCGCCTCGCGGGCCAGCCGCGACTCGGGCCGCACCCCGAGCCCGAGGACGACCAGGTCCGCCGGGAGCGTCCGGGCGCCGGTGCGGACGGCGGTGACGTGCCCGTCCGGCCCGGTGTCGAATCCCTCGACGGGCTCGCCCAGGTACAGCCGCACGCCGAGGCCGCGCATCGCGTCCGCGACGGTCGCGCCCATGTCCGGGTCGAGGCTTCCCATCGGCTGGTCGGAGGCGTCCACCAGGGACACCTCCAGTCCGCGCATCACCATCGCCTCGGCCATCTCCAGGCCGATGTAGCCGCCGCCCACCACGACCGCTCGGCGCGGCGCGCGCTCTTCGAGGACGCGGACGATCGCCACCCCGTCGTCGAGGACCTGGACGCCGTGGATCCCGTCCGCGCCGGCCCCGGGCAGCCGCGGCCGGACGGGAGCGGCGCCGGTCGCCACGACGAGGTCGTCGTAGGGTTCCCAGCGCTCGCCGCCGCCGTCCACGTCGCGGACGCGCACCCGGCCCCCGTCCGTGTCGATCTCCACGGCCTCGGTGCGCAGCCGCACGTCGATGCCGCGGTCGCGGAACTCGGCGGGGGTGCGGGCGATCAGCTCGTCCAGGCCGGCGACCACGCCGCCGACGAAGTACGGGATGCCGCACGCCGAGTAGGACGCGTAGTGGCCGCGCTCGACGGCGACGACCTCCAGCTCGTCCGGGCCGCGCCGCTTGCGAGCCTGGGACGCGGCGCTCATCCCGGCGGCGTCCGCCCCGATGACGAGCAGGCGTGCACGTGCGGCCATGACGGCTTCCTCCCAAAAGATCGTCTTTCACAGACCATAGACGCGGCGGGCGTTGCCGGACGCGATCATTCCCCCGACGCGTTCGGCGTCCCGGGACGTCCACGCGCCGTCCTCCACCCCGCCGGCGAGGAACCCGGCGAGGCCGTGCCGGAACAGCAGCGCGCCCAGGTGGTACAGCTCGGCGAGCCCGAACGCGTCCGAGGAGTACAGCACCTTCCCGAACGGCGCCAGCTCCAGCAGCTCGGCGATCAGCGCGGGCGCGCGGTGCCCGAGGTTGTGGGTCGCGAGCCCGGCATCCACGTACACGTTCGGGAGCACCTGCGCGAGGTAGCCGGCGTGCCGGTGGAACGGGTAGTTGTGCAGCAGCATCGCCGGGACGGGGTCCATGGCGCGCAGCAGCCCGATCAGCAGCAGCGGGTCGCCGCGGCGCAGGTCGGCGTCCACGTCCCCGTACCCGACGTGGAACTGGACGGGCAGGCCCGCGTCGACGGCGCACCAGACGAGGAAGCGGTGCAGGACCTCGTCGCAGACGCGCGGCTGCGTCCCGCCCGCCTCCGCCGCGCGCATCAGCCGCCCGGCCGCGGCCGCCACCTCGGCGTCGGACGGCCGCGCGCCGGACAGCTCCAGCCCGGCCCGGTAGGCGGCGATCGACTTGGCGCCCACCGCGCCCCGGGCGGCGACCCGGCCCCGCACCTCGTCGGCGAACCCGGTGGCGGCGGTGCCGTCCGCCGCGACCCGCTCGGCGACCGCCTCCAGCCGGACGATCTCGTGGGCCGCCGCCCCGGCGAGCCGCCCGAGGGCGTCCGGGCCGAGGATCGACCGCGGGGCGTACCCGGTGTCCACGCACAGCGCCGCCAGCCCGGCCGCGGCCAGGAAGCGCCGGTTCACCTCGGCCGCGCCCAGCTCGGCGCGGCGCGCCAGGTACGCCTCCGGCTCCGCGTGCGCCTCCAGGTCCAGGACGGGCGGGCACCAGCGGCGCAGCGCGAACCCGACCTGCGTGTCGAACATGCTCGCGCCCGGCGGGCCCGCCGTCTCCGCCTCGGTCAGCGACTCCTCGAACTCCGCCCGGCCGAGATCGCGGTCGAGGACGCCGTGGCAGTGGTGGTCGACCAGCGGCAGCGACTCCAGGTACTCCAGCACGGCGCCCGCCTCCCAGAAACAAGCCGGTGTTCTCCCTACGATGCCCTTACGGGCCGTGCCCGCGTCCTCCGCCGCCACTCCGACCGGGAGCAACACCGTGGAACAGACCCCTGAGACCGCCGCGGGCGGCACCGGCCTGGAGGCGTACGCGCTGGGCGGGCGCGAACGCACGCGCCTCGGCGGGCGGGCCGCCGAGGCGGCCCGCAGGCTGGCCGGGGAGGGCGTCGTCGCCGTCGCGCTGACCTGGGTGGACGTCAGCGGCATCACGCGCGCCAAGACCGTCCCGGTGGAGCGGCTGGAGCTCGCCGCCGCGTGGGGCGTGGGGATGTCGCCGGTCTTCGACGTGTTCCTGCTGGACGACTCGATCGTGTCCGGCCGGTACATCGGCGGCCCGGCCGGCGATCTGCGGCTCCATCCCGTCCTGGAGCGGCTCGTGCCGATGGCGGCGCTGCCCGGCTGGGCGCACGCGCCCGCGCTCCGGTACGCGCAGGACGGCACGCCGCACCCGCTCGACGCGCGCGCCGTGCTGCGCCGCGAGACCGACCGGCTCGCCGCGGGGGGCTGGTCGGTGAAGGCGGCGTTCGAGGTCGAGTGGGCGGTGTCCAGGGGCGGCGGGGACGATTTCGCGCCCGCCTGCAAGGGCCCCGCCTACGGGATGACGCGGGTGACCGAGCTGGCGGGCTACCTGCGGGACGTCCTCGGGGCGCTGCAGAGGACGGGCGTCACGGTCGTGCAGCTGCACCCCGAGTACGCGGCCGGGCAGTACGAGGTGTCGGTGGCCGCCGAGGCCCCGCTCGGCGCGGCCGACACCACCGTCCTGGTCCGGGAGACGATCCGCGCGGTGTCGATCGAGCACGGGCTGGCCGCGTCGTTCTCCCCCAAGGTCGAGGCCGGCTCGGTCGGCAACGGCGGGCACGTCCACCTCAGCCTGTGGCGGGAGGACACCGGCGACGGCCCGGCGAACGCGATGGCGGGCGGCTCCGGCCCGTGCGGGATGACGGCCGCCGGGGAGGCGTTCGCCGCCGGGATCCTGCGCCGGCTGCCGGCGCTGCTGGCCGTCGGCGCGCCCGCGGTGGCGAGTTACCTGCGGCTCGTCCCCTCGCACTGGGCGAGCGCGTTCGCGTGCTGGGGGCTGGAGAACCGCGAGGCGGCGCTCCGCTTCGTCACCGGCGCCGAGGGCGAGCGGGCGACGGCGGCGAACCTGGAGGTCAAGTGCCTGGACGCCGCCGCCAACCCGTACCTGCTGCTCGCCGCGCTGCTCGCGGCCGGGCGGGACGGCCTCGGCGCCGGCCTGCGGCTGCCCGAGCCCGTCGACGCCGACCCGGCGGACCTGCCGGAGGAGGAGCGCTCGGCGCGGGGCATCGTGCCGCTGCCCGCCTCGCTGGACGAGGCGGTCGCCGCGTTCGAGGCCGACGGCGTCCTGCGGGACGCGCTCGGCGAGGCGGTGGCCGACACGGTCGCGACCGTCCGGCGAGGAGAGATCGCGCTCTTCGACGGGGCGACGCCGGAGCACATCGCGGCCGTCACCCGATGGCGGCACTAGGGCCGGTCGGGGGCGGGCTTCCGACGCCCCGGCGCCCCGGCGCCCGCGGGCATTCCACCGCGCATCCTCGGGACGATGCGTGTAAGGCTTATAACCGAGAAGACATTTACGGCAGCCGAGCGGGACCGGAGGCACGGGCGATGCGCGTCACTGGGTACGGGAGCCACGGCGTGTCTGCCGCGGTGGCACTGGTCAACGCCGTGACCGCCACGGGCGGGGACGACTCCGCCGGCGCGCTGCGCCGCCTCCTGCGCGACAACGAGTTCTTCTGGCAGGAGTTCGACGACGCCGACGCCGAGGACTTCCGCCGCTGGGGCCGCGTCCTGCGCCCGTTCTTCGAGGCGGCCCGCCTCCGGGACGCGACGGAGCTGCTGAACCGGCTCATGCTGGAGATCCCCATGCACCCGCACCTGTCCGACCACGAGCCGCACGGGCTGCACATGCACTACGCGCCGCCCTCGTCCCGGCTCCCCGACCGGTTCCGCGCGACCACGCTGATGAACCTCGCCGAGCTGGTCGTCCAGTACGGGCTCGGCCGGACCGGCGTCTGCGCCGCCGACGGCTGCGACCGGGTGTACGCCGACACGTCCCGGGCCGGGCGCCGCCGGTTCTGCACGGAGGCGTGCGCGAACCGGACGAACGTCGCCGCGTTCCGCGCCCGCCGGAGGACGTGAACCCCCGCTCCCGCGGACGTGACCTGCCACGCATTCGCGGCTTTGCCGCAATATTGCCGGCGCGCGGGAAAGACACACGGCATGTCGCTCCCGCTCTTGCGCCGCCGGTCCGACCGGGGTGACCGCCCCGGCCGCTCGCCGCTCCGCGTGGCGACCGAAGTGCGGTCCGCGGCCTACCGCATCGCCCGGCTGACGCTCACGGCCGTGCTGGCGTTCGTGCTGGCGGTCGCCGTCCTGCCGCCGGGCGGGCCGCAGCCGCTGCTGGCCCCGCTGACCGCGCTGCTCGTCGTGCAGTTCTCCGTCGTCCAGACGATCAAGGCGAGCGTCCTGCGGGTCGCCGCGGTCACCTCGGGGGTGCTGGTCGCGGTGATGGCGTCCAGCACCATCGGGTTCTCCTGGTGGACGCTCGGCCTCACCATCCTCGCCGCGCTCGTCATCGGGCACGTCCTGCGGCTCGGCGAGCATGTGCTGGAGGTGCCGATCTCCGCGATGCTGATCTTCGCGCTGGGCGCGGCGAGCGAGGCCGGCGCGGCCGAGCGCGTGCTGGAGACGCTGATCGGCGCCGCCACCGGGCTGGCGGCGACGCTGCTGTTCCCGTCGGTGCGGGTGCGGCCCGCGGAGGAGGCCGTCCAGGACATCGCCGAGAGGCTGCGGGAGCTGATCGCGACCATCGCGGACGGGCTGCGCGGCGAGCGCGCCGACGGCGAGGCGGCCCGCTGGCAGGACGCCGCGGAGCGGCTGGCCCGCGAGCTCGGCCGGACCGACCGCGAACTCGGCGCCGCCGAGGAGAGCGTCAAGCTGAACCCGCGGGCGCGCCGCCTCGTCGACGCCGGCGTCGCGCTGCGCAACGCCATGGAGACGATGGAGCACTTCATGCTCTCGCTGCGCGGGCTGACCCGGTCGCTCGCCGACGACGAGGGGTTCGGCGAGCGGGGCCGGCTGCTGACCGACCCGGCGCTGCGCCGCGACCTCGGCGACGCGCTCGCCGGCATCGCCGCGAGCATCGCGGCCTACGGGCGGCTTGCCCGCTCCGACCTGGCCCGCGACGCCCGGCCCTTCCTCGCCGAGCACGACCTGGAGATGCGCGTCGACGTGGCCCGCGAGCGCCGCGCCCGGCTCACCCGCGAGCTGCACGAGCGGGCCGCCGCCGGGGACCTGTGGCCGCTGTACGGCGAGGTGTCGATGGACATCGACCGCCTCATCGAGAATCTGCGGGTCGAGCACCGGGCCCGCGCCCGCGAGCACTGGCGGCGGCACCGCGGCGCGAGCCGGCACCTGCCCCCGAAGCATGTGCGGGCCGTCCAGCATGCCGGGCACCAGCTCCGCCGGGCCGCCGAGTCCGCCGTCCAGGCCGCCGAGCGCACGGCCCGCGCCCGCGACGACCCCGCCGACCCGGACGACCGGCCCTGACAGGGCAGAGACCCGCCCCAGGGGGTGGGGGCGGGCCTCTGCGCGGGTGGGGGCTCAGCGGAAGGTCGGCTCCAGCACGTCGACGCCGCGCGTGTTGTCGGCGACGTAGACGTACCCGCCGTGCCAGTACGGCTGTGGTCCGCCCACGATCACCTGGTCTGGTCGGAGCGGGTGCGCGGCGTCACCGCCGGCGCCTTCACCGGCCTCCGCCTCGACCGGCTGACCGTCAAGAGGTGAAGAGCCGGGAGGGCGCCGAGAAGGGCCAGGGCCGCGGCGGTGACGAGCATGGCGCCCAGCCCGCCGAGGCCGTACGGGACGCCGAGGACGGCGACGCCCACCGCGATCCCCAGCTGCTTGGCCGTGTTGGTGATCCCGGCGGCGACGCCCGCGCGTTCCGCAGGGGCCGCCTCTAGGGCGACCTGGCTGGACACGAGGTTGCCGATCGCGCCGAGGCCGCCGACGGCGAAGCCGGGCACCAGCGGGGGCCACGACCCCGTCCGGTAGGCGGCGGCGAGCAGGAGCGTGGACAGCACGGTCAGCAGCGGCCCGGCCGCCACGAGCGCGGCGGCCGGGAAGCGGTGCGCGACCCGCCCGAGGGCCAGCGGCGCGGCCAGCGCCGGGGCGCTGTAGGTGAGGAACCACAGGCCCGCCTGCGCGGGCGGCGTGCCCATCGGGCCCTGCACGTAGAGCGAGAAGTAGGCCAGCGATCCCGCGCCCGCCGCGTGGGAGGCCAGCGCGGCCGAGGCGTTCGCGGCGTACAGGCGGTCCCGCAGCAGCGCCAGGTCGATCATCGGCTCGGGGACGCGGCGCCGGACGAGAGCGGCGAGCGCGGCGGCGCCCGCGGCGGCGGGAAGCAGGGCGCCGGGGTCCTCCCAGCCCAGCCGGGGGATCTCGATCAACGCCCACAGCAGCCCGCCGAGCCCGCCGGTCAGCAGCAGGGCCCCGAGCGGATCGAGCGGGCGCGGGCGGGCGTCCCGCGACTCGGGCACCGTCCCCGCGGCGACGGCGATCGCGATCACGCCGGCCGGCACGTTCAGGAAGAAGATCGCCCGCCAGCCGAACAGCTCGGTCAGCGCTCCGCCGACCAGCGGGCCGGTCGCGATGGCGGCGCCGGACGCGGCGGCGTACACGCCGAGCGCCCGGTTGCGCGCGGGGCCCGCCGGATACGCGGCCGCCAGCAGCGGCGAGGCCGTCCCGTACAGGACGGCCGCGCCGCACCCCTGGACGACGCGGAACACGTCCAGGAGCGGGGCCGAGGGCGCGAGCGCGCAGCCGAGCGACGCCGCGGTGAACGCGGCGAGCCCGCCGAGCAGCATGCGGCGGCGTCCCACCCGGTCGGCCAGCGCGCCGGCGGTGAGCAGCAGCCCGGCGAGCGCCAACGCGTAGGCGTCGATGGACCACTGCACCTCGGCCAGGCCCGCGTCGAGACGGCGACGCATGTCGGGCAGCGCGATGTTCACCCCGACGAGGTCGAGGACGAGCAGGTACCCGGCCGCCGACGCGACGGCGAGGGTCCAGGCGGGCCGGTGTGCGGTGGGCATGGCGCCCTCCCCGTTAATATACGCTGTAGATATACGCCGTATATTAACCACTAGACTGCCGCCCATGAAGACCCCGGCCAGACGTGGACGCGGAACCCGCGGGCTCAGCCGCGACGAGGTGCTGGACGCCACCCTCGATCTCGCCGAGGAGCGCGGCCTGGACGCGGTGAGCATGCGCGGGGTCGCCGACCGGCTCGGCGTCACGCCGATGGCGCTCTACCGGTACGTCGGCGACAAGCAGGGGCTGCTGGACGGCCTGGTCGAACGCCTCATCACCGAGCTGCCGGACGACGATCCCGGCCTGCCCTGGCAGGACCGCCTCCGCGCGCTCGGCGCCGGCATCCGGGAGGTCGCGCGCCGCCATCCGCAGGTGTTCCTGCTGCTGTTCATGAGGCCGACCGTGACCGAGGAGGCGCGGCGGGCGCGCGACACCGTGCAGGCGCTGCTGCGCAGCGCGGGCGTACCGGAGGACGTCGTCCCGCCGCTGCAGCGGCTGCTGGACACGATCGGCATGGGGCTCGCCGCGTCCGAGGCGAACGGGCGCTTCAGCGGCGACGCCGCGGACGTCGACAGGGTCTACGACCTGGCCGAAGACCTCCTCCTCACCGCCATCGAACGGTACGCGCGGGAGTGATCCCCGGCTCTGGAGCGGACGCCGAGTTTCGGAGTCGGTGCCGAGATCCTTATGCTTCGAGCATGCAGCAGGAGGACGAGACGAGCCGGGTGACCCTGGCCCAAGTGGCCGATCAGGCCGGTGTCTCCATTTCGACGGTTTCGAAAGTGCTCAACGGCCGCGAGGACGTCGCCCGCAAGACCCGCCTCCGGGTGGAGCGCCTGCTGGAGCACCACGGCTACCGGCGGGGCTCCCGGTCGGGTCCCGACGCGCCGCTCATCGAGATCGTCCTCCACGAGATCGAGAGCCTCTGGACCATGGAGCTGATCCGGGGGGTGGAGAGCGTCGCCAAGGCCAACAACGCGAGCCTGGTGCTGACCGAGAGCGGGACCCGGCACTCCCCCGGCCCCGAGTGGATCGGCGGGGTGCTGCGCCGCCGCCCGCTCGGCGTCGTGCTGCTGTTCTCCAGCCTGCCGCCGGAGTACAAGAAGCGGCTGCGGTCCCGGTCGATCCCGTTCGTCATCATCGACCCGGCCGGCGACCCGGAGCCGGACGTCCCGTCGGTCGGCTCGGCCAACTGGTCCGGCGGGCTCGCGGCGACCCGGCACCTGATCGACCAGGGGCACCGGCGCATCGCGATCATCACCGGCCCGGCGGACATGCTGTGCTCCGTCGCGCGGCTGGACGGGTTCCGCTCCGCCATGAGCATGGCCGGGCTGGACGTCGATCCGTCCTATGTGTCCTACGGCGACTTCCACGTCGACGGCGGCTTCGAGCGTGCGATGGAGCTGCTCGGCCGCCCCGACCGGCCGACCGCGATCTTCGCCGGGAGCGACCTGCAGGCGCTCGGCGTGCTGGAGGCGGCGCGCGTGCACGGGCTGCGGGTCCCCGACGACCTGTCGGTGGTCGGCTACGACGACGTCGCGGTGGCGCCGTGGGCCAGCCCCGCGCTGACGACCGTCCACCAGCCGCTGCGGCAGATGGCGGAGTCCGCCGCGCAGATCATCCTCGGCATCCGGAACGGGGAGCCGGTCGCGACGCGGATGGAGCTGTCCACCAGCCTGGTCGTCCGCAAGAGCACCGCACCGCCGCCCGGCCAGGGCTGACGCGTCGGTCGTCCCGCGGCCGGGGCCCGGCCGCGGGACGGGGCGTGCGGGGCCGGGTCAGCCGACGGCGCAGGAGACGTCCGGCCACGTCCAGTTGCCGTTGTGCAGGACCGTGAAGCCGAACGTGTCGCCGCTGCCGTTCGGCCGCATCGTCATCACATCGCCGCCTCCGCTCCAGGACGGCGAGCCGTTCCAGGTCGCGATGATCTTCTGCGGGCTGTGCACGGTCACGGTGACGACCCAGGTGCTCGTCCCCGAGACGGTGACCGACAGGTTGAACCGGTCGCTCCACTGCTGACCCGGGGAGATCTGCGCGGTGCAGGAGCCGCCGCCGGGCGGCGGGGTGCTCCCCCCGTCGGGCGCGACGGCGCGGCCGGTGGACGGCGAGATCATGCCGGGGCACAGGCCGCGGCTCCTGAGGTTCGCGGCGATCTGCGGGACGGCCTGGATCGTCGCGTTGTAGCCGTCGTGCATCAGGATGACCTGGCCGTTCTGGAGCTGGCTCGCCCGCTGCACGATCTGGGCCGTGGACGCGCCGTTCCAGTCCTGCGAGTCGACGTCCCAGATGATCTCGGTCAGGCCGAGCTGCTGCTCGACCGCCCGCAGCGTCGCGTTCGTCTCGCCGTACGGTGGCCGGAACAGCTTCGGCGCCGTTCCCGTCTGCTGCTGGATCGCCTGCTGCGTCCGCTGCAGCTCCGCCAGCATCTGCGACTGCGACATCTGGGTGAGGTGCGGGTGCGTCCAGCTGTGGTTGCCGATCCACATGCCGGCGCTCTTCTCCGCGCCGACCAGCGACGGGTTGTTCTGGGCGTTCTGCCCGATGTTGAACAGCGTGGCGCGGACGCCGTTCTGCCGCAGCGCGGACAGCAGCGCGGACGTGAAGCCCGAGGTGGGACCGTCGTCGTAGGTGAGGCCGACGTATCCCGCGGCGCAGTCGTCGGCGGCGAGCGGGACGGCGGCGGGCCCGCGCTGTGCCGCGAGACCGGCCGCGGCGGGCAGGCTCACGAGGAAGGCGGCCGCCAGCGCGAGGGCGGCGGCGAGGACCAGCGCGCGCCGGGCGGCGGAGGGCCTCCTCCGGGGGCTGCCGGGCGGGGGAGCATGCTCGATCATCCGTGTTCCTCCATGGGGCGGGGGGACCCTCATTTTGAGAACGCCTCCGAAAGGTGTCAATACATTGGAGTGGTCCTTTCGATATACAGATTCATAAGCCGAGAAAGAACAAGCTCTGAGCTGCTCATTCAATAACGAAAAGTTTCGATAAATCGAGAACGGCGATTGAAATCTATAGACCGGTCGGTCTAGTCTGTTCGCCATGGCACCGCGCGGAGAGACGAGAGAGCGGGTCCTGCGGACGGCGGCGGAGCTGTTCCAGCGGCAGGGCTACCACGGCACCGGGCTGAACCAGGTCCTCGCGCGGAGCGGGGCGCCGAAGGGGTCGCTGTACTTCCACTTCCCCGAGGGGAAGGAGCAGCTCGCGTCGGAGTCGGTGGCCCTGTCCGGACGGACGGTCAGCGAGGCCCTCGCCGAGGTCGTGCTCGCCGCGCCGGACGGGCGGGCGGGCCTCGCGGCCATCGGCGACCACTTCGCGCGGAACCTGCTGGAGTCGGACTTCGGCAAGGGCTGCCCCGTCGCGACCGTGGCCCTGGAGACGGCCGCCGGGAGCGAGACGATCCGGGCCGCCTGCGACACCGCCTACGGGCAGTGGCTGGACGGCCTGCGGGTCGCGCTCCTCGGCTGGGGCGTGCCCGGGGAGCGCGCCGAACCGCTGGCGGCGCTGGTCCTGTCGGCGTTGCAGGGCGCCCTCATGCTCGCCCGCGTCCAGCGCGACGTGTCCGTCATCCACCAGGTCACCCGCCAGCTCGCCGGCCTTCTCTGAGGAGTTCCATGCGCGTCCACCACCTCGACTGCGCCCCCATGCGGGAGATCGAGCCCGCCGGCGGCCCGGGGAGCCCGCTGCGGCCCGCGCGAGCCGCCGGCCATGTACTGCTGGTCGAGACCGACTCCTCCGGGCTGGTCCTCGTGGACGCGGGGATCGGCCTCGGCGACATCGCGCGCCCGTCCGAGCGGCTGCTCGACGACTGGGTGGAGATGGCGGGGCCGGTGCTGGACCCCGCCGCGACGGCCGTCCGGCAGGTCGAGGCGCTCGGGCACTCCCCCGCCGACGTCCGGCACATCGTCCCCACGCACCTGCACCGCGACCACGCCGGCGGGCTGAGCGACTTCCCGGACGCGGCCGTGCACCTGTTCGAGGCGGAGCACGCGGACGGCGGCAAGACCCCCGCGCAGCTCGCGCACGGCCCGAAGTGGGTCGTCTACGAGGACGGGGGCGGCGAGACCTGGCACGGGTTCGGCGGCGTCCGCGCCCTGGACGGCGTGGCCGGGGACATCCTGCTCGTGCCGCTCGGAGGGCACACGCCGGGGCACGCGGGCGTCGCGGTGCGGGACGGCGACCGCTGGCTGCTGCACGCCGGGGACGCGTACATGTACCACGGGGAGGTCGACCGCCCGGAGCCGGTCGTGCATCCGCTGATGGAACTCGTCCAGGCGGGCGGCGAGGTGGACCGCGAGCTGCGGCTCGCGAACGTCGCCCGGCTGCGGGAGCTGGCGCTCGGCGGCGAGGTGGAGGTCTTCTGCGCCCACGACCCGTGGGAGCTGGCCCGCTACCGCTGAGAGAGGCGGTGGGCCAGGGCGGTGTGGCGGCGGCCCGCGCCCGCGGTGCGGACGGCGGCGGCGAGCGCGCGGCGCGAGCCGACGAGGACGACGAGCCGCTTCGCCCGGGTGATGCCCGTGTAGAGGAGGTTGCGGCGCAGCATCATCCAGGCGCCGGTCGTGAGCGGGACGACGACGGCCGGGTACTCGCTGCCCTGCGACCGGTGGATCGTGATCGCGTAGGCGTGGGCGAGCTCGTCCAGCTCGTCGAAGGCGTAGTCGATGCTCTCGTCCTCGTCGGTCACGACGGTGAGCGACTGCTCCTCCAGGCTGACCTTCGTGACGACGCCGACGGTCCCGTTGAAGACGCCCGCCTCGCCCTTGTCGTAGTTGTTGCGGAGCTGGGTGACCTTGTCGCCGACGCGGAAGACGCGGCCGCCGTAGCGGCGTTCGGGACGGGCGTCGTCGTGCGGCGTCAGCGCCTCCTGCAGCAGGTTGTTCAGGGAGCCGGCCCCGGCCGTCCCCCGGTGCATGGGCGTGAGGACCTGGACGTCGCGGCGCGGGTCGAGCCCGAACTTGCGCGGGATGCGGTTGGCGACGACGTCGACGGTCAGCTCGGCGGCCTCGTCCTGCTCCTCGCACGGGAACAGGAAGAAGTCGCCGTAGCCGCGCGTATGCGGGTGGTCGCCCGCGTTGACGCGGTGCGCGTTGACGACGATGCCGGACTCCTGCGCCTGCCGGAAGATCCTGGTGAGCCGCACCCGCGGGATCGCCTCGGCGGCGAGCAGGTCGGCGAGGACCTCGCCCGCGCCGACGGACGGGAGCTGGTCGACGTCCCCGACGAGCAGCAGGTGCGCGCCGCGCGGGATCGCCTTCACCAGCTTGTTGGCGAGGATCAGGTCGACCATGGAACTCTCGTCGACGACGACCAGGTCGGCGTCGAGCGGGTTGTCCTGGTCGTACTTGGGGTCGCCGCCGGGCTGGAGCTGGAGCAGCCGGTGGACGGTCGCGGCATCGTGCCCGGTCAGCTCGGCGAGGCGCTTGGCGGCCCGCCCGGTCGGCGCCACCAGCACGATCCTGGCCCGCTTCGCGGCGGCCAGCTCGACGACGGAGCGGACGGTGAAGCTCTTGCCGCAGCCGGGGCCGCCGGTCAGCACCGACACCTTCGACGTCAGCGCCAGCTTCACGGCCTCCTCCTGCTCGGGGGCGAGCGCCTGGCCGGTGCGCTCCTTCAGCCACGGGAGGGCCTTGTCCCAGTCGACGTCGGCGAACGCCTTGAGCCGGTCGGCGGGCGCGTCCAGCAGGTCGAGGAGGCCGCGGGCGAGCGAGCGCTCGGCCCGGTGGAAGGGGACCAGGTACACGGCGGGGATCGTCGCGGCGTCCTCCCCCTCGCCTGGGATCGGCTCCCGGACGACGCCCTCGTCGCGGGCCAGTTCGTCCAGCGCCGGGACGATCAGCTCCCGCTCCACGCCGAGGATCTTCTCCGCGGCCGTGACGAGGTTCGGCTCGGGCAGGAAGCAGTGCCCGTCGTCGGCGGCCTCCGACAGCGTGTACTGGAGCCCCGCCTTGATGCGCTCGGGGCTGTCGTGCGGGATGCCGACGGCCTGCGCGATCGTGTCGGCCGTCTTGAACCCGATGCCCCACACGTCCGACGCGAGCCGGTACGGCTGCCCGCGGACCGTGTCGATCGACTGATCGCCGTACCGCTTGTAGATCCGGACGGCGAGGGAGGTGGAGACGCCCACGCCCTGCAGGAAGACCATCACCTCCTTGATGGCCTTCTGCTCCTCCCACGCGTCGCCGATCCGCTTGGTGCGCTTCGGGCCGAGGCCCGGCACCTCGACGAGGCGTTCCGGCTCCTCCTCGATGACGCGCAGGATGTCGGTGCCGAAGTGCCCGACCATCCGGTCGGCCATCACCGGCCCGATCCCCTTGATCATCCCGGAGCCGAGGTAGCGGCGGATGCCCTGGATCGTCGCCGGCAGCACGGTCGTGTACGAGTCGACCTCGAACTGCTTGCCGTACTTCGGGTGCGACCGCCACCGGCCGACCAGCCGCAGGCTCTCCCCCACCTGCGCGCCGAGCAGGGCGCCGACGACGGTGAGCAGGTCGCTCCCGCCCTTGGCGGTCGCCACCCGCGCGACCGTGTAGCCGGTGTCCTCGTTGGCGTAGGTGATCCGCTCCAGGACCGCGTCGAGTTCCGCCGGACGCGGCGCGGCGGAGGGATTCGGGGAGGTCGGCACGATCACCATGATGGTACGGCGGCCTCCGCGCCGCGACCCGGTCGCTCAGCCCCGGAGCCGGCCGGGGGTCGAGCCCGCCGACACCTCCAGCACGCCCGTCTCGGTGACCAGCGCGGTCACGAGGCGGGCGGGCGTGACGTCGAACGCGGGGTTGTACGCGCCCACGCCGGCGGGGGCGGTCCTGGCGCCGCCCCAGGACAGCACCTCGCCGGCCGGGCGCTCCTCGATCGGGATGCCGTCCCCGTCGGGGAGGGCCAGGTCGACGGTGCTCCACGGCGCGGCCACGACGAGCGGGACCCCGGCGGCGCGGCAGGCCAGCGCCACGCCCACCGAGCCGATCTTGTTGGCGGTGTCGCCGTTGGCGGCGATGCGGTCGGCGCCGATCACGGCGACGTCCACGAGGCCGCGCAGGATCGTGCTCGGCGCGGCGGCGTCCGCCTGGACGGCGCACGGGATCGCGGCCCGGTCCAGTTCCCAGGCGGTGAGCCGGGCGCCCTGCAGCAGCGGGCGGGTCTCGTCGGCGTAGACGAGCTCGACGCGGCCCCGCCCGTGGAGTTCGCGGACGACGCCGAGGGCCGTGCCCCATCCGGCGGTGGCGAGGGCGCCGGCGTTGCAGTGGGTGAGGACGCGCAGGGGCCGGTCTCCCAGGCGCCCCAGGATCCAGTCGGCGCCGAAGGCTCCGATGGCGCGGTTGCCTCGGACGTCCTCCTCCAGCATCGCCTGCGCCTCGGCCGCCACGGCGTCGGCGCCCTTGGCGACGAACGGGAGCACCCGGTCGACGCCCGCGGCCAGGTTCACCGCGGTCGGGCGGGCCTCCCGGACGGCGGCGATCGCGGCGTCGCGCAGGTCGTCGTCCCACCCCTCCAGCGCGGCCTCCCGGACGGCGATGGCGACCCCGAACGCGCCCGCGACGCCCAGCGCCGGCGCCCCCCGCACGGCCAGCCGCCGGATCGCGTCCACGAGCGTGCCGACGTCGCGGGCCACGACGTACTCGACGCGGCCCGGCAGCGCGGTCTGGTCCAGCAGCCGCAGCCCGTCGCCGGTCCACTCCAGCGTGCGCACGTCGTTCGTCATATCGCCCAAAATACCGCGAAGCCCCATGCCATCGGGCCTTCCACCCTCCGCGACTCCGCTGCGTGACCTGCGATAACTTGACACAGGTCGAACTTGTGTTCGAAATTGTGCAGGAGCACGTGAGAGGAGGACGACGGTGCCGGAGGCCGCCCTGCGGGACCTGTCGGCGGCGCTGGAGACGGCGCCCCGCGCCACGGTGCCCGTGCTGCCCGCGCTGCGGCCCGTGCTGCCCGGCGGCGGGCTGCGCCCCGGCTCGGTCGTCGGCCTCGGCGGTCCCGGCGCCGCGTCCCTCGGCCTCGCGCTCGTCGCGGGCGTCTCCCGGCACGGCGGCGAGGACGGCACCGGCGGCTGGTGCGGCGTCGTCGGCCTCCCGGACTTCGGCGTGGCCGCCGCCGCCGGGATGGGCGCCGACCCCGGACGGCTGCTGCTCGCCGACGACCCGGGCGACCGCTGGCCCGACGTCATCGCCGCCCTCTCCGAGGCCGTCGAGCTGATCCTGCTGCGCCCGCCGGAGCGGCCGGGCGCGGCGGCCGTCCGGCGGCTGTCGGCGCTGGCCCGCAAGCACGGCTGCGCCCTGGCGCTGACCGGCCCGTTCGCCGGCGACTGGCCGGGCACCCGGCTCCGCCTCCACCTGGACGACCTGGCCTGGGAGGGGCTCGGCACCGGCCACGGGCGGCTGACCGGCCGCCGCGTCCAGGTCATCGCCGAGGGCCGCGACGCGCCCGGCGCGGGCCGCCGCACCCGCCTCTGGCTGCCGGCGCCCGACGGCACCGTCAGGCCCGACGAGACGGCGCGCCGGCCCCTGGAGCTCGTCTCCGCCGGCGCCCCCGTCCACCCCCGGCCGTCCGGCGTTCCGCCGCTGGTGCGGGTCGAGGAGGGGATCGCATGACGCGGGCGCTGGTCGTGTGGTGCCCGGACTGGCCGGTCACCGCCGTCGGGATCGACGCGGCGACGGCCGGGGCCGTGGTCGCGCGGGGACGGGTCGCGGCGTGCTCGGCGGCGGCGCGGGCCGAGGGCGTGCGGCGCGGGCAGCGGCTCCGGGACGCGCAGCGCCGCTGCCCCGAACTGGTCGTGCGGGACCGGGACACCGACGCGGAGGGGCGCCGCTTCGAGGAGGTCGTGGAGGCGGTCGCGGAGCTGACCCCGCGCGTGGAGGTGGTGCGGCCGGGCCTGTGCGCGATCCCGGCGCGGGGCCCGGCCCGCTTCTACGGCGGCGAGCAGGCGCTGCGGGTCCTGGTGCAGGACACGGTCGTGGAGGCCGGGCACGACTGCGGGTCGGGGATCGCCGACGGCCTGTTCGCCGCGGAGCTGGCGGCGCGGTCCGGGGACGGCGGCGCCGTCGTGCCCGAGGGCGGCGCGGCGGCGTTCCTCGCGCCGTACCCGCTGTCCGTCCTGGACCGGCCGGAGCTGGCCGACCTGCTGCGGCGGCTCGGCATCCGGACCCTCGGCGACTTCGCGGCGCTGCCGTCCGGGCACGTCGCCGGGCGGTTCGGCCCGGACGGCGCGCTCGCGCACCGGCTGGCGCGCGGCGAGCAGCCGCGTCCCCTGGCACCCGTCCGGGGCCCGGCGGACCTGTCGGTGCGCGGCGACTTCGACCCGCCCGCCGAGCAGGCCGAGCGGGTCGTGTTCGAGGCGAAGCGGCTCGCGGGCGAGCTGCACGCGGGGCTCGCGGCGGGCGGGCTGGCGTGCGTCCGGCTGGAGGTCGCGGCCGGGTTCGCGGACGGGCACGTGCTGCGGCGGCTGTGGCGGCACGAGGGGCTGTCGGCGCTGGCCGTCGCCGAACGGGTCCGGTGGCAGCTGTCGGCCCATCGGCCCGCGGGGCAGGGGGCCGAGGCCGGGTGGGGCGGCGTCACGTGGGTGGAGCTGGCGCCCGACCAGATCGTCCCGGACGAAGGGCGCCAGGAGGCGATCTGGGGCAGGACGTCCGTCACCGACCGGATCGCGCGAGCCGCCGACCGCGTCCAGGCGCTGCTCGGGCATCAGGGGATCACCCGGCCGGTGCTGGTGGGCGGGCGAGGCCCGGGCGAGTGGGTGGTCCGGGTCCCGGTCGGGGACCTGCCCCCGGCCGGCCCGCCCGAGGGCCCGTGGCCGGGACGCGTGACGGGGCCCGCGCCCGCGGTCGTCTCCCCGTCGCCGTACCCGGCGGAACTGGTCGACGCGTCCGGTGAGGCCGTGGTCGTGTCGGCGCGGTGCGAGGTGTCCGCGCCGCCCGCGACGCTCGTGGTCGGGGGGCGCCCCGCCGCCGTGACCGGCTGGACGGGCCCGTGGCCGGCCGACGAGCGCTGGTGGGACCCGGCCGCGGCCCGGCGCCAGGCCAGGTTCCAGGTCGTCACGGACGACGGCGCCGCCTACCTGCTCGCCGTGGAGGGCGGCAGATGGCACATCGAGGCCGCATATGACTAGAGGCGGGACATGACCAACTGGTACAACCCGCCGATCTCCTGGCGGGACTTCGAGGAGCGGCTGTCGTGGCGTCCGTCCGACAGGCCGCCGGACGAGCCGTCGCCGGACGAGCCGCCGCCGGTGGCCGGACTCCCGCGCCGCGCCGGCGCGGAGGTGCCGTGGGCGGAGCTGCACGTCCACTCCTCGTTCAGCTTCCTGGACGGCGCCAGCGACCCCGCCTCGCTCGTCGCGGAGGCCGCGCGGCTCGGCGTGCAGGCGATGGCCGTCACCGACCACGACGGCATGTACGGGGCGGTGCAGTTCGCGCAGGCCGCGCGCGACGCCGGGATCGGGACGGTGTTCGGCGCGGAGCTGAGCCTCGGCCTGCCCGGCCCGCAGACCGGCGAGCCCGACCCTGCGGGGCGGCACCTGCTGGTCCTCGCGCGCGGCGCCGCCGGGTACGCGCGGCTGTGCTCGGCGATCACGTCGGCGCAGCTCGCGGGCGGTCGCAAGGGCCGTCCCGTCTACGATCCGGGCGTCCTCGCCGGCGCGCACGAGGGCCGCTGGGCGGTGCTGACCGGATGCCGGAAGGGCCCCGTCCCGGCGGCGCTGGAGGCCGGCGGGCCGGGCGCGGCGGAGCGGGAGCTGCGCGATCTGGTCGGCGTGTACGGCCGCGACAACGTGTTCGTCGAGCTGATCGACCACGACCAGCCGGACGACGACCTCCGCAACGACGCGCTCTTCACCCTGGCGGGGCGCGTCGGCGTCGACGCCGTGGCGTCCAACAACGTGCATTTCGCGGCGCCCGGGGCCGACGCGCGGCTGGCGCAGGCGCTGGCGGCCGTCCGGGCCCGCCGCAGCCTCGACGACATGGTCGGCTGGCTCCCGGCGGGCGGCACCGCCCACATCCGCGGCGGCGCCGAGATGGCGCGGCGGCTGGCGCGGTTCCCCGGCGTCCTGGAGCGGACGGTCGAGCTGGCGCGGGAGTGCCTGTTCGGCTTCGACGTCGTCGCGCCCCGGCTGCCCGACTGGCCGGTCCCGGACGGGCACACCGAGGCGACGTGGCTGCGGCACCTGGTGAAGGAGGGCGCGCTCCGGCGGTACGGGCCGCCGGAGCGGGAGCGGCAGCCGGGCGCGTACGCGCAGATCGCCAAGGAGCTGGACGTCATCGAGCAGCTCCGCTTCCCGGGCTACTTCCTGATCGTCCACGACATCGTGGAGTTCTGCCGGCGCAGGGGCATCCTGTGCCAGGGGCGCGGGTCCGCGGCGAACTCGGCGGTCTGCTACGCGCTCGGCATCACGGGCGTCGACGCCGTCCGGCACGGGCTGCTGTTCGAGCGGTTCCTGTCGCCCGGCCGCGACGGGCCGCCCGACATCGACCTCGACATCGAGCACAGGCGCCGCGAGGAGGCCATCCAGTACGTCTACGGCAAGTACGGGCGCGAGTGCACGGCGCAGGTCGCGAACGTCATCAGCTACCGGCCGCGCATGGCCGTCCGGGACGCCGCCCGCGCGCTCGGCTTCTCCCCCGGCCAGCAGGACGCCTGGTCGAAGGGCATCGACCCGCGCGACCCGGTGGGGTCGGAGGCCGACGTCCCCGCGCCGGTCACGGAGCTGGCCGGCCGGATGCTGACGCTGCCCCGCCACCTCGGCATCCACTCCGGCGGCATGGTCATCGCGGACCGGCCGGTCGGCGAGATCTGCCCGATCGAGTGGGCCTCGATGGCGGACCGCAGCGTCCTGCAGTGGGACAAGGACGACTGCGCGGCGGCCGGGCTCGTGAAGTTCGACCTGCTCGGCCTCGGGATGCTCGCCGCGCTGCACGACTGCTTCGACCTCGTGGCCGTGCACCACGGGCGCCGCTACGACCTGCAGTCCGTCCCGCCGGAGGACCCGCTCGTCTACGACATGCTGTGCGACGCCGACACGGTCGGGGTGTTCCAGGTCGAGTCGCGGGCGCAGATGGCGACGCTGCCGCGGCTGCGGCCCCGGAGGTTCTACGACCTGGTCGTGGAGGTGGCGCTGATCAGGCCGGGGCCGATCCAGGGCGGGTCCGTCCACCCGTACCTGCGGCGGCGCAAGGGGCTGGAGCCCGCCGTCTGCCCGCACCCGCTGATGGAGCCCGCCCTCGGCCGGACCCTCGGCGTGCCGCTGTTCCAGGAGCAGATGATGCAGCTCGCCGTCGACTGCGCGGGGTTCACCCCCGCGGAGTCGGACCAGCTCAGGCAGGCGATGGGCGCGAAGCGCGCCCCGGAGCGCGTCGAGCGGCTGCGGCGCCGGCTGCTGGACGGGATGGCCGAGCGCGGCATCCCGTCCGACATCGCGGAGAGCGTCTACGAGAAGATCCTCGGGTTCACCGGTTTCGGGTTCCCCGAGTCGCACGCGCAGAGCTTCGCCCACCTCGTGTACGCGAGCGCCTACCTGAAGCGCCATTTCCCGGCCGCGTTCACCGCCGCTCTGGTGCGGAACCAGCCGATGGGGTTCTACAGCCCGCAGAGCCTTCTGGCGGACGCCAAGCATCACGGGGTCGTGGTCAGGGGCGTGGACATTAACGCCAGCGACGTCCATCCGACGCTTGAGGAGCCCGTCGAGGTCGACTCCGACCACCCGCACGCGCCGGGCGAGCCGCAGCCGGCGATCCGGCTGGGCCTGTCCGGGATCCGGAACCTGGGCGACGAGGCGGCGGAGGCCGTCGCGGCGGGGCGTCCCTACACCGGCATGGAGGACCTCGCCCGGCGCGTGCCGCTGTCGGCCGCGGCGCTGGAGGCGCTCGCCACCGCGGGCGCGTTCGACGGGCTCGGGCTGTCGCGGCGGGAGGCGCTGTGGGCGGCGGGCGCGCTGGCCGGTTCCGGACCGGGGCGGCTGGAGGGCGTGACGCCGGGGGCGGCGGCGCCCGCGCTGCCCGCGATGACGCCGATCGAGGAGACGCTCGCCGACCTGTGGGCCACCGGCGTCTCCCGCGTCCATCCGGTCGCGCACGTGCGGGACGCGCTCGACGAGCTGGGCGCCCTGTCGTCCGCTGCACTCGCCGCGACACCGGGCGAGACCAACGTCGTCGTCGCCGGGCTCGTCACCCACCGGCAGCGCCCGCCGACCGCCGGCGGCATCGTGTTCATGACGCTGGAGGACGAGACCGGCATCATCAACGTGGTGTGCCCGCCGCAGGTGTTCCAGCGGCACCGGGGCCTCGCCGTGGACTCGCAGGCGCTGCTGGTCAGCGGGCGGCTGGAACGCGCGGACGGGGTCGGGTCCGTCCGCGCGACGCGGCTGCGGCGGCTGCCCGTCCCCGGCCGCGTCAAGGCGCGCAATTTCCATTGATCCGCGGACGCTAGAACCTTGGGCCGCGCTCTGTCATCGTAAGGAAGCGTTGGGGCCGCGTGCCGCCGCGGGGGCGGCCGCCAAGACGCGGCTCGCGGAGAAAAGGTGATCCCATGGACGGGCCGCGAGCGTCCTCCCTGCGCGAGCTGCGCCCGGACGACCCCACGCGGATCGGCCGGTACCGGATCGAGGCCAAGATCGGCGAGGGCGGCATGGGCGCCGTGTACCTGGGCCGCGACGAGGCGGGCCGGGCCGTCGCGGTCAAGGTGGTCCGCGCCGAGCTGGCCGGCGACCGGACGTTCCTCGCCCGCTTCCACGACGAGGCCGCGAACGCGCAGCGGGTCGCGTCGTTCTGCACCGCGCAGGTCCTCGAACACGGCGAGGACCTCGGCCTCGCCTACATGGTGACCGAGTACATCGACGGGCCGTCGCTGCTGGAGCACGTCGGCGAGAAGGGCGCGCTGTCGCCCGGCATGCTGCACGGCGTCGCGGTCGGCGTCGCCGCCGCGCTCGTCGCCATCCACAGCGCGGGGCTGGTGCACCGCGACCTGAAGCCGAGCAACGTGCTGCTGTCCATCTCCGGCCCCCGGGTGATCGACTTCGGGATCGCCCGCGCGCTGGACGTGGCCTCGTCCCACACCCGGACCGGGCAGGTCGTCGGCACGCCCGGCTGGATCGCGCCCGAGCAGATCACCACGCAGCAGGTCACCCCGGCGGTCGACGTGTTCGCCTGGGGCTGCCTCGTCGCGTACGCGGCGAGCGGGCGCAACCCGTTCGGGCAGGGCTCGTTCCAGCTGCTCGCGGCCCGCGCCGTGCACGCCGAACCGGAGATCGGCGACCTGCCGCCGTCGCTGTCCGGGCTGGTCCGGTCGGCGCTCCGCAAGGACCCGGCGGCCCGCCCGAGCGCGCGCGACCTGCTGCTCGCCCTGGTCGGCGGCGCGGGCGAGGCGGCGGTGACGACCGAGCTGGGCGAGTCGTGGACCTCGCCCCCGGCCGCGGGAGACCCCAACGTCACCACCTACGACACCCCCGCGCCGGCCCCGGCTCCCGCTCCCGCTCCCGCTCCGCCCGTTCCGCAGCGGCCCGTGCCGGCGGCGCCCCTGCCCGCGCCGCCCGTGCCGGAGCCGCGCACGCGGCCCGTGCCGGAGCCGCCCACGCAGCCGGTGCGGGAGCGCCGCACCGACCCGCCCACCGAGCGCGAGTACGCGGTGCCGCCGCCCGTCCTCCCGGCGACCTCGCGGCGGGACGAATGGCCGTCCAGGCGCACCACGTTCATCGCCTCCTCCGTGGTGGGCCTGCTGGTGGCCGGGCTCGTGGCGGGCGGCATCTACTATCTGACCCGGCCGTCCGGCAAGGCCGGCGGCACCGGCGCGAAGCCGGCGCCGTTCCCGTCCGGGCCCATGCTGGTCCGCGTCGACGCCCAGCCCGGCTGGCCGAAGTCGTGCCACGCCGACATCGGGCTCTTCGCGCCCGGCACCGGGTCCGTGCGGACGCTCGCCGGCGGGTCGAGCTGCGACGTCCTGCCCGAGAAGTCCCCGGACGGCAGGTCCATCGCGTTCACCCGCACGGGCTCCGGCCGCAGCGAGGCGTGGGTGATGAACGCCGACGGCGGCAACCAGCGCAAGGTCACCGACATCGCGGGCGGACGCGTGACCTGGTCACCGGACGGCGCGCGCCTGGCGTACATGGGCCGGCAGGGCGGCACGAAGCAGATCTTCACGATCACGCTGAACGAGCACAAGGTCACCCAGCTCACCACGGACGACTCCGCCAAGGACGACCCGATGTGGTCGGCCACCGGGAAGCTCGTCTTCTGGAGCAGGCGCGGCGGCGACGAGCAGATCTACACGCTCGACCCGGAGCACCCCGCCCGCACCTGGACGAAGCTGACGAGCGGAGCGCGCTCCGTCGACCCCGAGTGGTCGCCCGACGGGTCGAAGATCGCCTTCACCCGGGGCCCGTCCGACGGCAGCACCATCTGGACGATGAACGACGACGGCTCCGGTCTCCGGCAGTTGACGACGGGCACCGGGGACGACATGGACCCGGCGTGGTCCTCCGACGGCCGCTGGGTCTGCTACGTGCGCGGCAAGATCACCGACCCGGTGATCCGCGCCGTCCGGGCCGACGGCACCGGCGACCGGCCCGTCAGCCCGGCCGGACGCTCCCTCGGCCACCCTAACTGGTAGCGGCCGGCCGGCTCAGCCGGGGAGACCGTCGAGGCGGCGCAGGATGACGCCCTCGCGCAGCGCCCACGGGCAGATCTCCAGCTCGGTCAGCTCGAACAGGTCCATCGCGGCGTCCGCGACGATCGCGCCCGCGAGCAGCTGCTGCGCGCGGCTCTCCGACACCCCGGGCAGCTCGGCGCGCTCCGCGGACGGCATCGGCGCGAGCTTCTCCGCCCAGTCCGTCACGTCGGAGTCGGACAGGGTGCGGCGCTGGTACGGTCCATCGGCGGTCGGCGCGGCCCCGGCGATGCGGGCGAGCTGCTTGAACGTCTTGGACGTCGCGACCGCGTGGTCGGCGGGCCCGTACCGGGCGACGTCCCCGACCTGCCGCGCGATCTCCGCCCGGACGTGCCGGCGCAGGTCGCGGATCTCGTCGGGCGGCGGCGGGTCGGCGGTGAACCGGTCCCGGGTGAGCCGGCCCGCGCCGAGCGGCAGCGAGATCGCCACGTCCGGGTCCTCGTCGATGCCGGACGCGATCTCCAGCGAGCCGCCGCCGATGTCCACCACCAGCAGCCGCCCCGACGACCAGCCGAACCAGCGGCGGACGGCGAGGAACGTCAGCCGCGCCTCCTCCTCGCCGGACAGCGCGCGGACGTCGATCGACTTGTCCGCGCGGATCCGGGCGAGGACGTCCTCGCCGTTGGCGGCGTCGCGGACGGCGGAGGTCGCGAACGCGACCAGGTCCTCGACGCCCTTGTCCTCGGCGATCTGCAGCGCCTCGTCGACGAAGTCGCGCAGCAGCGCCTCGCCCTCCTCGGACAGGCGGTCGTCGTCGTCCAGGTGGGCGGCGAGCCGAAGTTCGGCCTTGTGGGAGTACGCGGGAAGGGGCCGCGCCCCCTGATGGGCGTCGACCACCAGGAGATGCACGGTGTTCGAGCCCACGTCCAGCACGCCGAGTCGCATGCCTGCGACGCTACCGGACGCCCCCGCGGCCGCCATTGCCCGGCAGGGCCAGGTTGCGGCTACGGTGGCGGGCATGGACGCGGGAGAGCAGCGGCGGTGGCGGGTACCCCCAGGTCATGTGGCGGTGAAGTGCGCCGCGGCGGCGGCCGTCACGGCGCTGATCGTCCTCTACAGCCACGACCCGCAGTTCCTGTTCCTCGCCGCCGCGGCGGCGATCGGGCTGAACGCGCTCGCGCTGCGCGACCTGGTCGCGCCGGTCCGGCTCGCCGCCGACGGGGACGGGCTGACGGTCGTGACCGGCTACGCGGGGCGCCGCCGCATCGGCTGGGAGGAGATCGGCGCGATCCGGGTCGACGAGCGGCGCCGGCTCCTGCTGCACACGCGGATGCTGGAGATCGAGACCGCCGACGACCTGCACCTGTTCAGCGCCTTCGACCTCGGCTCGGACGTCCACGACGTCGCCGACGAGCTGTACCGGCTGCGGGCCCGGACGAGCCGCTGACCGGGGCGGCGCGGGCGGCGTCTACGGCTCGGGCAGCTCGTCCGGCGTCGGGTAGGAGCTCTGCGCGCCGCGCTTGCGGACGGCGGCGGCGCCCACCCGGGTGGCGTACCGGGCGGCGTCGCGGAGCGCGTCGCCGCGGGCGAGCCGGAGGCAGAGCGCCGCGGTGAAGGCGTCGCCCGCGCCCGTCGTGTCGACGGCGGCCGCCTTCGGCGACGGGATCGCCGTGACGCCGTCCCCGTCGGCGACCACGACGCCGTCGGCGCCGAGCGTGACGACGACCGAGCGCGGGCCGGAGCGGGCGAGCGCCGCCGCCAGCGCGCCGGCGTCGCCGCCGCCGTCCAGGAGGAACGCGGCCTCGTGCTCGTTGACGACGAGGGGGTCGCAGAGCGCGAGCAGCTCGTCCGGGACGGGCGCGGGCGGCGACAGGTTGAGCACGACGCGCCCGCCGGCCTCGGCCGCGGCGCGGGCGGCGGCCTCCACGGCGGGCAGCGGCACCTCCAGCTGGAACGACACCACGGACGCCCCGGCGATCATCGCGCGGGCGGCGGTGACGTCGGTTGGGCCGAGCCGGGCGTTGGCGCCGGGCGAGACGATGATGCTGTTGTCGCCGTCCGGCCCGATCGTGATCAGCGCCACACCGGTCGGCACGCCGGGCGTGGTCTCCAGGTGGGCGAGGTCCACGCCGTCCGCGGCGAGCGCGCCGCGCAGCAGCTCGCCGTGCCCGTCGTCGCCGACCCGGCCGACGATCCCGGCCCGGCCGCCGAGCCGCGCCGCCGCGACCGCCTGGTTGGCCCCCTTGCCGCCCGGATGGACGACGAGGTCGGAGCCGAGCACGGTCTCCCCCCGCGAGGGACGGCGGTCGACCTCGACCACCAGATCCGCGTTGACCGACCCCACCACGACGACTTCCCACCGATCACTCACGGTGTAACGACTACAGGTGCGGCGGCCGTTCGCGCAAGCGCTGGTCACACGGGGTGCAGCCCGGCCAGGTCGACGACCTCGGCGAGGTCCTCGACCGACGGGTAGTAGCCGCGGCCGACCAGTCTCCCGCCCCGCGTCACCAGGAACGCGCTCTCACCGCGTACCCCCGCGTACTCCGCCAGGACGCGGTGCGCGCCCGTCAGCCGCACCACCGTCACGCGCAAGCCGCCGGGCCCCGTCCAGCTCCCCCGATCGCCCCCCATGTACGGAACGTTACGTGCCGTGACACCGCGTGGCGGGAACCGGGTCCGGCGTCGCCCGTTACGGCGCCGGCTACGGCGTCCGCTCGGCGGCGTCCGCGTCGCGCCAGGCGGTCTGGTCGCGGGCGACGCGCTCGAAGGCGTCCTTGAAGACGGTGTAGGTCTCGTCGCCGAGGGCGCGCCGGTGGCGCTCCTCGGCGGCGGCGAGGATGGCGCGGGCCTTGGCGATCTCGTCGAGGCCGCGCTCGGTGGGGACGACGCGCTTGGCGCGCCGGTCGGCCGGGTCGGGTTCGCGGCGCACGTAGCCGAGGGCGGCCAGCTCGTCCACGATGGTGCCGACGATCTGCTTGTGCTGGCCGGACCGGGCCGACAGCTCCGTCGCGCGCAGCCCCTCGGCGTCGAGGAAGGCGAGGACGGTGCCGTGCCGGGGCCGGACGTCCGGGTGGCCCTGCTCGGCCAGCCGCTCGAACAGCTCCTGCTGGAGCGCCCGCATCAGCCGCCCCGCCAGCACCCCCAGGTCGGGCGCCCGGCCCCCGCTCTCCTTAGTCACGATTATTGACCATACTCCAGGCCCGCTCAGGGCGCGGGCCACGTCCCCGCACGCGCCGCCGGAGCCGTCCGGTCAGGGATTCACTTGGACGAGGTCGATCTCCAGCAGGTCGGCGAGGGCCGCGAGGTCGGCGGCGATGTGCCCGGTGCCGAGGGCCCAGTGGTGGGAGATGCCGGTGGCGGACCACGCGTCGGTCCACTCGCCCGGGTCGCAGCCGAAGTCGACGCGGGACGTGGTGTTGCCGATCCGCAGCAGCGGCCCGTCCACGGTCTCCCCCTCCGACGCGACGAACGCGAACCGGCCGTCGCGGCGCTGGACGATCCCGAACGCGGTGACCGGCCCGTGCCTGACGTCGAACTCCACGGATACGCCGTAGCCGCGCTTGCCGTGGTAGACGCCGAGGCCGCGCAGCAGCGGGCGGCGGGAGCTGATCGCCAGGTGCGCGGGCCCGTCGTGGCCCATCTCGACGTGGCCGCGGTGGAAGTCGAGGGCCTGCAGCTCGGTGAACGAGCCGCCCGCGCCGAGCCGGTCGGCGACCAGCATGGCGAGGGACGTGCGCAGCTCGTACTCGCCCGCGGCGGGGACGCCGCGCGCGGTGAGCAGCGACGCGCCGAGGATCATGCCGGCGCCGATCGCGCGCTCGCCGAGCTTGCCGGCCGTGAACTTCTCGCCCTCCGCGCCGGTGATCTGGCCGGACGACAGCTCGCCGCCGCGTACGCCGCGAGGTAGCCGAGGTTCTTGGGGTCCCAGAGCTCGAACTCCTTGACCGTGCCGTCCTTGACGGCCGCCGGGCTCGGCCGGGAGGCGATGCGCGAGGTCGCCGTCGGCGCGATGAACGCGCGGTCCGGTCAGGAGGCGGCGCGGCGGCTGCTGGAGGCCGGCCCGCCGCTGCCGGACGCGATCTTCTGCGCGAACGACCTGCTCGCGCTCGGCGTGCTGCGCGTCCTGCTGCAGGCCGGTATCAAGGTGCCGACTGACGTGGCCTTGATCGGGTACGACGACATCGAGTTCTCGGCCGCCGCCGCCGTCCCCCTCAGCTCGGTGCGGCAGCCCACCTACCAGCTGGGCCGGATCGCGACCGAGCTGCTGCTGGAGGAGTGCGACCTGTCGGGCGGGCACGCCCACCAGCAGGTCATGTTCCAGCCCGAGCTGGTGGTCCGGGAGTCCAGCCGCCCAGGAGGCGCCTCATGAAGGTCGCGCTGTTCCTCACCTGCGTCAACGACACGATGTTCCCGGGGACGGGGAAGGCGATGGTGCGGCTGCTGCGGCGGCTCGGCCACGACGTCGAGTTCCCCGAGGCGCAGACCTGCTGCGGGCAGATGCACCTCAACACCGGCTACCGGCGGCAGGCGCTGCCCCTGGTGAAGGGGTTCGCGGAGACGTTCGAGCCGTACGAGGCGATCGTGACGCCGTCCGCGTCGTGCGGGGCGATGATCCGCGACTGGCATCCGAGGCTGGCGCCGCGCGCGGCCGGGGTCGCGTCGCGGGTGTACGAGCTGTCGGAGTTCCTGGTGGACGTCCTCGGCGTCACCGACGTCGGCGCCTACTTTCCGCACCGCGTCACCTACCACCCGACCTGCCACTCGCTGCGGATGCTGCGCGTCGGCGACCGCCCGATGCGGCTGCTGCGCGAGGTGCGCGGCATCGACCTGGTCGACCTGCCGGACGCCGCCGAGTGCTGCGGCTTCGGCGGGACGTTCGCGCTCAAGAACTCCGAGGTGTCGGCCGCGATGTGCGCCGACAAGGTCACCGCCGTCCGCGCGACCAAGGCCGAGGCGCTGTGCGCGGCGGA
This sequence comes from Actinomadura monticuli, assembly GCF_041463655.1. Lineage (NCBI taxonomy): Bacteria > Bacillati > Actinomycetota > Actinomycetes > Streptosporangiales > Thermomonosporaceae > Actinomadura > Actinomadura monticuli. The sequence goes on from NZ_JAXCEI010000027.1 coordinate 43,230, forward strand.
CAACTCGTGCCTGATGCACATCGGCGGCGCGCTCACCCGCACCCGCGCGGGGGTGCGGACGATCCATCTGGCCGAGATCCTCGCGTCGACGGAGGAGGACCCGTCATGACGTCTCCCGCAATGCCGACCTATATCGGGATGCCGTCGTTCCCGGACGCGGCACGGGAGGCCGTGGCCGACACGCGGCTGCGCGGCAACCTCGCGCACGCCACCGCCACGATCCGGGCGCGCCGCGCCGGCGCGGTCGCCGAGCTGGCCGACTGGCCCGCGCTGCGCGAGGCGGGCAAGCAGATCAAGGACCACGTCCTGGCGAACCTCGGCCACTACCTGCGGCTGCTGGAGGAGAGGGTCACCGAGGCCGGCGGGACGGTGCACTGGGCGCGCGACGCGGCCGAGGCCAACCGGATCGTCGCCGGCCTGGTGAAGGCGACCGGCGAGACCGAGGTCGTCAAGGTCAAGTCGATGGCGACGCAGGAGATCGGGCTCAACGAGCATCTCGCCGAGGAGGGGATCACCGCCTACGAGACCGACCTCGCCGAGCTGATCGTCCAGCTCGGCGACGACCGGCCGTCGCACATCCTCGTCCCGGCCATCCACCGGAACAGGTCCGACATCCGCGACATCTTCCTGCGCGCGATGGAGGACGCCCCGGAGGGCCTGAGCGACTCCCCCGCCGACCTGGCGGAGGCCGCGCGGCGGCACCTGCGCGCCAAGTTCCTCTCGGCGAAGGTCGGAGTGTCGGGGGTGAACTTCGCCGTCGCCGACACCGGCACCCTCGTCGTCCTGGAGTCGGAGGGCAACGGGCGGATGTGCCTGACGCTCCCCGAGACGCTCATCTCGGTGATGGGCGTGGAGAAGATCGTGCCGTCCTGGCGGGACCTGGAGGTGTTCCTGCAGCTGCTGCCCCGCTCGTCCACGGCCGAGCGGATGAACCCCTACACCTCCGCCTGGACGGGCGTCTCCCCCGGCGACGGCCCGCGCGACTTCCACCTCGTCCTGCTGGACAACGGCCGCACCGCGACGCTGGCCGACGAGGTGGGCCGGCAGGCGCTGCGCTGCATCCGCTGCTCCGCGTGCCTGAACGTGTGCCCGGTCTACCAGCGCGCGGGCGGCCACGCCTACGGGTCGCCGTACCCGGGGCCGATCGGCGCGATCCTGTCCCCGCAGATCAGGGGCGTCGGGTCGGACGTGGACGCGTCGCTGCCGTACGCGTCGTCGCTGTGCGGGGCGTGCTTCGAGGCGTGCCCGGTCGCGATCGACATACCGGAGGTGCTCGTGCACCTGCGGGCGCGGGCGGTGGAGAAGGGGCCGCGGCATCCGCTGGAGCGGGTCGCGATGGCGGCCGCCGGGTGGACGCTGCGCTCCCCCACCCGGCTCGGGCTCGCGCAGCGCGCCGCGTCCGCGAGCCGCCGGATCGTGGCGCGCGGCGGCCGGATCCGGCGGCTGCCCGGGCCGCTGAACGCCTGGACCGAGACGCGGGACGCGCCCGCGCCCCCGCCGGAGTCGTTCCGCGCCTGGTGGGCCCGCACGGACGGCGGCCTGAAGGACGGCAACCGGAAGGGGGACGGCGAGTGACCGCACGCGAGGAGATCCTGCGCCGCATCGAGGGCGTCGCGCCGACCCGCCCGGCCGCCGAGGTCGCGACGTCCTACGACCGGATCGACCGGTCCTACCTGCGCCGCCACCACGAGGACGGCGTCCTCGACCTGTTCGCCGAGCGGGTCGCCGACTACCGCGCGACGGTCCTGCGGGTCGCCGCGCCCGACCTGCCCTCGGCGGTCGCCGAGCGGCTGGCGGCCCGCCCCGGCTCGTACGGGGCCCCCGCCGACCTGCCGGCGGAGTGGACGTCCGCGACGGACGCGCCGCTCGTCCGCGACTTCTCCGTGGCGTCCCTCGACGGGCTGGCGGGCGCGGTCACCGGCTGCGCCGCCGCGATCGCGGAGACCGGCACGATCGTCCTGGACCACGGCGCCGCGCAGGGGCCCCGCGCCCTGTCGCTCGTGCCCGACTACCACCTCATCGTGGTGCTCGCCGGGCAGGTCGCGCCGGACGTGCCGGAGGCGCTCGAACGGCTCGACCCGTCGCGTCCGCTGACGTTCGTGTCGGGGCCGTCGGCGACGAGCGACATCGAGCTGTCGCGGGTGGAGGGCGTGCACGGGCCGCGCACGCTGGAGGTGCTGGTCGTCCGATGAGCGAGGCGACTTTCGCGGCCGTCGACCTCGGGGCCTCCAGCGGGCGCGTCATGGCCGGGCGCGTCGGCCCCGGCACCCTCGAACTGGACGAGATCCGCCGGTTCCCGAACCGTCCCGTCCGGGTCGGCGGCACGCTGTACTGGGACATCCTGGGCCTCTACGGCAACGTCCTCGACGGGCTCCGCGCCGCGCCGGCCGGGCTGGCGTCGGTCGGGATCGACTCGTGGGCGGTCGACTACGGGCTCCTCGACGCGGACGGCAGGCTGCTCGGCAACCCCGTCCACTACCGGGACGCCCGCACCGACGGCGTCATGGACCGGGTCCGCGCCGAACTGGGCGACGACCTCCTCTACCAGGCGTCCGGCCTGCAGTTCCTGCCGTTCAACACGGTCTACCAGCTGCTGGCGGACGACCTGTCGCGGGCGAGCACGCTGCTGCTCGTCCCGGACCTGCTGGCCTACTGGCTGACGGGCGAGGCCGGCGCCGAGCGGACGAACGCGTCCACGACCGGCCTGCTGGACGTCCGCGACGGCACCTGGTCGCGCGACCTCCTCGCCCGCCTGGGCCTCCCCGCCGCTGCGCGACCCCGGTTCGGCCGTCGGCGCGCTCCGCCCGGACGTGGCGGCCGAGACCGGCCACGGCGGACTGCGGGTCACGGCCGTCGGCTCCCACGACACCGCGTCCGCGGTCGCCGCCGTCCCCGCCGCGGACGGCCGGTTCGCCTACATCTCGTGCGGCACCTGGTCGCTCGTCGGCGTCGAACTCGACGCGCCCGTGCTGACCGAGGCGAGCCGCAAGGCCAACTTCACCAACGAGGGCGGCGTCGACGGCACCGTCCGCTACCTGCGCAACGTGATGGGCCTGTGGCTGCTCCAGGAGTCCCTGCGGGCCTGGGGGAACCCCGATCTGCCCGCGCTCCTCGCCGAGGCCGCGCGGGTCCCCGGGCTGCGCTCGCTGATCGACCCCGACGACCCCGAGTTCCTCCCGCCCGGCGACATGCCGTCCCGCATCGCCGCGCACTGCCGCCGCCGGGGGTTCCCCGAGCCGGAGACGCGCGCCGGGACGGTCCGCTGCATCATGGACAGCCTCGCCCTGGCGCACCGCGCCACGCTGCGCCGGGCCGCGGCCCTGTCCGGTGTCGACATCGCGGTCGTGCACCTGGTGGGCGGCGGCAGCCGCAACGACCTGCTGTGCAGGCTGACCTCGGACGCCAGCGGCCTGCCGGTCGTGGCCGGCCCGGTCGAGGCGACCGCCCTCGGCAACGTCCTGGCGCAGGCGCGCGCGCAGGGCGTCGTGGGCGACCTGGCCGAGGCCCGCGCGCTCGTGGCCGCGACGCAGGACGTCCGCCGCTACAGCCCGTCCGGCGACGAGGCCCGCTGGCGGGAGGCCGCCGTCCGGCTCGGCCTGGAAGCCTGAGCCGGCTCCGGATGTCACGACGCCGCGACGGTTTGGCCACCCGAGGTTGACATGGGGCTCCCGAGGGCCGTTCATAGCTATGTACGTACGGTCACGGAGGAGACCGCCCCGGTGGGGACCGCACGCGGTGGGAGGCGTGTTGCCCCACCTTATTGACGTTCCACCCGATAAGGTGATCCCGCAATTCTCAGGACCACCACCACCACGAGAAGCATGATCACGGCGTTTCGGCCGCCTGTCGCTGTTGGGATGTGGACATGCAGGGTCGTGCGGCGCGCGGGGCCGGGGGCTCCGGCAACGCTCCGCTGGTCGGGCGGCGGGACGCGCTGCGCGAGATCGGCCGCGTCCTGGACGCCGCCGAGGGCGGCTACGGCTTCCTGGCGCTGGTCGGCGAGCCCGGCGCGGGTAAGACGCGGCTGCTGAACGAGCTGGCCGACGCGGCGATCGCGCGGGAGCTGCCGTTCGCCGCCGGGCGGGCGGGCGAGTTCGAGCAGGAGATGCCGTTCGGCGCCGTGGTCGACGCGCTCGACGACCGCCTCGAAGACCGCACGCCGGGCCTGTCGGCGGGCGCGCTGCGCCTGCTCGGAACGGTGTTCCCCGCGCTCACCGACCCGACCGGCGAGCCCGCGTTCGCCTCGCCGGAGTCGCAGGTGGCGCGGTACCAGCTGCACCGGACCGTCCGGCACCTGCTGGAGGAGCTGGCCGAGCCGGCCGGGCTGGTGCTGATCCTGGACGACCTGCACTGGGCCGACGACGCGACGATCGAGCTGCTGGACCACCTGGTCCGGCATCCGCCGCGCGCCCGGGTGCTGGTCGCGGTCGCCTACCGGCCGGCCCAGGCGTCGCCGCGGCTGGCGGCGCTGGTGGACGCGGCGGGCCCGCAGGGCGTGCGGGTGACGGTCGACCCGCTCACGCAGAGCGAGGTGCGCGAGTTCCTCGGCCCCGACGTCAGCCGCTCGCAGTGCGAGGCCCTGTTCAAGGCCAGTGGCGGCAACCCCTTCTACCTCGAAGCGCTCGCCAAGATGGCGGACGGCACCGCGCCCGTGGCCGGAAACGGCCTCGACCGGCACTGGGAGCAGGGCGTCGCGAACCTGACCGAGGTGCCGCCGGCGGTGCGTGCGGCACTGCAGGTGGAGCTGAGCGCGCTGCCCCCGCAGGCGCTGGCGATGGCGCGCGGCGCCGCCGTCGCCGCCGACGTGTTCGAGCCCGCGCTCGCCGCCGTCGCGGCGGAGATGGAGCAGAACGCCGCGCTCACCGCGCTGGACGTGCTGACCGGCCATGACGTGGTGCGGGCGGCGCCGGGCGGCCGGTTCCGGTTCCGGCACCCCCTGGTGCGGCACGTCGCCTACGCCTCGACGGCGGCGGGCTGGCGGATCGCCGCGCACGCGCGGGTGTCGTCGCGGCTCGCCGACCTCGGCGCCCCGGCGGCGGTGCGCGCCCACCACGTGGTGCGGTCGGCGCGGTTCGGCGACGCCGAGGCGATCCGGACGCTGGTGGAGGCCGCCCGCGTCGTCGCCCAGCAGGCGCCCGGCACCTCCGCGTACTGGCTGCAGGCCGCCCTCGACCTGATGCCCGACACCGCCGACGACGGCTACCCCGACCGGGTCGAGGTGCTGGTCGAGCTGACCTTCATGCAGGCCGTCAGCGGCCACGCCGAGGAGGGCCGGGTGACCGCCCGCACCCTGCTGGGGCTGCTGCCGCCCGACGACATCGTGCGCCGCGCCCGGACCGTGCACATGTGCGCGATCATGGAGCGGCAGCTCGGCCGGATCCACGAGGCCCGCGCCCTGGTCCTGGACGAGCTGCGCCGCATCACCGACCGGCAGACCCCCGAGGCCGTCCTGCTGCGCATCCGGCTCGTCGCCGACCGCATCCAGCGGATCGACACGCGCGGGTCCCACGCCATCCTGGAGACCATCCCGGCCGGCGCGCCCGGCTGGAGCCCGGGGCTGGTCGCCGCGGTCGCGGCGATGCGTCCGATGGTCGCCTACGGTCGCGGCGAGGTGGACGAGGCGATCGGCTACGCGCAGACGGCCGACCGGCTGTTCTCCGCGGCGTCCGACAACGACTTCGCCGACTGCCTGGACTGCTTCGCCTGGCTGGTGTTCGCCGAGTGCTTCCTCGGCATGTACGACGAGGCGCTGCGGCACGCCGACCGGCTGGTGTCGATCACCCGAGCGACCGGCCAGACGTTCGTGCTCGGCTACATGCTGGCCGGGCAGTCCCGTGCCCTCGCCCAGGTGGGGCGGCTGGAGGAGGCCGCCGCCGTCGCCGACGAGGCCGCCGCGGTCGGCCGCGACCTGCGCTCGCAGGAGGTCCTGGCCTACGGCCTGATCCAGCAGTGCCTGACCGCGTCCTGGATGGGCGACCACGAGCGGGCGATCCGCGCGGGCGACGAGGCCGTCGCCAACGACACCGGCTCGGGCGAGTGGTGGACGCACATGGCGCACGTCGCGCGCGCCATCGCGGTGATCAACGAGGGCCGGCTGGAGGAGGGCGCCACCGCGCTGATCGCCGCGTGCGGCGACGGCACCCTCGGCCTGGACTTCGGCACGCTCGGCATCTGCGCCGAGGCGCTCGCCTGCGTCCGCGCCGCGCAGGACGACGCCGCCGACGCCGCGAACTGGGCCGACATCGCCGATTCGATCGCCAACCCGGCGCTGGCCGGCGACCTCGGCCTGGCCCAGCTGACCCGCGCGCACGCGCTGCGCGCCGCCGACCCGGCCGCGTCCGCCGCGCTCGCGGCGGAGGCCGCCGACCTGCTCACCAAGGCCGGGCGGCGGCCCGAGGCGGGGCGCGCCGAGCTGGCCGCCGGGCTCGCGCACGCCGCCGCCGGCGACCGCTCGCAGGCCAGGGAGCGGCTGCGCGCCGCCGCGGAGGTCTTCGAGTCCTGCGGGATGAAGGGGCTGCACGCGCAGGTCGTCCGCGAGCAGCGCCGCCTCGGCGTCCGGGTGCCCTCCGCCGGGGCGGCCGGCGGGAGCGCCAAGGGCAGGAAGGACCTGCCGTTCGGGTTGTCGCCGCGCGAGCACGAGATCGCGCTGCTGGTCGCCGAGGGCCTCGGCAACCAGCAGATCGCCGAGCGGCTCTTCCTCAGCGTCCGGACGGTCGAGACGCACCTGTCCCGCGTCTTCGCCAAGATCGGCGTGTCGTCCCGGGTCGGCGTCGCGACTGCGATGAACCGTTCCAAGTAGTTCCGACTCTTATCTCACGTACGTCCCGTACGTGACGCGGGCCCGGCCGCGCACGTAAGTACGGGTTCTCCACGATGCCGCGCCGATATCCGCGTTTGGCAAGGTTGGAGCGTCAGAAAGCGGAGGAGACGGACATGGATCAGCAGCGGATCGCGCGCTTCACGCACGCGGGCGTCGCGGACGCCGAGATATCCGTGCACCCCTTCGCCACCGACGACGGGCTGGGCCTCAACCTGACCCGGTTCCGCCGCGCCGCGTGCGACGACGTCGTCCTGCTCGTGCACGGCCTCACGACGTCCAGCGACATGTACGTCATGCCGGAGCACACCAACCTGGTGAACTACCTGCACGACGCCGGGTTCGGCGACGTGTGGGCCCTGGACGCGCGGATCAGCGGCCGGTTCCCCTACAACGCCGAGACGGCGCGGCACAACCTCGACTGCATAGCGCTCTACGACCACCCGGCGGCGGTCGCCGAACTGCGGCGCCACGTCGGGAACCGGCGCCTGCACGTCATCACGCACTGCGTGGGCGCGATCTCCTTCTCGATGTCGCTGTTCGCCGGCGCCGTCACCGGCGTCACCAGCCTCGTCTGCAACAGCGTCTCGGTCACGCCGCGCACGCCGGCCTGGTCGAAGATCAAGCTCGGCTACGGGCCGCCGCTGATGGAGTACCTGCTCGGCCCCTGCCACCTGGACCCGCGCTACGGGAACGCTCCGGTCATGACGCGCGGCTGGATGCTCGCCAAGGCGGTCGCGCCGTTCCACCGCGAGTGCGACGAGGCCGCCTGCCACATGCTCAGCTTCATGTGGGGCGGCGGGAAGCCGATCTACACGCACGAGAAGATGTCGCCGGTCACGCACGGCCGGTTGCCCGACCTGTTCGGGGCCTGCAACGTCAACTACTACCGGCACCTGCACGCGATGGTGAAGGCCGGCCGCGCGGTGAAGTACCGCCCGCGCGACCCCCGCTTCGCCGCGCTGCCGGACGACTACCTGTCCCGCGCCGACACGGTCACCACACCGATCCTGTTCCTCACCGGAGACCGCAACAACGTGTTCACCGACTCCAACATCGTCTGCCACCGCACGCTCGAACAGGTCTCGCCGGGCCTGCACGAGCTGGCGATCCTGCCCGGCTACGGCCACCAGGACCCGTTCATGGGCCGCAACGCCGACACCGAGGTGTTCCCGCAGGTCGTGGACTTCCTGAAGAGGAAGGCGGGCTGACCGATGACAGGAGCGGAGCGCCAGCGGAGCGAAGGTCGCCGGTCGGCCCCCGGCTCGGGGGCCCGGGGGCCGTCCCCGAGAGGCGACAAGGGGGCGGAGCATGCGGACGCGGTCGTGGTCGGGTCGGGGTTCGGCGGGTCCGTCGCCGCGTACCGGCTGGCGGAGGCCGGGCAGTCGGTGGTCCTGCTGGAGCGCGGGCAGCCGTACCCGCCCGGCAGCTTCCCGCGCACGCCCGCCGAGATGGGGCGCGCGTTCTGGGACCCGGCCGAGGGCCTGTACGGGATGTTCGACGTCTGGAGCTTCAAGGGCTGCGACTCCGTCGTGTCGTCCGGCCTCGGCGGCGGGTCGCTGATCTACGCGAACGTGCTGCTGCGCAAGGACGAGCGCTGGTTCGTCAACGACCGCCCCGACGGCGGCCACGACCCGTGGCCGATCACCCGCGCCGACCTCGACGGCCACTACGACGCCGTCGAGAAGATGCTGGGCGCGATGCCGTACCCGCTCGAGCAGGTCCCGTTCGACGACACCCCGAAGACGCACGCCATGCAGGACGCGGCGGCCGAACTGGGGCTGGAGATCTCGCTGCCGCCGCTCGCGGTCAGCTTCGCCGCGCGGCCGGGCGGCCCGCCCGGCATCAGCCTGCCGATCGCCGACGCCGGCTACGGCAACGTCCACGGCGCCGGCCGGCGGACGTGCAAGCTGTGCGGCGAGTGCGACATCGGCTGCAACGAGGGCGCCAAGAACAGCCTCGACCACACCTACCTGTCGGCGGCGGCGCACCACGGCGCCGACATCCGCACCTCCCGCGAGGTCAAGGCCATCCGGCCCCGGCCCGGCGGCGGCTACGAGGTCGACTACGTCCACCACGCGATCCCGCGGCCCCCGGCCCGGGAGGCGGGCAAGAGCCGCCCGCCCGTCCAGACGATCACCTGCGACCGGCTGGTCCTCGGCGCCGGCACCTACGGCACGACGTTCCTGCTGCTGAAGTCGCGGGAGGCGTTCCCGGGGCTGTCCGACGCGCTCGGCACCCGCTTCAGCGGCAACGGCGACCTGCTGACGTTCCTGCTGCGCGCCAGGGACCGCAACCGGGTCCGGCCGCTGAACGCCGCCCGCGGCCCGGTGATCACCACGGCGATCCGGCTGCCGGACGAGCTGGACGGCGTGCCCGGCGCGGGCCGCGGCGCCTACATCGAGGACGGCGGCTACCCCGGGTTCACCGACTGGATCGTCGACAGCCTCGACCTCGGCAACGACCTCGAGCGCGCGGTGCGGTTCCTGTGGAACCGGTTCACCGAGTTCTTCAAGGACGCGCCCGACACGAACCTGTCCAAGGAGATCGCGGACCTGATCGGCGACGGCGCCCTGACGGTCAGCTCGCTGCCGCTGCTCGGCATGGGCCGCGACACCCCCGACGGGCGGCTGCACCTCAAGGGCGGCCGGCTCGCCGCCGACTGGACGCCGGAGACCAGCGAGGCGCTGTTCAACCGCGTCCGCAAGACGATGCAGGGGATCGCCGACGTGCTCGGCGCCGACTACCACGACAACCCGATGTGGTTCAGCAAGCGCATCGTCACCGTCCACCCGCTGGGCGGCGCCCCCATGGGCGCCCACCCGGGCGAAGGCGTCTGCGACGCCTTCGGCGAGGTGTTCGGGTTCCCGGGCCTCTACATCGCCGACGGGGCGGCGATGCCGGGACCGGTGGGCCCGAACCCTTCGCTCACCATCGCCGCGCAGGCCGACCGGATGGCCGAGCGGCTGCTCGAGGACGCGTCCGCACGAAGGCGTGCGGCCCGGTCCGACACCGCCCCGTCTGCCACGGGGGCCGAGCCGGCCGGGGGAGCCGGCTCGCTGGACGGGGCGGGGAACGGCTCGGCGTACGGCCGGTTCCGGGGGGTGCGGGGGGCCGTACCCCCGCAGGCGACCGGCCCGGTTCCGCAAGACCGCGGCGGGACACGGGGACCGTCCCCCGCGGCGGCCGGCCGTACGTCGCTGTCGTTCACCGAGGAGATGAAGGGGTTCGTCACCTACGGGGAGGACGATCCGCGGATCGGCGAGCTGGCGGAGGGGCGCCGGCCCCTGTCGTTCCGGCTGACGATCACCGCGGAGGACACCGACCGGTTCCTCGCCGAGCCCGGCCACGAGGCGAAGGCCGACGGCTGGATCGACGTGGGCGGGCAGGGCGGCCGCTGCCCGGTCGAGCGGGGCACGTTCAACCTGTTCGTCGCGGAGGGCCCGGGCGACCGGCGGCTGATGAGGTACCGGCTGTTCTACACCGACGGCGAGGACCGGCGGCGGACGTTGAGCGGGCACAAGGACGTGCTGCACGGGCCGCCGACCCGGATCTGGCCGGACACCTCCACGCTCTACGTGCGGCTGCTGGACGGCCACGTCGGCGCGGAGGCGGAGGACGAAGCGGACGTCGTCGCGGCGGGGGTGCTGCACATCCGGCTGACGGACTTCGCGCGGCAGCTGACGACGTTCCGCACGTCCGGCCCGGACGGGGCGGGCAAGCTCCTCGACTTCGGCAGGTTCTTCGCCGGGGAGCTGTGGGAGGTGTACGGCCCGGATCCCGTCTGAGGGGGATCCACCTGGGGGGCCAGGTTCGTGCAGGCCGAGGGAACTGCGGGGTGCTCTCGGCCTGCACCTTTCTCGCCGGAGGTCGCGCGGGGGGTCGCGCGGCCTCCGGCCCGTGCGGGGCCGGGCCGGGCGCTACAGGTCGCCGGCGCGGCGGGCGGGGCAGTCGGCCGGGCAGTTCTCCACGTGCGCGGGCAGCCACCGGACGAACGACTTCAGCATCAGCCCCAGCGCGAACCCGACCAGCGGGCGGGTGCCGGGGACGAGCGGCTCGAACACCGCCTCCCAGCGGATGGCCGTGCCGGAGTCGCGCGCCTCCAGGTGGACGTCCGAGCGGTAGCGCCGCACGGGCAGCCCCGACAGGGCGATGTAGGCGAAGTGCGAGTACGGCTCGTAGGCGACGGTCTGCTCGCTGGCCGGCCAGATCTTCTTGACCGTCCCCACGCCGTAGGTGGTGGTGTCGCCCTTGCGCGTCTGCTTGGCGGAACCGGGGAACTTCCCCCAGGCGCCCCACGCCTCGGGGACGGCCAGGTGCCGGAACACCTCTTCGGGCGTGGCGCTGGTGGTGGCGGTGGCCTGGATCATCACCGAACCGTAGCCACCCGCGCACCACCCCCACAAGACCGCCCGGCGCTAGCGGGCGAAGCCGTAGACGCGCTCGACGTGAAGGCGGATGACAAGGCGCCGGTCCGCGACCATGGCGCGCCGGTAGTCGTCCCAGTCGGGGTGCTCGGCGCCGCGGACGTCGCGGTACACCTCGATCAGCTCCTCGACGGCCGCGTCGTGCGGGTCGGCGGCGACGGCCGACAGTTCGGCGGTGCCCTCGGCGACGGCGTAGGACCAGCCGTCCGGCGAGCTGACGTGCAGGCTGGCGCGCGGGTCGCGGGCCAGGTTGCGGGTCTTGGCGCGGTCGGCGGTGGCCGAGATCCGGACGAGCCGGCGCCCCTCGTCGAAGTGGTAGTTGATGTTGGACAGCTGCGGCCGCCCGTCCCGCTTCAGCGTGGCCAGGACCCCGAGGTCCCGGCTCTCCAGCAGCTTCACCAGCGCCGCGTCGTCCGCCATCGTCCGCCTCCGTGGAAGTGATCCGTTTCGGGCGACAACCACCGCCCGCCCGTTTCCCTTCCCGGGGGCCGCATCCCGGGAGGACGTCCTCGGGCCCCGGTGGGCGCCGGTCAGCGGGCGGCGGCGGTGGGGAGGCTGAGGACGACGGCGTGCGGGGGCGGCCCGGAGGCGGGGCCGCCCCGCTCGCCGGCGGACCCGGCGTCGCGGCGGGCGCCGCCGCGCGCGGCGCGGCCGGTGTGGATGTGGCCGCGGAACACGGCGCCCTTCGCGACGACCTTGACCGCCTGGAAGTCGTGCGGCGGCAGCGCGCAGAACCCGGTCCGGACGACGTCGTCGAACAGCGAGTCCGACACGACGTAGGCCAGGTCGCGGTCCGCGTCGTCGGCCAGCAGGCGGCGCAGCGGCCCCGCGTCGAGCAGCCGCTGGACGACGATGGGCGCGTCGCCGGCGGGCCCGAACGGCCCGGCCGTCAGCGTGCCGTGGTGCAGCGCGAGCCGCACCCGCAGCCGGAACCGGCCGGCGCCCTCGTTGACGTCGCGCAGCGCCTCGTCGAGGCCGATCACGAAGTCGCCGGCGACCGGGGCGGGGTCGACCCCGTCCGGCAGCGTGGCGAGCTCGCCGTCCCCGCCGACCTGCTTGTCCCAGCCGGCGCGGTCGAGTCCGACGCCGCGCGCGGCCCGATCGAGCGCGTCCGACAGCTGCCGCTGCGCGAGCAGCTGCTCGCGCGTGTCGCGCTTGCTGTACCCCTGGATGTCCACCGCCAGCAGCAGGCGGTAGCTGAGCTGTGCTTCCCCGTTTCCTTCCATCGTGCCGATCCCGCCCCTCGGTCCCGTGTGGGCGAATGAGCCTGATGCCCGCATTCGCTCCAAGTCGTGGAGTGAGCGTCGCCCCGGTTGAGGACTCCCTGAAGGGGATCGTGTCGCCATCGTCACGGCCCTTGGACGCGGGACCGCCACCGCCAGCGCCCGGAGGTAAGGAAAAGGTGGCGAACTAGTTAGGAGTGTTCTGGAAAATCCCCCACAAACCGGTCTCGGTTGAACCGGCCGGCCCCGGGATCGCGTACTGCCTCCCAGCGTGACACCCGACTCACGGTCACCGCGTCGTCCCGCCCCCGCACCCGCCCGGAGACCCCGATGGCCCACAGATCACCGGCCGCCTCGGCCACCCGCGAACGCCCGCCCGGACCATGGAGCTGGTTCCGCGGCCCGCAGCCCGCCGGCGGCGTGGACGACCAGGTGATCGTGACCGAGCTGTACCGCGTGTACGGGCGCCCGCTGCTGTCGTTCGTCCTCCGCCTCACCGGCGGCGACCGGCACTGGGCCGAGGACGTCGTCCAGGAGACGATGATCCGCGCCTGGCGCAGCGCGCACCAGCTCGACGAGAACGCGGCCTCGCTGCTGCCGTGGCTCGCGACGGTCGCGCGCCGGATCGTCATCGACGACCAGCGCCGCAAGAACGCACGGCCGCAGGAGGCGGGCGAGGGCCCGCTGGAGAACATGCGCGTGCCCGACGGGTTGGAGGATCTACTGCGCTCCGTCGTCGTGTCCGAAGCCCTCCTCGCGCTGTCCCCCGCCCACCGCGAGGTCCTCAACGAGACCTTCTTCCGGGACCGCTCGGTCAACGAGGCGGCCCGGCATCTCGGCATCCCCGTGGGCACGGTGAAGTCCCGGGTCTACTACGCGCTCAGGGCGCTGCGGGTCGCCCTGGAGGAGAGGGGCGTGACGCCATGAGCGCGGACATGCTGCACATCGACGTCGGCGCCTACGCCCTCGGCCTGCTGGAGGAGCCGGACCGCCGCGCGTTCGAGGCACACTTGTCGGCGTGCATGGCCTGCCACGAGGAGCTCGGCGCGCTGCGCGGGCTCGCCCAGACGCTGGACGGCATCGGCCCCATCGCCGAGCCGGCCGACGCGATGCCGGCCCCGCCCGAGCCCGGCGTGGTCGCCGACCTGATGCGGCACCGCGCCGGCCGGCGGCGGCGGTACCGGACGGCGCGGGCGCTGGCGGCGGCCGCCGCCGGGGTCGTGCTGCTCGGCGGGGCGCTCGGCACCGGCTACACGCTCGGCGCCGACCGCGACACCGCAGCCCCGCCCGCGCGGCAGGACGGCTCGACGGCCGCGCTGATGCGCGACGGGCACCGGACGACGGCCACCGACGCGGGCACCGGCGTCACCGGGACGGTGGCGGTGCAGGGCAAGGCGTGGGGCAGCCGGATCGGGATGCAGCTCAGCAAGGTCGGCGGACCGCTGGCGTGCGAGCTGGTCGCGGTGGACGAGCGGGGTGCCGCGCACACCGTCGTCGGCTGGTCCGTCCCCGCCAAGGGCTACGGGCTGGCCGGGTCGCCGCAGCCGCAGCTGGCGCTGCAGGGCGGCACGGCGCTGCGGCCCGAGGAGATCAGCCGGTTCGAGGTCCGCACGATCGGCGAGGGGCGCACACTGCTGACCGTCCCCGCGTAGGGGCCGCGGCGCGTCCCGCGCCGGCCCGGCCGCACCGGCCGTCCAGGACGCGCCGCTCCCCCCGTCCCCCCGTGCCTCCAGTCCCCCGTGCCTCGCGGGCGGCCGGTTCTCATACCCTGGTGGGGTGAGTACGAGCCGGTCTTCGACAGGCCCCGAGCTGATGCTGCCGGGGCTCCGCGACGTGTACGCGGCCTACGTCCGCGAGTCGGACGCCCTTCCGGCGCTGCCCGGCCCGCTGCAGGCGGAGGTGTGGGCGTCGGCGCAGCTCGGCGCGCTGGAGGCGGCGGCCCCGCACGCGCAGGGGCGGCGCGCCGCGCTCGGCGACCTGATCGGCTGCCTGCGGGCGGCGGCGACGCCGGGCGCGCGGGCGTTCCTGCGCGCGATCGCCGCGATCGGCCCGGTGGAGGGGCGCACGGCGGCGGGGCGCGCGGCGGACGCGCTCGGCGACGCCCCGGCGGCCCCCTGGGAGGAGTCGCTCGGACGGGTCGTGCCCGGCCAGGCATGGCTGATCCAGGAGGGGCCGCTGGACGGCGACCGCCTCGTCTGCGAGTTCCGCTACAAGGGCGCCGGCACCGCCGACATGCACGCCCTCGCGGTGCGGCTCACCTACGGCGACGCCCCGGCCGAGGTCGTGATCGTCGGGGACGTCCCGGCGCTGATGGGGGCGGCGCGGCAGGCGATGCAGGCCGAGCTGTGCGTCGTCCAGCCGTATGACTCCGCGGCCGTGGGGCGGAGGCTCCGCGCCGTGTTGACCGGCGCGGAGCCCCTGCCCGAGGCGTGCTACCCGGCGCTGCCGCTGGCCCGGCACCGCGCCGCCCTGCTGCCCTAGCGGCCCGCTCAGCGCCCCAGGGCGCGGTACCGGCGGACCGACAGCGGGACGAACACCGCCGCGATCACCAGCGGCCACGCGACCGCCATCGCCAGGCTGTGCTGCGCCGCCCACGAGCCGCCGGCGACGGGGTCGCCGAACAGCTCGCGGCACGCCGTGACCGTCGCCGACATCGGGTTCCACTCGGCGACCGCGCCCAGCCAGCCGGGCATCGTGCTCGGCGCGACCAGCGCGCTGGACAGGAACCCGATCGGCCACACCAGCACCTGCACCGCCACGACCGACTCCGGCCCCTTGGCGACCAGCCCGAGGTAGACGCCGATCCAGATGAGCGAGAACCGCAGGAGCAGCAGGAGCCCGAACCCGGCGAGGGCGTTCGCGGCGCCGTCCTGGACGCGCCAGCCGATCAGCACGCCGCACGCCGCCATCACGGCCAGCCCGGCGACCGCGTAGATCATGTCGGCGGCGACCCGGCCGACCACGACGGCGGACGGGGACATCGGCATCGTGCGGAACCGGTCGGTCACCCCCTTGGACGCGTCGCCCGCGACGCGCACGAACGTCTCCTCGACGCCGAACGCCATGGTCAGGGCGAACATGCCGGGGACGATGAACGCCCGGTAGCTGCCCCCGCCCGGGACGTCCATCTGGCCGCCGAACAGGTAGCCCATCATCAGCACGACCATCACCGGGAACAGCAGCCCCATGGCGATCTGGCCGGGCTGCCGGGCCCAGTGGGCGAGGGCGCGGCCGGTCAGCGTCCGCCCGTCGGCGACCGCCCAGCGCAGCGTCCGAACGCTCACGAGCGAACCTCCTCCTTGTCGGTGAGGTGCAGGAACACCTCGTCCAGGGTGGGGCGGCGCAGGCCGATGTCGGCGACCTTGAGACCCGCCTCGTCCAGGGCGCGGACGGCCTCGGTGAGGGCGGCGGCGCGGCCGGACACCGGCGCCCCGATCCGCAGGGCCTCGGCGTCCACGTCGACCTCCCCGGCCGCGACCCGGCCGATGATCCCGGCCGCCTCGGCGAGGGCGGCGGGATCGTCCAGGACGACCTCGACGCGGTCGCCGCCGAGGCGCTTCTTGAGCTGGTCGGGGGTGCCCTCGGCGATGACGCGGCCGTGGTCGATCACCGAGATCCCGGCGGCGAGCCGGTCGGCCTCCTCCAGGTACTGGGTGGTGAGCAGGACGGTCGTGCCGCCGTCCACCAGGGCCCGGAACGCGTCCCAGACCTCGGCGCGGGCGCGCGGGTCGAGGCCGGTGGTCGGCTCGTCCAGGAACAGCACCGGCGGCGCGAGGATCATGGACGCGGCCAGGTCGAGGCGCCGCCGCATGCCGCCGGAGTACTCCCCCGCGGCCCGGTCCGCGGCGTCGGTGAGCCGGAAGCGCTCCAGCAGCTCGTCCGCCCGCCGCCGCGCCTCCCTGGCGCCGAGGTGGTAGAGGCGGCCGAACATGACGAGGTTCTGCCGCCCGCCGAGGATCTCGTCGACCGCCGCGTGCTGCCCGACGAGGCCGATGCTGCGCCGCACCTCGCCCGCCGCGCGCACGACGTCGTGCCCGGCGACGGTGGCGGTGCCGCCGTCCGGCCTGGCCAGGGTGGTCAGGACGCGGACGGCGGTGGTCTTGCCGGCGCCGTTCGGGCCGAGGAGCCCGTGCACGGTGCCGGCGGGCACGCGCAGGTCCAGCCCGGCCAGGGCCTCGGTGTCGCCGTAGCGCTTGCGCAGCCCCTCGGCGAGGACCGCGAACCGCGGTTCGGCCATGCGTCCTCCAAAACTATGTACACGGTACGGATTTACTTTCCCGGCCAATATAACGTACGTCGTACAGAGTTTCATCCCTGAGAGGATCGGACGGTGACCGAGTACAGCGGGGGCGGTGACCCGAAACGCAGCCTGGAGCTGCTGTGGGGCGTCCGGCCGCGGCCGCGGCGGGGCCCGAAGCCGCGGCTCACCGCCGAGGAGATCGTCCGGGCCGCGATCGCGCTGGCCGACGCCGAGGGCCTGGACGCGCTGTCCATGCGCCGCATCGCCGACGAGCTCGGCGTCTCCCCCATGTCGATCTACACCTACGTTCCCGGCAAGGCCGAGCTGATCGACGTGATGGTCGACCGGGCCTTCGGCGAGCTGGCCCCGCTCGGGAAGGGGTTCGAGGAGGGGACGTGGCGGGCCCGGCTGGAGCGCATCGCCCGCGAGAACTGGGCCCTGTTCCACCGGCACCCGTGGATGCTGCAGATCACGACGGTGCGCCCGCCGATGGGCCCCAACCTGCTCGGCAAGTACGAGTACGAGCTGCGCGCCGTCGACGGCCTCGGTCTCTCCGACGTGGAGATGGACTCGGTCGTCGCGCTCGTCACCGGCTTCGCCGAGAGCTCCGCCCGCGTCTCGGTCAACGCCGCCGAGGCCGAGCGGCGCAGCGGCATGAGCGACGAGCAGTGGTGGGAGTCGGTCGCCCCCCTGCTCGACACGCTCGTCGACGAGGCCGACTACCCGCTCGGCTCGCGGGTCGGCGCCGCGGCCGGCCAGGAGTACAGCGCGGCCGTGGGGCCGGGCCACGCGTTCGAGTTCGGCCTCGCCCGCATCCTGGACGGCGTCGAGGCCCTGATCAGCTCCCGCTAGCGCGCTTCGACTGCTTCGACTGCTTCGTCCGCCTCGTCGGGACGGCGCCGGCCGGGTCCTCGGGCCAGGGGTGCTTCGGGTAGCGGCCGCGCAGCTCGGCCCGCACCGCCCGGTAGCCCTCCCGCCAGAACGAGGCCAGGTCGGCGGTGACGGCGGCGGGGCGCCCCGCGGGGGAGAGCAGGTGCACCACCAGCGGCACCCGGCCGCCGGCCAGCGCGGGCGCGGCGTCCCAGCCGAACAGCTCCTGCAGCTTCACCGCGAGGACCGGCCGCTCCGCCGAGTAGTCGACCCGGACCCGCGACCCGGACGGGACCTCGACGCGTTCGGGCGCGTACTCGTCCAGCCGCCCGGCCCGGTCCCAGGGCAGCAGGCCGCGCAGCATCGCGGCGACGTCGATGCGGGCCAGGTCGGCGCGCCGCCGGGCGCCCGCCAGCCACTCCGGCGCCCGCTCCAGGAGCGCCGCGTCGCCGACGTCCGGCCACGGCTCGCCGAGCGCCCCGCGCAGGAACGCCAGCCGCCGCCGGAGCGCGACGGCGGCGGGCGTCCAGGTGAGCAGCCCGAGCCCTTCGGCGCGCAGGCCGTCCAGGAGAGCGGCCCGCACCCGGCCCGGATCGGGGTCGCGCAGCGGGCGGGCGCCCAGCTCGATCGCGCCGAGGCGCTCGACGCGGCGGGCCGCCACGTCGCCGTCCCGCCAGGCGACCTCCTCGACCGTCTCCAGCAGCGGCGCCGCCGCGGACCGCGCCACGTCCTCGCCGATCACGACGGCCCGCCGCACCCGCGCCGACGCCGACCCGGCCGGGCGGTCGGCCTCGGCGACCACGAGCCACTCCGGGCGCGCCCCCGCCAGCGCCGACCCGTCCGCGAGCTCCGCACCCGTCCCGGACGCCATCAGGTACCCGCTCCCCCGCCTGCGCGCCACCCGCTCCGGGAACGCCAGCGCCGCCACGAACCCGGCGACGTGGTCGTCCCCCAGCCCGCCGCGGCCGCCGGCGCGGGTGAGGGACCTGCGCAGGCGGGCGGCCTCGTCGCGCCAGCGCGCGGCGTGGGCGTCGGCGGGACGGCTCTGGGCGCGGAGGGCGCGCCAGACGGCGGTCAGGTCGTCGCCGGCGGAGCGCGGCGGCGGCTCGGACAGGAGCGCGACGATCTGGGCCGCGTCGCGGGCGCCGACTTCGGCGGCGCCGTCGACCAGGGCTCGGGCGAGCCGCGGGTGGAGGCCGACGCGGGCCAGCCGGCGGCCCCGGTCGGTGACCCGGCCGTCCTCGACGGCGCCGAGGGCGCGCAGGGTGGCGCGGGCGGCGTCCATCGCGGCCGGCGGGGGCGGGTCGGGCAGTGCCAGCCCGGCGGCCCCGGGGTCGCCCCAGCAGGCCGCCTGGAGCGCGAACCCGGTGAGGTCGGCCAGCTCGATCTCGGGACGGGGGCGGGCGGGGAGGCGGTCGTGGTCGGCCCGCGTCCAGCAGCGGTAGACGGTGCCGGGGGCCTCGCGTCCGGCCCGTCCGGCGCGCTGCTCGGCGGTGGCGCGGGACGCGCGGACGGTGGTGAGCGACCCCAGCCCGCGGGCGTGGTCGGTGCGGGGCTCGCGGGCGAGACCGGAGTCCACGACCGCGCGGACGCCCGGGACGGTGAGGCTCGACTCGGCGACCGACGTGGCGAGCACGATCCGGCGGCGGGACGCGGGCGCGAGCACCTCGTCCTGCACGGCGCGCGGCGCCTGCCCGTGGATCTGCAGGACGTCGGCGGCGACGCCGCCGAGCATCCCGGCGACGCGGGCGATCTCCCCGACGCCGGGCAGGAAGCACAGCACGTCGCC
The DNA here is from genome assembly GCF_041463655.1 of Actinomadura monticuli. NCBI lineage: Bacteria > Bacillati > Actinomycetota > Actinomycetes > Streptosporangiales > Thermomonosporaceae > Actinomadura > Actinomadura monticuli. Next base: position 62,596 of record NZ_JAXCEI010000027.1, read on the forward strand.
GTCGCTCTCGGCCGCGGCGCGGCGGACGGTCGCGGCGACGTGCGCCAGCAGCGCCGGGTCGACGCGCATGCCGTGCGGCGGCGGGACGGGACGCGGCGGCGGCGCCCAGACCGTCCCGACCGGGTGCAGCGCCGCCTCGGTCTCCACGACGGGCGCCCCGCCGAGCAGCCGGGCCCACGGGCCGGTGTCGGCGGTGGCGGACGCGGCGACCAGGCGCAGGTCGGGGCGGAGCGCGGCGCGGACGTCCAGCAGGAACGCCAGCGCGGTGTCGGCGTCCAGGTGCCGCTCGTGGCACTCGTCGAGGATGACCGTGCCGACATCGGCCAGTTCCGGATCGGACTGGAGCCGCTGCAGCACCACGCCCGTGGTGACGACGTCCACGCGGGTGCCGGGACGGCTCTCCCCGCGCACGGTGACGCCGACCTGCCCGCCGACGGCCTCGCCGAGGAGCCAGGCCATGCGGCGGGCCGCGGCGCGGGCGGCGAGCCGGCGGGGCTCCAGGACGAGGATCTTCCCGGCGGCGGGCGCGCCGCCGAGGGCGAGCCCGGCGAGGGCGAGCGGGACGAGGGTGGTCTTGCCGGTGCCGGGCGGCGCCGCCAGCACCGCCGCGCCGGCGCCCTCCAGCGCCGCCCGCAGTGCGGGGACGGCGCGGCTCACGGGCAGGTTCTCGGCGGCGCTGAGGTGCATCGCCCCAGTCTGCCGCGCCCGCCCGGCCCACCGGAATCCGTTGCGATGAAAAAGGCCCTGTTTATTGCGATGGAAGTTGCATCGTGCCTTTCATCTATTCGCCGGGGGACGTTCTGATTGTGCCCAGAAGCACGCCGCCCAACCCGGCATGAAAGACCAGGTCGGCCCCGATTTCAACCCCCGGAACTGACTTTCCAGTTTGACTTACGTCACCCTTGCACGCGGTAGCGGAAAAGTTCCGGGCATTCGCATAATATTGAAGTCATCGCAGGGTGCTGGGAGGTTCGGCATGTTCGGCAGCTCCATCTACCTCAGGGACAGGGTCGCGTTCACCGGCGGTTCGCCTCAGGCGGTGTACGAGGAGCTCTGGCAGCGCGGCCGAAAAGGGAGATTGCGGACCCGCGCATTTCTGGCGGCGGCGACGCTCGTACTGTGCGGACTGCTCGTCAACGCCGTTTTCGGCGTCGTCATGGCCCTTTTGGTGGCGGGCGCGGACGTGTTCGTCCATTGGCGCGTTTACCACTCGTCCCGCGTGTGGCGGCTCGGGCTGCGCGGCGAGGAGCGCATGAACCGGACGCTGCGCTACACGCTGGAGCGGCGCGGGCACCGGGTGCTGCACGCGCGGACGGTCCCCGGGCACGGCATCGCCGACGAACTGGTGATCGGGCCGGGCGGGGTGTGGCTCGTCCACAACGAGGCGTGGAACCCCGACTCGGAGATCTCCCATCACGGCGGCAAGCTGTTCATCGACGGCCGCACCCAGTCCAAGCTGGTCGGCGCGCTGACCGCGCGGGCCGCGGCCGCCGCCCAGGCGATCTCGGACGTCGCCGAGGTGCCGGTCGCGGTGACGCCCGTGCTGGCCGTGCACGGCGGCAGGCTCGTCCGCACCCCGTTCGCCGCCGACGGCATCGTCTTCGCGCCGCCGCTGAGGCTGATCCGCTGGATGCGCCGCAACCCGACCGCCGACCTGTCACCCGACGAGGTCGAGGCGGTCACGCGCGCCGCCGTGCACGCCCTGCCCATCGGCGGCCGCTCGGCACTGTCGGCCGCGGCCCGGCCCGCGGCATGACCACCGGACACCTGTGGCCGGAGGGCTCACTCGCCGCCGCCCACAGGGCGCCCACCGCCCGCCGGGGTCCCGCCGGCCGCGCGGGCGGTGCGGCGCAGCCACAGCAGGCCCGCGACCGGCAGCACCAGCGGGACGAAGCCGTAGCCGCGCCCGTACAGGGACCAGACCGTCTCGTCGGGGAAGGCGGCGGAGTCGGCGACGCTGAGCGTGCCCACGACCAGCACGCCGGCCAGCTCGATCGAGCAGGCGGCGACCGCGACCCGGAACGAGGTCCGGCCGCCGCGGGCCAGCGCGACCGTCGCCAGGACGTAGACGGCCGCGGCGAACGCCGACAGGGCGTAGGCGAGCGGAGCCTCGGAGTACCGGGTGGCGATCTGCACCGCCGCCCGCGCACCGGCCGCGAGCGCGAAGACCGCGTAGACGGCGACCAGCAGCCGCCCCGGCCCGGCGGCGGTGCCGGGGCGGACCCCGCCCGTGCGGGCGGCGGCGCCGGCGCGGGCGCCGTCGTCCGCGCGGGTCCCGGGCCGGACGTGCTCGGGCCGCGCTCGATCGGGCTCAGACACCGGTGCCGCTCCACAACTGGTTCAACCGGACGACCATGACGGCGACCGCCACCCCCGCCACGACGATCACGCCGGAACCCCACCGGGACCGCTCCAGCAGCCCCCATCCGGCGCCCGCGACGGGGATGAGCAGGGACCCCAGCAGGTAGCCCGCGAACGTGGCGGACCCGTCCGGCCCCTCGCCGCCCGACAGCTTGACGAAGCCGACGACGGCCTGCGCGATCAGCAGGGCCTCCAGGACGCCGAGCACGATCAGGTGCCCCAGGTCCATCGCCCGGTCGCGCAGCGTCGCCACCAGCGCGTAGGCGGCGGCCAGCAGCGCCACCACGATGATCACGGTGCCCAGGACGTCGGTCACGGCAAGAGAGTACTACCGCGCGTAGAACACCCCCGCCACCCCACCGGCGCCGAGCCGGGCACCGGGCGCCACCGCGTCGCCGCCGGCGAGCCGGACGTCGCGCTCGGGCGGGCATGGAGGTCGGGCGGGCATGGCAGCATGGCGGGCGTGAGAGCGCTGCAGTGGCTGAACCTGACCCGGCACGGTGAGAGCACCGGAAACCTCGCCTACCAGGCGGTGCACGGCACCGACGCCGAGGAGGCCGCCATCCCGGAGCGGGACGCCGACGTCCCGCTGTCGGACGCCGGCCGCGAGCAGGCGGCGACCCTCGGGCGCTGGCTCGCCGCGCTGCCGGAGGAGGAGCGCCCGACGCACGTCATCGCCTCCCCCTACCTGCGCGCCGTCGACACCGCGAAGATCGCGCTCGCGCAGGCGTCCTACGCCGCCCCGCGGGACCCCGGCGGCCCGGTCCTGCGGATCGACGAGCGGCTCCGCGACCGCGAGCAGGGCGTCCTGCAGAACCTCACCCCGCTCGGCGTCCGGCGCCGCTTCCCCGACGAGGCGGCCCGGCTGCGGCGGCTCGGCAAGTTCTACTACCGGGCGCCCGGCGGCGAGTCGTGGGCCGACCTGGCGCTGCGGCTGCGCAGCTTCTACCGCGACCTGGAGGCCGACGCCCCCGGCGGCCGCGTCCTCGTCGTCACCCACGACGCGATCGTGGTCATGACCCGCTACCTGGTCGAGGGCCTCACCGAGAAGGACGTCATGGAAGTCGAGCGGGTGCCGGTGGCCAACGCCTCGGTCACCCGGTGGCGCAGCGACGGGTCCGGGCTCCAGGCCGTCTGCTACAACGACTGCTCCCACCTGACCGACGTCGGCGCGCCCGCCCCCTAATGGGAGCTGCCGGGGTTGCTGATCGGGCAGACTCGGTGCCTGGTAGCCGCTGGTGAGTGAGCACTCCCGCCCCCTGGACCTTGGAGTCCTAGGGTCAGATCGTGCCCTCAC
>NZ_JAXCEI010000028.1:0-64660 GCF_041463655.1 Actinomadura monticuli
TGCATGTGTTAAGCACGCCGCCAGCGTTCGTCCTGAGCCAGGATCAAACTCTCCATTAAGGCCCAACGACCAACCAGGGGGCGAACCCCAGCCGGCCAAACCTTGGAAACAATCCCAGCAAAAACACGACTCCGAAGAGCCGCACATTGCCTCAAAGAAATCCCCACCAACCCCCCGAAAGAGGCTGGCCACGGGGCGACCCGGCCAACAGACCGAGCCGATAAAGGCACTGGCTTTTAACACGCTGTTGAGTTCTCAAGAAACGGACACCCACCGCACCGAACCCCCACTCTCGCAGGACCCGACTCCGGGGCAACCCTTCTAACTTACCCGGTCCGCTTCCGTTGTCAAGCCGATCAACGAAGATCTTTTCGACGATCGAAGGCGTCCCAGTCCCCCGCGGAGACGACACACCCCCAGGCCAAGAGCCTGGCGAAGATCGTTCCGTAGGAGATGCCCTGCGGGCCGGCCACCTCGCGGCGTCCTGCATCCCGTCCGGGCTTGCCTGTCAAGAGTACCTCGGCCCGGAGCAAGCTGCGAACCGTTTTCCTCTGTCGGCGTCCCCTGGGGCCGTCCGCCTCTCGGCGTCCCGCATCCCCTTGGGGCACGACAGACATTAGGCAGGCCCGAACGGTCCGTCAAATCGGCGGAGGCCGCCACGGGCCCCCGGTGCCTTCATCGACCGGCTCACAGGCACGCCCCACACCGTCGTCCACTGCACGCGAAGCCATGGGGCGAACATCTCGTTCGCCCGAAGAACTCGCAGGTCATTCGGGGTTCCGCGGTTCGGCATCAGCGCGGTGTCAGTGTCCTGTCAGCGCCTGGAGGCCGATGTCCGCGGCGTATCAGCGCCTTCGTCCACGGTGGTGACCGTCACAGATGAAGCACGGCGGAAAGGCGAATCGATGGACGAAGTGATCCGCGCGGAGGGGTTGCGCAAAAGGTTCGGGGAGACGGTGGCCCTGGACGGTGTGGACATCTCGGCGCGCCGCGGCACGGTGCTCGGCGTGCTCGGGCCGAACGGCGCCGGCAAGACCACCGCCGTGCGGGTGCTGGCAACGCTGCTCAGGCCCGACGCCGGACGGGCCGTGGTGTCCGGCTATGACGTCGTCAAGGACGCGGTGCGCGTCCGGGCGAAGATCGGGCTCACCGGGCAGTACGCGTCGGTGGACGAGGAGCTGACCGGCACCGAGAACCTGGTGATGATCGCCCGCCTGCTGGACCTCGGCAGACTCGAGGCGAAGGCCAGGGCGCGGCAGCTGCTGGACCGGTTCCGGTTGACCGAGGCGGCGTCGCGGGCCGTGAAGACGTACTCCGGCGGTATGCGGCGCCGGCTCGACCTGGCGGCGAGCCTCATCAACCATCCCGAGGTCATCTACCTGGACGAGCCGACGACCGGGCTGGACCCGCGGGCCCGCAACGAGGTGTGGGACACGGTCCGCGACGTCGTCGCCGACGGCGCGACCGTGCTGCTGACCACGCAGTACCTGGAGGAGGCCGACGCGCTCGCCGACCGGATCGCGGTGTTCGACCACGGCCGGGTCATCGCCGAGGGGACCTCCGACGACCTGAAGGCGCGGACCGGGCGGCAGACCCTCGCGGTGCGCGCCGCGGAGCCGTACCGCACCGGCCAGCTCACCGCGATCGTGGCCGAGCTGACCCGGGAGAGGCCCGAGGTGCAGGAGGCGACCGGGCTCGTCATGGCGCCGGTGAGCGATCCGGGGGTGCTGTCGGCGCTGGTCCGGCGGCTGGACGAGGCGTCCATCGTGGCGGCCGAGCTCGCGTTGCGGATGCCGAGCCTGGACGAGGTGTTCCTCACGCTGACCGGCCGCCCGGCCGACGGCCCCGCGCAGTCCGGCGCGGCGGGCTCCGACCAATTCGAAGGGAGCGTGGCATGACCACGATGACGATCGACGCCCGTCCGGCCGCCGGCGAGCCGCCGGCGCGCATCAGCCCGCGGCGGACACTGCGCCACGGGCTGACGCTGGCGTGGCGCAACGTCGCCCAGCTGAAGCACTCGCCGGAGAAGCTGCTGGACACGACGCTGATGCCGATCGTATTCCTGCTGCTGTTCCTCTACGTGTTCGGCGGCGCGGTGGCGGGCGACACGCACTCGTACCTGCAGAAGTTGCTTCCGGGGCTCGTCGCCCAGATGGCCATGTTCGCGACCATGGGCCTCGGGACGGCCCTGAACGAGGACATCCACAAGGGCGTGTTCGACCGGTTCCGGAGCCTCCCGATCGCACGTTCGGCGCCGCTGGTCGGGACGGTCCTCGGGGACACCGTCCGGTTCGTCATCGTGATGACGGTGCTGGTCGGGTTCGGGTCGGCCCTCGGGTTCAGGTTCCACACCGACCCGCTGTCGGTGCTGGCCGCGTTCGCGGTGGCGTACGTGTTCTACCTGGCCGTGTCGTGGGTCTCCGTCCTGGTCGGGCTGCTCGCGCCGTCGCCGGAGACGGTGCAGGGCCTCGCGTTCCTGTGGGTGATGCCGCTGACGTTCGGCAGCAGCATCCTCGTCCCGGACACGTCCACGATGCCGGGCTGGCTGGAGGCGTGGACGAAGATCAACCCGGTCACGCACCTGGCGGAGTCGGTGCGGGCGCTGACGGTCGGCGGCCCGGTCGGCGACCACGTCTGGTTCACGCTCGCATGGGCCGCGGGCATCGTCGCGGTCACGTTCCCGCTGGCCATGCGCATGTACTCGCGCAGGGTCTGAGCGCGGCGGGCACGCAGGCGGAAGGCGCGCCGCCCCCTGGCAGGGGACGGCGCGCCTTCGCGTTCCCGCGCCGGCGGTCAGGCGGACGCGACCAGGTCGGCGCCCTGCTCGAAGACGTCCTCGCGGGTCGTCTCCCGCCCGCGCTCGTAGGCGGCCGCGAACGCGGCGGCGCCGAGGGCGCGGGTCGCCGCGGTCAGGACCCGGTGGACGTCGTAGGAGGACGTGTCCTGGTAGCCGTGCAGGTTGTGCGCGGTACCCAGCAGTTCGGCGGCCCGGACGAACGCGCCGCGCGCGGCGGCGTAGGCGGCGAGGCCCTCGACGAGGGACGCGACGGTCGGGTTGCCCATCATCGGGTCGTCGCGCAGATTCCGGAACGCCTCGGCGTGCAGGCGCCGCGCCTCCGCCAGGTCGCCGTCCTCCTCGGCGAAGCAGCCGAGGCGGCTGTGGGTCCGGCGGGCGGCCTGCGCGAAGTCGGGCCGGTGGCCGCGCGATTCGACCCACTTGTAGGCGCGGTCCGCATGCACGCGCGCGGCGTCCCGGTCGCCCTCCTCAAGGGCCAGTTCGCACAGCATCAGCGAGGCGCCCGCCGCGTCGGCGAACTCGCCGATCCGCTCGGTCTGCGCCATGGCGCGTTCGAGGTCCGCGCGGGCCCCCGCGACGTCACCCTGCCGGGCCCGCGCGCGGGCGAGCTGGGTGAGGATGCCCGCGCCCTGCTCCGGGCTGACCCCGGTCGTGGCGTAGCCGTACGCCTCCTCGCCGAACCGGACGGCGTCGGCCAGCTCGCCGCGGGCCAGGGCGACCTGCATCATCCCGCTCAGCGCGACGATCATCCCGAAGCGGTCGCCCAGCTCACGGAACCGCACGTAGCCGTCGGCGGCCGCCGGTGCGGCCTCCGCGATGTCACCGGTGTTGATCCCCATGTGCCCGAGGAGGACCCGTACCATGGCGCGGACCCACGGGTCGGGATGGTCCTGGATGTTCCGCAGCCGCGCGCGCAACTCCCCCATGTCGCCCGAGAAGATGCCGGACGCCGGCGCCGCGAGGGCGAGGACGGGGTGCATCGGCCGCTCGGGCACGGTGGCGGCGATGTCGGCCAGGACGGCGCGCAGCGCCTCCGGCGTCGGCCCCGAGTCCTTCGCCATCTCGCCGGTGATGCGGGCGAAGACGGCGCAGAGCGCGTACTGCTCCTCCAGGCCGGGCGGCGCGGTGTCGCCGGCCAGCTCGTGGACGGCGATCGCCCAGCCGCCGGTCTCGACCTCCATGTCGCGGAGCACCCAGAACCACACCAGGGCCGCGACGAGCCGCAGGCCCGTCTCGACGTCGCCGGTCTCGATCAGGTGGCGGAACGCGGCCGTGACGTTGTCGCGTTCGGCGGCCACCCGGTCGGCCCAGCGCAGCTGGTCGCGGCGGCGCAACTCCGGTTCGGCGCGTTCGGCGAGCCCGGTGACATAGCGGGCGTGCACGTCCCGGACACGCCGGGTCTCGCCCGCCTGCTCCAGCCGCTCGCCCGCGTAGACGCGGACGGTCTCCAGCAGCCGGTAGCGGACGTCGGCGTCGCCGTCCGCCATCACCAGCGACTTGTCGATCAGCGCGGCGATCACGTCGATGACGTCCTGCGCCCCCGTCTCGGCCGCGTCCTGCCCGCACACCGCCACGGCGGCCTCCGGGGTGGCGCCGCCGGCGAAGACCGACAGCCGGCGCAGGACGGTGCGCTCCCCGTCGTCGAGGAGGTCCCAGCTCCAATCGACGACGGCGCGCAGCGTCCGGTGCCGGGGCAGGGCCGCGCGGCTGCCGCCGGCGAGCAGCCGGAACCGGTCGCCGAGCCGCGCCGCGACCTGGCCGGAGGTGAGGGAGCGCAGCCGCGCGGCGGCCAGCTCGATCGCGAGCGGGATGCCGTCGAGCGCCCGGCAGATCGCGACGACGTCGGCGACGGTGCCGGCGTCCACGGTGAAGCCGGGGCGGACGGCCGCGGCCCGGTCGGCGAACAGCCGCACCGACGCGTGTCCGAGCGCCTCGGCCGGGTCGGCGACGTCCTCGCCCGGGAGGGGCAGGGACGGCACGGGGCACAGCGACTCGCCGGTGATGCCCAGCGGCTCGCGGCTCGTCGCGAGGATCCGGACGCCCTGCGCCTGCGTGAGGACGCGGTCGACGAGCGCCGCGACGGCGTCGAGGAGGTGCTCGCAGTTGTCGAGGACGACGACCATCCGCTTGGCGGCGAGGAAGTCGGTGAGCCGTTCGAGGGGCCGCACGATGACGCGCGTCTCCCCCGGCCGGACGGTCTCGGGGACGCCGAGCGCCGACAGCACGGCCTGTGCCACGTCGCCCGGGTCGCCGACCGGTGCGAGCGGGACGAACCAGACGCCGTCCGGCATCTCCTCGACGAGCGCGGCGGCGCTCTCCCCGGCCAGCCGCGTCTTGCCGGCGCCGCCGGGCCCGGTGAGGGTGACGAGGCGGGTCTCGCGCAGCAGCTTGCCGACCCGCCGCGACTCCTCCTCCCGTCCGACGAAGCTGGTGAGCTGCGCGGGCAGGTTGGTGCGCGGCGGCTCGGGGACGGCGGGCGCGGGTTCGGGCGCGGCGGGCGCGGCGGGCGCCGCCGCCTCGCGCCGCAGGATGGCCAGATGGACGGCGGCCAGCTCCGGGGACGGGTCGACGCCGAGCCGGTCGGCGAGCGCGCGCCGCGTCTCCTCGTACACCTGCAGCGCCTCGGCCTGCCGTCCGGCCGCGTAGAGGGCGCGCATGTACTGCCCGCGCAGCCGTTCGCGGAGCGGGTTCGCGGCGGCGAGCGGCTCCAGTTCGGCGGCCGGCGGGACGGGCAGCCCGGCCGCGGTCTCCGCCTCGACGCGGTCCTCGACGGCGGCGACGCGCAGCTCGTCCAGCCGCGTGACGATGCCGTGGGCGAAGTCGGCGCCGGCCACGTCGGCGAGCGCGGGGCCGCGCCACAGCGCGAGCGCCGCGCGCAGCCCGGCGGCCCGCCGCGCCGGTTCGTCCTCCGCCCGCGCCGCGACGAGACCGCGCTCGAACGCGACGGCGTCGACCTCGGCCGGGTCGACGCCGAGCCGGTACCCGCCCGGACCGTGCTCGACGACGTCCCGGCCGGCGACGCCGCGCAGTCGGGAGACGAGTGCCTGCAGGGCGTTGCCTCCGGGCGGCGCGCCCTCCCACAGGTCGTCCAGCAGCCGCTCGGCGGACACGGGGCGGCCCGCCTCGGCGGCCAGCCGGACGAGCAGGGCGCGCAGCCTCCGGCCGCCGACCTCGACGGGCCGCGCGGCTTCGTCCCGCACCTCGAGCGGGCCCAGGATGCCGATGCGCACGAGTCCCCTTCCCCGCCGCCATTGTTCCCGATGTGTGGACCGCGCGTGTCGGGTACCTGTCCGATATGCCTAGAGCACAGATCAAGGACGAGAAGACCTACCAGGAGCTCCGCGACAAGGGCGAGAGCAAGGAGAAGGCCGCGCGCATCGCCAACGCCTCCGCGAACCGCGGCAAGAAGAACGTGAGCCGCAAGGGCGGCAAGAACCCCTCCTACGACGAGTGGACGAAGGACGAGTTGCTCGCCCGCGCCCGCGAGATCGGCATCGGGGGACGCTCCTCGATGAACAAGTCCGAGCTGGTCAAGGCGCTGCGCGACCACTAGATGAAACTCGTCTTCGTCCTGGACTGCCGTGCCCCCGACACCCTCGCCGACTTCTGGGCCGCCGCGCTCGGCTATGAGCGCGGAGAGTTCGACCCCCCGTACGTCCCCCTGACGGACCCGGACCGCGCGGGGCCGACGATCCTGCTGCAACGCGTCCCCGAGCCGAAGTCCGCGAAGAACCGGATGCACCCCGACCTCCGCATCACCGACATGGACGCGGAACCGGCCCGCGTCACCGCCCTCGGCGCGACCGTCGTCCGCGGTCCCTTCGTGGACGACGGGTGGCCGACGACGGTGCTGGCCGACCCCGAGGGCAACGAGTTCTGCCTGATAGTCGAACCCGGCAAGGAGAAGCGATGAACGCGGTCGTCGACACGGCGCGCAAGCAGAAGCGGGAGTACGCCGCCGGCGAGGACCGTCCGCTCGGCTCCTACCTCGGCACGCTGGGCGTCTACGCGCTCACCACGGCGGCCATGGCGCTGCTCGGACGCAGGACGCGCGACCGTCCGCCGGCCATCGGCTTCGCCGACCTGGCACTGATGACGATCACGACGCACAAGGTGTCCCGGCTGATCGCCAAGGACCCGGTGACGAGCCCGCTGCGCGCCCCCTTCACCCGCTACTCCGGCACGTCCGGGCCGGCGGAGGTCGCGGAGGAGGTGCGCGGCCGGGGCGTCCGGCACGCGGTCGGCGAACTGGTCACCTGCCCGTTCTGCACGGCGCAGTGGGTGGCGACGGCCTACGCGGCGGGCCTGGTGTTCGCCCCGCAGGCGACGCGCCTGGCCGGCACGACGATGACGGCGGTCGCGGGTTCGGACTGGCTGCAACTCGCCTACGCGCGCCTGCAGCGGTCCGCCGAGGGGTGACCGTAACGCCCGTCTTCTTTACGTTTGTCTGAGCTAGAAGGGGTAGGGCCACCCCATGGATCTGGCATTCCTCAAGACGCTGTACCAACGTCCGGGCCCGTACGCGTCGGTGTACGCCGACCTCACCCGCACCACCGAGGACGCGGCCAAGGCGGCCGAGCTGCGCTGGCGGGCGCTGCGCGCGGACCTGGAGGACCAGAACACCCCGAAGGCGACCGTCCGCGCGATCGAGCGGACCATCGAGGAGGAGCTGGCGCTGCGCCGCTCCGAGGGCATCGTGGTCTTCGCGGCGGACGGCGAGGTGGTGCACACCGAACGCCTCCCCGGCCCGCCCCGCGCCACCCGCGCCACCCTGGCGCCGCTCCCGGACGTCCTGCCCTTCCTGGCCGAACGCGGCGAGAGGTTCCCGCACCTGCTGGCGGTCGTGGACCGCCGCGGCGGCGCGATCGACTGCGTGAACGGCGACGGACGGCACGAGCACATCGACGTGCGCGGGGACGAGGACTTCCCCATCCGCAAGGTGAAGGCGGGCGACTGGAACCAGTCCCGGTTCCAGCGCTCCACGGAGAACACCTGGAAGCTGAACGCGAAGAAGGTCGCCCACGAGATCGACCGCGCCGCCGACCGCTGCCGCGCCGAGGCCGTCGTGATAGCCGGCGACGTACGCGCCCGCAACGCCGTCCTGGAGGAGGTCTCGGAGAGCGTCCTGGAGCACACCGTCGAGGCGGACAAGAACACCAGCATCGACGACCCGGACCTGGACGTGGAGCTGCACCGCCTCCTCAACCTGAAGACGGCCGAACACGTGATGACGGTCGCGGAGCGCTTCGAGCGCGAACTGGCGAACGGCGAACGGGCCGTCGCGGGCCTCCCCGCCACCACCGAGGCGCTGCGCCACGGCCAGGTGGAGACGCTGCTCCTGGTCGACGAGCCCGACGCGGACTCGCGCCTGTGGATCGGCCCGGATCCCACCCAGGTGGCCGCGACCGCCGACGAGCTCCGCGAGGAGTTCGGCATCACCGACCCCCGTGAGGACCGGGCGGACGCGGCCCTGGTCAGAGCGGCCGCGGCGACGGACAGCGACCTGGTCGTCCTGCCGCTCAACGGCGACGCGAGCGTCGGCGCCGTCCTGCGCTACACCACGCTCCCGCAGGTCTAGAGACGACGAAGGAGTGGCGGGCCGACGGCCACACCACTCCCGAATCCAAGTGGAGCTATGGGGATTCGAACCCCAGACCTCCTCCATGCCATGGAGGCGCGCTACCAACTGCGCCATAGCCCCTCGATCGAGGAAAAGCTTAGTGCACGTTCGGAGCGGATGGGACGGGGGCCGCGGAGGGGAACGCCCCTCCGCGGCCCGCGGGGGTCAGCGCTCCCCGGCCTGGTACGTGTACACGCCCTCGTTGAGGGTCGGGACCTTGATGGTGAGGCTTTTGGGCCATTCCACCGGCAGCCCGAGCAGCGTCTCCCGCTGCTTGACCGTCCGCCCGCCCGGTTCGGTGTAGGTGCTCTCGACCGGAGCGGTCTCCACGGTCTCCGCGGGCTCCTCCTCCGCCTCCATCGAGCACACGGCCCTGGTGAGGTCGATGCGATCGTGCATCGCGCTGACCAGCGACGACAGCAGGCTCATCGCCTGGACGCAGTCGTTCGCACTGGTGCTCTGCCGCGGCGCGGGCGGCGGCGCGTCCGCGGCGGACGCGGGCACGGCCATCGCCGTGAAGGCCGCCGCGGCGACCGCGACGGGCAGCAGCCCGCCGGGAATCCGGCTTCTCATCGGGGTCAACCTTTCGATCATGCATCGCCACGTCACTGGCTGTTCCCGCATGATCGACTTCGCGAAGCCCCGGCCCGGGATTCATGGCGAAGGCTTTGCGGTCAGATCCACCCGAGGCGCTCGCCGACCTCGTCGGGCGCGTACCCCCGATGCCCGCCGTCACCGATCCAGACCACCCCGTCGGCCTCCGCGACGGGCCCGACGGCGTGCTCCTGCGGCAACCGCGGCTGGACGGCCAGCCGGACCTGCGTCCCGGGCTCGAACCGGCGCAGTTCGTCGATGAGGTCCCCCACGGTGACCTCGCGCTTCGCCCCCCTGCGATGTCTTCCCATACTCCGCATGAAACCATCCCGCCCCCCTGGCTCAAGCCGTTCAGCTCAACCCAGTCGCCAGACGGCCCCAACCACACGCCAAGGGGACCCCACCCCCCGACCAGCCAAAACTCGCAGGAGACCAAGCCTCCCGAAGGAATGGAGCCCGAAAGGCGGCAAGGGGCGAAGCCCCAGGAAGACGGGCGAAGCCCGAAAGGGGGCAAGGGGCGAAGCCCCAAAAGAACACAAGCCGACAACGGACCGAACCGAAGGCACAGACCGCAACCGGCAGGGGGCGTGGGGGCGGAGCACCCACATCGGGGGTCCGGGGGTCGCCCCCCGGGTCAACATGACGAAGGAGTGGCGGGAAAGAGCCATCAGGCTCTGACCACACCACTCCCAACTCCGAGTGGAGCTATGGGGATTCGAACCCCAGACCTCCTCCATGCCATGGAGGCGCGCTACCAACTGCGCCATAGCCCCGCCGCCGCATGGACGTTCATCCTGCGGCGCCCCGCCAGTGTATAGGACGGACGGTGCTGGTCTCGAATCGTTTGGGAGTCAGGTGCCGGCGTCGGGGCGGTCGTCGCTGAGGACGGGTTCGGGCAGGGTGCCGGCGTTGTGCTCGGCGAGCCGCCAGCCGCCGTCGCGCATTTCGGTGACGACGGACCAGCAGCAGTTGGACAGGCCGCCGAGGCGTTCCCAGGTCTCTTCGGGGAGGCCGAGGAGGTGGGACATGCCGAGGCGGAGGGCGGCGCCGTGGGAGGCGACGACGAGCTGGCCGTTGGGCGGCAGGTCGTCGAGGGCGCGTTCGAGGGCGGCGCCGACGCGTTTGGCGACCTGGGCGCTGGTCTCGCCGCCGGGCGGCTGCCAGGCGGCGTGTTCGGCGGGGTAGCGTTCGCGGATCTCGCTGGAGGTGAGCCCTTCCCAGGCGCCGCCGTCGCGTTCGATGAGGTCCTTGTCGTAGCGGACGGGGAGTCCGGTGATGTCGGCGAGGGCCTGGGCGGTGTCGGCGGCGCGGCGGAGGGGGGAGGCGAGCAGGGCGGTGGGGCGGAGCCCGGCGAGGAGCCTGGCGGCGCGCTGGGCCTGCTGGACGCCGGTGTCGTCCAGGGGGATATCGGTCTTGCCCTGGAAGCGGCGTTCGACGTTCCAGCCGGTCTGGCCGTGCCGCCAGAGGACGAGGCGGCGCCTGCCGGGTTCGCGGGTGGGCCGGGTGTCACTCACTCGGGCTCCCGACGGCGCGGGCGCGCTGGGCCTGGTGGGCGGTGACGCTGTCCGGAAGGTCGAGGAGCGGGCAGTCTTTCCACAGGCGTTCGAGGGCGTAGTACATGCGGTCTTCCTCGTGCTGGATGTGCACGATGATGTCGGCGTAGTCCAGCAGGACCCAGCGGCCCTCGCGCTCGCCTTCGCGGCGCACGGGCCTGGCGTCGGCCTCCTCGCGCAGGCGCTTCTCGACCTCGTCCACGATGGCGCGGACCTGCCGGTCGCTGGGGGCGGAGCAGAGCACGAACGCGTCGGTGATGACGAGCTGCTCGCTCACGTCGTAGGCAAGGATGTCGTCGGCCAGCTTGTCGCCCGCCGCCTCGGCGGCGATCCGGACCAGCTGTGCAGCCCTCTCGGATGCGGTCACGATGCGCTCGCGATCCTCCCTGTAGGGGTCGTGTCCGTTGACACCCTCTCACGGGCGGCGCTGATCGACGGACCCCTTTGTCGCTGTACGACCGCGATGCTCATGCGGCCCTTCCACCTCCAGAATATGCGCCCTCCGCCGGGGCGCCCGCCGCGTCGCGCCGAGTCCGTTCCAGGGCCGTTCCAGGGCCGCTAGTACAGGTCGCGCTTGTTGATGTACTGGACGATCCCGTCCGGGACGAGATACCAGATGGGTTCGCCTGCCTGGACGCGTTCGCGGCATTCGGTGGAGGAGATGGACAGGGCGGGCACCTCCATGAGGGAGACGCGCCCGTTGGGGAGGCCAGGGTCGGCGAGGCGGTGGCCGGGCCGGGTGACGCCGACGAAGTGGGCGAGTTCGAACAGTTCGTCGGTGTCGTGCCAGGTGAGCATCTTCTCCAGCGCGTCGGCGCCGGTGATGAAGAAAAGTTCGGTGCCGGGGTCCTGGATGCGGCGCATGTCGCGGAGGGTGTCGACCGTATAGGTGGGGCCGGGCCGGTCGATGTCGATGCGGCTGACGGAGAAGCGCGGGTTGGACGCGGTGGCGATGACGGCCATGAGGTAGCGGTCCTCGGCGGGGGTGACGTCGCCTCCCTCCTTGTGGGAGGACAGGCCGGTGGGCACGAACACGACCTCGTCGAGGGAGAAGAAGTGCGCGACCTCGCTCGCGGCCACGAGGTGCCCGTGGTGGATGGGGTCGAACGTGCCGCCCATGACTCCCAGCCGCCGCTTTTGCGTCATGGCGACGAGAATAATCGGCCGGGCCGGGGCCCCGGACGGCCGGGTCCCCGGGGTCAGTCGAGGCCGGGGATCGGCGGTCGGCCGTCCTCCCAGGTCACGACGCGGACGGCCTTGCCGACCTCGACCCGCGGCACGGTTCCCTCGGGCAGGACGAACACCTCGGCGGTGAGGCCGAGCGTCTCGTGCAGCGCGTGGACGAGGCGGTCCTTCGGGTCGCCGGACAGGGCCTCGCAGGCGACGAGGAGGCGGACGGCGGGGCTGCGCCGGTCGACGACGAGCTGGTAGTGCGGGCGGACGAGCCCGGAGCCGAGCAGGACGCGCTCGACCTCGCTCGGGTACACGTTGACGCCCCGGACGACGATCATGTCGTCGGTGCGTCCGAGGACCTTGCTCATCCGGACGAGGGTCCGCCCGCAGGGGCATTCGCCGCGGGCGAGCGACGCGATGTCGCCGGTCCGGTAGCGCAGCAGGGGCAGGGCCTGCTTGGTGGGGGTGCTGAAGACGAGCTCGCCGGGGGTGCCGTCCTCGACGGGGTCGCCGGTGGACGGGTCGACGGCCTCGACGATGAAGTGGTCCTCGTTGACGTGCAGGCCGTCCTGTTCGAGGCATTCGGTGGCCACACCCGGCCCGATGACCTCGGAGAGCCCGTAGATGTCCATCGCCTTGACGGGCAGGACGTCCTCGATGGCGGCGCGCAGTTCCTCCGACCACGGTTCGGCGCCGAAGAGCCCGGCCTTGAGGGCGGGCAGTTCGACGCCGGCCTCGGCGACGGCCTCGCCGAGGCGCAGCGCGTAGGCGGGGGTGCAGGCGAGGACGTCGGCGCGCAGGTCGGCGAGGAGCCGCACCTGCCGGTCGGTCATGCCGCCCGACACGGGCACGACGGTCGCGCCGAACGCCACGGCGCCCTGGTGGATGCCGATGCCGCCGGTGAACAGCCCGTACCCGTAGGCGTTGTGGACGATGCTGCCCGGCGACGCCCCGGCGCACGACAGCGAACGCGCGCACATGGCGGCCCACAGGTCGAGGTCGGCCCTGGTGTAGGCGACGAGGGTGGGGCGCCCGCGCGTGCCGCTGGAGCCGTGGACGGCGGCGACCTGGTCCTGCGGGACGGCGAGCATCCCGAACGGGTAGCCGTCCCAGAGGTCCTGCTTGGTGGTGAACGGGAGGTTGCGGAGCTGGGCGAGCGTCACGTCCGATCCGCCCCCGACGCCGGCCTCCTTCAGCCGCGCGCCCTGCACGCCGCCGGCCGCGAGAAGCCGGTCGACGAGCCCCCACAGCCGGTGCCGCTGCAGCGCGGCCCGCTCGTCCACCGACATGGCCTCGGCTCTGGGGTCGAACATAACGTGCCTCCCGGGCGGACCGCAGTGGGCCGGCATTCCTGGCGTGGAACCGTGCGGCCATCTGGTTCGTCGGGAATACCATGCCAGACATGACGGAGAACACACCGGATCGAGCACGTACGCGGTTCCCGGGAATCAGTTCCCGGGCCTACGAACACCCGGCGGACCGTTCGGCGCTCGTGGCGCTGCGCTCGCTCTCCGGGTTCGACGTCGTCCTGCGCAAGATGTCGGGGCTGATCAACGAGCGGTCGCTGCGGCTCATGTTCCTCGGCGGGACGGTGCGCGTCGGCGAGGACCAGTTCCGGCACATCCACGACATGGTCCGGGACGCCTGCTACATCCTGGACATGCCGGAGGTCCCGGAGCTGTTCGTCCGGCAGGACCCGACGCCGAACGCGATGGCCCTCGGTTCGGACCATCCGTTCATCGTGGTGAACACCGGCCTCATCGACCTGCTGGACGACGAGGAGCTGCGGTTCGTCATCGGGCACGAGGTGGGGCACATCCTGTCGGGGCACGCGGTGTACCAGACGATGATGCAGGTCCTACTGCAGCTCGGGGCGCGGCTCGCGTGGCTGCCGCTCGGCAACGTCGGCATCGCGGCGATCATCATCGGGCTGCGCGAGTGGTTCCGGAAGGCGGAGCTGTCGTCCGACCGGGCGGGGCTGCTCGCCGGGCAGGACGTGGACGCGGCGAAGCGGGTCAACATGAAGCTGGCCGGGGGGGTCCGGCTCGGCGAGATGAGCAGTGAGGCGTTCCTGCAGCAGGCGCGCGAGTACGACGCGGCCGGCGACGTGCGGGACGGCGTCCTGAAGTTCCTGAACCTGCTCGGGCAGTCGCACCCGTTCGCGGTGATCCGGTTCGCGGAGATCGACCGGTGGGCGCGCAGCGGGGAGTACGAGCGGATCCTCGCCGGCGACTACCCGCGCCGCGACGACGACGCCAACGCGTCCGTCCGGGACGGGATCCAGGACGCGGCGCGCTCCTACCGGGAGTCGTGGGAGCGGACGGCCGACCCGTTCGTGGGGAAGGTCCGCGACATGGCGGACGCGGCGGCGGGCGCGGCCGGCGGGCTGTTCGACCGGCTCACCCGGCGGGACAACGGTCCGACGGCCGGCACCTAGCGGGAACGCCGGGGCCGCCGGGGCCGCCGCGACACGGACGCGGCGGCCCTTCCCGTGCCTAGAAGGGGGCGGGGACGAGGAGTTCGACGTTGCGGTCGGCGGTCTCGCCGCGGCGGCCCGAGTCGCGGTCCTGCCAGTCGTTGCCCGCCAGCTCGCGGGACAGCGACGCCAGCGCGACGGGGTCGGTGAGCCGGCCGCCGTAGGACGCGGGGCCCGCGGAGTCCACGATCGTCGCGAAGATCGACAGGGTCCCGTCGCCGTTGTCGGCGAGTTCCACGATGCGGCTCTGCTGCGGGAAGTCGATGTGCGCGGCCGTGTTCACCTCCCAGAACCCTCCCCCGGCCGTGCGGGCGTGCGGGATGACCTCGTTGCGGTGCGTGTGGCCGTTCACCCACAGGATGACGTTCGGGTAGCGCAGGAGGAGCGCCTGGATCTCGTCGCCGAGGACGCGGTCGCCGCCGAGCGGGTTCTCCAGCGAGGCGATCGGGTGGTGGCTGAACAGGACGAACAGCCGGTCCTTCACCGCCTGCTCGACGACCGATCCGTCCGGGGCCAGGTAGCGGCTGCTTCCGGCCTTGAGCTGCGACTCCAGCCAGGCGAACTGCTTCTTGTCGAGCGAGCCCTCCGAGTAGCCGTTCGGGTTGACGGTGTCGAGGACGAGACCGCGCACCACTCCCTGGTCGAACGCGTAGTAGGCCGTCCCGTCCCGGAGGTTGGCGGCGGTGAAGCCGTGGCCGCGCAGGGGCGCGGACGTCGTGAAGTGCTCGGCGACGACCTCGGCGCGCGACAGCATCCGCCGGTTCCAGTCGGGCGTCACGGGGCGGAACAGCCCGCCCGCGCCGCCCTGCTCGCGGCTCAGCCGGACGAGCTCGGCGGCGTCCCCCTCCTGGATCATGCGGGCGAGGCGCTCGGCCTGCCCGTCGTCCGCCGGGGCGCCGATCTTGATGGCGCCGGTGGCGAGGCCGGAGACGAGCGGGTTGACCGGCAGGTTGCCCTGGATGAGGCCGTCGTGGTTGCCGAACGCGGCGAGCCACGGCATGCGCAGCCCGGTCGCCTGGAACGGCCTGCGCGCGGCGTCGATCAGGCCACGGACGCGCGGGAACCCGTACTTGGCGAGCGCCACGTCGGCCTGCGCGCCGGGCGGCGGGCCCTCGGGGTGCCAGTAGGCGCGATCGTAGGACGTCCAGTCCATGACGCCCTCGTACCGGTTCGGGTCGCCCGAGTCGGGGCGGACGCGGCCGCCGTCCAGCAGGTCGATGATCCAGCGGATCTCGTTGTACTGGACGTTGTCGGCGGCGTCCCCGGTGTTGATGGTGAAGGCGAGGCCGAGGCC
The DNA here is from genome assembly GCF_041463655.1 of Actinomadura monticuli. Taxonomy (NCBI): domain Bacteria; kingdom Bacillati; phylum Actinomycetota; class Actinomycetes; order Streptosporangiales; family Thermomonosporaceae; genus Actinomadura; species Actinomadura monticuli. The sequence continues at coordinate 15,508 of NZ_JAXCEI010000028.1, forward strand.
GGTCGCGGGGCCGCGCCCCACCTTGTTCAGCGCCTGCACCATCGCCTCGGCGACCTGCGTGGACAGGATCTCCTGCGGCCGGTAGCCGCCCTCCGGGAACCCGCTGACCAGGTCCCGGATCCGGTCGATGAACTCGACCCGGGCCGGGGACTGCGCGTCGATGATGTGCACGTCGGTGAGATGCCCGAACGCCAGGACGCCGCGGCGGGTGGCGGCGCGGCGCGCGGCGGCGGTGCCGCCGAGGTCGCGGCGCAGCAGGTGCGGCTCCCCCGGACCGGTGATCACCGGGCGGTACCCGCCGGCGCCGGCCGCGCCGAGCACGTACGTCCGGTCGAGGGTGGTGCCGGCGACGGGGCCGGCCAGCGCGGGCGCGGCGGCGGCGGGACGCGCGGGGAACGCGGCCAGCCCGGTGGAGGCGATGCCCGCGCCGAGGGCGGCGCCCTTCAGGACACGGCGACGGCTGTACTCACGAGTCACAATCGTGAATCAGACCACACTGTCAACGTGACATCAATGGCAAAAATGTCACAACTTGGACGGACGGCCGGGTTCAGCCGCGCGTGTGGCCCTCACCGGTCACCACGTACTTCGTGGACGTCAGCTCCGGCAGCCCCATCGGGCCGCGCGCGTGCAGCTTCTGCGTCGAGATGCCGATCTCCGCGCCGAAGCCGAACTCCTCGCCGTCGGTGAAGCGGGTCGAGGCGTTCACCATCACGGCCGCAGAGTCGACCAGCGACACGAAGCGCTTCGCCGCGGGCTGGGACGTCGTGACGATCGCCTCCGTGTGGCCCGACCCGTACTTGCGGATGTGCGCGACGGCGTCCTCCAGGGAGTCGACCACACGCGCGGCGATGTCGAGCGACAGGTACTCGGCGAACCAGTCGTCCTCGGTGGCCTCCACCGCGTCGCCGCCGTAGGAGCGGATCCGGTCGTCGCCGTGGACGGTGACCCCGGCGGCCTTGAGCGCCGCAAGCGCGCGCGGGACGAACGCGTCGGCGACGTCGGCGTGCACCAGGAACGTCTCCGCCGCGTTGCACACCGAAGGACGCTGCGTCTTGGCGTTCAGCAGGATGTCGACGGCCATGTCGATGTCGGCGGCGGCGTCCACGTACACGGCGCAGTTCCCGACGCCCGTCTCGATCACGGGGACGGTCGACTCCTCCACCACCGAGTTGATCAGCGACGCGCCGCCGCGCGGGATCAGCACGTCCACCAGCCCGCGCGCCCGCATCAGGTGCTTCACCGACTCGCGGGACGTCCCGGGGACGAGCTGCACCGCGTCCGCCGGGACCTCGGTCTCGGCGAGCGCGCTCTGCATGACCTCGACCAGCACCGTGTTCGAGTCGTGCGCCGATGACGAGCCGCGCAGCAGCGCGACGTTCCCGCTCTTCAGGCAGAGCGCGGCGGCGTCCACGGTCACGTTCGGGCGGCCCTCGTAGATGATCCCGACGACGCCGAGCGGCACCCGGATCTGCCGCAGCTCCAGGCCGTTCGGCAGCACGCTCCCGCGCACCGTCTCGCCCACCGGGTCCGGCAGCGCGGCCACCTTCCGGACGGCGTCGGCGATCGCGGCGATGCGCTCCTCCGACAGGCTCAGCCGGTCGATCATGTACTCGGACGTACCGCTCTCGCGGGCCCGCGCCACGTCGACCTCGTTGGCCTTGATGATCTCGGGGGCGGCGGCGACCAGCGCGTCCGCGACGCGGTGCAGCGCCGCGTCCTTCGCCGCGCGCGGCAGCGGAGCCAGCCCGGCCGCCGCGTCCCCGGCGCGCCGCGCCACCCGAAGGAATTCCTCGCGCTCGTCGCTCATCAGCAGGCTCCCTAGTCCGGCTAGTCCAGGACGACCAGATGGTCGCGGTGGATTATCTCGCGTTCGTACTCCGCGCCCAGCTCGCGGGCGAGCCAGCGTGTCGAGCGCCCCATGAGGTCGGGGATCTCGGACGCGTCGTAGTTCACCAGGCCGCGCGCGACGACGTGGCCGGCGGTGTCGCACAGGTCGACCGGGTCGCCGGCCGCGAAGTCGCCGTCCACGGCCGTCACTCCGGCGGGGAGCAGCGACTTGCGGCGCCGCACGACCGCCTCGACGGCGCCCGCGTCGAGGGTGACGCGCCCCTGCCCGGTGGTGGCGTGCGCGAGCCACAGGTTCCGCGTCGACATGCGCCGGCCCTCGGCCGGGTGGAACAGCGTGCCCACCCGCTCCCCGGCGAGCGCGTGCGCCGCGGACGCGGCGTTGGTCAGCACGACGGGGATGCCCGCGATCCGGGCCGCCTCGACCTTGGTGACCATGCCGCCGGTGCCGACCCGTCCGGACCGGCCGAGCTTCACGTCCTTCAGGTCGCCCGGGCCGCGGACGTCGTCGACGCGGCGCGCTCCGGGCTGACGCGGGTCACCGGTGTAGAGGGCGTCGACGTCCGACAGCAGGACGAGCGCGTCCGCGCGGATCAGGTGGGCGACGAGCGCGGCGAGCCGGTCGTTGTCGCCGAACCGGATCTCGTCGGTGGCGACGGTGTCGTTCTCGTTCACGATCGGCAGGATCCCCATCGCGAGGAGCTGCCCCAGAGTGCGCTGCGCGTTGCGATGGTGCGAGCGGCGCATCATGTCATCGGCGGTGAGCAGCACCTGCCCGACCGTCAGCGCGTACCGGGCGAACGACGAGGTGTAGCGCGCGAACAGCAGGCCCTGCCCGACGCTCGCCGCCGCCTGCTGGGTCGCGAGGTCCGGCGGGCGGCGGGTCAGCCCCAGCGGTCCGAGCCCGGCGGCGATCGCACCGGACGACACGAACACGATCTCGGTGCCGTCGGCGCGGCGGGCCGCGAGGACGTCCACGAGCGCGTCGATGCGGTTCGCGTCGATCGTCCCCTGCGGCGTGGTCAGCGACGACGACCCCGCCTTCACCACGACGCGGCGTGCCTTGGCGATCTCCGTGCGCTCGCTCACGACTCCGCCCCCCGCGGGGGACGCCCCCCCACACCCCCCGGTTCGCTGCCGCTCATGACTCCGCTCCCCGTGGGGGGACGACCCCCCACACCCCCCGTTCGCTGCGCTCATGACCAGCCCTCCAGGCGCCGGTCGGTGCCGCGCGGGCCCATGGCCGCCTCGCCCGCCGGGACCTCCGGCTCCCAGTCGAACACGATCGAGTCGTCCATCGTGCCGATCAGGACGGTGGCGCCGGCGCTGGCGCCGGCCTCGCCGAGCGCCTCCTCCACGCCGAGCCGGGCGAGCCGGTCGGCGAGGTAGCCGACGGCCTCCTCGTTGGCGAAGTCGGTCTGCCGCAGCCACCGGACGGGCTTCTCCCCGGTGATCAAGTACGTGTTGTCGCCGAGGTTCTTCACCTCGAAGTCGGCGTCGCCGCCGACCGGCTCGGGCCGGATCACGATGCGGGTCGGCTCCGCCTGCGGCAGCGACGCGCGGTACTCGGCCACCATCGCCGCCATCGCGAACGACAGCTCCCGCAGGCCCTCGTGCGTCGCCGCCGACACCTCGAACACCTTCAGGCCGCGCTCCTCGAACTCGGGGCGCACCATCTCGGCGAGGTCGCGGCCGTCCGGCACGTCCACCTTGTTGAGGACGACGACGCGCGGCCGGTCCGACAGGGGGCGGTCGCCGAGCACCCGGTCGTAGGCCCGCAGCTCCCGCTCGATGACCTCGAAGTCGCTGACGGGGTCGCGGCCCGGCTCCATCGTGGCGCAGTCGAGGACGTGCGCGAGGGTGGACGAGCGCTCGATGTGGCGCAGGAAGTCGAGGCCGAGGCCGCGGCCCTCGCTGGCGCCCTCGATGAGGCCCGGCACGTCCGCGACCGTGAACGTCGTGTCGCCCGCGCTGACCACGCCGAGGTTCGGGATCAGCGTCGTGAACGGGTAGGCGGCGATCTTCGGCTTCGCGGCGGACAGCGCCGCGATCAGCGACGACTTGCCCGCGCTGGGGAAGCCGACGAGCGCGACGTCGGCGACGCTCTTCAGCTCCAGGACGACGTCCCGCTCCTCGCCCGGCTCGCCGAGCAGCGCGAACCCGGGCGCCTTGCGCTTCGCGGACGCCAGCGCCGCGTTCCCGAGCCCGCCGTGGCCGCCCTTCGCGACCACGAAGCGGGTGCCCTCGCCGATCAGGTCGGCGAGGACCCGGTCGCCCTCCTTGACGACGGTGCCGTCCGGGACGGGGAGGATCACGTCGCCGCCGTCCGCGCCCGTGCGCAGGCTGCCCTGCCCCGGCCTGCCGTTGCCGGCCTTGCGGTGCGGGCGCCGGTGGTACTCGAGGAGGCTCGCCCAGTTGGAGTCGACGACGAGGACGACGTCACCGCCGCGCCCGCCGTTCGCGCCGTCCGGGCCGCCGAGCGGCTTGAACTTCTCCCGGTGGATCGAGGCGCACCCGTTCCCGCCGTTGCCCGCCGCGACGTGCAGCACCACCCGGTCGACGAACTGCGCGCCCGATCCCGCTCCAGCGGCCACGGTGAACTCTCCTCAGTGAAAACGGCGAAGGGGCGGACCTGAAACGGTCCGCCCCTTCATGAATGTCTCTTCCCCAGGCGGTGTTACTCCGCCGGCGGGACAACGCTCACGGCGTTGCGGCCGCGGTAGCGGCGGAACTTCACCGCGCCCGCGACCAGCGCGAACAGCGTGTCGTCGCCGCCGCGCCCGACGCCCGGGCCGGGGTGGAAGTGGGTGCCGCGCTGCCGGACGATGATCTCACCGGCGTTGACGACCTGGCCGCCGAACCGCTTCACGCCGAGGCGCTGGGCGTTGGAGTCGCGACCGTTACGGCTGGACGATGCGCCCTTCTTGTGTGCCATGTGACCGCTCTCCCTTACTTCCCGGCCTTGATACCGGTGATCTTGACCTCGGTGTAGGGCTGACGGTGACCCATCCGCCGCTTGTACCCGGTCTTGTTCCGGTAGTGCATGATGTTGATCTTGGGGCCCTTGACCGCGCCGAGGATCTCGGCGGTCACCTCGTAGCGCGCGAGGTCGGCCGCCTTGCTGACGACGTCTTCGCCGTCCACGACCAGCAGGGCCTGAAGCTTGACGGTCGAGCCGACCTCGCCGGCCAGCTTGTCGACGGTCAGCACGTCGTCGACGGCGACCTTCTCCTGCCGGCCGCCTGCGCGGACAATCGCGTACACCGCGGAAACCCTTCGTCTGCGCGTGCTTCCGGACTGAACCGGTCCCACGCGTGGTTGAACCAGCCCCCGGACGGGGGCCTACCCCCGGCACGGGGCCGAAGGCGGCACACCAGGGGATCCCTGGCGCTCTCTGCTTGTCCTCACCGGATCGGCGAGGTGAGCACCGAACGACCCCCGGACGGGGCTCGCGGTGCGGGTTCGGGCGACGCGCCTACGGCGCGCCGAAGTACAAGGGTACCGGACGCCCTGACCGGAACGCGAACGCGTCCGGCCAGGGCCCGGGTGCGGGCGTCAGTCCGAGGACTCGCCCGCGTCGGCGGTCTGCGCGGCGCGCGGACGGCGGGTGCGGCGGCGGTGGACGGCCGGGCCGCCCTCGTCGTCGCCCTCGCCCCCGGCCGGCGCGGCGCCGTTCGACTCGGCGCCGTTCGACTCGGCGCCGGTCGGCTCGGCGCCGGTCGGCTCGGCGCCGTTCGGTTCGGCGGTGGAGGCGTCGGCGACCACATCGCCGGCGTCCTCGGCGCCGTCCAGGTCGGGGCCGGTGCCGTTGGCGGCGACCGGAACGGGCTCGGCGGAGTCCAGGGCGGCCGGGGAGGTGCCGGCCGCCTCCTCGGCGGCTTCGGCGGCCTCCACGGCGGCCTGGGCCGGGAAGTCGTCGATCTCCGGGGGCGGGCCCGCCGGGCGCTTCGCCGGGCCCGACTTCTTCGGCCGGGACCGGACCGGCTCCGGCTTGGGCTCCACCACCGGAGCCTCCAGCACGGGAGCCTCCAGCACGGGCGCTTCCGCCCCGGGCACGTCCAGCACGGGCGCCTCCGCCACGGGAGCGGCGGGCTCCCGCTCGGCCGCCTCCTTGGGCTTGGTCTCCCGCTGGGCGAGCTTCTCCTCGACGGCCTTCTCGACCTCGCCCTTGCGCTTGCGGCGGCGGCCGCTCTCCTTGCCGGCCGCCTTGTCCGGCTTGGGCTCGACCGGCGTCAGCTGGACATGGATGCCGCGGCCGTTGCAGCACTCGCAGGTCTCCGAGAACGCCTCCAGCAGGCCCTGGCCGACGCGCTTGCGGGTCATCTGGACCAGGCCCAGCGAGGTGACCTCGGCGACCTGGTGCTTGGTACGGTCCCGCGACAGGCACTCGACGAGGCGGCGCAGCACCAGGTCCCGGTTGGACTCCAGCACCATGTCGATGAAGTCGATCACGACGATGCCGCCGATGTCGCGGAGCCGGAGCTGGCGGACGATCTCCTCGGCCGCCTCCAGGTTGTTGCGGGTGACGGTCTCCTCGAGGTTGCCGCCCTGCCCGGTGAACTTGCCGGTGTTGACGTCGATGACCGTCATGGCCTCGGTCTTGTCGATCACCAGCGAGCCGCCGGACGGCAGCCAGACCTTGCGGTCGAGGGCCTTCGCGATCTGCTCGTCGACGCGGAACGCGGACAGCGCGTCCTGGTCGCCCGTCCAGCGCTCGACGCGGTCGGCGAGATGCGGGGCGACGTACTCGACGTACTCGGACACGGTGTCCCACGCCTCGGCGCCGGACACGACCAGCTTGGAGAAGTCCTCGTTGAAGATGTCGCGGATGACCCGGACCGTCAGGTCGGGCTCGCCGTAGAGCAGCGACGGCGCCGACGCCGTCTTCACCTTCTTCTGGATGCTCTCCCACTGGGCCGCGAGGCGCGAGACGTCCCGCGAGAGCTCCTCTTCGGTGGCGCCCTCGGCGGCCGTCCGGACGATCACGCCGGCGTTGTCCGGCATGATCTTCTTCAGGATCGACTTGAGCCGGCTGCGCTCCTTGTCGGGCAGCTTGCGGCTGATGCCGGTCATCGAGCCGTCCGGCACGTACACGAGGTAGCGGCCGGGCAGCGAGACCTGGCTGGTGAGCCGGGCGCCCTTGTGCCCGAGCGGGTCCTTGGTGACCTGGGCGAGCACCGACTGGCCCGACTTCAGCGCCGACTCGATGCGGCGCGGCTGGCCCTCCAGGCCGGAGGCGTCCCAGTTGACCTCGCCCGCGTACAGGACGGCGTTGCGGCCCTTGCCGATGTCGACGAACGCCGCCTCCATCGACGGCAGGACGTTCTGGACCTTGCCCAGGTAGACGTTGCCCACGTACGACTGGTGCGTGGCGCGGTTGACGTAGTGCTCGACGAGGACGTCGTCCTCCAGGACGGCGATCTGGGTGCGCTCGCCCTCCTGCCGCACCACCATGACGCGCTCGACGGCCTCGCGGCGCGCCAGGAACTCCGCCTCGGTGATCACCGGCGGGCGGCGGCGGCCCTGCTCGCGGCCCTCGCGGCGGCGCTGCTTCTTGGCCTCCAGCCGGGTCGAGCCCCGCACGGAGCGGACCTCGTCCTCGGCGGCGGCGCGCTCCTCGCGGGCGGTGCGCACGTGCACGACGGTGTTCGGCGGGTCGTCCGTGCCGTTCCCGGCTTCGCCGTCGGCCCCGGAGCGGCGACGGCGGCGGCGCCGGCGGCGGCTCGTCCCGCCCTGGCCGGACTCGTCGTCGTCCTCGTCCTCGGCGGCGTCGTGCTCCGCCTCCTCGGCCTTGGGCTCCTTGTCCTTCTTGGCCTTGGCGGACTTGCCGCCCTTGGCGGCCCGGCCGGTCTTGGCGGGCTGCTCGTCCTTGGGCTCCTCGGCCTCGGCCTCGTCGCCCTGGGCCTCGTCCTCGGCGCCGTCCTTGCCCCGGCCGCGACCGCGGCCACCGCGGCGGCGGCGCCTGCGGGACGGACGGTCGTCGGAGTCGTCCTCGTCGGCGGGGCCGTGGTCCTGGTCGTCGTCGCCGGTGTCGCGATCGGCGGGCTCGGCGGGCTCGGGCTTCGGCTCGTCCTTGGGACGGGCCGGGGCCTCGGCCTTCGGCTGCGGCGGCTGGAAGACGACCATCGGCGGCTGGAACGTCACGCCGGGGATGCCGACGCCGCTCGCGGGCTCGGTCTCCGACACCTGCTCGGGGGTCGCCTCCGAGCCCGCGACCGGGACGGCCGGGATCTCCGGGAACGGCGGGGCGGCGGGCGTCTCGGTGGCGGACGCGGCGGAGCGGCGGCGGGTCCGGGTGCGGGGGGCCGGCGGCTCCTCGGCGGCCTCGGGCTCGGTCCCGGTCTCCGGGGAGGTCTCCGCGCCGGTCATCGGGACGGGCGGCTCGGCGGCGGCCTTCGCGCTCCGGGTGCGGGTGCGGGTCCGGGTGGCGCGCTTCGGCGGCTCGGGCGCCTCCTCCGGGGCGGGCGCCTCGGCCTCGGCGGCCGGCTCCGCGGGCTGCTCGGCGGGCTGCTCGGCGGGCTCATCGTCAGCGGGCCCGTCGGCGGGCTGCTCCGCCGCGGGGGGCCGGGCCGGAGAGCTGTCCACCTCGGGTGGCGGGCCGGCGGGGCGGCTCGCCCGGCGGGGACGCGAGGTGACCCCGCCCCCGGCGTTCTCCGCGGCGGCGTTCTCCGCGCTCCCGTTCTGCGTGCCGCCGCTCTCCGCGCTCGCGGTCTCGGCGGCCGTCGTATCGGTCGTCTCGGTCATTTCGCTATCGGTGCCTTCGGCGGCGGCCGAATCGGCTTCGTTCTCAACCATCCGGGCAATCTCCCGTCAGGCTCCCGGGCGCGTCCGCTCGCTCCGCCAGGGGGCGGACCGGTGCGGTGCGCCGCACGAGAGCACCTCGTTCAGTCATCGGCGTCGCCATCGCCGGACGGTGTCCGGCCATGACGACGAAGTCGTCGGGGGTGCGCCCGCCGTACCCTGCGGAACCGGTTCCGTGCTCCCACGGCTTCGGTACCACGGTCAGGCGCTGACGGCATCCACGCTCGCGGCGTCCCCGGGCTGCGGCCGCACAGGGCCGCGGGCCGTCTCGGCGTCGTCGCCGGACGGCAGGCCGATCTCCCGGTCGGGATCCAAGGGATCCGCGAGGCCACCGGTGTCCGCGTCGAGGGGCCCCTGCGCCAGCCTGGTCACCAGCGGCGGTGACGGCGGCGCGAGGTCGGCGACCTGGCGCAGTCCGGTGAGGATGTCGTCGGGTCGTACGGCCGGTGTGGAATGCCGAACAACCATTCGAAGTATCGCACAAGGGGCATCCGCCGCCTCCGCGGCGCGCCGGTCCAGCTCGCAAGCGGACACGGCGGCGCGCACGTCGAAACGGCGCCGCCCCTTCTTCGTGAGGCGTTCCACCTCGATGTTCTCGGCGGCCATGAAGGCGGCCACGGCCGCGGCGGCGTCGCCCTCGGGCACGCCGTCCAGCCTGATCCGCCATTCGGACGCCTCGAGCCGATCGGCGAACGCGCTCGGCCTGACCGGCGCGTCACCGCGGCCCGCCCGGACCGGCACGACATCGACGATGTCGAGCCCGGGGGGCAGAGCCGCGTCGAGATCGGCCCGCACCCGCGCAGGGTCGCGGGTCTCGGTAAGCCCGATTTCGAGGTATTCGGCCTCACTGGCCACCCCTGTCGCCGCCGCACCCGCGTACGAGATCTTCGGGTGGGGGGTGAATCCGCCGCTGAACGCGACAGGGATCCCGGCGCGCCTGACGGCGCGTTCCACGGCCCGGGAAATGTCGCGGTGGCTCGTGAACCGCAGCCTGCCCCGCTTGGCGTAGCGGACGCGCAGTCGCTGGGTCACGGGGGCCGGCGCCGGACCCTCCGGCATGGGTGCCAGGGTTCTGGTCCTTCCTACTCGCGTCGAGTCGAAAAACTAGGTCTCCCTATAGAGTACGGGTCCCCGAGCATCGTTCGGCCAAGCACCGGGGCATGAAGCCCGGGACCCGCGCAGCTCAGGGCGCTCCCGCAACCGCTTCCGGACATTCGGGCGCCCGCGCGGGTCGTCCGGCGGGCAAAGAACACGCCGTTCAGGGCATGCCCGGACGATGCCGCTCAGAGCACGCGGATCAGACAACCGACAGGGGCAGGAGCTTCTTGCCGGTGGGGCCTATCTGGATCTCCGTGCCCATGGTCGGGCACACGCCGCAGTCGTAGCAGGGCGTCCAGCGGCAGTCCTCGACCTCGGTCTCGTCGATCGCGTCCTGCCAGTCCTGCCAGAGCCACTCGCGGTCGAGACCCGCGTCGAGGTGGTCCCAGGGCAGGACCTCGACCTCGTCGCGCTCGCGGACGGTGTACCAGGCGAGGTCGACGGGCTCGTCGCCCAGGGCCTTCTCCGCGCACGCCGTCCAGCGCTCGTAGGAGAAGTGCTCGCTCCAGCCGTCGAATCGGCCGCCGTCCTCCCAGACGGCGCGGATGACCTTGCCGACGCGCCGGTCGCCGCGCGACAGCAGGCCCTCGATGATGGACGGCTGGCCGTCGTGGTAGCGCAACCCGATGGCGCGGCCGTACTCCTTGTCGCCGCGCAGGGCGTCCTTGAGCGCGTGCAGGCGCCGGTCGACGGTCTCGTGGTCGCACTGCGCGGCCCACTGGAACGGGGTGTGCGGCTTGGGCACGAACCCGCCGATCGACACGGTGCAGCGGATGTCCTTGCGGCCGGTGGCCTCGCGCCCCGCCTGGATGACGCGCCTGGCCATGTCGGCGATCGCGAGGACGTCCTCGTCCTCCTCGGTGGGGAGGCCGCACATGAAGTAGAGCTTGACCTGCCGCCAGCCGTTCTCGTAGGCGGTGGAGACGGTGCGGATCAGGTCGTCCTCGGTGACCATCTTGTTGATCACCTTGCGCATCCGCTCGGAGCCGCCCTCCGGCGCGAACGTGAGGCCCGAGCGGCGGCCGCCGCGCGAGAACTCGTTGGCGAGCGTGATGTTGAAGGCGTCCACGCGGGTGGACGGCAGCGACAGCGAGGTGTTGGTGCCCTCGTACCGGTCGGCGAGGCCCTTGGCGACGTCGCCGATCTCGCTGTGGTCGGCGCTGGACAGGCTGAGCAGCCCGACCTCCTGGAAGCCGGACTCCTTGAGCCCCTGCTCGACCATGTTCCCGATGGTGGTGATCGACCGCTCCCGCACCGGACGGGTGATCATCCCGGCCTGGCAGAACCGGCAGCCGCGGGTGCAGCCGCGGAAGATCTCCACGCTGAACCGCTCGTGCACGGTCTCGGCGAGCGGGACGAGCGGCTTCTTCGGGTAGGGCCACTGGTCGAGGTCCATGACGGTGTGCTTCTCGATCCGCCACGGGACGCCCGGACGGTTCGGCGCGACCCGCTGGATCCGGCCGTCGGGCAGGTAGGTGACGTCGTAGAAGCGGGGCACGTAGACGCCGCCAGACGCCGCGAGCCGCATGAGCAGCCCGTCCCGCCCGCCGGGCTCGCCCTCCGCCTTCCACTCGCGGATCACCTCGGTGATGCCGAGCGCGATCTCCTCGCCGTCGCCGAGGACGGCCGCGTCGATGAAGTCGGCGATCGGCTCGGGGTTGAACGCGGCGTGCCCGCCCGCGATCACGATCGGGTGGTCGCCGGTGCGGTCGGCGGCGTCGAGCGGGATGCCGGCGAGGTCGAGCGCCGTCAGCATGTTGGTGTAGCCGAGCTCGGTGGAGAACGACACGCCGAGCACGTCGAACGCGCCGACCGGGCGGTGCGCGTCGACGGTGAACTGCGGGATGCCGTGCTCGCGCATGACCGCCTCGAGGTCGGGCCACACCGAGTACGTCCGCTCGGCGAGCACGCCGTCGCGCTCGTTCAGGATCTCGTAAAGGATCTGGACGCCCTGGTTCGGCTGGCCCACCTCGTAGGCGTCCGGGTACATGAGCGCCCACCGGACGTCGGTCTCGTCCCAGTCCTTGAGCTGGGAGTTCAGCTCGCCGCCAACGTACTGAATCGGCTTCTGCACGCTCGGGAGCAGCGGCTCCAGGCGCGGGAAGAGCGACTCGACCGGCATGACGGAACCCTCCGTGCAGGGGACGTGGGATGAACGTCCAGCCTACGCGGTCGCCGGACGCTATACGAACGCTCCGGGCGGCCTCGAAGCTCCGGGCGGCCTCAGTCGAACGCGCGGCGGCGCACATGGACCGCCTGCAGCAGGCCGAAGGCGATCATGTTCGCGAACGTCGCGGACCCGCCGTAGGAGATGAACGGCAGCGGCAGGCCGGTGATCGGCATGATCCCGAGCGTCATCCCGACGTTCTCGAACGTCTGGAACCCCAGCCAGCACACGACGCCGGTCGCGACGAGCGTGCCGAACAGGTCGGCGGCCTGGGTGGCGATCCGCAGCCCGCGCCACAGCACCACGCCGAGCAGCGCGATGATGATCGCGGCGCCGACGAAGCCGAGCTCCTCCCCCGCCACCGTGAAGATGAAGTCGGTCTGCTGCTCGGGGACGAAGTGGCCGCCGGTCTGCTCCCCCTGGAACAGGCCCTTGCCGAACGCGCCGCCCGACCCGACCGCGATCCGGGCCTGCTGGGCGTTGTAGCCGGCGCCGCGCGGGTCGGCCTCCGGGTTCAGGAACGCGGTGAACCGGTCGATCTGGTAGTCCTTCAGCAGCCCGAAGAACCAGACCGCCGCGGCGGCGGTCACGCCGCCGCCGACCAGCCCGAACAGCCAGCGCTTCTGCGCGCCGGAGATCGCCAGCATGCCGAGCACCACGGCGATGAACACCAGCGTGGTGCCGAGGTCCGGCTGGAGCATGATCAGCAGGCCGGGCACCCCGGCGAGGACGAGCGCGAGCAGCACGTCGCGGCGGCCGGGCCCGATCTCGCCGTCCCGCGGCTCCCCGAGGATCATCGCGAGCAGCACCACGAGCCCGACCTTCGCGAACTCCGACGGCTGCACCTGGAAGCCGCCGCCGAGCACGATCCACGAATGCGACCCGTTGATCGTCGAGCCCAGCGGGGTCAGCACGGCCAGCAGGCCCACGCACGCCACGCCGTACAGGATCGGGACGTAGGCGCGCAGCAGCCGGTAGTCGAGGACGGTGACGACGCCGCCGAGCAGGAACCCGATGATCAGGTTCAGGATGTGCCGCTTGAGCAGGCTCTCCGGGTCCTCGCCCTGCTCGGTGAGCAGGTGGAAGGTGGCCGAGCGGACCAGCAGCGCCCCCACCACCGACAGCGCCAGGACGGCGAGGAACAGCGGCCAGTCGAGCCGCCGCAGACCGCCGAGCCGGCTCTGCCACGTGCGCCGCGCGCCGTAGCCCTCGACCGGCCCGGCACCGGTCCCGGTGATCACGGCGCGGCTCCCTCGCCGGGCGTCTTCGGCAGCTCGGACGGGAGCCTGCCGTCCTTGAGGATGGGCTTCCTGTCCTTCGTCCCGTACATGGCCTCCCAGATCTCGCGGACGGCCGGGGCGGACGTCGAGGCGCCGAACCCGCCCTGCGAGACCATGGCGACGACCGCGAAGCGCGGGTCCTTCATCGGGCCGAACGAGGCGAACCAGGAGCTGTCCTGCTTGCCGTAGACCTCCGCGGTACCGGTCTTGCCGCCCACGTCGACGCGCTTGAAGTCGAACCCGTTGAACGCTCCGGCCGCGGTGCCCTCCTTGGTCACCTGGCCGAGGGCCTTGCGGATGTACGCCAGCACCTTCGTGTCGACGGGCAGCCTCCCCGCCGCCGGGGCGTCGATGCGGCGGACGACCGTGCCGTCCGACCGCATCACCGCGACGCCGAGCCTCGGCGTCACCAGCCTGCCGCCGTTGGCGAGCGTCGCGTACGCGCGGACGAGTTGCAGCGGCGTCACCAGGACGTTGCCCTGCCCGACGGAGAAGTTGGCCGCGTCACCGGGGCGGTAGACGTACCCCTCGGTGCAGTTCTCCGTCGCGACCGCCTTCAGGTAGGCGGCGCGGGCGGGATCGGTCTTGGCGACGTCGGGGTAGCCCTCCTTGGCGCCCTTGCAGTTGCCGGCCTTGGTGGCCGCCCAGTAGTCCTTCTTCCACTTCCGGTCCGGGATGCGGCCGGCGCTCTCGCTGGGAAGGTCGATCCCGGTCTTGGTGCCGAACCCGTAGTCGCGGGCCATCTTCACCATCGGGTCGGACGGGTTCTTCTTCGGGTGCATCCCGCCGTCGGCCTTCCACTCCAGGTAGGCGAACCTGTAGAAGACCGTGTCGCAGGACTTCACGAGGGCGGTGTGCAGGGTCATCGGGCCGTACGACGCGCCCCCGGCGTTGCTGAACGCCCGGTTCCCGACGTTGTAGGAGCCGGGGCACGGGTAGATGCCCGTCAGGCTGGCGCCGTCCTTCACCGCGGCGGCCACCGAGGAGATCTTGAAGGTGGAGCCGGGCGCGAACTGGCCCTGGGTGACCCGGGAGATCAGCGGCTCGCCCTGCTTCTTGCCGAGCAGCGCGTCGTACTGCTCCTGGGAGATGCCGCCGGTCCAGATCTTCGGGTCGTAGGTCGGGTAGCTGGACATCGCGATGATCCGGCCGGTGCGGACGTCCATCACGACGGCGGCGCCGGCGTCGGCGGGGTGGCCGCCCTTGCGCGCGCTGTCGATCGCGTGCTTGAGGGCCTTCTCCGCGGCGCCCTGCACCCCGGCGTCGATGCTGGTGACGAGGTGGTCGCCGGCCACCGCCTGCTTCTCCTCGGCGGTGCCGGTGACGCGCCCCTGGCTGTCGACGAGCACCCTGCGGAAACCGGGGTCGCCGCGCAGCACCGCGTCGTACTGCGCCTCCAGCCCGGCGCGGCCGACGAGGTCGACGCCGCTGTACCCGGTGACCTTCAGGCCCTTGCGCTTGTCCAGTTCCTCCTGCGTGACCGGCTGGAGGTAGCCGAGGACCTGGGCGGCGCTCGCCCCCTTCGGCGCCGGGTAGTCGCGGACGGCCTGGATCTGCGCGGTGACGCCGGGGAAGTACTCCTGCCGCTCCATGATCTGGAGGGCGCGCTTCGGGTCGACGTGGTCCTCGACGGGGATCGGCTGGTACGGGGAGCCGGGCCAGCACGGCCGCTTGACGTTCGGCCCGCACAGCCGGACCCGCTTGGAGATCTCGTCGTAGGTCGTCCCGAGGACGCCGGCGAGCCGCCTCAGCACGGCCGCGCCGCCGTCCTTCTGCCGCGACAGCGTGGTGCGGTCGACGGACACGACGAGCGCGCTGCGGTTCCGGACGAGCGGTTCGCCCCGGTCGTCCAGGATCATGCCGCGGACGGCGGGGACGACGATGTCGCGGGTGCGGTTCTGCGCGGCGATGCCCTTGTAGTGCTCGCCCTCCAGGACCTGGAGCGTCCACATGCGCCCGACGAGGACGAGCAGCAGCGCGGCGACCAGCACGTAGAGGACGACGAGGCGGAAGTGGGTCCTGGAGTTCACAGCGCCCCGCCCCGCCCCGACATCGCGCGGTAGCGGGCGGCGGGCACCGCGAGGCGGTCGCCCCGTGATCGTTCGCCGCTCTCGTACCGGCGGGTGGCGCGCAGCACCGCCCACACGACGAACGGGCTGGCGATGATGTCGTAGAGGACCTGCAGCGGGACCATGCTCGACACCGTCGCCCACTCGGCGCGCGGGTCGCCGAGGATCATCCCGGTCGCCGCGTACAGCACGGTCCCGGCGAGGGCTCCGGCGGCGACGGCGAAGAACGGCACGACGGACTGGCGGTCCATCTCGGCGGCGGCGACGCCGCACAGGAAGCCGATGAGGCAGTAGACGAGCGCGTACCGGCCGAGCGTGTGGTCGGAAGGCGGGATGATGTCGGCGGCGAGGCCGGCGAGGAAGCCGGTGACCATGCCGGTCATCGACCCGGCGACCAGCGCCAGCGCCACGACGGCCAGCAGCACCAGGTCGGGCTGCACGCCGCCGGGCAGCGGCAGCCGGTTCGCCACCGACACCTGCAGGATCAGGGTCACGACGATCACCAGCGCGGCCACCGCGGTGCGGCCGGCCGGCGACGCCTCGGGCGGATTCAGCACGTTCAGTCCCCCGCGCTCGGTTCTGTGGACGGGCTCGCGGAGCCGTTCGGCCGCGCGCCGGCGCTCTCGCCGGCCTCCGGGCTCTTGCTCACCTTCGGGCTCTTGCTCGGGCCGGGGGTCGGGGTCGGGGTCGGGGCCGGTTTCGGCTTGGGCGGCAGCACCGCGTCCCGCGGGTCGGTCTTCGGCGGGGCGACCACGACGGCGACGACGTCCAGGCTGGTGAACCGCACGAACGGCCGGACGTAGGCGGTGCGGGTCAGCCCGCCGGTGGACTTCTCGATGCGCTCGACCTGGCCGATCGGGACGCCGGGCACGTACGGGCGCTGGCCCTGCGACCCGAGCGTCACGATCCGCTGGCCGACGTGGATGGGCGCGGCGGCGTCCAGCAGCTGGAACCGCAGCGGGGTCTCGCCGCCCCCGCCGAGGCCGCGGCGGCCGCGGCCCTGCACGATCCCGATCTCCTTGGAGTCCTCCAGGCGGGAGCCGATGGAGGAGGTCTGGTCGGTGGCGAGCAGCACGGTCGACGTCGCGGGCCCGACGCGGGTGACGCGGCCGACGAGCCCCTCGCCGCTCATCACCGTCATGTCGGGCTTGATGCCGCTGCGGCTGCCGACGTCGATCGTGACGGTGTCCTCGAAGCCCTGCCCGGCGGAGATCACCTGCGCGGCGTGGATCTTGTAGCCGCCCATCCCGGCGGTGCCGAGCAGCCGCTCGAGCTGCGCGGACTTGTCCTTGTCGAGCCGGGCGGAGCGCAGCTGCTCGCGCAGCTTCTGGTTCTGCCGCTCCAGCTGGTCGGCGCGGCGCCGCTCGCCGGGCGCGTCGGTGATCGCGTCGAAGGTGTTGCCGACCGGCCGGACGACGGCCGCCGACGCGCGCTCCACCGGGCCGAACACGGTCGCGCCGAGGTCGCGCAGACCGCGCAGCGGGGAGTCCGCCCCGCCGCGGTAGTCAATCGTGATCATCGTGAGCGCCACGACGAGCAGCCCGCCGAGCACCATGCGGGTGCGCCGGGTGTCCTTCACGCACCGACCTCCGGTTTCCTGTTCCGCCGGGAGCGCGGAGCCTCCCGCCGGGGGACGGCCCCCGCGTCCTCCCGGCGGACCGCGTCCGAACTAGTGCCGCGGCTCCGGCACGAGGACCGTGCGGAGCGACTCGAAGTCCTCGACGCACTTGCCCGTGCCGAGCACCACCGAGTCGAGCGGGTTGTCCACCAGGTGGATGGGCATCCCGGTCTCCTCGCGGAGCCGTTCGTCGAGGTTCTTCAGCAGCGCCCCGCCGCCGGTCAGCGCGATCCCGCGGTCCATGATGTCGCCCGACAGCTCGGGCGGGCACTTGTCGAGGGTGGTCTTCACCGCGTCGACCACGGCGTTGACGGGTTCCTCGATGGCCCGCCTGACCTCCTCCGCGGAGATCACCACGGTCTTCGGCAGCCCGCTGACGAGGTCGCGGCCCCTGATCTCGGCGTGCGGCTCCTCCTCGCCGCCGGGATAGGCCGATCCGATCGCCATCTTGATCTCCTCAGCGGTACGTTCCCCGAGCATCAGGGAGTACTCCTTCTTGGAGAACGAGATGACGGCCTGGTCCAGCTCGTCGCCGCCGACGCGGACGGACTGGCTGGTGACGATGCCGCCGAGCGAGATGATCGCGACCTCGGTGGTGCCGCCCCCTATGTCGACGACCATGTTGCCGGTCGGCTCGTAGACGGGCAGCCCGGCGCCGATCGCGGCGGCCATCGGCTCCTCGATGATGTAGACGCGGCGGGCGCCGGCCTGGTAGCCGGCCTCCTTCACCGCGCGCTGCTCCACCCCGGTGATCCCGCTCGGGACGGCCACGACGATCCGCGGCTTGGCGAAGTGCCGGCGCTTGTGCACCTTCTGGATGAAGTAGCGCAGCATGCGCTCGGTGACGTCGAAGTCGGCGATGACGCCGTCCTTGAGCGGGCGGACGGCGACGATGTTGCCGGGCGTGCGGCCGATCATCCGTTTCGCCTCGATGCCGACCGCCACGATCTTGCCGGTGTTGGTATTGATCGCCACCACGGATGGTTCGTTCAGCACGATGCCACGCCCGCGCACGTACACGAGTGTGTTGGCGGTACCAAGATCGACGGCCATGTCACGGCCAAGAAACGACAGCTTGTTACCCATGAAGAAAGGGAGCCCTTCATGATTGACGGGCGTGTATAGCGGCGCGTCCATCGTAACGTGCACCCCCGCCCGCGGGCAGTCACCCCACCGCCGCGCGTCACGAAAAAAACGCGTCCTGACCAGCTCGGTTTTCGCTAAAGAAGACGCGGGCCGGATGGTCCGGCCCGCGCTCGGTCGGCGCCCTCGCGGGCGCGCTTCAGCCCAGCTCGGGGAAGAAGAGCTTGATCTCCCGCTCGGCGGAGTAGGTCGAGTCGGAGCCGTGCACGATGTTCTCGCCGATCTCCAGCGCGAAGTCGCCGCGGATGGTGCCGGGGGTGGCGCTGACCGGGTCGGTGGCACCGGCCAGGGCGCGGAACGCCTCGATGGCGCGGGGGCCCTCGACGACCATGGCGACGAGCGGCCCGCCGGTGATGAACTCGACCAGCTCGCCGAAGAACGGCTTGCTGGAGTGCTCCTCGTAGTGGGACTCGGCGGTCTCGCGGGCGAGGGTGCGCAGTTCCAGCGCGACGAGCGTCAGGCCCTTGCGCTCGATCCGGGAGATGACCTCGCCGATGACGCCGCGGCGGACGCCGTCGGGCTTGACCAGGACAAGAGTGCGCTCGGACACGGGTGGCTCTCCTTGCGGAATTTCGGTTTCGGTAAGCGCGCGAATACTACCCGGCTCGCAGGGCGGAAGCGGAATTCCGGCGCCGCGCGCCCAGTCCGAGGGCGGCGGCGGCGAGCAGCAGGGCGGCCATTCCCGCCACGACGAGCCAGCCGCGGTAGCCGTCCAGCAGGGCGTGCGCCTGCTGCGCCTCCGTCACCGGACGCGCCTCGCGCAGCCGCGACGCCTGCAGGGACAGGACGAGGAGCTGCCCGGCCAGCACGGCGGGGAAGCACAGGCACAGGCCGAACAGCGCGGCGCCGGCCTCGGCGTCCCGCAGCGAGGCGGCGAGGGCCATCCCGGCGCCCGCGCCGAGCGGGACGAGCGGGGCGAGCAGCGCCCACGGGTCGCCGGGGCCGGTGGCGAGGCCGAGCGGCACCGCCAGGACCAGCAGCAGGAACCCGGTGGGGAGGGCGGCGCGGGCGGGCGCGCCGGCGGCCGCGAGCGCGCCGGCCAGGGCCGCGGCGGCGGCCGCCCCGAACGGGAGCAGGGGCACTCCGTCCCCGCGCGCGTGGGCGGTGGCGGCGGCGACGCCCGCGAGCGGGCCCGCGACCGGGTAGGTGAGGAGGCCGGCGGCGATCATGACGACGGCGCAGCCGTGCGGGCTGCCCGCCGGGGCGTCCCGTCCGCCGGTGACGGCGAGGCCGAGCAGCGCGGGGACGGCGAGGCCCGCGAGGACGAGCCGCGCGCCCGGCGACCACTCGCCGGCGGCGACGAGGGCGAGGAACGTGAAGCCCGCGGCCGGGACGAGCGGGAGCAGCAGGTGTCCGCGCTCGGTGTGCCGGGACGCGGGGAGCGTCCAGGGGACGCGGCGCCGCAGCAGCGGGCGGGCGAGCGCCGCGCCGGCGGCTGCGACGGCGAGCCACGGGAAGGGGGCGAGCGCGATCCGCCAGTCGGCGGCGGCCGCGCCGGCGGCGGGCCGGGGGACGGCCGCCAGCGCCAGCGGCATCGCCAGGACGAGCATGCCGGCGAGCACGCCCGCCCATACGGCCGCCAGGACGCGGTCGCGGCGCTCCCAGACGAGCACGAGCGTGGCGGGCAGGACGATGCCGGCGCCCGCGCCCTGCGCGGCCCGGACCGCCCCTGCGAGGGGGACGGAATGGGCGAGGCGGGCGGTGCCGACGCCGACCAGGAGCACGGCGAGGCCCGCCGCGAGGACCGTCCACGCGGGGAACCGGCGGGCCGCGACGGCGGCGGGCGGAACGGCGAGCAGCAGCGCGGGCAGGGACAGGCCGGTGGCGCGCAGCAGGCCGGCGACGCCCGCGTCGCCGAGGCCGAGGGCGCCCGCCGCGGCGGGGACGACGTTGCCGGTGGCGTCGGGCACGGTCAGGACGGCGGCGGGCAGCGCGGTGCCGGTCAGCAGCAGCACGCCGAGCGCGGCGAGCCGCCGCCGTACCGGGCCCTCGGCGAAGCGGTCCGGCGCTCGACGGGATGGTGCGCGAGCGGCCCGCGTACGAGTGGACGGTGCGTGGGTGGACACGGCCTGCTCCTCCGGAGGGTCGTCATCCGCCGGACGCGCATTTCCAAAAAAGGAAAGATGTCCAAATTGGGGCAATAGCTGAAATTTGCGGCAATCGGCGGGATGATTGGCTGCCGTCCCGCCGAACCTAGCGCGGCTGCGCGCTCGCCGCCTTCCGTCCGAGCCAAATGGCCGTTCCCCAGAGCGCGCCGAAAACGACGCCGAGGAAGAACATGGCCGGCACCATGAAACCGGTCGCGACGATGAGCACCTGGAGCGCGGTGCCCGCCGGGATCGCCCACGGGCGGCGCAGCAGCCCCGCCAGGAGCAGGCAGGCGAGCGCCAGGCCCCCGCACACGCCGCCGGCGACCGCGCCGTCCACGTCCAGCACCACCACGGCGACCGGGATCGCCAGCCCGATCACGACGGCCTCGCACGCCAGCACCGCGGCGAACAGCCGCCGGGCCGGGTTGTCCGCGATCCGCGTGCTCATGAGCGGCCTCCCTCCACGCGCAGCAGGGTGCGCGCGTCCCCGGCGGTGACCACCGACCCGGTGATCAGCACGCCGGCGCCCCGGTACTCGCCGGTCTCCTCGGCGAGCCCGATCGCGCGGTCGATGGCGTCGTCCAGGCGCGCCGCGACATGGACGCGCTCCGGCCCGAAGATCCCCTCGGCGATCTCGGCCAGTTCCTCGGGCGGCATCGAGCGCGGCGAGGAGTTGCGGGTCACCACCAGCTCGGCCAGCACGGGTTCGAGCTGGTCCAGGACGCCCGCGACATCCTTGTCGGCGGCGATGGCGAGCACGCCGGCGAGCCGGGTGAAGCCGAACGACTCGGTGACCGTGGCGACGGTCGCCGCCATCCCGGCCGGGTTGTGCGCGGCGTCCAGCAGGACGGTCGGGCCCGTCCGCGCGACCTCCAGCCGCCCCGGCGAGGCCGACTGCGCGAAGCCGCTGCGGACCAGCGCCGGATCGAGCTGGCCCTCGTCGCCGCCGAGATAGGACTCGCCGGCGGCGATGCGGGTCGCGGCCTCCAGGTTGGCCTCTCCCCTGGTCGGCGCGCCGCTGGCGAACGCCTCCACGGCGGCGAGGGCCGTCGCGGCGTTGCTCGCCTGGTGCTCGCCGAACAGCGGCAGGAAGATCTCGTCGTAGACGCCGTGCAGGCCCTGGAGGCGGAGCTGCTGGCCGCCGAAGGCGACGTCGCGGCCGAGCACGCCGTACTCGATGCCCTCGCGCGCCGCGGTGGCGCCGATCTCCACGACCCTGCGCAGCAGCACCTCGGCCGCCTCGACCGGCTGCTGCGCCAGCACCGCGACCGCGCCGGCCTTGACGATGCCCGCCTTCTCGCCGGCGATCTCCTCCAGCGTGTCGCCCAGGTAGCGGGTGTGGTCGAGCCCGATCGGGGTGATCACGGCGACCACGCCGTCGGCGACGTTCGTGGCGTCCCACGTGCCGCCCATGCCCGTCTCGACCACGGCCACGTCGACGGGCGCGTCGGCGAAGGCGGCGAACGCCATCGCGGTCAGCACCTCGAAGAACGACAGCCGCGCCGTGTGCTTGCCGTCGACCAGCTCGGCGTAGGGCGCGACGTCGTTGTAGGTCTCGACGAACCGCTCCTCGCTGATCGGCTCCCCGTCGATGGCGATGCGCTCGCGCAGCGTGGTCAGCTCGGGGCTGGTGTAAAGGCCCGTGCGCAGCCCGCGCTCGCGGAGCAGCGCCTCGATGAGCCGGGCGGTGCTGGTCTTGCCGTTCGTCCCGGCGACGTGGATCACCGGGTACGCGCGCTGCGGCTCCCCCAGGACGTCGACCAGGTCGCGGATCCGGTCGAGGGTGGGATCGATCTCCCACTCGACCCCGCGGGCCATGATCGCGCCGACGGTCGCCGGGTAGCCGGCCGGCTCGGTTCGCTGACTCACGGTCTCAGAGCCTACTCGGCGGCGCACCACGCTCCGTCCGCCCCCACACTGGAGATATGGACGTGTTCTTCCGGGAATGGGAGCGCCGGGCTCCGGGCGAGACCCGCGATGTCGGACGGGCCCGCGCCCTCGCCGGCGCCCTGGGCGTCCTGGCCCCGGACGCGCCCGTCCTGACCGTTGTCGGCTCCAAGGGGAAGGGCACGGCGGCCACCTACGCGTCGGCCTTTCTCGCCGCCGCCGGCCTCCGCGTGTGCACCGTCACAAGTCCCGGACTCCGCACGAATCGCGACCGGATCAGGATCAACGGACGCGCCGTCTCCGGCGGCGAACTCGCCATTCTGGCGGGCATCCTGGACAAGGCCGTCCGTGCGCTTCCGCCGCCCTCGGACGGCTACCTTTCGCCGTCCGGTCTCTTCCTCCTCGCGGGCGTCCTGCACGCGGAGCGTTCCGGCGCGGACGCGCTCGTCCTGGAGGCCGGGATGGGCGGACGGTCGGACGAGGTCTCCCTCTTCCCGCCCGACGTCGCCGCGATCACGCCGGTCTTCCTCGAACACGCCGGGGTGCTCGGCGACACCGAGGCGGAGATCGCCCGGGAGAAGCTCGGCGTGGCGGGGCCGGCGACGGCCGTCCTGTCGGCGCCGCAGACGGCTCCGGTCGCCGCGGTGCTGCGAGACGCCGAGGTCGTCGGGCCGGGCGGCGCCGGGCTTCCCGACGACCTGCTGCCCGCCGGGCTGGGACGGGCCGCGGCCGAACTCGGCGTCGCCGCCGCCCGCCGCATGCCGGACGTCCCCGAACCCCCGGCCGGGACGCTCCGCGAGGTGCTGGCGTCGGTCGTGCTGCCCGGACGGGCGTCCTGGCACGACGTGCCCGGGTCCGCGACGAGGCTGCTCGTCGACTCCGCCATCGACCGCACCGGCGTCGCCGCCGCGCTCGCCGCCGCCCGGGACGCCTGGGGCGCGGTCGACCACGCCGTCGTCTGCCTCCCCGACCACAAGGACCTCGACGGGGCCGTCGCCGAACTCGGCGGGCTGCCGGTGACGTTCGTCCGGCTGCCCCTGCCGCACCTGCGCTTCACCCGCCCGCTGCCGCCCGGCTGGGACGTCGTCGGCTCCGCCGCGATCACCCCGGAGTCCCTCGCGACGCTCGGGCACCGCGTCGTCGTCCTCGGCACCGGCTACTTCACCGGGCACGTCCTGGAGGTCATCGGCGCCGGCACCGAGCGGCTGTTCGTCACTTCGGCTTCTCGACGTCCTTCCTGATCCGGCGCATCACGTCGGCCAGCAGCGGGAACTGCGGGTTCACCGTCGGATGGTTGGACGCGACGACGCCGTAGGAGTCGCGGGTCGCCCACGCGCAGTACATGTGGGTCTCGGCCAGGACGGCGAACGTCCCGCAGACCGCCTTCCCGCCCTGGTCGCCCGGGTCCGCTCCCTGCCCCGTGATGAACGTGGTGGGCCGCACCTTCCGCAGGAAGGCCGCCGGGTCGCCGACCTGGCCCGTCCCGCCCATGAACAGGACGTTGACCTTGCGCACCGGCTCCTCGGTGTAGACCGCCAGCCCCTGCTCGGCGACCGGGAGGCCGCCCGCCTCGACCGCCCCCGCGATGAACGGGTACGCCGCGCTCGCCTGCGGCGCCGTCAGGGCGTCCTTGCGGAGGCCGCCGGCGGCCGGGCCCGCGCTGATCACCTTTTTGGAGGCGGGATCCGCGGTCGTGCGGGCGTCCCGCTCGGCTCCGCCGCCGACCGTCCGGAACGCCAGGGCCCCGGCCATGAGCGCCACCGCGGCGGCCGCCGAAACGCCCACCACCAGCAGCAGCCTCGGGACGCGCCGCCGCCGCGGGCCCGGCGCGCCGGGGACGGGCGGCAGCGGGCCCGTGCCGTCGCGGATCACGGGCTGCGCGCCCGTGCCGCCCTGGACGATGGGATGCCCGCCGGTGCCGACCACGGGGAACGCCCCCGAGCCGCCCACGATCGGATGCCCGCCCGTGCCGCCGACCATCGGATGCCCTCCGGTGCCGTTCACCGTCGCCAGGGGGCCCGTCCCGTACGGCGGCACCGGGTACGGGCCGGAGCCGTCGCGCTGGGCCGGCAGGACGTGCGGCCCCGTGCCGCCGAGCGCGCCGTGCGGCCCCGTCCCGTCGCCGGAGTCGGCCGACCACCAGGGGCGCGCCCCGCCGAAGGGCGGCGCGTCCGCGGCCCCCGGCCCGGACCCGTCCTCGATGACCTGCGCCGCGTCCAGATCGTCGCCGGACGCGGAGCCCGGCGCGCCGGAGCGAGGAGGTGAATCGGCCATTGCACTCCCGATGGTTCAAGTACCGCCAAAAGCCCGCAGGCCCAACCGGATCGTAACCGCGACGGGCGCGCCGCGCCGACGGTTCACGCGCTCGTAATCCTCCGGGCGGACGACCCGCCCGCGTCAGCCCGCCGGCAGCACGCTCAGCTGCGACTCCAGCCGCCCGATGTCGGCCTCGGCCTGGGCGAGCCGGTCCCGGTTCTTCGCGACGACCGCCTCGGGGGCCTTCGCCATGAACGCCTCGTTGCCGAGCTTGCGGCGCGCCTGGTCGGCCTCCTTGCGGGCGGCGGCCAGGTCCTTCTCCAGCCGCTTGCGCTCGGCGGCGACGTCGATCGCGCCCGCGGTGTCGAGCCGCACCGTGACGCCCTCCACAGGCAGCGAGGCGGTGGCGGAGAACCCGTCGCCGGGCGCGGTGAGGCGCAGCAGCGCGCGGACGCCCTCCTCGTGCGCGGCCAGCGGCGAGCCGCCCCACTCCAGCGCCGCCGCGACCTTCTGGCCGGGCTTCAGGCCCTGGTCGGCGCGGAACCGGCGGACCTCGGTCACGAGCCGCTGCAGCGACTCGATCTCCGCCTCGGCGGCCTTGTCGGCGCGGGCGGGCTCGGCGGACGGCCACGGCGCGGTGAGGATCGTCTCGCCGCCGGTGAGGGAGGTCCAGAGCTCCTCGGTGACGAACGGGATCACCGGGTGCAGCAGCCGCAGCAGCTTGTCGAGCACCTCGCCCAGGACGCGCCGCGTCGCCTCGGCCCGCTCGTCGGCGAGCTGGACCTTGGCCAACTCGACGTACCAGTCGCAGACCTCGTCCCACGCGAAGTGGTAGAGCGCCTCGCACGCCTTCGCGAAGTCGTAGCCCTCCAGGTGCTCGTCGACCTCGGCGATGACCGACTGGAGGCGCGACAGGATCCAGGCGTCGACGGTGGTCACCTCGGCGGGCATGCCGCCGCGGACGTGCGCGCCGTTGATGAGCGCGAACCGCGTCGCGTTCCACAGCTTGTTGCAGAAGTTGCGCGACCCCTGCGCCCACTGCTCGGCCACCGGGACGTCGCCGCCCGGGTTCGCGCCGCGCAGCAGCGTGAAGCGGGTCGCGTCCGCGCCGTACGCGTCGACCCAGTCGAGCGGGTCGATGACGTTCCCGAACGACTTGGACATCTTCTTGCCGTACTGGTCGCGGACCATCCCGTGCAGGGCGATGGTGCCGAACGGCTGGACGCCGTCCATCGCGTACAGCCCGAACATCATCATGCGGGCGACCCAGAAGAAGAGGATGTCGTACCCGGTCACCAGCACGGACGTCGGGTAGAACCGCTCCAGTTCGGGTGTCTTGTCGGGCCAGCCGAGCGTGGAGAACGGCCACAGCGCCGAGGAGAACCAGGTGTCGAGGACGTCGGTGTCCTGCGTCCAGCCGGCGGGCGGCTCCTCGTCGGGCCCCGGGCACACGACCTCGCCGCCCGGCCCGTACCAGACCGGGATGCGGTGGCCCCACCACAGCTGCCGGCTGATGCACCAGTCGTGCATGTTGTCGACCCACTCGAAGTAGCGGGACGCCATCTCCGGCGGGTGGATCTCGACGCGGCCGTCGCGGACGGCGTCGCCCGCGGCCCGCGCCAGCGACTCCACCTTCACGAACCACTGCAGCGACACGCGCGGCTCGACGACCGTGGCGCAGCGCTGGCAGTGCCCGACCGAGTGCTTGTAGGGACGGACCTCCGCGACGATGCGGCCCTGCTCGCGCAGCGCCGCCACGACCGCCGGGCGCGCCTCGAACCGGTCGAGCCCCTCGAACGGGCCGGACGCGGTGACGACGCCGCGCTCGTCCATCACCGACAGGGACGGCAGGTCGTGCCGGCGGCCGATCTCGAAGTCGTTGGGGTCGTGCGCGGGGGTCACCTTGACAGCGCCCGTCCCGAACTCGGGGTCGACGTGCTCGTCGGCGACGACCGGGATGCGGCGGCCGGTCAGCGGGAGCTCGATCTCCCGCCCGACCATGTGCCGGTACCGCTCGTCGTCGGGGTGGACGGCCACGGCGGTGTCGCCGAGCATCGTCTCGGCCCGCGTCGTCGCGACGACCAGCTCGTCCTCGCCGGAGCCGTACCGGATCGAGACCAGCTCGCCGTCGACCTCCTCGTGCTCGACCTCGATGTCGGACAGGGCCGTCAGGCAGCGCGGGCACCAGTTGATGATGCGCTCGGCGCGGTAGATGAGGCCGTCGTCGAACAGCCGCTTGAAGATCGTGCGGACGGCGCGGGCGCGGTCGTCGTCCATCGTGAACGCCTCGCGCGTCCAGTCGACGCTGTCGCCGAGGCGGCGCATCTGGCCGAGGATCCGGCCGCCGGACTCGGCCTTCCACTGCCAGACCCGCTCGACGAACGCCTCGCGCCCGAGGTCGTGCCGCGACCGGCCCTCCTTGGCCAGCTCGCGCTCCACGACGTTCTGGGTGGCGATGCCGGCGTGGTCCATGCCGGGCACCCACACCGTCTCGTGGCCCTGCATGCGGCGCCGCCGGACGAGGGTGTCCTGGATGGAGTGGTCGAGGGCGTGCCCCATGTGCAGCGAACCGGTGACGTTCGGCGGCGGGATCACGATCGAGTACGCGGGGCGCTCCGGCGCGCGGCCGGGATCGGCGGTGAACAGCCCCTCCGATACCCACCGCTCGTAGAGCCGGCCCTCGACGTCGGCCGGTCGGTACTGGGTGGGCAGGTCGACGTCCGCGGCGGCCCCCTGGCCGCGCTCAGTGCTGGGCTGT
This sequence comes from Actinomadura monticuli, assembly GCF_041463655.1. Lineage (NCBI taxonomy): Bacteria > Bacillati > Actinomycetota > Actinomycetes > Streptosporangiales > Thermomonosporaceae > Actinomadura > Actinomadura monticuli. The sequence continues at coordinate 42,523 of NZ_JAXCEI010000028.1, forward strand.
GTCACGGCTGACGATTCTACGGGGACCCCGGGGGTGACCGGCCCCCGGGACGCCCGCGCGTGCGCGAGAATCTGCCCCGGCGAGCACCCGCGTTCGCGATCGTCACGCGCATCGCCATCGGCTCCGAGCACGACGGCACCACGACCTCCAGGCCACGATGCGCGACATCCGCGGGGGCGTGGAGGATCGATCCGCCGGGCCCTGATCAGCCCCTGAGAGCGTTTTCCCGTCGCGGTCGGGACACAGGTCACCTGACACTGGGTCGCCTCGCCCGAAAAGGTGGTCACCGAAGGTCCGCGACACCGGGGCGGAGAGAGAGGGACGGGATGCGAGCGGTACTGGCACGCGCCGCCGTGCTGGCCGGCGCGTTCACCGCGGGGGCCGTGGCGGCACGTGCCGCGACCATCCCTCACCTCCGCCGCCTCACCGCGGACCTGCAACGTTCCCGCGAGCGGATCCTCGCCAGCCGCGAGGAGGAGCGCCGGCGGCTCCGGCACGACCTGCACGACGGGCTCGGGCCGACCCTCGCCAGCCTCGCCATGTCGCTGGACGCGGCGCGCATCACCCTCGCGTGCGAGCCGGAGCGGACCGACCCGCTGCTCGCCGAGGTCCGCGACCGGCTGGCGAGCGCCGTCGGCGACATCCGCGACCTGGCGCACGGGCTGCGGCCGCCCGCGCTGGACGACCTCGGCCTCGTCGCCGCCATCGAGTCGTTCGCGGAGGGCTGCTGCGAGCGGGTCGACGTCCGATTCGACGGCGAACCGGCGGGGCTGCCCGCGGCCGTCGAGGTGGCCGCGTACCGGATCGCGCAGGAGGCGCTGACGAACGTCCGGCTGCACGCCCCGGAGAGCTGCGCGTCCGTCCGGCTCAAGCGCGACACCGAGCTGCAGCTCGTGGTGGCCGACACCGGCCCCGGCCTCCCCGACCCCGCGCGGGGCGCCCCGAAGCCGCGCCGCGGGCTCGCCGCGATGAAGGAGTGGGCGGCCGAGCTCGGCGGCAGCTGCGTGATCACCTCCCGGAACGGCGGCGGGACCCTCGTCTCCGTCCGGCTGCCGCTCGGCACCGCCGAGAACTCAGCCGGGTATCATCGGCCCTCGGTCGGGAGAAGGCGGGCGTAGATGACGGAGACCATCCGGGTGCTCATCACCGACGACCACCCGGTGTTCCGGCAGGGCCTGAAGGGTCTCTTGCAGGCGCTGGGCGTGGAGGTCGTCGGGGAGGCGGAGAACGGGCCGGAGGCGGTGAAGCTGGCGGCCGAGCTGCAGCCCGACGTCGTCGTCATGGACCTGCACATGCCGGGCGGCAACGGCATCGAGGCGACCCGCACCATCACCCGGACCAGTCCCCGCATCGGCGTGCTGGTGCTGACGATGTTCCGCGACGACGACTCCGTCTTCGCCGCGATGCGCGCCGGTGCCCGCGGCTACCTGCTGAAGGAGTCCGGCGCCGAGGAGATCGCCCGCGCCGTCCGGGCGGTCGCGGCCGGCGAGGCCATCTACGGCCCGGAGATCGCGCGCCGCGTCCTCACCTACTTCACCGACATGCCCGACCCGAGGCGGGCCGCGTTCCCCGAGCTGACCGAGCGCGAACGCGAGGTCCTCGAGCTGATCGCGCAGGGCCGCAGCAACGCCGAGATCGCCGGGACGCTCTTCCTCAGCCAGAAGACCGTCCGCAACCACGTCTCGAACATCTTCATGAAGCTGCACGTCGCCGACCGCGCCCAGGCCATCGTCGTGGCCCGCGAGGCCGGCCTCGGCGAATCCCGCGGCTGACCGCCACTCCGCCTGCCCCGCTCATCCACCGCATCCGGCCGCCGGGCTCTGGACGCCGCATGCCGCCGCCGATCGCCGTCCGCCCAGGAAAGCGAGAACGCCTCCGGCCGGCGGCCGGAGGCGTTCTGGTGCCGCGGAGGCCCCCACTTCGGGGCCCCCGATCAGGCGGACTTCTCGCGCGGCTCGCGCTTGGGACGGTCCCGTGGGACGAGGGTCGGGTTGACGTGTTCCAGGACGGCCTCGCGGGTGATGACGACGCGGGCGACGTCCTGGCGGCTCGGGACCTCGTACATCACGGAGAGGAGGACCTCCTCCATGATGGCGCGGAGGCCGCGGGCGCCGGTGCCGCGCAGGATGGCCTGGTCGGCGATCGCCTCCAGGGCGTCGTCGGTGAACTCCAGGTCGACCCCGTCGAGTTCGAAGAGGCGGTGGTACTGGCGGACCAGCGCGTTCTTCGGCTCGGTCAGGATGTTGATGAGGGCGTCGCGGTCCAGGTTGTGGACCGAGGTGATCACCGGGAGGCGGCCGATGAACTCCGGGATCATCCCGAACTTCAGCAGGTCCTCCGGCATCACCTCGCCGAGCACGGCCGACGACACCTCGAAGTCGGACTTGGAGCGGATCTGCGCGCCGAAGCCCATGCCCTGCTTGCCGACCCGGGACTCGACGATCTTCTCGAGCCCGGCGAACGCGCCGCCACAGATGAACAGCACGTTCGTGGTGTCGATCTGGATGAACTCCTGGTGGGGGTGCTTGCGGCCGCCCTGCGGCGGGACGCTCGCGGTGGTGCCCTCCAGGATCTTCAGCAGGGCCTGCTGGACGCCCTCGCCCGAGACGTCCCGGGTGATCGAGGGGTTCTCGCTCTTGCGGGCGACCTTGTCGACCTCGTCGATGTAGATGATCCCGGTCTCGGCCTTCTTGACGTCGTAGTCGGCCGCCTGGATCAGTTTGAGGAGGATGTTCTCGACGTCCTCCCCGACGTATCCGGCCTCCGTCAGCGCCGTGGCGTCCGCGATGGCGAACGGGACGTTGAGGAGTTTGGCGAGCGTCTGCGCGAGTAGCGTCTTACCGGATCCGGTGGGGCCGAGCAGCAGGATGTTCGACTTGCCGATCTCGACCGGGTCGTCCCTGCCGGTGTCGCCCGACTGGATCCGCTTGTAGTGGTTGTAGACGGCGACGGACAGCGCCTTCTTCGCCGTGTCCTGCCCGATGACGTAGGAGTCGAGGAACTCGTAGATCTCCCGCGGCTTGGGCAGGTTGTCCCACTTGAGGTCGGAGGTCTCGGAGAGCTCCTCCTCGATGATCTCGTTGCAGAGATCGATGCACTCGTCGCAGATGTACACGCCCGGACCCGCGATGAGCTTCTTGACCTGCTTCTGGCTCTTCCCGCAGAACGAGCACTTGAGCAGATCACCACCGTCGCCGATGCGTGCCACCCAACTGTCTCCTTTTCGTGGGGCCGCCCGCCGTAGAGGATGCGGCGCAGCTCGGTTGCGTCCCGAAGGCTCTCGACGTTGGATTCGACGTTACCGCCTCCAACGGACTTGGAAAGCCCCTAGCCCGGAAAGTGTGGCGCCCGGGCTGGGGGTCTCCCTCGTCCTAGTGCCGTCTCACGACGACACTACCTCGGCCTTCCGCTTCCTGCTGGCGAAGACGTCGTCGATGAGACCGTAGTCCTTCGCCTCGTCCGCCGTGAGGATCTTGTCGCGCTCGATGTCGTGCCGGACATCCTCGATGCTCCGGCCGCTGTGCTCGGCCAGGATGCTCTCCAGCAGCTCGCGGATCCGCATGATCTCGCGGGCCTGGATCTCGATGTCGCTGGACTGGCCGTAGGTGCCCTCGGTCGCGGGCTGGTGGATCAGGATCCGCGAGTTGGGCAGCGCCGCCCGCTTGCCCGGCGTCCCCGCCGCGAGCAGCACCGCCGCCGCGGACGCGGCCTGCCCGATGCAGACCGTCTGGATGTCGGGCTTGACGAACTGCATCGTGTCGTAGATCGCCGTCATGGCGGTGAAGGAGCCGCCGGGCGAGTTGATGTAGATGCTGATGTCGCGGTCGGGGTCGATCGACTCCAGCGTGATCAGCTGGGCCATCACGTCGTTGGCGGACGCGTCGTCGATCTGCACGCCGAGGAAGATGATGCGCTCCTCGAACAGCTTGTTGTACGGGTTCATCTCCTTGACCCCGTACGTGGTGCGCTCGACGAACGACGGAATGATGTAGCGGTTGTCGACCGGCATCGGGCCGGCGCCCGGCCGGACCATATCGGCGAAACCGGGTCGGTACAGGTCGCTCACAGCGTGCCTCCGATTCGTTGTGCGGTCGTCAGGAGACGGGGCCCTCGGAGGGCACCTGGTTGGCGCTGAGCACCACGTGGTCGACCAACCCGTAGTCCTTGGCCTCGTCGGCGGTGAACCAGCGGTCGCGGTCGGAGTCGCGCTCGATCTGCTCGAGCGACTGGCCGGTGTGTTCGGCGATCTTCTCGGCGAGCGTCTTCTTCACGTACAGCATCTGCTCGGCCTGGATCTTGATGTCGGAGGCCGTGCCGCCGATGCCGCCGGACGGCTGGTGCATCATGATCCGCGCGTGCGGCAGCGCGTACCGCTTGCCGGTGGTGCCCGCGCAGAGCAGGAACTGGCCCATCGACGCGGCCAGGCCCATGCCCACCGTGACGATGTCGTTCGGGACGTACTTCATGATGTCGTAGATCGCCATGCCGGCGGTGACCGAGCCACCTGGCGAGTTGATGTAGAGCGTGATGTCGCGGCGGCCGTCCTCGGCCGACAGCAGCAGGAGCTCGGCGCAGATGCGGTTGGCGATGTCGTCGTCGACCTGCTGGCCGAGGAAGACGATGCGCTCGCGCAGCAGCCGCTGGAACAGCTGGTCGCCCAGGGGCGACAGGGGCGCCTCGGCGACCCGCGCCTGGATCCGCGACGACTCGTCGAAAGTCGGAGGCATGCTCACCGGGTGTTCCTCCGGTCCTTTTAATCGGTCTGGATGATTGGACATTAACGCGCCACCGGGCCCGCTTAAGCCCGGGGGGCCGCCTTTTCGCCAGGGGCGTACCCGGGCGGCGCCGGACCCCGCCCGCGTACCGGACGATCTTCGCCAACGGGACGTCGCGGGGACGTCCCCCTCATCCCCCGCTTCGCTCCGCTCATACGCGGCGCGGCCGCACGGCGCCCCTCCCCTCGCACGTCCGCCCCTCCGCATGCGACACGCCCCGCACCCGGTGTACGGATGCGGGGCGTGTGCTCGACGTGCGAGAGAGCGCCTTAGGCGTCCTTGTCCTTCGTGTCCTTCTCGTCCTGCGCCTCGGGGGCGGGGGCCTCCTCAGCGGCGGCCTCAGCCGTCGCGGCGGGGGTCTCCTCGGCGGCGTCCTCGGCGGCGCCCTCGGCGCCGGCGTCCTCGGCGCCGGCGTCCTCGGCGCCGGCGTCCTCGGCCTGGACGGTCTCGCCCGTCTCGCCGTTCAGCTCCCGCTGGACGGCCTCGACGTCGATCTCGTTGCCCGACTCGTCCTTGACGGTGACGTGCTCGACGACGAGGTTCAGCGCCTTGCTGCGCAGCACCTCCGAGACGATCGCCGGAAGCTGGTTGTTCTGCGTCAGGTACTCGGCGAGCTGCTGCGGCTGCACGCCCATCTGCATCGCCTGCGTGACGACGTACTCGCTGAGCTCCTCGTTCTCGACGCCCAGCTCCTCCTGGACGGCGAGCTGGTCGAGGACGAAGCCGCCCTTGACCGCGAGGCGGGCCGCGTCGGCGACCTCGGTGTCGAACTCCTCGGCGGACTTCTCCTCGTCCTTGAGGTAGTCCTCCTTGGTCATGCCGGCCATCTGGAGCTGCTGCTCCAGCTGCTGGTTGCGGCGGCCGATCTCCTCTTCCACGACCTTCTCGGGAAGCGGGATGTCGACCTTCTCCAGCAGCGCCTCCAGGGCCTTGTCGCGCGCCTCGGACAGCTGCTGCAGCCTCACCTGCCGGCCGAGCCGGGTCCGGACGTCCTCGCGCAGCTCCTCGATGGTGTCGAACTCGCTGGCGAGCTGGGCGAACTCGTCGTCCAGGTCGGGCAGGTTCTTGACCTTGACGCTCTGCACGGTGACGGTGACCTCGGCCTCCTCGCCGGCGTGCTCGCCGCCGGCCAGGGTGCTGGTGAACGTCTTGTCCTCGCCCGCGGCGAGGCCGACGAGCGCCTCGTCCAGGCCCTCGATGGAGGAGTTGCTGCCGACCTCGTAGGAGTAGCCGGTGGTGGAGGCGTCCTCGATCTCCTCGCCGTCGATCTTCGCGACGAGGTCGATGGTGGCGAAGTCGCCGTCCTCGGCGGCGCGCTCGGCGCCGGTGAGCGACGCGAAGCGCTCGCGCAGGTTGCCGATCGTCTCCTCGACCTGCTCGTCGGTCACCTCGGCGTCGTCCACGACGACCTCGAGGCCGTCGTAGTCGGGCACCTCGAACTTCGGCCGGATGTCGACCTCGGCGGTGAAGGCGAACTGGGTGCCGTCGTCCAGCTCGGTCACCTCGACGTCGGGCTGCCCGAGCACGAAGATCTCGGACTCCTCGACGGCGCGGCCGTACAGCTCGGGGAGCGCGTCGTTGACGGCCTCCTGCAGCACCGCACCCCGGCCGACGTACTTGTCGATCAGCGGGGCGGGGACCTTGCCGGGCCGGAAGCCCTTGATCCGCACCTGCTGCGAGATCTCCTTGTACGCCTTGTCGAGGTTCGGCTTGAGCTCGTCGAACGGAACCTCGACGGTGAGCTTGACCCGCGTGGGGGTCAGCTCCTCGACATCGGTCTTCACTGGGGTAGGTCTCCTTGATCGGGCGCTGTCTCGGCCGCGGCGTTCGACGCGTGCTCAACTCGAGGGGCGCGGGCACGCCGAAATACGGCTCCGCGCCTTCGCGCCGACAAGTCTATGGGGTCGCGGCCCCGGCTGCGGACACCGGCCGCCCACAACACCGGGCGAATCCCGTCAACGCCGCCGTACAGGGAGTGACAGGAGTGACCGAAAGGCCCATACTCGTCCGGGATGAACGGGATTGCTGCGGCCGTCGGTGCCACCGGCCTCTACTATTTCGGGTTCGCCGTCTTCAAGCTCGCGGCGGACCGGATGCCCGCCGTGCGGGGCAACCGCATCCTGAACATGACCTGGGTCATCGTCAGCAACTGGATCTTCCTGATCGCGCTCGGCATCGTGCTCGGCGGGCTCAGCCTGCAGATCGTCGCGCTGCGGAACCTGCCGCTGTCCCAGGCCGTGCCCATCTTCATGTCGGGCATCGTGCCGCTGCTGCTGATCGCGCTGGTCTTCTTCGGCGAACGGCTCACGGCGCGCGAGTGGCTGAGCCTGGTGCTCATCGGCGGGGCGATCCTGCTGCTGACCGCGTCGCTGAGCGGGGACGAGCCGATCAGCTCGGCGGACGCGCCGCTGTGGAAGATCGCGGTCGTGGTCGCCCCGGCGGTCGCGGTGCCGGTCCTCATCCTCGTCCTCGGCGACTACCGGCCGGACGGCCGGCACGCGCGCCCGGTCACCGGCATCGCCTACGGGCTCAGCGCCGGCTTTCCGGTCGGCACCGCCGAGCTGGCGATCAAGGGATGGAGCGACGACGCGGACGCCACCAGCCTGCGGATCGCCGCGACGCCGTGGCCGTACCTGACCCTCGTGGCGGCGGCCATCGGGTTCGGGATCATGGTGATGGCGTTCCAGCGCTGCCGCACGTCGATCGTGGCGACGGTCATGACGGTGGCCGCCAAGTCCTACCTGCTGACCATGGGCACGTTCCTGTACGGGGAGCCGTGGCCGCAGGACGCCGCGCACTCGGCGATGCGGCTCGGCGCGCTGGCGCTGGGCGCGGTCGCCGTCGTGCAGTTCCCCCGGCACCGGCCGGTCGAGGAAGAGCCGCAGAAGGCGTCCGGTGAGGACGACGCCTACGCGTCGCAGGACCCCTTCGGCGATTCGGCGGTCGGCGGGCCCGCGCTGGGCGGGCCGCGGATCGGGCCCGTCCACGGGGCCCCCGTGCCGCCGCCGCAGGCCTCCCCCTACGCGCGCGACCCCCTCGGCCAAGGCCCGTACAACCCGCCCGAGGGGTACGTGCCGCCCCGTGAGGGGACGCCGCCGCGCCGTCCCGTCCGGCCGCAGAGCCCCACCGAGACCGGGGCGGACGGACGCTGGCGCGGGTTCGCCGAGTGACCCTGGAAGCGGCGGTCCCCGGCCTCCGGTGAGGCCGGGGACCGCCGCGTTTCAGCGGTCCTTGCGGTCCTTGCCGAGGAGCCCCTTGTCGAGGCCGGCCCGCCGGAGGGCGTCGGCCATGGCGCCGCCGCCTCCCTGACCGCCCCCGGCCTGACCACGGTTCTGCCCTCCGCGGTTCTGGCCGCCGCGACCTCGGCCGCCGCGGTTCTGGGCACCGCGATTCTGGCCGCCGCCGCGCGGGTTCTGGCCGCCGCGGTCCGGGCGTCCGCCGCGGTCGCCCTGCTCGCCGCGCCGCCCACCGCCGCCCTGCTTCCCGCCGCCCTGCTTGCCACCACCCTGCTTGCCACCACCGGGCTCGTCGTCCAGCCGGAGGGTGAGCGAGATGCGCTTGCGCTGCAGGTCGACGTCCAGCACCTTCACGCGGACGATGTCGCCGGGCTTGGCGACGTCGCGCGGGTCCTCGACGAACTTGTCGGACATGGCGGAGATGTGGACGAGCCCGTCCTGGTGGACGCCGACGTCCACGAACGCGCCGAACGCGGCGACGTTGGTGACCACGCCCTCCAGCAGCATCCCCGGCTCGAGGTCGGCGATCTTGTCGACGCCCTCCTTGAACGTGGCGGTCTTGAACGCCGGGCGCGGGTCGCGGCCCGGCTTCTCCAGTTCGGCGAGGATGTCGGTGACGGTCGGCAGCCCGAACGTCTCGTCGACGAACTCGGCGGGCTTCAGCGAGCGCAGCACGGCGGTGTTGCCGACGAGGCCCTTGAGGTCGCCGCCCGCCGCGTCCAGGATGCGGCGGACGACGGGATACGACTCCGGGTGCACGCTGGAGGCGTCGAGCGGGTCGTCGCCACCGGGGATGCGCAGGAAGCCCGCGCACTGCTCGAACGCCTTCGGCCCGAGGCGCGGGACGTCCTTCAGCCCGCCGCGGCTGCGGAAGGGGCCGTTGGCGTCGCGGTGCGACACGATGTTCTCCGCGAGCCCCTCGCCGATGCCGGAAACCCGGGTGAGCAGCGGCGCGGACGCGGTGTTGACGTCCACGCCGACGGCGTTGACGCAGTCCTCGACGACGGCGTCCAGGGAGCGCGACAGCTTCACCTCCGAGACGTCGTGCTGGTACTGGCCGACGCCGATCGACTTGGGGTCGATCTTGACCAGCTCGGCGAGCGGGTCCTGGAGGCGGCGGGCGATGGACACCGCCCCGCGCAGCGAGACGTCCATGCCGGGCAGCTCGCGCCCGGCGTACTCCGACGCCGAGTACACCGACGCGCCCGCCTCCGACACCATGATCTTGGTGAGTTCGAGGTCGGGGTGCCGGGCGATCAGGTCGGCGGCGAGCTTGTCGGTCTCGCGGGACGCGGTGCCGTTGCCGATGGAGACGAGGTCGACCTTGTGCTCGCGGGCCAGCCGGGCCAGCGTCTCGATCGACTCGTCCCACTTCCGGCGGGGCTCGTGCGGGTAGATCGTGTCGGTGGCGACGACCTTGCCGGTGGCGTCGACGACGGCGACCTTCACGCCGGTGCGCAGGCCCGGGTCGAGGCCCATGGTGGCGCGGCTGCCGGCGGGCGCGGCGAGCAGGAGGTCGCGCAGGTTCGCGGCGAACACGCGGACCGCCTCGTCCTCGGCCTCCTGCCGCAGCCGGGTGCGCAGGTCGATGCCGAGGTGGACGAGGATCCGGGTGCGCCAGGCCCAGCGGACGGCGTCCGACAGCCACTTGTCGGCCGGGCGCCCCTGGTCGGCGATCTGGAACCGGCGGGCGATCTCCGCCTCGTACGAGCTGCGCGCGGCGGAGTCGTCGGCCTCCTCGGGCTCCAGGTCGAGGTCGAGGACCTCTTCCTTCTCGCCGCGGAACAGCGCGAGGACGCGGTGCGAGGGCAGTTTCGCGAACGGCTCGGCGAACTCGAAGTAGTCGGAGAACTTGGCGCCGCTCTCCTCCTTGCCCTCCCGGACGCGCGAGACCATCCGGCCCTGGTTCCACATGCGCTCGCGCAGCGCGCCGATGAGGTCGGCGTCCTCGGCGAAGCGCTCGACGAGGATGGCGCGGGCGCCCTCCAGTGCGGCGGTCTCGTCCGCGACGCCCTTCTCGGCGTCGACGTAGGCGGCGGCCTCGGACCGCGGGTCGCGGGACGGGTCGTCCAGCAGCAGCTCGGCGAGCGGTTCGAGGCCGGCCTCGCGGGCGATCTGCGCCTTGGTGCGCCGCTTCGGCTTGTACGGGAGGTAGATGTCCTCCAGCCGCGCCTTGGAGTCGGCGGCCATGATCTGGGCCCTGAGCTCGCCCGTGAGCTTGCCCTGCGACTCGACCGACTCCAGGATCGCGGCGCGCCGCTCGTCCAGCTCGCGCAGGTAGCGCAGGCGCTCCTCCAGCGCGCGGAGCTGCGCGTCGTCGAGCGTTCCGGTCGCCTCCTTGCGGTAGCGGGCGATGAACGGGACGGTCGCCCCGCCGTCGAGCAGGTCGACTGCGACCCGCACCTGCCCCTCGCGGACGCCGATCTCCTCGGCGATGCGCTGGGTGATGGACGGCGTGGTCTGGTCGCCGGACGTCTGGCTGATGGTCGCTGTCACAGCTTGGATTCGCTTTCTCCCCTGAATGTCGCCTGTGCATTGTCCAGGGAACGGGGCCGGTTGTCTTGTCACCGCTCGAAGGACGGGCCGGTCGGCGACCGGCCGTCCCCGCTCATCCGCGAGAGGGTAGGGCTAACTCCCCCATGATCCGCCCCTGATGGGGGGCCTGGGCCCACTGGGCCGCCGGACGTCCGGCGACACAATGGTGGGACCGGGAGCGGCCGCGGCGGCTCCCCCAGGACCTCGGAATCCTTGGAGGACGGGTGGACGGCGGGAATCACCTCATCGACCGGCTGGGCGGGCTCGCCCGCGCGACGTTCCTCAACGTCGTCCGGGCGGTGGCCCAGATCGTCCTGGCCTACGCGGTGAACCTCCCGCTGTTCATCCTCGCGGTGCTGTCGCTCGCGTTCATCCCGCTGGGCGTCGGGATCGTGCTGGCGCCGTCGGTGCTGCTGGCGATCCGCGCGGTGGCGAACCTGCAGCGGACCCTGGCCGCGAACTGGCAGGGCGTGCCGATCCCGGAGCCGTACCGGCCGGAGCCGGCCGGGGCGTCCGGTCCGATCGGGCGCCTGAAGTGGGTGCTCGGCGACCCGGCGACGTGGCGGGACCTGCTGTGGTCGCTGCTGAACGTGCCGGTCGCGCTCGTCCTCGGGGTGCTGGCCGGGGGCATGACCGTGTACGGGCTGGAGGGCCTGTTCGTGGCGTGGTGGGTCGCGCTGCTGACCGGCTACGGCTGGGGCCCGTTCTGGATGATCGAGGACTTCGGCGCCGTCGGCTACGCGGGGACGGTCGTCGGCGGCGCCCTGCTGCTGGTGCTCTCGGTCCCGGCGGGCGGGGCGATCCTGAGGGCGCACGCGCTGTTCGGCCGGTCGCTGCTGGCGCCGACGCGGAGCGCGCTGGCCGAGCGGGTGCGGCGGCTGACCGAGACCCGGTCGGAGACCGTGGACGCCTCGGCCGCCGAGCTGCGCCGCATCGAGCGGGACCTGCACGACGGCGCGCAGGCCCGGCTGGTCGCGCTGAGCATGAACATCGGGCTGGCCGAGGAGATGATGAGGCACGACCCCGAGATGGCGCAGAAGCTGCTGGCCGAGGCCCGGGAGGCGAGCGGGACGGCGCTGACGGAGCTGCGCGACCTGGTGCGCGGCATCCATCCGCCGGTGCTGGCCGAGCGCGGGCTGGACGGGGCCGTGCGGGCCCTGGCGCTGACCCTGCCGCTGCCCGTGGACGTCCACGTCGACCTGCCCGGACGCGCCGACGCGCCGGTGGAGTCGGCGGCCTACTTCGCGGTCGCGGAGATGCTCGCCAACGTCGTCAAGCACTCCGGCGCGCGGCGGGCCTGGGTCCAGGTCGAGCATTCCGGCGGCCGGCTGCTGATGATCGTCGGGGACGACGGGACGGGCGGCGCCGACCCGGCGGCGGGCGGCGGGATGCGCGGCATCGAGCGCAGGCTGGCGGCCTTCGATGGGACGATGGCGGTGACGAGCCCGCCCGGCGGGCCGACCGTCGTGACCATGGAGCTGCCGTGCGCGTTGTCATCGCCGAAGACCTCGCCCTCCTCCGGGACGGGCTGATCCGCCTGCTGGAGGCGTTCGGCTTCGAGGTCGTCGAGGCCGTCGACAACGGCCCGTCGCTGCTGCGGGCGCTGACCGCGCACCGCCCGGACGTCGCGGTGGTGGACGTGCGGCTCCCGCCGACGTTCACCGACGAGGGGCTGCGGGCGGCGCTGGAGGCGCGCGAGCAGGTCCCGGGGCTGCCGGTGCTGGTGCTGTCGCAGCACGTGGAGCAGCTGTACGCGCGGGAGCTGCTGTCCGACAGCACGGGCGGCATCGGCTACCTGCTGAAGGACCGCGTGTCGGACGTGAAGGTCTTCGTCGACTCGGTGCGCCGGGTCGCGGACGGCGGCACCGCCCTCGACCCGGACGTGGTGTCGCAGCTGCTCACCCGGCACGCCCGCGAGGAGCCGCTGCAGCGGCTGACCCCCCGCGAGCGCGAGGTGCTGGGCCTGATGGCCGAGGGGCGGTCGAACGCGGCGATCGCCGGGAAGCTGTTCGTCACCGAGAAGGCGATCAGCAAGCACACCAACAGCATCTTCGGCAAGCTCGGGCTGCCGCCGTCGGAGGACGACAACCGCCGCGTCCTGGCCGTCCTCGCCTACCTGGGCACCTGATCACCGGGCCGGGTCGCGGGGCCGGTCACCGGGTCCCGTCACCGGGCCCAGGGCGGGACGATCCGCTCGTCTCCCTGGGGTGCGATCTCGCACCTGTCGGGGTCGACCCGGGCCTCGGGGTCGTAGGCGAGGCAGCCCGCGTGGGCGGCGACGACGGCGGTGAACCCGGAGCCGCCGGTCGTCATCTGGCGGGGCAGGCCGGCGGGCAGGACGACGGTGTCGCCGGCGCCCGCCTCCAGCCTGCGTCCGTCCAGGTCGACGGTGGCGGCGCCGTCCAGGAACGTCCAGACCTGCTCGGTGTCGAAGGCGTGCAGCGGGCCGGTCCGGCCGGCCGCCATGTCGACGCGCCAGACGGCGATGCCCTCGGTGCCGCCCTGCGTGGGCGTGGCGAACGTTGTCATGGTGCCGTTCGGCGTCTCGGTGCGGCGGCTTTCGTCGTGGCGGATGAGCGTCATGAGCCCCGATCCCCTAGTTTAGACAATGTGGTTGTCCATATAGTCAATGAGGTTGTCTTTCATGTCAAGTGACGCGCCCGGATTCGAGCTGCCGCTGCGGCTCTTCCTCGCCTTCCGCGTGATCGTCGACGAGTTGCACGCCGAGCTGGCCCGGGAGGGGCATCCGGAGCTGCGGCCGATGCACGGGTTCGTCTTCCAGGCGATCGGTCCGCACGGCACGACGGCCGTGGAGCTCGGCCGCCGGCTCGGGGTGTCCAAGCAGGCGGCGGGCAAGATGGTCGAGTCGCTGGAGCGGGCCGGGTACGTCGAGCGCGGCGCCGACCCCCGGGACGCCCGGCGCAAGATCGTCCGGCTGACGGCGCGGGGGACGGACTCGCTCGCCCGGTCCGCGGCGATCTTCGACCGGATCCGGGACGACTGGGCCCGCTCGCTCGGCGCCGACCGGCTCGGCGCCCTGGAGGACGACCTCCGCCGGATGACGCCCGCCGACCTGTGGCGCCTCGACATGCCCGGCTGGTTCGGGACGGCCTGAAACTCTTTCGGCGGACCGGCGGCCGCATGACTCCAGGCAGTCGCTTAGACCACCCGCCCGGGCGGTTCCAGGCCCTCCGCGAGCCCTTGAACGCGCCGTCCGGCCCGGTTACCATCCTTCCAATTCTTAGGAAAGTTTCCTAAGAATTGAGCGGGGATTCCTGTTTGATTCGGGGGCCGGACCGAACGGAGAATCATGCCAAGACCGGGCGGACGGCGGGCCATCGCGCTCGCCGGCGCAGCGACACTGACGGCGGCCACCGCCCTGCTCACGGCGCCCCCGGCGTCGTCGGCGGGGACCGTCACCGCCACCTGCAAGAAGGGTTCCGACTGGGGCACCGGCTTCGACGGAAGCTGCACCATCACCAACGGGACCGGTTCGGCCGTCAACGGCTGGAGACTCGAAGCGGACATGCCGTCCGGGACGTCCGTCGGCAACGTCTGGGACGCGACGAAGACCGTCTCCGGGAACCACTACACCTTCACCAACGCGGGCTGGAACGGCACCATCGCGCCCGGCGCCAGCGTCGGCTTCGGGTTCGGCGGCAGCGGCTCCGGCTGGTTCGCGAACTGCACGGTCAACGGCGCGTCCTGCGACGGCACGGGCACCCCCGGCGGCGACACCGAGGCCCCCGCGGCCCCGTCCGGCCTCCGGTCCACCGGCAAGACCGCCACGAGCGTCACGCTGGCCTGGAACGCGTCGACCGACAACGTCGGCGTCACCGGCTACGACGTCTACAACGGCGGCGCCAAGGCCGCCTCCACCACCGGCACCGGCGCCACCGTCGGCGGGCTGTCGGCCAAGACCGCCTACACCTTCATCGTCAAGGCCCGCGACGCCGCCGGGAACACCTCTCCCGCCTCGGCCTCCGTAGCGGTCACCACCGACGAGGGCGGCAGCGGCGGCGGGGACAAGATCGTCGGCTACTTCGTCGACTGGGGCGTCTACCAGCGGAACTACCACGTCAAGAACATCGAGACCAGCGGCTCCGCCGGCAAGCTCACCCACATCAACTACGCGTTCGGCAACGTCCAGGGCGGCAAGTGCACCGTCGGCGACAGCTACGCGGACTACGAGAGGGCCTACACCGCCGACCAGAGCGTCGACGGCGCCGGCGACACCTGGGACCAGCCGCTGCGCGGCAGCTTCAACCAGCTCCGCAAGCTCAAGAAGCTGCACCCGGGCCTGAAGGTGCTGTGGTCGTTCGGCGGCTGGACGTGGTCCGGCGGCTTCGGCCAGGCCGCGCAGAACCCGGCCGCGTTCGCCGAGTCCTGCTACGACCTGGTCGAGGACCCGCGCTGGGCGGACGTGTTCGACGGCATCGACATCGACTGGGAGTACCCCAACGCCTGCGGACTCACCTGCGACACCAGCGGCCCGAACGCGCTGAAGAACGTGCTGTCGGCGCTGCGGTCCACGTTCGGGTCGAACAACCTCGTGACGGCCGCGATCACCGCCGACGCGAGCGACGGCGGCAAGATGGACGCGACCGACTACGCGGGCGCCTCGCAGTACGTCGACTGGCTCAACCCCATGACCTACGACTACTTCGGCGCCTGGGCGGCGCAGGGGCCGACGGCGCCGCACTCGCCGCTCACGTCCTACCCGGGCATCCCGCAGGCGGGCTTCAACTCCGCCGAGACCATCGCGAAGCTGAAGGCCAAGGGCGTCCCGGCGAGCAAGCTGCTGCTCGGCATCGGCTTCTACGGGCGCGGCTGGACGGGCGTCACCCAGTCCGAGCCGGGCGGCGCCGCGACCGGTCCCGCGCCCGGCACCTTCGAGGCCGGCATCGAGGACTACAAGGTCCTCAAGGGCAAGTGCCCCGCCACCGGCACGGTCGGCGGCACCGCCTACGCCAAGTGCGGCGGTGAGTGGTGGAGCTACGACACCCCGTCCACCATCGGCGGGAAGATGGCCTTCGCCAAGGACCAGGGCCTCGGCGGCGCCTTCTTCTGGGAACTCACCGGTGACACCGCGAACGGCGAGCTGATCGGCGCCATGCGCGGCGGGCTCGGCTGAGCCGGGCACCGCGGAGAGCGGTCTCGGCCGGGCCGTTCGCAGATGGGGCACTCCCAGCCCCCTCAGACGGCCGGGACCATCGGGCCCCTGACCCAACGGACGCCGGGTCAGGGGCCCGCTTCTCGCTCCCGGCGTCCCCGACGGGCCGGGCGCGGCCGGATGCTTTAATCCGGGTTGTGACCCATGACGCCGGACACCCCGCGCGCCGCCGCGCATGATCGAGGCGGTGCTGTTCGACCTGGACGGGACGCTCCTCGACCACGAGGGCGCGGCGAGCGAGGCGATCGTCCGCTCGTTCCCGGACACGGACCCGGCGTGGCTCGTCCCGCGCTGGCGCGAGCTGACCGAGGCGGCGGTCGACCGCTACCTGGCGGGCGAGCTGGACTTCACCGCCCAGCGTCGCTCCCGGATCCTCGCGCTCGCCGCCGACCTCGGCCTCGGCGACTGGGACGACGCCCGCGCCGACGCCTGGCTCACCGGTTACGTGGCGCGGTACGCGGCGGCGTGGCGCCCGTTCCCCGAGGTGCCGTGCGTCCTGGACGTCCTCGCGGAGCGCGCCCTGCGGCTCGGGGTGATCACGAACGGGGACGCCGCGCAGCAGCGGGCGAAGATCGAGGGGATCGGGCTGGCGGACGTCCTGCCGTACGTCGTGGCGTCCAGCGAGGCGGGCTCCGCCAAGCCCGCCGCCGCGATCTTCCACACGGCGTGCGCGGGGCTCGGCGTCTCCCCGCACGAGGCCGCCTACGTCGGGGACCGGCTCGTCACGGACGCGCGGGGCGCCGCCGCGGCCGGCCTCACCGGCGTGTGGCTGGACCGCTCCGGCGACCCGCCGCCGGACGGCCTGGAGGTCACCCGGATCACGTCCCTGGACGCGCTGCCCGCGCTGCTGCCCTGAGACGGCGCGGCGCGGGCGGCCGGGGCCGTCCGCGGCGCGAGCGTCAGATCTGGAGCACCGCCTCGATCTCCAGGACGAGCTGGACCTTCTGCCCCAGCCCGAGCCCGTTCCCGCCGGGGACCTTGGCGGCGTCGCCGACGCCGAACTCCAGCCGGTCGATCTCGCCGGTCGCCGTGAACCCGGCCCGGGCGCCCTTGAACGGGTCGTCCTGCAGGAACGGGTCGGGGCCGAACCCGCCGATCTCCAGCTTCAGCGGGACGGGCCTGGTCAGCCCGCGCAGGGTCAGCTCGCCGTCCAGGACGAAGTCGTCGCCGTCGGGACGCACGCCGGTGGAGCGGTACGTCATGGCCGGGTACTTCGCGACGTCCAGGAAGTCGGCCGACCGGACGTGCTCGTCGCGCTGCGCGTTCCCGGTGTCGATCGAGGACAGGTCGATGGTCGCGGTCACCGACGAGCCGAGCGGGTCGTCGCCGGTCACGATCGTCCCCTCGAACGTCCCGAATCGGCCGCGGACCTTGCTGACCATCAGGTGCCTGATCGTGAAGCCGACGCCCGAGTGGACGGGGTCGATCGTCCAGGTGCCCGCGACATAGCCGGGGATCTCGACAAGCTGGGCGGTCATGGTGTCTCCTATGGTTACGAAAGGTGAGTGGGTTCCGAACAGTCACCATGGTGCGGACACCCGCGTCACCCGCACAAGAAGGCACTTTTTTCTGCCTCGGTCACCTGGAGAGAACCATGAAGCACTCGCCGACCACCTGCCGGGCCCGCGAGATCCTCGACAGGGTCGGCGACAAATGGTCGCTGCAGGTCGTCGCACTGCTCGGGGAGGGCACCCAGCGGTTCAGCGAGCTGCGGCGCGGGATCGACGGGATCAGCCAGCGGATGCTCACCGTCACCCTGCGCGGCCTGGAACGCGACGGCATCGTCACCCGCACCGTGTACCCGGTCGTCCCGCCGCGCGTGGACTACTCCCTCACCCCGATGGGCGCGACGCTGATGGACGCCGCCGGCACCCTCGTCTCCTGGGCCGAGAGCCACCTCTCGGAGATCGACGCGGCACGCGCCGACTACGACGCCCGCGCCGCCGAGTCCGCGCGGGGACAGGCGTAGGCGTACGGAAACCATGTGCCGCCGGCCGCGCCCCGGAGGTAGCGTGGGCGGCGATGGACCTTCACGAGGTGGGACGGCGAGCTAGCCGCGCCGAGCCGGGGAACGGGCAGTCGTGCCCGGCCCGGCTCGGCGGTGTGCGCCGTCATCCCATCGACCTCGTGAGGCCGTCCCATGCGCTCGACTGACATCCGTTCGACCTTTCTCGACTTCTTCCGGGACCGCGACCACCGCGTCGTGCCGTCCGGCCCGCTCGTCCCGTCCGACCCGACGCTGCTGCTGACGAACGCGGGCATGAACCAGTTCAAGCCCTACTTCCTGGGTGAGACCGCGCCGGAGCATTCCCGGGCGGTGTCCGTGCAGAAGTGCGCGCGCACGTCCGACATCGAGAACGTGGGCCGCACCACCCGGCACGCGACGTTCTTCGAGATGCTCGGCAACTTCTCCTTCGGCGACTACTTCAAGGAAGAGGCGATCGCCTGGGCGTGGGAGCTGTTCACCCGCCATTACGACCTCGACCCGGGCCGCCTGTGGGTCACCGTCTACCTCGACGATGACGAGGCCGTCCGCCTCTGGCGGCGCGTCGGCGTCCCCTCATCGCGGATCCAGCGGCTCGGCAAGGCCGACAACTACTGGTCGATGGGCGTTCCCGGCCCGTGCGGCCCGTCGTCCGAACTGCACTACGACCGCGGGCCCTCCTTCGGGCGCGAGGGCGGGCCGGCCGTCGACGGCGAGCGCTACCAGGAACTGTGGAACCTCGTCTTCATGCAGAACCTCCGCGGCGAGGGCACGGGAAAGGACGACTACCCGATCCTGGGCGAACTCCCCGCGCGGAACATCGACACCGGACTCGGCCTCGACCGGCTCGCGGCCGTACTGCAGGACGTCGACACGGTGTGCGAGACGGACCTCCTGTCCCCCACCTTCGAACTCGTCCAGGAGATGGCGGGCCGCGCCTACCCGGGCCGCGACGGGAGCGACGACTCGACCTCCATCCGCGTCGTCGCCGAGCACTCCCGCTCGATCGCGTTCCTCATCGCCGACGGCGTCCTGCCGTCCCGCGACGGCCGCGGCTACGTCCTGCGCCGGCTGATGCGCCGCGCGATCAGGCACGCACGCCGCCTCGGCATCGACCCGGCGCTCCCGGACCTCACGTCCAGCGTGGTCGGCGCCCTCGGCGGCGCCTGGCCGGAGCTGACCGCGCACGCCGCGCTGATCCGCCAGGTCGTGACGGCCGAGGAGGAGGGCTTCGAGCGCACGCTGCGCCAGGGCTCCCGCATCCTCGACACGGCGATCACACGCGCGACCTCGACCATCTCCGGCCGCACCGCCTTCGAACTGCACGACACCTACGGCTTCCCGATCGACCTGACCGTCGACGCGGCGCGCTCGGCGGGCCTCACCGTCGACGAGGACGAGTTCGCGGCGCTCCTCGACGCCCAGCGCCGCCAGGCGCACCGGGCGAGCCGCGACAAGAAGGGCGACGCGGTGGCCCGCCGGGACCTCTACCGCCGCATCACCGCCGAACACGGCCGCACCGACTTCGTCGGCTACTCGTCCGGAACGGCGGAGACGACGGTGCTGGCGGTCCTCCCCCGGCCCGGAGGGACCGCCGACGTGCTCCTCTCCCGCAGCCCCTTCTACGCGGAGTCGGGCGGGCAGGTCGGCGACAAGGGCGAACTGCGCACCTCCACGGCACGGGCGCAGGTCCTCGACACCCACCTCGGCCTCGACGGCCTGCACGTGCACACCGTCCGCGTCCTGGACGGCGAACTGCACCCGGGCGATGAGGCGGAGGCGACCGTCGACGCGTCCCACCGGGCCGCGACCGCCCGCTCCCACAGCGCCACCCATGTCCTGCACGCGATGCTGCGCCGCCTCCTCGGCGACCACGCGACCCAGCGCGGCTCCCTCGTGGAGCCCGGCCGCCTGCGTTTCGACTTCACGCACCCCGGTTCGGTCGAGACCGCACCACTGCAAACCCTCGTCAACGACTACCTGCTCGACGACCCCGACGTCCGCGTCTGGGAGGCGACCCGCACCGAAGCGGAGAAGGCCGGCGCGCTGGCGCTGTTCGGCGAGAAGTACGGCGACACCGTCCGCATCGTGGACATCGGCGACGCGTCCCGCGAACTGTGCGGCGGCACCCACGTCGGCCACGGCTCGCAGGCGGGCCCCGTCCACATCGTCGGCGAGTCGTCCATCGGCACGGGCCTCCGCCGCATCGAAGCGCTCACCGGCCCCGACGCCCTGCGCCACTACGACCACCAGACCCGCCTGCTCAACGAACTGGCGGCACTCCTGCACGTCCACCCCGACCAGGCCCCGGACCGGCTACGCCAACGCCTGGAAACACTCGCGGCCACCCAGCGCCAACTGGAGAAACTCCACCAGGCCGAACTGAACGCCCACGCGCGGCGCCTCGCCTCCCAGGCGGAGCGGGTCTCGGACGGCTGGCTGGTAGCGCAGACCATCCCCGGCCTGACCGGCGCGGACCTCCGCACCATCGCGACCGGCATCCTCGACCCGCGCGGCGTCGTCATCCTGGGCACCGAGTCCGACGGCAAGGCGGCGCTGGTGGCGGCGGCGGGCACGGACACCGGCATCCGGGCCCGCGACCTCCTGACCCGCGCCGCCCAGCAGGTCGGCGGCGGCGCGGGCGGCAAGGGCCCGCTGGCGAACGCGGGCGGCCGCCGCCCCGAGAACCTGCCGCAGGCGATCACCACGGCCGCAGCCGAAGCCCGCACACTCCTGAAATGACGAGGGCCGGGCGCGCTCGACGCGCCCGGCCGTCTCCTGTCGGGCTGGCGGGATTTGAACCCACGACCCCTGGCACCCAAAGCCAGTGCGCTACCAAACTGCGCTACAGCCCGCCGGTGACGGAAGAAGTCTAGTCCCGATCACCCCCCGCCCGCTGCGCCGAACCCGCATCCAGCCCGCCCGGCCCGCCCGCCTCCGCAACCCTGTACGCTACGGGATGGCGATCGAGACCCACCCGGGCCTCCTTCAGCTCGCGGGCGTAGCTCAATGGCAGAGCCCCAGTCTTCCAAACTGGCTACGCGGGTTCGATTCCCGTCGCCCGCTCCCACTGAAAAGGCCCAGGTAGGAACTGTGTTTCCCCACCTGGGCCTTGTCGTTTCTCAAGATCGCTAACGCTTCCGTGCCCGTTGCGTGCCCGATCGTTTCGGCGTGCCCTTGTCACTCTTGTCACTGGCCCGAGCCACCGTGAACGCCTCCCCCAGCGCGGCCGCGATCACCTTGTCTCGATCTTGGCTGGCGTGCTGGTAAATCAGCGCGGCACGGGACGAGGCGTGGCCCATACGGGACATCAGTTCTTTGAGGCTCGCGCCCGTGGTTGCCGCAAGCGTGTTGCCGACATGGCGCATGTCGTGGAAGTGGAGGTCAGGAAGGCCGACGTCCACCCGCACCTTGTTCCAGATGCGCCGAAACCCGGAACGCCGAAGGGGGCCGCCCCGAGGGCCGACGAACACCCGCCCGGAGCCACTGATGCTTGATCTGACTGCTGGTCGTCTCGTTGCGCATGGCAGTCAATTTCTGAGCGGCGGTTCGGTCAGCTTTGAATCTTCGAGCGAAATTTCACTCGAGGGTGCAAGTTTCGGCACGCAATTTTATATTTCGGGTGGGCGAGAACACTCTTCTGCATACCGACTCCTCTCCCTTCGTCGCGCTAACGCCCTAAATCTCGCTCTCAACAATCTGGACCTCAGTGCTTGTCGTTTCCTTGGATGTCACAATCTTGACAAACTTAGGATTGAAGGAGCCTCCTATTTCGCGGCTGCCCCCGGGCCTACAGTAAGCGTCGTACGATCGCAGAAGAACATGTCTGGAGGTCAAGGCGCCGCACTAGGATAGCAATAAAAAGTAACTGGTTGTCTACTACAACAAGACAAGCCAGTTGGCTTGCAAACGATTCAGATACTCTCAGCACTAAGGATGTTAGTGCAATTTATCGATCTCTCAGAAAAGGAGCAGAAGAGGGCAAGGATGAAGCCATGGCATCCGACTTTTACTATGGCGAAATGGAGATGCGGCGTCGAGTCAATAGCTCACCGTTCGCAGAACGTCTGATACTTCACTCCTATTGGGGAATTGCCGGATACGCTCTTAGGTCGAGCCGAGTAGCACCTGCGCTGCTTCTCACTGCAACTCTCTTCTCTGGACTCTTTGGCATGAATGGTTTCCGAGACCGTTCTGGTCCATTTCAAGGTGAAAGCAAAATTGTGTCGTCTAATGGATCTTCAAATGCTCGCCTATTCATTCAAGGAGTCAAGGATTCTGAGAATTGGCTGTACGTGACTAGTGCGGCTACTGAGGTGATCTCAGGGAAATCGATCCGGACAAGGATGCCTTCCCTGTCACGAACGAGGCTTTGAGGGCGGACACGCGGACGATCAGGCGGCACCCGGAAAGGGCGTGGAGCCCCCGGTAGAAG
>NZ_JAXCEI010000029.1:0-56223 GCF_041463655.1 Actinomadura monticuli
CCCCCGGCCCCGCCCGCTCCCGCCGCGCCCGCGCCCGCCGCACCCGCCGCACCCGCTCCGGCCCCCGCTCGCGCGCCCGCACCGCAGGCCCCGGCGCCCGTGCGGCGCCCGGCGCCTGCTCCCCGTCCGGCGCCCGCTCCGCGCCCGCAGGCTCCGGCCGCCCGGAACGCGGCACCGGCTCCACCCGCCCCGCCGTCCCCGCAGCCGCCTGCCGCGCGCCCGCCGGCGCCGCCGCGGCGCCGTCCGGAGACCCCGGCGAGCCGGGAGACGCCGAGCGACCCGCACGGCCTCCCCGTCGCGCCGCTCTACGGCCAGGGCAAGCGGGACGCGCCCGCCCCCAAGCCGGAGGAGACCGTCCCCAGGCGCGAGGAGGTCGTCCCCGGGCGCGAGGACGTCCCGGCCGACGCTCGGCCCGGCGACCTGACGTCCGAGGACGCACCCCGCGACGCGGCTTCCCCGCTGGTGGTGATGCAGAAGGTGGTGCGGCCCGAGCACGTGCAGCACTACCTGGAAGGCGGTTACGACCTGGTCGCCGGTTACGTGCACCGGTTGCAGGACGTGCTGGACATCAGATCCCCCGGGGGGATGATCCGGGCGCTCGGGCTGATGTACGAGGGGTCGCCCTTCACGCACGCGGACGAGCAGGTCTTCATGATCCGGTGGCCGGCGGTGAAGCCGCCGCTGTTCCGCCGCCCGCTCGGCGGGATCGACGAGTGGAGCATGGGCATCATCCCGGGCGGATGGGTGATCGAGCGGGCCCCGTTCCCCGGCTCCGGGTACGCGCCGGGCGACGGCCCCGCCATCCCCGAGTTCAAGATCGAGAGCCAGCGGCTCCCGCACGGGGCCGAGCTGTACCGGCTGGACGCGCGCGGCGCGGAGGCCCTGGTCGCGGTGTACGACGCCGATCTGCGCAGGTGGCTGGTCAAGCTGCCGGGAGGACGGGGATGAGCATCCGGCACGGGTTCTACGCGGGCTGGCGCGGCGCCGAGTACGAGGCGAGCCCGGACGGCGACCAGGTGCGGATCTACGCCCGGCGGCACGCCGACGGGTTCCGGCAGGTCTCGCCCGACCGGTACGTCCAGGTGGTGCCTCTGGCGGAGGTCGACCGCCTCCAGTACGTCACCACGCACTGCGTCTGGCGCGGCGAGCCGTTCGTGGTGCTCGGCGAGCACGACGGCTGGCTGCGCGTGGAGTACTGCGGCGGTAAGGCGCCGGTCGCCGAGGGGCTCGGGCTGGAGCTGTTCGACCGCGGCGTGTACCAGGCGTGGGCGTCCAGGCACGAGGTCGAGGACCTCCACGAGGAGACCGTCTGAACCGTGCCGGCCCATGGCGGACCGGGGGCGGACCGGTGAAGGGTGACGGTGATAGGTCTTGGACATGGCGGTCATCGACATCAACGCCGACCTCGGCGAGGGATTCGGCATCTGGGAGCTGGGCGACGACCTGGCGCTGCTCGACGTGATCACCAGCGCGAACGTGGCCTGCGGGTTCCACGCGGGCGACCCGCTGATCATGCGGCGGGTGTGCGCCGCGGCCGTCGAGCGCGGGGTGGTGATCGGCGCGCAGGTGTCCTACCGGGACCTGGCCGGTTTCGGACGCCGCGAGATGGACGTGGCCCCCGCCGAGCTGACCGCCGAGATCCTGTACCAGCTCGCGGCCCTGGACGGGATCGCGCGGACGGAGGGCGGGCGCGTCGCCTACGTCAAGCCCCACGGCGCGCTCTACAACAGGGTCGCCCGTGACGCCGTCCAGGCGGGCGCGGTGGCCGACGCGGTCCGCGCCTACGACCCGTCGCTGCCGCTGCTGACCCTTCCGGGCTCCGCGGTGCACGGCGTCGCCGCAGGGCTCACCGTGGTCGCGGAGTGCTTCGCCGACCGCGCCTACACTCCGTCGGGCGGGCTGGTGTCCCGCCGCGAGCCGGGCGCCGTCGTGCACGACGAGAAGGCCGTCGTCCGGCGGGCGGTCAGGATGGCGGTGGACGGCACGGTCGTCGCGGTGGACGGCAGCGAGGTCGCGCTCAAGGCCCGCTCCGTCTGCGTGCACGGCGACACTCCGGGCGCGGTGGCGCTCGCGCGGTCGGTGCATTCGGCGCTGTCCGCGGCCGGTGTCGTGCTGGAGCCGTTCGCGTGAAGGTGTTGCGGGCCGGTGACGCGGCCCTGCTCGTCGAGACGGGCGACCTGGCCACCGCGCACCGGCTCAACGCCGCCCTCCGGGAGGACCCGCTCCCGGGCGTCGTGGACGTCGTGCCAGGCGAGCAGACCGTTCTCGTGGTCGCCGACCCGTCGGCCGACCTGGACGTCCTCGCCGCCCGCCTTCCCCGCCTGCCGCTGCCGGACGACGCGGAGGGCGACGCGGAGCCGGTGGAGATCCCCGTCGTCTACGACGGCGAGGACCTCGACGAGGTCGCCGGCCTCACCGGGTTGTCGCGGGAGGAGGTCGTCCGCCGGCATTCCGGCGGCGCGTACACGGTCGCCTACGTCGGCTTCTCCCCCGGCTTCGGCTACCTGACGGGCCTCGACCCGGCGCTGCACGTGGCGCGCCGCGACTCGCCCCGGACGGCCGTCCCCGCCGGGTCGGTCGCGATCGCGGGGCCGTACGCGGCGGTCTACCCGTCCCGATCGCCGGGCGGGTGGCGGCTGCTCGGGCACACCGGCCTGCGGCTGTGGGACGTCACCCGCGATCCGCCGTCGCTGCTGCGGCCGGGCGCGCGCGTCCGCTTCGTCCCCGGGGAGCGTTCTTGATCGAGGTCGTGCGGCCGGGGCCCCTGGCGACCGTCCAGGACCTCGGCAGGCCGGGCCGCGCCCATCTCGGCGTCCCGCGGTCGGGCGCCGCCGACGAGCGCGCGTTCCGGCTGGCGAACCGGCTGGTCGGCAACCCCGAGGGCGCGGCGGGCGTGGAGTTCACCCTCGGCGGCGCGGCACTGCGTTTCCACCGGCGCGCCTGGATCGCCGTGACGGGCGCCCCCGTGTCCGTACGGATCGGCGGCCGTCCCCATGGGACGAACGCGCCGTGCTTCGTGGCGGGCGGCGCCCTGGTGGAGGTGGGCACGCCGTCGTCCGGGCTCCGCGGCTATCTCGCCGTCCGGGGCGGTATCGAGGTCGATCGCGTTCTCGGAAGCCGTTCGACCGACCTGCTGTCCGGACTGGGCCCGCCGGTGCTCTCGCCGGGCGACCGGCTGCCGGTCGGTTCCGCCAACGGTTTACCCGACATCGGCGTGGACGTCGCGCCCGCACCGCCCATCCCGGAGACTCCGGTGCTGCGCATCCTGCCGGGTCCACGCGACGACTGGTTCACGCACGACGCCCTGGCGACGCTCACGTCCACGTCCTACGACGTTTCACCCGACAGCAATCGCGTGGGAGTCCGGCTGGTGGGGCCGCCCCTCGCACGCGCGCGCGAAGGCGAACTCGTCAGCGAGGGCATGGCCGCCGGTTCGATCCAGGTGCCGCCCAGCGGGCTGCCCATCGTCTTCCTGGCCGACCATCCGACCACGGGCGGGTACCCGGTGATCGCGGTCCTCGCGTCCGCCGACGTCGCCGGCGCGGCCCAGCTGCGTCCGGGGCAGAAGGTCCGCTTCCGCCGCTAGGTCAGCGGCGCGGGCGCGGACCAGTCCAGGTGGGACACGTCGTTGAAGCCCCGGACGGACGTCAGGTCGCCGAGCCGCACCAGCCGGGAGATGGACGCGTTGTCCGGGGCGAGGAACGCGAACGGCCGGGCGCCGGTCGCGGCGGCGAGCGCCTGCGCGATCACCCCGCCGTGGGTGAACACCGCGACCCGCCCGCCCGCGTGCGCCGCCGCGAGCCGGGTGATGCTCTTCTCGATGCGCGCGGCGAACGCCTCGTCGTCCTCGCCGCCGGGGATGACGCCCCACCGCTCCTCGGCGAACATCCGCCGCGCCACCGGGTCCTGCTCGGCGACCTTCTGCCGGAACAGGCCGCCCTCCCACTCCCCCAGGTGGACCTCGCGCAAGCCCGCCTCGACGCGCGGCTCCAGGCCGAGGCGGCGCGCCAGGGGCGCGGCCGTCTCCGCGGTGCGGCGCAAGGAGGTCACGTAGATGGCGTCGAGCTTCTCTTCGGCGAGGCGCTCGCCGACCCGCTCGGCCTGCTCCCGCCCCTCGGCGGCGAGTTCGGGGTCGGCGTGGCCGTCCACGAGCGGGAACGGCCGGTCGGCACGGGCCGGCGCCGAGGCCCCGTGCCTGATCAGAAGAAGCTCGGTCGCGCCTTCCGGCGCCCTGTAGCGCGTCTGCCGGTACTCGACCGGCTCCTCCCGTTCGTCCACGGACGCACCCTAGACGATCGTTCCCGGGCGGCCCGCGACCGGCCCCGCGCCGGTCAGGACAGCAGCGGGGCCACCCGGTCGATCTCGTCCTTGAGCGGACCGGCCGGGACGTCCCCGAACGCGGTCACCTCCACATCGCCGTTCCGCTGCTCCCAGACGCCCGCTACACGACCCCCATGTAGAACGACCGGCGAGATCCAGCCGGACGGACGTGCTGGGCGCGGTGGCGAGCAGTTCGTCGCGGTGCTCGTCCAAGCAGACCTCGGACGGAACGCCCGTTTCGTCACGCCAGGCGATGGGCGAGGTCGGCGAACGCGTTGCGCACGTCACCGGGGGTGAGGAGCGTGAGGTCGTCGGCGGTGGCCCGGTCGCCGAGGTCGGCGGCCCGCAGCGCCCGGCACGCGCACGCCTTCTCGTACATGGTGCGGGCGAAGCGCCCGTTGCCGAACTCGTCGATCCGGCCCGTCCCGCAGACCCGCTGGAAGACGAGGGCGAGGTCGTCCAGGGCGTCGTCCTCCCACCGGTCGCTGTTCTGCCCGGCGATGAGCTGGGCGATGCGGAGCAGTTCGTCCGGCCCGTAGGAGGGGAAGTCGACGCGGACGTCGAACCGTGAGGCGAGCCCGGGGTTGGACGCGAGGAACCGGTCCATGTCGGCCTCGTAGCCCGCGAGGACGATGACGAGCCGGTCGCGGTCGTCCTCGGCGCGCTTGAGCAGGGTCTGCACCGCCTCCGCGCCGAACGCGTCGCCGCCGGAGTAGCCCGGGTTGCTGAGCGCGTACGCCTCGTCCACGAACAGGACGCCGCCGAGCGCCGCATCGACCACCTTGTTGGTCTTGAGGGCCGTCGCCCCCAGGTGCTCGCCGACGAGGTCGGCGCGCTGGGCCTCGACCACCTCGGGACGGGCGAGGAGCCCCGCCGCGGCGAAGATGCCGCCGAGCACGCGCGCGACGGTGGTCTTGCCGGTTCCGGGCGGGCCCGTGAAGACGAAGTGGCGGGTCGGCGGCCGGGTGACGAGGCCCTGCTCCTGCCGCATCCGGGCGACCTTCAGCTGCGCGGCGATCTCCCTGACCTGCCGCTTCACCGGTTCGAGCCCGATCATCGCGTCGAGCGAGCCGAGCGCCTCGTCCAGCGTCGGCGTCTCGGCGTAGCCGCGGTACCGCTCGGTGACCTCGGCGAACGCGGTCTCCACGTCCTCCGCGCGGAGGGTGACCAGGTCGTCGGCGCTGGGCGTGCCCGAGACCCCGGACACCGCGTCGACGACCCGCACGTCCCGCGCGCGCGCCGCCGCCTCCGTCAGCGACCGGACGAACCGGCCGTTGCCCAGTTCGTCGACGATGCCGCGCCGCTCGACCTCCTCGAAGCGCACGGCCAGCCGCCGCCGGGCCTCCGGATCGAGCCGGTCCTCGCGAAGCCCCGTGTGGTAGTCGGCGATCCGCAGCAGCTCGGACGGACGGTACGACGGGAAGTGGACGCGCGTGCCGAACCGCGAGGCCAGCCCCGGGTTGGAGTCGAGGAACTCGGCCATCTGGGCGTCGTACCCGGCAAGGATGATGACGAGGTTGTCGCGGTCGTCCTCGGCGCGCTTGAGCAGGGTCTGGACGGCCTCGTCACCGAACCGGTCGGGCTGCCCTTCGGCGGAGTTGACCAGGCCGTACGCCTCATCGACGAACAGGACCCCGCCCAACGCGGAGTCGACGAGCCGGTTGGTCTTGAGCGCGGTGGCGCCGAGGAACTCGCCGACGAGGTCCGCGCGCTGGGCCTCGACCAGCGCCGGCTCGGGGAGCAGCCCGAACGCGTAGAAGATCTTGGCCAGCACGCGCGCGACGGTCGTCTTGCCCGTCCCGGGCGGGCCGACGAAGACGAAGTGCCGCATCGGCTTCTCGGTGGGCACGCCGGCGGCGGCCCGCATGTGCGCGGCCTCGATGGACGCGGCGATCGAGCGGACCTGTCGCTTGACCGGCTCCAGCCCGATCATGTTCTCCAGCTCGGCGAGCGCGTCGGCGACGGAGATGTCCGGGGAGGCGTCCGTCCGGCGCGCGGGGTGCGTCGGCCGCTCCGGCGCGGGCGCGGCCTCGGCGGCCTGCGCCGCGGCGCGCTGCTCGTGGGCCGTCTGCGCGGCCGCCCCGGCCGCCCCGCCGGTGCCGGGGGTCTGCCGGTCGGACCGGCCCGGCCGATCGCGCCTGTCCGGCTTGTCGAGGTTGGGCGGGTTCTTTCGCGGTCCTGGCACGGCGTCCCCCTTCGGGCTCGCCTGCTCCTGCACCCAGCCGGTCTCGTACGCCTCGGCGGGCACCGTCCGGCGCGCCCGGTCCCACCGGTAGGCGAGGACGGCCAGCACGGCGGCCCAGCCGGGCGCGGCGTTCGCCTCCGGGAGCAGCTGGGCGACCGCCGCCGTCGCCGCGCCCGCGGCGGCCAGGGCGAGCAGGGTCGTGCGCCAGGGCGCGTACCCGCGCAGGCGGAACGCGACCACCGCGACGGGCAGGGCGAGCGCGGCCAGAAGCAGTGTCGGGCTCAGGTAGGTGAGGTCGCCGCCGTCCGGGTAGAGCCTGCCCAAGGGCACCGATACCCCCAGCCAGGACGCGAGGACCGCGACGACCCCCATGCCCGTGGGCGAGCGCAGCGTCAGGTGGAGGACGACCAGCAGCAGGGCGGTGCCCGCCGCCGCGACCAGGGCGGGCCCGTCGAGGACGACCGCGGCGGCCGACACCAGCGCGATCAGCAGCAGCCCGCCCAGGAACCGCAGCCCCGGGGTGATGTGGAAGTAGCGCACCCGCAGGCGCTCGAAAAGATCCCGCGCCGCGGCGTCCTTCGCCGGGCGGGAGCGGGACCTGCCGAACAAAGCCATCAGAAGCGAGTAAAGCGCAGGACCGCCCGGAACGGGACTCCCCGAGCGCGGTTCGTTGGTCTCCGCACGGCCTGCCTGGGGCGGGCCCAGCGCGCCCCGGACCCGAGACCAGGACATTCGTACTGTCCAAAAGTGCGAGTCCGGCTCCGCTGCCGACACCGGCCGAATCCGTAACGGAAAGGCCGCTGCCATGATTGGGCGCATGCGGATCCTGCGTACGCCCGACGATCGCTTCCACGACCTCCCCGACTTCCCGTACGAGCCGCGTTACGCCGACGTCCCGGCCCAGGACGGCGACGGAACCCTGCGGATGGCCTACGTCGAGGCGGGCCCGTCCGACGGCCCCGTGGTGCTGTGCCTGCACGGTGAGCCGAGCTGGTCGTTCCTCTACCGCCGCGTCATGCGCGTCTTGGCCGACGCGGGGCTGCGCGTGGTCGTGCCGGACCTGGTGGGTTTCGGCCGCTCCGACAAGCCCGCCGAGATGACCGACCACACTTATGCACGCCACATCGAGTGGACGCGCTCCCTGGTCTTCGACGCCCTCGGTCTGCGGGACGTGACGCTCGTCGGGCAGGACTGGGGCGGCCTGATCGGGCTCCGCCTGGTCACCGCGCACCAGGACCGCTTCTCGCGCGTCGTCGTCGCGAACACCGGTCTCCCCACCGGCGACTTCCCGATGCCGGAGACATGGCTGAAGTTCCGCCAGTCCGTCCGTACGGCGGCCGAGTTCGACATCGCCCGCAACATCGCCGCCGGATGCCGCACCCAACTGGCGGACGACGTGCGCGCCGCCTACGACGCGCCGTTCCCGGACGAGTCGTTCAAAGCGGGGCCGCGCGCCATGCCCGCGCTCGTCCCCGCCGAACCCGACGACCCGGAGGCGCAGCCCAACCGCGACGCCTGGGACGTCCTGCGCGCGTGGGACAAGCCGTTCCTGGTGGCCTTCAGCGACAAGGACCCCATCACCGGCGCGATGGCGCCGCTGTTCAGGCAGCTGGTTCCGGGCGCGCAGGGCGTCGTGCACCCTACGATCGACGGCGCGGGCCACTTCCTCCAGGAGGACGACGGGGAACGGCTCGGCCACGCGATCGCGGCGTTCATGCGTTCATGCGTTCCTGAGGAGTCTCCTTGACCGACCCGACCGACCCGACCGGCCCGACCGGCCCGACCGACGCCCTGCCGGGGATCGGCCCCGCCTCGGCCGGCCCCAAGGAGATCTCGCGGGTCGCCGGTTACGAGATCGAGGAGGAGCTCCGGGCGGCGCGTCCGGTCAGGATCGCCGGGGTGGACGAGGTCGGGCGGGGCGCCTGGGCGGGACCCGTCGTGGTGTGCGCCGCCGTCACCGACCTGAGCCCGCCGCCCGTCCTGCGTGGACGTGGCAGGAAGACCATCGCGCTGACCGACTCGAAACTGCTCACCGAGGCGCATCGCGAGTCGTTCGCC
Organism: Actinomadura monticuli; assembly: GCF_041463655.1. Taxonomy (NCBI): domain Bacteria; kingdom Bacillati; phylum Actinomycetota; class Actinomycetes; order Streptosporangiales; family Thermomonosporaceae; genus Actinomadura; species Actinomadura monticuli. The sequence goes on from NZ_JAXCEI010000029.1 coordinate 8,564, forward strand.
GGTCTGCTGCCCGCATGGCTCGCCGGGCATGCCATCGGCGCCTCGTCCCCAAAGGAGATCGACGAGGTCGGCATGACCGAGGCGCTGCGGCGCGCCGCCGTACGCGCGCTGGAGTCGCTGCCCGTCCGGCCCGACGTCGTCATCCTCGACGGCAAGCACGATTTCCTGGGCCCGTCCTGGCGCGTCCGATGCGAGATCAAGGCCGACCAGAGGTCCGTCACGGTCGCCGCCGCCTCCGTCCTGGCGAAGGTCCACCGGGACCGGCTGATGGCAGGGCTGGACGGCGAGTTCCCCGGTTACGGGTTCGCCTCCAGTGCCGGCTACCCGTCGCCCGTCCACCAGAAGGCGCTGGAGGAGCACGGGCCCACGCCCCACCACCGGATGTCCTGGTCCTACCTGGACGACCTCCCCCGGTGGCGGCACCTGAAGAAGCACCGCGACCCGCTCGCCGGCGAAGGACAGCTCAGCCTCCTGTGAGTCATCCGCTCCCTGCCGGGTAGGCGCCGTCCACGGGAGGTACATGCCATGGACGCCGTCGTGAAGAAGCTGCTGCACGAGTCCGGCCGGACGTTCGCCGAGGAGGCCGGCATCACGCTGAAGGACCAGCCGGCCGCCCTGTTCAAGCTCCTCGTCCTGGCCAACCTGCTGAGCGCGCGCATCTCGTCGGACATCGCGGTCGCCGCCGCCCGCGAACTGTTCGAGGCCGGCGGCGGGACCGCGCGCGGGATGGGCAGGCTGTCGTGGCAGGACCGGGTGGACGCCCTGGGACGCGGCCACTACGTCCGCTACGACGAGAGCACCTCGTCCCGGCTGGGCGACACGGCGGAGATCGCCCAGGACAGGTACCAGGGAGATCTGCGCCGTCTCGCCATCGAGGCCGAACGCGACCCCGGGAAGGCGGCCGGCCTGCTCCAGGAGTTCCCCGGCATAGGGCCGACCGGCGTGGACATCTTCTGCCGTGAGGCGCAGGCCATCTGGCCCTGGCTCCGCCCTTACATCGACGACCAGGTGAAGAAGGGCGCCGAGCGGCTCGGCCTGCCCACCGACGCCGGCGAGCTAGCCGGGAAGGTGCCGGAGAAGGAACTGGCCCGCTTCACCGCCGCGCTCGTCCGCGTCGCCCACGACAAGAAGCTGGCCGACCACGTGAAAGCCGCCTGACTTTCCGGGCGCGAGGACGGCCAGCGGTCAGTCCTTGCCGCGGGAGGCCACCCACTCCAGGTTCCACGCGTACGCCTGGTCGACCGCCATCTTGCCCCAGCGCGGACGCCCCGGCGGCGGCAGGATGAACCGGCCCTCGCGGCGGACGACCAGCTCGCCGTTCACGTTCTCGATGAGCGCCAGGACCGCGTCGCGGGAGGCGTCCACGCAGTCGTCCATCCGCATGTCGATGGGCGGCGCGCCCACCGGGAACAGCGTGGCGATCGCGTCCAGGCCGCGGAAGTCGTCAGCGCCGTCGTAGATCTCGGCGAACACCAGGATGCGCTTGAAGTCCTTGGTGTGGTCGAGGTTGATGTGCAGGTTCTCGCCCGACTCGATCGCTCCGGTGCGGTCGTCCTTGTCGAGCTTGATGAACGGCGCGCGGTCCAGCGCGCCCATGTCGCCGATCGCGTGGATGATGCCCTTGCGGCCGTCCTGCAGCTCCCAGAGGCAGCACAGGTCGAGGTCGAGGTCGACGCCGCGGCGGCGCTTGCCGAGCCGTCCCTTCGCGACGCCCTCGCGCGCCGTCCAGTTGAGGTTGACCCGCATGTGGCCGCCCGTCGCGCCGTGCTTGGTGAGCGACACCGACGGCGCGTTCTTCGTCAGGGAGATCTTGCCTCCCTGCGGCTGCGGCGCGGCCGCGCCGGGCGGGGGCGGCGGCGCGTACTGCCCGGGAGGAGGCGGCGCGTACTGGCCCGCCGGCGGAGGAGGCGCGTACTGGCCCGGAGGGGGCGGCGGCGCGTACTGGCCGGGGGGCGGCGGCGGCGCGTACTGGCCGCCGGGCGGCGGAGGCGGAGGCGGAGGCGCGTACTGCTGCTGCGGCGCGGGGGCCTGCGGCTGCGCGGGCGGGGCCGGGGGCGGCGGCGCGGCCGGAGGCGGCGGCGCCTGGCCGGGGTCGTCGACCGAGATGCCGTAGTCGGTGGCGAGGCCGGCGAGACCCGAGTCGTAGCCCTGGCCGACCGCGCGGAACTTCCACGCGCCCTGCCGCCGGTACAGCTCACCGAGGACGAACGCCGTCTCCGAGGTGGCGCCCTGGCTGTCGAACCGGGCGACCTCCGCGCCGCCCGCCGCGTCCACCACGCGCACGTACAGGCCCTGGAACTGGCCGAACGTCCCGCCGTCGGACGACGCCGCGATGACGACCTTCTCGATGGCCGGCTCGACCCGGCCGAGGTCCACCGACAGGACGTCCAGGACCGTCGGCCCCTGCTGCTTGCCCTCGTGCCGCACCGCGCCGGACGCGTGCGCCGGCTGGTTGTAGAAGACGAAGTCGTCGTCGGACCGGACACGGCCGCTCTCGGTCACCAGGAGCGCCGACGCATCGGCGTCCGGCACGCCCGGACCGGCCTGCCAGCCCAGCTCGACCCGCACCGCGGGAACCGGCACCGCGGTATTGGCGCCCTTCTGCATCGACATGAACGCTCCTCATCATCGGCCGACGTCCCCAACCTAGGGCGTGCCGCGCGGCCGCCGCGACCTGCCACGAGAGGAGGACGCACGGCGGCACCCCAAGGTTCCGTTCGGCGAGCCGTCTCGAGGGCGGTCAGGGGACGCGCGCCGTCCACTCCCGGGTGCTGAACTTGTCCGTGACGTACTTGCGGGCCAGTCGCATCTCGTCCTCGCCGACCCGGTCGCCCGTCAGGCCGTACCGGGTGCGGAAGTGGGCGATCATCCGGTCGATGATCTCCTCGCGGGGCAGGCCGGTCTGCCGCCGCAGCGGGTCCACCCGCTTCACCGCGCTGGCGATGCCCTTGTCGGAGATCTTCTCCCGGCCGATCCGCAGCACCTGCAGCATCTTGTCGGCGTCGATGTCGTAGGCCATCGTCACGTGGTGCAGCACCGCGCCCGCCGAGAGCCGCTTCTGCGCCGCGCCCGCGATCTTGCCGTTGTCGGAGGTGATGTCGTTGAGCGGCTGGTACCAGGCCCTGATCCCGAGCTCGCCGAGCGCGCCCAGCACCCAGTCGTCCAGGAAGGCGTAGCTCTCCGCGAACGACATGCCCGCCACCAGCGTCTCCGGCGCGTACAGCGAGTACGTGATCGTGTTGCCGGGCTCGATGAACATCGCGCCGCCGCCGCTGATGCGCCGCACCACGTCCACGCCGTGCCGCCGTGCCGCCTCCGCGTCGACCTCGTTGCGCAGCGACTGGAAGCTGCCGATGACCACGGCGGGCGACGCCCACTCCCACACCCGCAGCGTCGGCGGGCGGCGCCCGGCGCCGACCTCCTCCGCCAGGACCTGGTCGATCGCCATGTGCAGGGCCGGGTCCTGCGGCGGCTCGTGGATCAGCCGCCAGTCGTGGTCGCGCCAGTCCGACGCCCGCGCCACCGCGCGCCGCACCGCGACGCCCACGGCCTCGGCGGTGATGCCGAGCATGACCGTGCCGCGCGGCAGGCCGGCCTGGACGCGGGCCCCGATCGCCTTCGCCTCCAGCCCGGCGGGAAGGCCGTCGAGGACGGCGTTGATCGCGTCCAGGGCCTCGTCCGGTTCCAGGAAGAAGTCGCCGCTGATCCTCGGGGCGCGCAGCAGGCCGTCGGCGACGTCGACATCGGCGACCACGAGCTTGCCGCCGGGGACCTTGTACTCACCGTGCATCACGTACATGAGAACCCGGCGCCCGGACGCCCCATTCCGTGAGGTTCGACGGCGACGGCGATGGGGCATCGTTAAGGGACGGTCTTGCGGGGAGGGACGGTTCAGGTGAGCAATCTGGATGTCCGGCCGGGTGCGGTCGAATGCGGCGGACGCGAAGACGTGGAGGGAGGGCCCGTCCACGAGCTGCTGCCGCCGCGGCGGGTCCCGCTGGGCGAGAGCACGGTCGTCCGGCGGCTGCTGCCCAGCCTGGGGCGGCGGATGGTGGGCGCGTGGTGCTTCGTCGACCACTACGGTCCGGACGACATCACCGACGAGCCCGGCATGCGGGTGCCGCCGCATCCGCACATCGGGCTGCAGACGGTGAGCTGGCTGCACGGCGGCGAGGTGCTGCACCGCGACAGTCTCGGCAGCCTGCGGACGATCCGCCCGAAGGAGCTCGGGCTGATGACCGCCGGACGGGCCATCGCGCACTCGGAGGAGTCCCCGCGCGGGCATTCCCCGATCCTGCACGGTGCGCAGCTCTGGGTCGCGCTCCCGGACGTCCACCGGCACACCGAGCCGGCCTGGGAGTACCACGCCGACCTGCCGGTGGTGGCCGCGCCCGGACTGACCGCCACCCTCCTGCTGGGCGAACTCGACGGGGCCGCCTCTCCGGGCTCGACGTTCAGCCCCATCATGGGGGCCGACATCACGCTGGAGGACGGCGCCGCCGCGCGCGTACCGGTCGAGCCCGACTTCGAGTACGCCGCGCTCACCATGTCCGGCGTCCTGGAGATCGACGGCGAGCGGGTGGAGCCAGGGTCGATGCTCTACCTCGGCTGCGGCCGCCGCGAGCTGCCGGTGCGGGCGGCCGACGGGCCGGGCGGCTTCGTGCTGCTCGGCGGCGAGCCGTTCGCGGAGAAGCTCGTCATGTGGTGGAACTTCATCGCGCGGACCGGCGAGGAGATCGCCCAGGCCCGCGAGGACTGGGCGACCGGCGACCGCTTCGGCGCCGTCGAGGGCTATGACGGCGCCCGCCTCCCCGCGCCCGCCCTGCCGCCGACGCGCTTGAAGGCCCGCGGCCGCACGCGCTGACCGTCCCCGCGTACGGCTATTCGAAGGTCGCCTCGTGGCGGACGGGGAAGTTGACCGAGTTCGCGATGAAGCACAGCTCGTGGGCTCGTTCGTGCAGTTCGGCGGCCCGCCCGGCCTGCTCCGGGTCGGCGAGGGCCACCCGGGGACGCAGCACGACCTCCTCGAAACGCCCGCCGCCGTCCGCCGACTCGACCATCACGCCGCGCGGACGGTCTTCGTAGCCCGTTACCACGACCTTCTCCACGGCGCACAGGTGCAGGAACCACAGCATGTGGCACTGCGACAGGGAGGCGACGAGCAGCTCCTCCGGATTCCACCGGGACGGGTCGCCGCGGAAACCGGGGTCGGAGCTCCCCGCGATCGGCGGCTTGCCCGCCGCCTGCACCTCGTGGGCCCGCTCGTAGGCGCGGTAGGAACTCGTCCCGGACCCGGTGTTCCCCGTCCAGGTCACCGACACGTCGTACTGGTGGCTCTTCACCCGTCGACCCTAACCTCACCTGCAGCGTTCGCGATATCTCCCACCATCCCGTCATACTCTCCGTCAAACCGGGCCCATCCCCGTGCTGAAGGAGTCGACGGCATGCGCTCTCGGCCGCTCTACGACATCGTGGCAGTCCTGGCGCGGCTTGGCGTCGGCATCGTGTTCATGGCGCACGGCTGGCAGAAGATCGAGGCGGGCATCACCGCGACCGGCCGCTCGTTCGGCGACCTCGGCGTACCGCTCCCCACCGCCGCCGCCGTCTACTCCGCCTTCGTGGAACTGCTCGGCGGCGCCGCGCTGATCGCCGGTCTGGGCCTGCCCGTCACCGGCGTCCTGCTGTTCGTCGACATGGCGGGCGCGTTCATCTTCGTCCACGCCGACCAGGGCCTCTTCGTGGTGGACGAGGGCGCGGTCCAGAACGGCTACGAGCTGGTCCTCGCCCTCGGCATGGCCAGCCTCCTGTTCGCCGCGGGCGGCGGGGGCCGCCTGACCCTCGACCAGTGGGTCATCGCCAAACGCCTGCGCCGCCCGGACGACGACGAGGACGACGCCGCCAGCTTCGTGGAATCGCTCCGCCAGGCCGAGCTGAAGCCCGCGAAGAAGCCCCGCCGCGGCCCGAAGCCCGCCGAGCCGGCGCCGTCCGACCCGCCGGCCAAGCCCGCCGCCCCGGAAGGGACCGAGGACGACACCCTGGTCGCCGGCCCCCGCAAGTCCGCCCAGCGCCGCCGCGCCTCGACCACCCAGCCGATCAAGCCCGGCGGCGACGACAAGACCACGTCCTCCTGACCCGGTACACCGAGGCCCCCGGAGAGCGCACCGCGCGCTCACCGGGGGCCGACCGTTCGTTCGTCAGCTGCAGCCGCTGGTGGAGCCGCAGCCCTCGCAGACGTAGCAGCTTCCCGCCGGGCGCATCTTCGTGCCGCAGGTGAGGCAGAGCGGGGCGTCGGCGGTGCGGCCCTGGCGGCTCTCGATCACCTCGACGGACGAGTGCGCCTCGGCGGCCGGAGCCGGGGCGGACGGACGGGTGATGGCGGCGGACTGGGCGAGCGACTCGTGGTCGACCTCGTCCTCGGCGTGCAGGGCGGCCGGGTCCTCGCCGTTGGCCTGCATCGCGCGCTCCCCGGCGGTGAGGATGCCGAGCTCCGCGCGCTCCTCGTACGGGAGGTGGTCCAGCGCGAGGCGGCGGAAGATGTAGTCCATCACCGAGGTCGCCATGCGGATGTCGGGGTCGTCGGTCATGCCGGCGGGCTCGAACCGCATGTTGGTGAACTTCTCCACCCACGTCTCCAGCGGGACGCCGTACTGCAGGCTGATGGAGATCGCCATGGAGAAGGCGTCCATCACGCCGGCGAGCGTGGAGCCCTGCTTGCCGAGCTTGAGGAAGACCTCGCCGACGCCGTCGTCCGGGTAGGACGAGGCGGTCATGTAGCCCTCGGCGCCGGCGACGGAGAAGCGGGTGACGGTCGCGGGGCGCTGCTTCGGCAGCCGCCGGCGGATCGGGCGCGGGGCCAGCGCCTCGGCGGGCTCCTCGTTCGCCTTCTCCTTCTTGCCCGCGGCGGAGAGCGGCTGGCCGACCTTGCAGTTGTCGCGGTAGATCGCCAGGGCCTTGAGGCCGAGGCGCCAGCCCTCGAAGTACACCTTCTCGATGTCCTCGATGGTGGCCTGCTCGGGCATGTTGACCGTCTTGGAGATCGCGCCGGACAGGAACGGCTGCACGGCCGCCATCATCCGGACGTGCCCCATCGGGCTGATCGCCCGCTCGCCCATCGCGCAGTCGAACACCTCGTAGTGCTCGGGACGCAGGCCGGGGGCGTCCACCACGTGGCCGTGCTCGGCGACGTACTCGACGATCGCCTCGATCTGCTCCTGCTGGTAGCCGAGCTTCTCCAGGGCGCGCGGCACCGTGTGGTTGACGATCTGCATGGACCCGCCGCCGACGAGCTTCTTGAACTTCATCAGCGCCAGGTCGGGCTCGATGCCGGTGGTGTCGCAGTCCATCATCAGGCCGATGGTGCCGGTCGGCGCGAGCAGCGACGCCTGCGCGTTGCGGTAGCCGTGCTTCTCGCCGGCCTTCAGGCACTCCGCCCACTGCTTGGCGGCGGCGGCGTGGACGGCCTTGTCCATCTCGTCCAGCGTGCGGATGCCGTCGTTGGCGGCGGCGTGCTTGCGCATGACGCGCTTGTGCGCCTCGGCGTTGCGGGCATAGCCGGCGTACGGGCCGACGACGCCGGAGAGCTCGGCCGAGCGCCGGTAGGCGACGCCCGTCATCAGCGACGTGATCGCGGCGGCGAGGGAGCGTCCCCCCTCGGAGTCGTAGGCGTGCCCGGTCGCCATCAGCAGGGCGCCCAGGTTGGCGTAGCCGATGCCGAGCTGCCGGTAGTCGCGGGTCGTCTCGGCGATCTTCTCCGTCGGGAAGTCGGCGAACGTGATCGAGACGTCCATCGCCGTGATGACCAGCTCGGTGAGCTTGACGAACCTCGCGACGTCGAACGTGCCCGCCTCGGTGAGGAACTTCAGCAGGTTGATGCTGGCCAGGTTGCAGGACGAGTTGTCCAGGCTCATGTACTCCGAGCAGTTCGCGACCACGAACCCGCTCACGATGTAGGAGTGGTTGCGGGGCTCGGTGAGGTTGTAGGTGGTCTCGAAGCCCTTGGACTCGCGGGACACCATGCGGACCGAGAGGTCTTTCTTGTAGCGCTTCGTCGTGTCGAGGATGCCGAGCAGCGCGGCCTGCTTCGCCTGCAGTCCGAACCCGACCACCGCTGCGAACTCCACCATGCCCTGGCCACTGACCCGCAGGTCGAAGCTCGGCCCGTTCGACCCGTAGGTCGCCTCGCTCCCGTCCTTACGGGTGTAGCGGAAGCTCTCCTTCTTGAGCCCCGTCCGGTAGATCCGCCCGGAGATGCCCAGCGACGCGAGCAGTTCCTGGACGCCGAGGAGCAGTTCCTCGGACCGGCTGCCGAGCCCGACGTAGCGGGTGCCGTTCTCCATGCTGACGACGCACCCGTCCGCGTCGAAGAGTCCCTGGAGAAACGCCACGAGTTCCGCTTCCGGCGCCTCGTAGACAGCGGCCGGGACGGTCTTCTCGGGGGCCTTTCCGTCCGAGACGCCGAGAGCGCGGAGGAAGGCGCGGAATGCCTCGTGACCCACGCGAAGCTGCTGCGTACCGTTCGCCTGGACGCTGGGCTTGCGCTCGCTACCGGTAATGCGACGCAGGAGCGCCTCATGCCTCGGCATCACGGTCTCCTGCTCCCGCTCAGTGCCGTAGACCGTGATCGCGTTGACATCGGTGACACATCCGTCACCGGTCAGCCACCCAAGGTAGTGAGCGAATTCCTCGTCCCACTTCTCCGGCAGTTCCAGCGCGTGCCGGGACGCTGCCGCCTGCGCCGCGTGAAGCGCGGCCACAGGCATCTCACCCGTCGCCCCCGCCCGGCTCGCGCGGTGGAAGGACCGGACTACCCGGTCGTCCCCGGTCAACTCCTCAGCGTGCACCCAGCCTCGGTTGGCCGTCCAGACACGGTGACCCGGGGTGCAACGCAGCCGCGAGCCGTCCGAGAACCGCAGTTCGAGGATCTCGTTGGTGCCGGTCACCATGTAGCGCACCGGGTCGGTCGCGACGATACGGTCCTGCGCGTCGGACTCGGAGGTCACGTCGTTGGTGTAGATCCCGTAGGTCTCCCCGATCGCGGCGCGGCGCACCATGTCGCCGATGCGGACCAGGCCCTTGTCGGTGACCACCCGCTGGTCTGCGGGGAAGCACGGGTTGGACGCGGTGATACGTCCGGTTTCGGGGTTGGTGTGCCAGTCGTTGATCGTGTCGTCGTACTGGATGCCCGGGTCGGCGCACTCCCACGCGGCCTTGGCCATCAACCGGAACAGGTCCCTGGCCTTGACGGTCTCGATGACCTCGCCGGTCATCCGGGCGCGCAGCCCGAACTCGCCGCCGGACTCCACGGCCTGCATGAACTCGTCCGACACGCGGACGGAGTTGTTGGCGTTCTGGTACTGGACGCTGCCGATGTCCTTGCCGCCGAGGTCCATGTCGAACCCGGCGTCCCGCAGCGCGCGGATCTTGTCCTCCTCGCGCGCCTTGGTCTCGATGAACTCCTGGATGTCGGGGTGATCGACGTCCAGGACGACCATCTTCGCGGCGCGGCGGGTCGCGCCGCCGGACTTGATCGTCCCGGCGGAGGCGTCGGCGCCGCGCATGAAGGAGACGGGGCCGCTGGCGGTGCCGCCGGAGGAGAGCAGTTCGCGGCTGGAGCGGATGCGGGAGAGGTTCAGGCCGGCGCCGGAGCCGCCCTTGAAGATGACGCCCTCCTCCTTGTACCAGTCGAGGATCGACTCCATCGTGTCGTCGACGGACAGGATGAAGCAGTTGTGCACCCGGATGTTGTCGCAGAGGAACTCGCCGCTCTCGGTCTGGATGTCGTAGACCTCCATCGCACCGAGCTTCTCGATCTTGGCGATCTCCAACCGCTTGGTCGGGTGCGCCGGACGCCCCGGCTTCTCGAAGCCCTGGTGCATCTTGAGCGCCTTGGCCGGGTCGATGAAACCGATCTCGTCGGCGAAGACACGGCGGTCGCCGCCACTCTGGATGCGCAGCGTCCAGAGCGGCTTCTGGTCCGACCGGTTGGGCTGCTTGACGCCGACTCGGGAGAAGACGCCGAAACGCAGCAGCAGGCGCTGCATCCCCCGAATCAGCCGCTCGGAGATCATGCCGACCTCGATGACCGTGGACGTCTCGCGCTCGGACACGAAGCCTTCGGCCTGGAAGATGCTGCGGAGATAGCAGGCGACGACCGGGAGCGGCGCGGTGAAGAGGCGCTCGGGGACGGTCATGTCGATGCCCCGGGCCAGCAGCCCCCAGTCGTTGACGTACTCCTCTAGGACCTTGCCGTGGAGCCGGGTCCGGCGGCGGTCGAGAGCGGCGCCCTTCGTCTCGACACCGCGCTCGTGACGGTGGACGCCGGGGAACACCACGTCCAGGTGACCGCCGACCCACTCGAGTTCGGCGTCGGTCACGGTCATGGCCTCGATGGTCAGCGAACGGTTCGTGCCGGTCTCGTACCGTCCCACGAAACCATCGGACTGCAGCCACCCGGCGAGGGCGGCCTCCGACATCTCACGCGGAGAGATCTCGGCCTCGCCGAAGGCGTCGCGCCGATGCCATTCGACCTGGTCGCCGACGGCGAGTTCGCCCGCAGGGACGAAACGTCCCGTGCCTTCACCGGTCGCCTTCCAGACCAGATGGTCAGGGGTGACGTCCAAGGTATAACCGGCCTTGGTGTGGACTCGGAGGACGTCGCGGACACCGTTGGCCTTGGTGGCGACGATGCGGGTGAGGCCGGTCGCGTCGTAGACCTTGGTGCCGACGGCGTCGTCTTCGACCAGCTTGCCGATCGGGATGAGGCCGGCGGGTGTGCTCACCAGCGACTCATAGGGAAGGCAGGCGCTCACCTGCTGCGGCGACTTCGTGCCGACGTTGAACCAGACGGGCGAGTTGAAGCTGAACAGCTGGTGGACGAGGGCGTACTTCAGTTCGTGGTCGAAGATCTCGGCGTCCTGCTCGGAGGCGAAGTAGCCCTCCTTGACGCCGGTCTCGGTGTAGACCCGCACCACCCGGTCGACGAGCTGCTTCAGGCTCCATTCCCGCTGCGGGGTGCCGACCGCGCCGCGGAAGTACTTGGACGTGACGATGTTGACGGCGTTCAGCGACCAGAAGTCGGGGAACTCGACGCCGCGCTGCTCGAAGTTCACCGAGCCGTCGCGCCAGTTGGTCATGACGACGTCACGACGCTCCCAGCGCATCTCGTCGTACGGGTGCACGCCGGGCGTGGTGAAAATGCGCTCGATCTTCAGCCCTTTGCGGCCCCCCTTGCCGCGCCGCGCCGCCGAGCCGCTCACCGTCTCCGTCATGGCCTTCCCCCTTCTCGGGCCCTCCCGCCGGACCCTGTTCAGGAACAACTCCGCCGCCGCATGGGACATGCCCGTGCGGAGGCGCCTTCAATGTGCTGATGTGTGGTGCCGGAACCGCCCCTATCGGGACGGGCCGGGCTCCCCCGAGGAACCGGCCTTCCGCAGTGCCTCGATCTCCTTGGCGAAGTCGTCCAGCGACTCGAAGCTCCGGTAGACCGAGGCGAATCGCAGATAGGCGACCTCGTCGAGTTCGCCGAGCGGCCCCAGAATCGCGAGGCCGATCTCGTGCGAGGGGATTTCCGCGGATCCGGACGATCTGATCGCCTCTTCGACCCGCTGTCCCAGCTTCGCGAGCGCATCCTCGTCGACCGGGCGGCCCTGGCAGGCCCTGCGCACCCCGGCGATGATCTTTTCCCGGGAGAACGGCTCGGTGACCCCGCTGCGCTTGGCCACCATGACGAGCACATTCTCCTGCGTGGTGAATCGCTTGCCGCATTCCGCGCACGAGCGCCGCCGCCGAATGGCGCCGCCGTCGTCGGTGGCACGGCTGTCGATCACTTTGGTGTCGGGGTTGCGGCAGAACGGGCAGTGCACGCTCGATACCTCCCCTGACGTAAACGACTTACACCGATGTGAGTGCCATATATAGGGAACTACATCGATGTGACTACTAGATGTTGTGGTCAACCGTACGGCTCACCGCAGGGCTTCGCAACCTGATCGGGAGCCTCTCCGGTCACATCCGCCGCGTCCGCGCAGGTCACCTCACGCGTCTCCGATTTCATCCCGGGCGTGTCGCCACACGACGTCCGCGGCGGGCACGGATCGCCTGGTCGGACGCGGTCGCGCCGCACTCGGGGCGGCCCGCCGCGCGGTCACTCCGCGGGCAGGCGGATCTCCTGGCCGGGCCGGAGGGTGGGATCGCCCCCGAGGCCGTTGAGGTCCATGATGCGCTGGACGGTGCGGCGCGGATCGGCGCCCGGGTCGGCGGCGGACGCGATGACCCACAGGGTCTCGCCGGGTTCGACGACGACCGTCCTGGCGGGACGGTCCGTGCCGTCGCGCCCTCCGCCCGAGCCGGCGAAGGCGCCCGGCCCGACCGTGAGCCAGAGCCCGACGAGGGTGACGGCGGCGGTGAAGGCCACCAGGACGACGCGGCCGCGGCGGGTCAGGCGGATCGGGGGACGGTCACTGTGCGGTGAACCGGACATCTCTCCCCTCCTCGACGTCGAATGAATTTTCGATCGAACGCCTGTACGATGTTCTACCAGGAGGCGGCCGCGAAAAGCGAGTACATCTTCGAACAATTGTTTGATCATTAGGCCGGGACGCGATAGCGTCTCATGACAAGGAGTGACCGATCGAGGCGCCCGGGAGGCGACTAGCGATGAGCAAGGTCCGGGAGCTGCCCGACGGGCCGATGGACGAGACGGGCCTGACGCAGCGGCAGCGCATGGTGCTGGAGGTGATCCGCGACTCGGTCCAGCGCCGCGGATACCCGCCGTCGATGCGCGAGATCGGCGAGGCCGTGGGGCTGACCAGCACGTCCAGCGTGTCGCACCAGCTCCGGTCGCTCCAGCGCAAGGGCTTCCTGCGGCGCGACCCCAACCGCCCGCGCGCGGTCGAGGTGCGGGTGCCGGGCACGACGCCGGTGCGCACCGAGGAGGACGCCTTCGAGGCCGCGGGTGGCCAGCCGGCCACGGCGCAGCCCGCGCCCGCCTACGTCCCGCTCGTCGGCCGGATCGCCGCCGGCGGCCCGATCCTCGCCGAGGAGGCCGTCGAGGACGTGTTCACGCTGCCCAAGCAGCTCGTCGGCGAGGGCACCCACTTCCTGCTGAAGGTCACCGGCGACTCGATGATCGAGGCCGCGATCGCGGACGGCGACTGGGTGGTCGTCCGGCAGCAGCCGGTGGCCGAGCAGGGCGACATCGTGGCCGCCATGATCGACGGCGAGGCCACCGTGAAGACGTTCAAGCGCCGCGACGGCCACATCTGGCTCATGCCGCAGAACTCCGCCTACGAGCCGATCCCCGGCGACGAGGCGTCCGTTCTCGGCCGCGTCGTCGCCGTCCTCCGCAAGATGTAGCGGGCATGCCGACGGGCCGCCGGAGGCTCTCCGGCGGCCCGTCGGCATGCCCTCCGGCGCTCGCGAGCCTCCCCCGCGCCCCCGGGTGGGGGCGCGGGGCCGGCGGTCAGCGCTTGGGAACGATGTTGACGATCTTGGGGGCGCGGACGATGATCTTCATGATCTCGGCGCCGCCCAGCGCGTCCTGGACCCTGGCGGAGGCCAGCGCGCGGCGCTCCAGCTCCTCCTCGGCGATGCCGGGCGGCACCTCCAGCCGGTCGCGGACCTTGCCGGCGATCTGGACGACGCAGGTGACCGACTCCTCCACCAGCAGCGCCGGGTCGGCCGACGGCCAGCCCGCCCGGATCACCGGGGCGGTGCGGCCCAGCAGCTCCCACGCCTCGTCGGCGGTGTAGGGCGCGAACAGCGACAGCAGGACCGTGATCGTCTCGGCGGCCTCGCGGACGGCCGGGTCGGCGGCGCCGGGGCCGGAGTCGATGGCCTTGCGGGTCGCGGTGACCAGCTCCATGATCCGCGCGATCGCGACGTTGAACCGCTCCGTCTCGACCAGCGTGGTGGCCTCGTCGACGGTGCGGGCGGTGACGCGGCGCAGCGCCGTGTCGCCGGTCGCGGGGTCGGCGCCCGGCGCGGACGAGACCTCGGCGGCGATCCGGTGCACGCGGGACAGGAACTTCGACATGCCGTGCGGGGACACGTCCGCCCAGTCGATGTCGTCCTCGGGCGGACCGGAGAACAGGATCGCCAGCCGGACGACGTCCACGCCGAACTCGCCGATCTGCTCGCCCAGGTCGACGCCGTTGCCCAGCGACTTCGACATCGACTTGCCCTGGTTGATCACCTGGCCCTGGTTCAGCAGCCGGCGGAACGGCTCGGTGAACTCGACCATGCCCATGTCGTACAGGACCTTGGTGAAGAACCGGCTGTACAGCAGGTGCAGGATGGCGTGCTCGACGCCGCCGGTGTACTGGTCGACGGGCATCCAGCGGCGGACCTGGTCGACGTCGAACGGGCCGCCCTCGTAGCCGGGCGAGCAGTAGCGGAAGTAGTACCAGGACGAGTCGACGAACGTGTCCATGGTGTCGGTGTCGCGGGTGGCGGCGCCGCCGCACTTGGGGCACTCGGTGTTGACCCAGTCGGACGCGGCGGCCAGCGGCGAGGTGCCCTTCGGGGCCAGGTCGGCGCCGCGCAGGCCCTCGGGCAGCCGCACCGGCAGCTGATCGTCCGGGACGGGGACCTCGCCGCACGCCTCGCAGTGCACGATCGGGATCGGGCAGCCCCAGAACCGCTGCCGGGACACCAGCCAGTCGCGCAGCCGGAAGTTGACGGACGCGCGGCCGGTGCCACGCTCCTCCAGGATCTCGGTGATGCGGGCGATGCCGGCGGTCTTGGTCAGCCCGTCGATGGGCCCGGAGTTGACGATGGCGCCGTCGCCGGGGGTGGCGACGCCGGTCTCGGCGGGGTCGTCCAGCCCGGTCTCGACGACGACGCGGACGGGCAGCCCGAACTTCAGCGCGAAGTCCAGGTCGCGCTGGTCGTGCGCGGGGACGGCCATGATCGCGCCGTGCCCGTACTCGGCCAGCACGTAGTCCGACGCCCAGACCGGCAGCCGCTCGCCGTTGACCGGGTTGACCGCGTAGCGGCCCAGGAACACGCCGGTCTTCTCGCGCTCGGTGGACAGCCGCTCGATCTCGCTCTCGCGCGAGACCTCCTCGCGGTAGGCCTCGAACGCGGCCCGGTGGTCGGGGTGGCAGATCTCCTCGGCCAGCGGCGCGTCGGCGGCGACGACCATGAACGTGGCGCCGTACAGGGTGTCGGGGCGGGTGGTGTAGACCGTGACGGGCTCGTCGCGCCCCTCGATCACGAAGTCGACGTCGGCGCCGGTGGAGCGGCCGATCCAGTTGCGCTGCATCAGCAGGACGCGCTCGGGCCACTTGCCCTCCAGCTGCGCCATGTCGTCCAGCAGCCGGTCGGCGTAGTCGGTGATCTTGAAGTACCACTGGGTCAGCACGCGCTTCTCGACCAGCGCGCCGCACCGCTCGCAGTGCCCGCCGACCACCTGCTCGTTGGCCAGGACGGTCTGGTCCTTCGGGCACCAGTTGACGTGCCCGCCCTTGCGGTAGGCCAGGCCCCGCTCGTAGAAGCGCAGGAACAGCCACTGCGTCCACTTGTAATACTCGGGGTCGGACGTGTGCAGGCGCCGCGACCAGTCGAACGACGGCGCGTACCGCTGGAACGAGGCCGCCTGCGTCTCGATGTTGGCGTACGTCCACTCGGCGGGGTGCGAGTCGCGCTTGATGGCGGCGTTCTCCGCGGGCAGGCCGAAGGAGTCCCACCCGATGGGGTGCAGGACGTTGTAGCCGCGCTGCAGCCAGTAGCGGGCGGGGACGTCCCCGATGGCGAAGGCCTCGGCGTGCCCCATGTGCAGGTCGCCGCTGGGGTAGGGGAACATGTCCAGCGCGTAGCGCCGCTCGGTGCCGGTGTCCTTCTCATCGGCCGCGAACGGGTCGAGCTCCGCCCAGCGGGCCTGCCACTTGTCCTGAACCGCCCGTGGGTCGTACTGCTCGTCGCTGCTCACGCTTACAGACTCCGCTTCGTGCTTCTGGGCTCGTGCTTTCTCGGGCCTGGGCCGTCCGCCGACATGAAACGGCCCCTCGCACAGGAGGGGCCACCGCGCTGACGTCAGTGCGTCAACGCGGTCCTTCGAGGAGCAGCCTGGCTGACATACATCAAGAGTAGCGCAGCCGCAAGCCCTTCCGCCGGTGGTTAACCGCGCACGGCGCCGCGCCGGCGGGGCGGAACGGTGAAACGGCACGTCAAGGCGCCGGAAAAGATGGCCTTCACGTGGTCCAGTACAGCAAGATGTGCGGAACCGTTCGTAGACTCGGCGGTAACTAACCGGCCGGTCACCTTTCCGCGCGAGGAGTACCATGCTCAACCTGTCCGTGCTGCTGGAGGACGCCGCCAGGGAGACGCCCGACCGGGACGCCGTGGTGTTCGGCGACCTGCGGCTCTCCTACGCGTTCATCGACTCGGTCGCCAACCAGGTCGCGAACCTGCTGCGGTCGCGGGGCATCGGACCGGGCGACAAGGTGGCCCTGTCGACCCCCAACCTCCCCTACTTCCCGATGGTGTACTTCGGCGCGCTGAAGGCGGGCGCGGTCGTCGTCCCGCTGAACGTCCTGCTCAAGCCGCGCGAGATCGCCTACCACCTGGACGACTCGGACGCCAAGGCGCTCTTCTGCTTCGAGGGGACGCCCGAGCTGCCGCTCGGCGAGATGGGGTACGCCGGCTTCGGGCAGGCCGACGGGTGCGAGCACTACTTCCTGCTGCCCGCGAACCCGGCGGCGACCGAATCGCCGATCGAGGGCGCCGAGCTGTTCTGGGCGGCCCTCGCCGGGCAGCCGGGCACGTTCGACACCGCGCTGACCGGGCCGGACGACACCGCCGTGATCATCTACACCAGCGGGACGACCGGGCAGCCCAAGGGCGCGGAGCTGACGCACAGCAACCTGCTGTCCAACGCCATGGTGGACGACACGCTCTTCTACCGGACGCTGCACGACACCTCGCTCGTGACGTTGCCGCTGTTCCACATCTTCGGGCAGACCTGCGTGATGAACGTGGGCTTCTACCGGCGCGCGACGCTGGTGATGCAGCCGCGGTTCGACGCCAGGCAGGCGGTCGAGCTGATGGTGAAGGAGAAGGTGAACATCTTCGCCGGCGTCCCCACGATGTACTGGGGGCTGCTGACCGACGACACGTCCGCCGAGGACGTCGCGACGATCAAGGAGAACCTGCGGGTCGCGGTGTCGGGCGGGTCGGCGCTGCCGATGGAGGTCCTGAAGGGGATCAAGCAGAAGTTCGACGTGGACGTCCTGGAGGGCTACGGCCTGTCGGAGACGTCGCCGGTCGCCTCGTTCAACCGCCCGGACCGCCCGACCAAGCCCGGCTCGATCGGCCTGCCCGTCTGGGGCGTCGAGATGAAGCTGATCGACGACGACTGGAAGGAGATCGAGGGCGAGGGGCCCGGCGAGATCGCCATCCGGGGGCACAACATCATGAAGGGCTACTACAACCGGCCCGAGGCGACCGAGTCGTCCATCAGGGACGGCTGGTTCCGCACCGGCGACGTGGCCCGCCGCGACGAGGACGGCTACTACTACATCATCGACCGCTCCAAGGACATGATCATCCGGGGCGGCTACAACGTGTACCCGCGCGAGCTGGAAGAGGTCCTGCTGACCCACCCGGACGTGTCGCTGGCCGCGGTCGTGGGCGTCGAGCACCCCTCGCACGGGGAGGAGATCAAGGCGTACGTGATCCGCAAGCCGGGCGCCACCGTCACCGAGGACGAGCTGGTCGCGTGGGGCAAGGAGCAGTTCGCCAACTACAAGTACCCGCGGATCGTGGAGTTCCGCGACGAGCTGCCGATGACCGCCACCGGCAAGATCCTCAAGCGCGAGCTGCGCTAGCCGGCGGGCGGGGGCCGGGGCCTCAGCGCACGCTGAGGTCCTGGGTCCCGACGACGCGCAGCAGCTTCATCGCCTCGTGGGACGGCGTGCCCGGCGCGGTGGTGTAGAGGACGACCCGCTGGTCGCGTTCGGGCACGTAGAGCACGTCGCAGTGCATCTCCAGCGCGCCGGCGACGGGATGCGTCATGAGTTTGCGGCCGCCGCGCCTGATCCCGACCTCGCCCTCGTCCCACAGGCGGGCGAACAGCGGGCTGCGGGCGGAGACCCCGGCGACCAACCCGGCGATGCCGGGATCGCCGGGGTAGCGGCCGGACGCCGCGCGCAGGTCCGCGACGAGCTCGCGCGCGAGTTCCCTGACGTACTCGTCGGTCTCGTACCGCTCGGCGGCGGGGCCGGTGAACATCCAGCGGACGACGTTGCGGTCGCGGGGCTCCATCGCGGCGAAGTCGGTCATGAGCGCCGCGGCGAGGGGGTTCCAGGCGAGGATGTCCCCCCGGGCGTTCAGCACGTAGGCGGGTGTGTCGTCGAGCCGTTCCAGCAGGTGCAGGATGCCCGGCGGGACGTCCTGCGAGGGTCCGTTCGGCGGTTCCGGCGGCTCGCCCGCCAGGTTGTAGAGGTGGCCGCGCTCGTCGTCGGTCAGCCTCAGCGCACGTGCCAGCGCGCCCAGGATCTGCCGGGACGGGCGCGGGCCGCGCCCCTGCTCCAGCCGTATGTAGTAGTCCACCGACATGCCCGCGAGCTGGGCGACCTCCTCCCGGCGCAGGCCCGGGGTGCGGCGCCGCGTCCCGCCGGGGAGCCCGACGTCCGCGGGGCGGATGCGGGCGCGGCGGGAGCGCAGGAACGCCGCCATCTCCTTGCGGTCCATGCGTCCAGCATGTCCGACGGCGCGGCGGCGCCGCCAGGCCGAGGGTGGTACCGCCGGTCCCAGCCTCGGCCGGTCTCTCCTCGGCGCCGGAGCCGCCGGTGAGGCTGGACGGCATGACGACCGAGATCGCACTCATCACCGGGGCCAACAAGGGCATCGGCCTGGAGACGGCCCGCATCCTCGGCCGGGACGGGATCACCGTCCTGCTCGGGGCCCGTTCCGCCGAGCACGGCGAGCGGGCGGCGGCCGCGCTGGGCGGGGAGGGGATCGACGCCCGCTTCGTCCGCCTCGACGTCACCGACGCCGGGACCGTCGAGGCCGCCGCCAAGCTGATCGACGCCGAGTTCGGACGGCTCGACATCCTGATCAACAACGCCGGGATCACGACGACGGGCGCGACCGGCCACGCGCCGAGCCGGACGGCGCCGGACCTGGTCCGGGCCGCGTTCGAGGTCAACGTGTTCGGCGTCGTCGCGGTCACCAACGCGATGCTGCCGCTGCTGCGCCGCTCCCCCGCCGGGCGGATCGTGAACGTCTCCAGCGAGCTCGGGTCGCTGACCTTGCACAGCGACCCGTCCAGCGCCGTCCACGGCGTGAACCTGCTGCCCTACAACGCGTCCAAGTCGGCGCTGAACGCCGTCACCGTCGCCTATGCCAAGGAACTGGCCGGCACCTCGGTCACGGTGAACGCCGCCACGCCCGGCTACTGCGCGACGGACCTGAACGAGCACGCCGGGCACCGGACGGCCGCGCAGGGCGCCTCCGTGATCGCCGGAGTGGCCGTGCTCGGCGCGGACGGCCCGACGGGTGCGTATCTCGCCGAGGACGGCCCCCTCCCCTGGTGACAGGAGCCCGACCGGCCGGTGGCGGCTAGCCGGTGGTGGCTAGAAGGTGTAGGGCAGGCGCTTGATCCCGTTGATGAAGTTGGACTCCAGCCGGTCGGGCTCGGCGGAGGCGCGGATGTCCGGCGTCCGGCGCAGCAGCTCGCGGAACATCACGGTGATCTCGCGCCTGGCCAGGTGGGCCCCGAGGCAGAAGTGCGGACCGGGCCCGCCGAACCCGACGTGCGAGCTGGTGTCGCGCAGGATGTCGAACTTGTCCGGCTCGGTGAACACCGACTCGTCGCGGTTGCCCGACCAGTAGTAGAGGACGAGCTTGTCGCCCTCCTTGATCTCGTGCTCGTTGAGCATGGTGTCGCGGGTGGCCGTGCGGCGCATCCAGATGACCGGCGACACGTACCGGACGATCTCCTCGATCGCGCCCGCGATGCGGCCGTCGAAGTCCGCGGTGAGCAGCGCCCGCTGGTCGGGGTTGCGGGTGAACAGGTCGAGGCCGTGCGCGATGGCGTTGCGCGTGGTCTCGTTGCCCGCGACGACCAGCAGGATGAAGAAGGAACCGAGTTCCTGGTCGCTGAGGGACTCACCGTCGACGTTGGCATTCACCAGCGCGGACGTCAGGTCGTCGGTGGGCTTCTCGCGGCGCTGCCGGCCGAGGTCCTCGACGATGCCCTTGAGCGTCTCGCCCGCGCCGAGCAGCGCCATCGCCATCTGCTCGGCGCTCCCGGACGGGACGAACTCGGGGTCGTTCCCGGCGAGGATGACGTTGGTGGCGTCCAGGACGGTCTGGTAGTGCTCCTCGCCGATGCCCATCATGTCGCAGATGATCCGCAGCGGGAGGCGCGCGGCGACGTCGGAGACGAAGTCGCCGGTGCCGCCGCCCGCCGCCATGTTCTCGACGATCTCGCCCGCGACGCTCTCGACCTTGTCCTCGAACCGCTGGATCATGCGCGGGGAGAACGCCCGGGACACGATCCGGCGGATCTTGGCGTGCCGCGGGTCGTCCATGCTGATCATCGAGCCGAAGTACTCGTGCATGTCCCCGGGCATGTCCGGGATGCTGATGGCGCCCTTGCCGGAGCAGAAGTCCTGCGGGCGGCGGGACGCCTCGACGATGTCGGCGTGCCGGGTCAGCGCGTAGTAGCCGGGCCCCTGCGGCATGATGACGATGTCGGGTTCCTCGAAGTGCACCAGCTCCGAGTGCCAGCGGAGGGCCTTGAACGCCTCGTGCCGGTACTCGTGCGGCCGCCGCCAGAACTCCCAGTCGGTCAGGTTGATGTCCTCGACCTTGAGCACGCGCCCCACCACCTCGTCACTTTCCGAACGCCATTCGGTTTACATGTAGCCTCTCAGAGTAAAGCCATGAACGCACACTGATCGAGATGGTGACCCGCCTCACATTAGCCCTGCCGGGCCCGGAACGCCCCGGACCCGGCGTCCCGGTCATATCCGGGCCCACGCCTCCGTCAGCACCGACCGCAGGATCTGCTCGATCTCGTCGAAGTGGGACTGGTCGCAGACCAGGGGCGGCGCCAGCTGCACGACCGGGTCGCCGCGGTCGTCGGCGCGGCAGTACAGCCCGGCCTCGTAGAGCGCCTTGTCGAGGAAGCCGCGCAGCAGCCGCTCGCACTCGTCGTCGCCGAACGTCTCCCGGGTGTCCCGGTCCTTCACCAGCTCGATGCCGTAGAAGTAGCCCTCGCCGCGGACGTCCCCGACGATCGGCAGGTCGAGGAGGCGCTCCAGCGTGCCCCGGAACGCGTCCCGGTTGCGCGTGACGTGGCCGGTCAGGTCCTCGCGCTCGAACAGGTCGAGGTTGGCGAGCGCGACGGCCGCCGCCACCGGGTGGCCGCCGAAGGTGTAGCCGTGCGCGAACATCTCCGTCCCGTGCCGGAACGGCTCGAAGAGGCGGTCGGTGACGATCATGCCGCCGAGCGGCGCGTACCCCGAGGTCACGCCCTTGGCGAAGGTGATGATGTCCGGCGTGTAGCCGTAGCGCTGCGCGCCGAACATCGTGCCGAGGCGGCCGAACGCGCAGATCACCTCGTCCGACACCAGCAGCACGTCGTGCCGGTCGCAGATCTCCCGGACGCGCTCGAAGTAGCCGGGGGGCGGCGGGAAGCAGCCGCCCGCGTTCTGCACCGGCTCCAGGAACACGGCGGCGACCGTGTCCGGGCCCTCGAACTCGATGGCCTCCTCGACGCGGTCGGCGGCCCAGCGGCCGAACGCCTCCGGGTCGTCGCGGTGCTCGGCCGCCCGGTAGATGTTGGTGTTCGGCACCCGGAACGCGCTCGGCACGAGCGGCTCGAACGGGGCCTTCAGGTCGGGCAGCCCGGTCAGCGACAGCGCGCCGTGCGGGGTGCCGTGGTAGGCGACCGCGCGGCTGATCACCTTGTGCTTCGCCGGCTTGCCGGTCATCTTGAAGTACTGCTTGGCGAGCTTCCAGGCGCTCTCGACCGCGTCGCCGCCGCCGGTGGTGAAGAAGACGCGGTTCAGGCCGCCGGGCGCGAGGCCGGCCAGCCGCTCGGCCAGCTCCACGGCCTTCGGGTGCGCGTACGACCAGATCGGGAAGTAGGCCAGCTCGGCGGCCTGCTTGGCCGCGGCCTGCGCCAGCTCCTCCCGGCCGTGCCCGGCCTGGACGGTGAACAGCCCGGACAGCCCGTCCAGGTAGCGGCGGCCGGCCGAGTCGTACACGTACGGGCCGTCGCCCCGGACGATCATGGGGATCTCGGCGCCGCCCTGGGACCCCGCGTGGCGCGCGAAGTGCATCCACAGATGGTCGCGCGCCGCCCTCTGCATCGTGTCGTGCTGCTGGCTGGTCACGTCCGGCTCCGTCATCACGTTCCCTCAGTGCGATCGATCCAGTTGTCTCGATGCTAAGTGAGTGCGGAATCCGCTGTAAATAGATAGTGAGACACCGATATCCGAAGGTTAGCCGCCCCGACTGCCGGCCCCGCGGCGGCGCCGGGTAGCGTGCGCCGCGAACCGAGGAGGCGGACATGAGCGACATCACGACCGGATCGGTCAGGGCGAACGGGCTCGACTTCGGATACCTCACGGCGGGCCCCGCGGACGGCCCCCTGGCGCTGCTCCTGCACGGCTTCCCCGACTCCCCGCACACCTGGCGGCACCTCATGCCCGAGCTCGCCGCCGCCGGATACCGCGCGGTGGCCCCGTTCATGCGCGGCTACGCGCCCACGTCCGTCCCGGCGGACGGCGCCTTCCAGACCGGCGCGCTCGCCGCCGACGCCGTCGCCCTGCACGAGGCCCTGGGCGGCGGCTCCGACGCCGTCGTCATCGGCCACGACTGGGGCGCCTTCACCACCTACGGCGCCGCCAACGTCGCCCCCGGCCGGTGGCGGAAGGTCGTCGCCATGTCCGTCCCGCCGATGTCGGTGATGGGCACCGCGTTCTTCGACTACGAGCAGCTCAAGCGCTCCTTCTACATCTTCGTCTTCCAGACGCCGCTCGCCGGGATGGCGCTGAACCGCGCATTCGTCGAGGGCCTCTGGCGGGACTGGTCACCGCAGGACGGCCGCGACCGCACCGAGGACGTCGACCACGTCATGGACTGCCTCGCCACGCCCGCCAACGTCGAGGCGGCGATCGGCTACTACCGCGCGATGCTCGACCCGTCCCGCCTCATCGAGCGCTACGCGGCCGAGCAGGAGGCCGCCTCCGCCGTGGGCGAGCTGCCCGTCCTCTACCTGCACGGCGCCGACGACGGCTGCCTCGGCGCCGACGTGGTCGACATGGGCGCGGTCGAGGCCGCGCTGCCGCCCGGCTCCCGCGCCCGGCTCGTCCCGGAGGCCGGCCACTTCCTCCAGCTCGACAACCCGGCGGAGGTCAACGCCCGCATCCTCGAATGGCTCGCCTCGGCCTAGACGCCGCGCGTTGAGGACGGCCGCGGTCAGGGCACGGTGCCGAACGCGGGGACCTGGGCCGGCGACAGGTCCGTCCGGAGGCGGACGTAGCGGACGGCGTGCCGCCATCGCCCGCCCTCGACGGCGGCGTCGCCGCTGAACTCCACGACGGCCTCCGGCTCGGTCCGCACGTAGCGGATCGGCGGATGCGCCCCGTACGGCCCGCCCGCGAACCCGGCGGGCAGCTCGGGCGGCCACGGATGGTCCGGCCCGGCGTGGTGCAGGACGGCGGCGAGGCCGGTGCGGGCGGCCGGCGCCAGCGGGGTCGTCCGCGCGACGACGCGGAGCCGTCCCTCGGCGTCGTAGCGGCCGAGGATCAGCGACTCGGGCGCCTGCCGCGTGCCGGTCACCCCGCCGACGACCGCCTCGGCGGTGACGCGGCGCTTCACCTTCCACCAGCGGCGGCGCCCCTCCAGGTAGGGGCCGTCGGCGTCCTTCACGACCAGGCCCTCGATGCCCTGGCCCGCGAGGGCGTCGAACCAGATCCGCGCCTCCTCGACGTCGGGCGTCTGCGGCGTGACGACCACCAGCGCGCCGGGCGGCTCGTCGCCGAGCAGCGCCTCCAGGACGAGGCGCCGTTCGCGCAGCGGCTCCGGGCGCAGGTCGGCGCCGTCCGATTCGAGGACGTCGAAGACGACGTAGTGGCACGGCTCGGCCCGCGCGAGTTCGCCGCGGCGGCGTCCCGCGACGTGCCGGCGCTGCAGCGCGCCGAAGTCGAGCCGCCCGTCCGGCCCCCAGCGGACGATCTCGCCGTCGACGACCGTGCCCGGCGGCACCCGCTCGCGGACGGCCGTCACGACCTCGGGGAACGCGTCGTTGAACCGGACCCGGCGGCGCGAGGACAGGTGCACCGCGCCCGCCTCGTCCACGATCGCGACCGCGCGGAACCCGTCGAACTTCGGCTCGTACCGGCAGCCGCCCGGGCACGACTGCGGCGGCGGGACGCGGTCGACCGTCGTGGCCAGCATCGGCTTGACCGGGGACCGGATGTGCATGGCCGTCCGTCCCCCCTCGCGCGCTCCTGGTGCACGACTACCCGCGCTGACCTGCGCCGATATCGGGACAGGACGAATGTTGACCGGCGGGAGGTCAGTTCGAGAAGCGCCGGATCAGGACGGCGAGGCGCCGCTCGTGGTGCTCGCGGCGCATGCGGCCGTCGCGCATCAGGGTGACGAGGCCGTGCAGCGCGCTCCAGAAGGTCTCGGTGAGCACCTCCAGGTCGTCCTCGCCGGCGAAGGGCCGGAGGGTGTCGCGCAGCTCGCCGAACGCCTCCCGCAGCGGGGCGGGCGCCTCGGGCGTCGCGAACGGCAGGTCGACGGCGTGGGTGAACATCGCGTCGTAGAGGGCGGGCCTGCGGTCGCCGAAGCCGGCGTAGCACGCGGCGACGTTCGCGAGGGCCTCCGCCGGGCCCGCGGACCCGGCGCGCACCTCGCGGAGTTCCGCCGCGAGCTCGGCGCACCCCTCGACCGCGACCGCCGCCATGATGGCGTCCTTGCCCTTGAAGTGGCGGTAGAGGACGGGCTGGCTGTACTCGATCTCCGCGGCGAGCCGCCGCGTCGTCACCGCGTCCCACCCCTCGGCCTCGGCCAGCTCCCGTGCGGCCGTGACGATCAACCGCTCCCGCTCGGCCCGCTCACGCTCCCGGCGCGTCTGGATCGACATGGCAGCGATTCTAGCAGTGCTAGCGAAGTTGCCATCGCTATGCTAGCGTCGTTCTTGTTCCTAGCACCGCTAGCATCGGAGAGATCATGCTCAGCATCACCGCCTACGCCCTGGCCACCGCGCTCGCCCTGTTCGTCGCCTTCATCGGCGCGCGCTTCCTGATCTCGCCACGGCCGGCGGCGGCCGGCTACGGCGTCCCCTCCGCGGAGGGCGGCACGGCCTACCTGGAGATCAAGGGCCTGCGCGACCTGACGTTCGGCGTCCTCGGCCTCGCCCTGATCGCCTTCGCCGGCGCGCACGCCGCGGGCTGGTACATGCTGGTCGTCGCCCTCGCACCGCTCGGCGACACGCTCATCGTCCTGCGGCACGGCGGGACCAAGGCCACCGCCTTCGGCATCCACTTCGCCACCGCCGTCGTCGTCCTGCTCAGCGCTGCCCTGCTCTTCGCCGTCTGACCGCGCGTTCCGGCAAGCGTTCTCTGATCGTCCGTTCTGCACCGGGAGTGAACATGTCCTTGATCGCGCCGGACTTCGACGAGTCCGTCATCGTCCGTTCCGCGGGCCCGGCGAGGACGCCGACATCCTCATCGTGATCACGCCGGGCGTCGAGCGGTTCGAGTACTTCCGGCACCTGGAGCGCATCGCCTACGGGGCGGTGCCGCCCGAGAGCCTCCTGGACGTCCAGGAGGTCTACGACACCTACTTCCTCGGCAGCGCGGCCTGGGACGACGCCCGCGCCTGAGACGGCCGCCCGTGAAACGCCCGCCCTGAAACGGCGACGAGCCGGCCGGATGATCCGGCCGGCTCGCCCTCGGGAACGGTCCGCGCGTCACGAACCCCAGTCGGGACGCAGCGGCATGTGGCTCGTGCCGTCGTCGTCCAGCTTGACGCCGAGCGTCTGGTGCAGCTGGATCCAGTTCTGGGCGAAGCCGAGCACGCAGCCCGCCATGTAGACGCGCCACACGCGGGCGATGCCCTCGCCGACCTCGGCGACGGCCTCGTCCCAGTGCTCGTCGAGGTTCTCGCACCAGGCGGTCAGCGTGCGGGCGTAGTGCTCGCGCAGGTTCTCCTGGTGCCGGATCTCGAACCCCGCGTCGTTCATCTGCATCTGGACGTAGCCGGGCCCCTCCAGCTCACCGTCCGGGAACACGTAGCGGTTGATGAACCCGTTCTCCTTGCGGGACGGGGCCGTGTTGTCCGGACGCGTGATGGTGTGGTTCAGCATCCGCCCGCCCTTGCGCAGCTTCCCGTACAGGAACGAGAAGTACGACGGCAGGTTCGCCTTGCCGATGTGCTCGGTGAGGCCGATGGAGCTGACCGCGTCGAAGCCGGTCTCGGTCACGTCGCGGTAGTCCATGTGGCGGACCTCCGCGAGATCGGACAGGCCCCGGTCCGCGATCGCCTTCTGCGCCCACTCGGCCTGCTGCTTCGACAGCGTGACGCCGAGCGCCTTGACGCCGTACTCCTTCGCGGCGTGCATCACCATGCCGCCCCAGCCGCAGCCCACGTCCAGCAGCCGCATCCCCGGCTTGAGCGCGATCTTCTTGGCGACCAGGTCGTGCTTGGCGAACTGCGCCTCCTCCAGCGTCGCGTCCGCGTGCGGGTAGCACGCGCACGTGTACGCCATGGAGGGGCCGAGCACCCACTCGTAGAAGGTGTTGGACACGTCGTAGTGGTGGGAGATCGCCTTCGCGTCGCGCTTCTTGGAGTGCCGCAGCCACGACGGGATCCGGCTGAACGGCGCCTCCTGCGGCGGCGGGTCCAGCCGGCGGGAGACCGCGCCGCGCAGCAGCGGGTCGCCCAGGACCGCGCCCGCGATCCGCGCCTTGTCCCGCGGCGTCACGTCGCTCAGCACCTGCTGCATCGTCGTCAGCGCCTTGATCATGTCCCCGTCGACGTCGATCATCCCGGTGACGTAGGCGCGGGCGAGGCCCAGCGCGCCCGGCGAGTGCAGCAGGTACGACACCGCGTACGGCGAACGGACGTCGAACCGGATGTCGGCGCCGGGCACCCCCGCCCGCGATCCGTCGTACGCCGTGAACTCCACTGGCGCCTCAGCCCCGGCGAGCCGCTCGAAGACCCTGGCCAGCGTCATCTTGTTCCCTCCTGTCTCTCCGCCCCGGCCGGTGCCTGCCGGCCCGTTGGGCTCCCCCGATACGGCGGCCGCATGTCAGCGTCCGCGCACGCACTTGTCGTAGAGGTCGAGCAGCCGCTCGCCGGGGTCGTAGGTCCCCTTGAGCCGCCGGTAGGTCTCCCCGTCGTAGTAGCGCCAGAACTCATCCCGGCCGTAGAAGGCGGTCGAGTAGAGGGACTTGTGCCCGTCCAAGGCGGCGACCTTACGTTCGATGAGACGGTTGTGGTACTCGGGGATCTGGCCGGGCGGGATCCGGACCGTCCCCCAGAAGCCCACGTTCACGTACGGCCGCCCCACCTCCAGCGGGTACAGCGGCCACCGCTCCTTCGCCCGGAGCGGGCACAGCCAGATCGGGCTCATGCCGACCTTGTCGTGGAAGAACTCCAAGAACTCGGGCAGCCGCTCGACGGGCACCTCGATGTCCTGGATGACGTCCTCGCGGGGACGCAGGCCGCGCCACCGCTCCGCGCGCGCGACGACGTGGTACCGGCGGTCGTAGGCGACGAGCTTGCGGTACACGTCGGAGCGCTTGAACCTGTCGGGCCACAGCCGCCGGACGGCCGGGTTCTGCACGCCGAACGCGCCCGAGCACCAGAACCAGTCGGTGTCCCAGCGCCAGATGTAGTCGCGGACCGTCAGGAAGTCGACCGACCGCTCCTGGATCGAGCGGTAGTAGATCTGCTGGCCGGTGTAGTCGGACGTGTACGGCACCGAGTCGGCGAAGAAGCCGAGCGTGATGTACTGCTCGCCGGCGCTGAAGACCGTCCCGTCCATGAAGTCGACGGACTCGCCCTCGAACGTGCCCGACTCGGTGATCTCGCCCATCGCCTTGGCCAGCTCGGCGGCGCCGGCGAACCGCAGGTGCCGCAGCCGGACGTACGGGCTGACCGGCCGCAGCTCGATCTTCAGCCGCAGGCTGTAGCCGAGCGTCCCGTAGGAGTTCGGGAACCCGAAGAACAGGTCGGCGTGCTCGTTGTCGCGCGTCGCCGTGACGATCTCGCCGTTGCCGGTGAGGACCTCCATCTCCAGGACGCCCTCGTGCGGCAGGCCGTCCCTGAACGACGTCGACTCGATGCCGAGCCCCGTCACCGCCCCGCCCAGCGTGATCGTCTTCAGCTGCGGGACGACCGTCGGCATCAGCCCGTGCGGCAGCGTCGCGTCGACGAGGTCCTCGTAGGTCGTCATGCCCTGGACCTGCGCGGTGCGCTCGGCGGCGTCGACGCTCAGCACCTTGTCGAACCCGGACACGTCCAGGCCAGGCGCGTCCGTGGGGTCGCGCCACCGGAACAGGTTCGAGGTCCGCTTCGCGAGCCGCACCGGCGTGCCCGCCGGGATCGCCTCGTAGGATCTTCTGAGCGCGTCGACCGCCCGCTGGTGGTCGCCCTTGACCGCAAGCTCCGTCATCTACCCCTCCCCGGACACAGTTAATCGATCATCCCATGCACGGTCCACGTAATTCGGACGTTGCAGGTGTCACAGGTCGGGAGGGGAATAAAGCCACAGGCGTATACATCGGCGTCGTTTCGTCTCCTGGAGGCGACAGAACCGCTACAGGGCGGCCACGTCAACCTTTCCCCGGAGGTGCATGCCGACAAACCCGCCGGGACGCATCACCCGCGACGGCATCGCCGCACGGACGCCAGGGACGCGCGCGGCGTCACTTCACCAGGCGCAGAATCCACGGGTAGCGGAACGTCTGGCCGGTCAGCGCGAAGACCGCCGCGACCGCCGCCAGCACCCACGCCACCGCGTACACGACCCCGCCGATCCCGAGCGTGACGATCGTGACCAGCAGCAGCGTGAGCTGGAAGTTTACCGCCTCCGCCGCCTGCCGCCGGACGTACTCCGACCGCTTGCCGCTCAGCAGCATCAGGACGAGCGGCCCCACGAAGAGCGTCGGGACCGCCACGGCGTGCGCCGCCGCGGCGAGCATCCGGTCCTCGCCCGTCGGCGGCCCGCCCGTCGGCGACCCGCCGTCCCAGGCGACGAGCCGGGCCGGCGCGGGGACCAGGTCCTGCGTCACGGCCCCCAGGTCCCGGCGCGTCCTGGCCGTGATCGCCAGCTGCACGCGCATGTCGAACTCGTCCTCGTCGAGCCGCCCCTCGGCGTACGCGTCCTGAAGACGCTGGATGACAGGTTCGCGCTCGGCGTCCGAAACCCTCAGGTCTCCGCTGGTGTCCATGTCTCCATGCTGGACACGGCCCCGCCGCCGGACCATCAGGGAAGACCCTGAGCCGCCCCTGAATCCTCCCCCTGCCGCATCGTCCTCCCAGTCCGGCCGTACTCCCTCCCGGGGACGAGCCGCCCCCCGTACAGCTCCGACACCGTCACGAACGCGTACCCCTCGGCGGCCAGCCGATCGATGATGCGCGGGACGGCCCGCACCGTCGTCGGGTGGATGTCGTGCATCAGCACGACGTAGCCGGGCCTCACCCGCTTCAGCACCCGCTTCTCCACGTACCCGGTGTCGCGGTGCTCCCAGTCGAGCGGGTCGACCGTCCACAGCACCTGCGCCAGGCCCATGCTTCTCGCGAGCTTCGTCAGCCGCTTCGACACCGACCCGTACGGCGGCCGGAGCAGCACCGGCGTGAACCCGGCCGCCCGCCGGATGGCGTCCTGCGTCCGCGTCAGCTCGGACATGACCGTCGTCTTGGACGCCGTCCCGAGGTCGGCGTGCGTGTAGCTGTGGTCGCCGATCTCGTGCCCGGCCTGGAGCTCCCGCCGGACGAGCTCCGGATGCTTCACGACGTTCTCCCCCACCAGGAAGAACGTCGCCCTGACGTTCTTGGCCGCGAGGACGTCGAGCAGTTCCCCGGTGCTCTCCGCCGGCCCGTCGTCGAACGTCAGCGCCACGCACTTCACCCGTGAGCAGTCCGGCGGCGGGGGCTTCGGCGTCGATTCCGGCTTCGGTTTCGCGTTCGATTCCGGCTTCGGTTTCGGTTTCGGTCGCTCGCGCGCCGGGACGGGCGCGGCGGCGAGCTCCACCCGTCCGGGGTCCGGGGTCCACGTGCTCAACCCCCCGAACACGGCGGCCGCGAGCACGGCGGCGGCCCCCCGCCGGACCAGGTTCGGCCCGTCCATCAACACCCCCGCTGCTGATCCCCCAAGGTCCGCCAGTCTAGGGCGCACGCCCTTGCCAGCCCGGGATTCCGCCGCTGTGTCGGGAACCGGCGCGCCCGAGATGTCGTTATCGTCGTACACCGCTTCCGCACGAGACGACGGGGATGGACGATGAGGTTTCGGGACCGGTTCGGGATCCGCAAGAACCGCGGGTCCACGGTGACGAAGCTCGACCGTGAGGCGACCGACACCGACATCGAGGCGCTGATCGCCTTCGCCCGCTCCCGCCGCGGCGTCGAGTTCTTCGTCGAGCCGGAGACGTTCGCCACCGACACCACCGCCGTCGCCGTCGCGCACGACGGCGAGTGGACCCGCCGCCGCGTCGGCTCCCCCAAGGTCATCGGCAAGGTCGCCCGCGGCCTGGGCCTCCCCGTCTACGACGTCCAGGTCGTCGGCTACCCGCCCCGCATGCGCGCCTGGAACGCCCGCAATCCCGGCCGCCGGATAGACCCCGGCACCCCCGGCGAAGCGGTGGCCCCCTGACCCACCCACCACCCGCACCAGTTGCGGAGACGGATGCGCCGCAGGGGACGCGCGGCCGAGGTCGTCGGCCGGCCTTCGCTGGACGCGGGGGACGCGGCGCGTGCATGAGTTCTTCTGCGGGTTCCTTCTGCTCCATGCAGGGGCGGGCGTGGGGTCGTCAGCTGGCTTTTTGTGGAGGGTCGTCGTAGGCGGCGGCCAGTTGGTCGGAGGTCATGCGCAAGCGGAGTTGGGACGGTGGGATGCCGGCGTTGATCACCTCTCGGAGGATGGCGGCCATCGAGTAGCCGGGGTCGGCGTCCAGCGCGCGTTGGAGGGCGACGTTGGCGAGCCCGCCGTCGCCCGTGGAGTAGGCGGCGAAGGCCAGGAGGGACGCGGGGGCAGGGGCGTAGGCGTCCTCGACGCGGCGGAGGACGTCGCGCCAGAAGGCGATGTCGGCGGCGGGGGCCTCCTCGTCGATGCGGATCCACGCCTCGTCGCGCAGACGCAGGTCGGTGAGCAGGATGCCGAGCCGGGCGACCTCGTCGTCGGTGGGCGGGCTGCCGTTCCGGGCGCGGGTGAGCAGGGCGAGGAGGTAGGCGACGTCTTCGCCGGCGGTGGCGGGCGAGGGGACGCGGGCGAGGCGGCGCCGCTCGGCTCGGGCGGTGGCGCGGCGCATGGCGGTGCGGACGGGGCCTTCGAGGGGCTGGACGGAGCGGACGAGTTCGGCGCGGTCGGCCAGGGCGACGTGGCCCGCGAAGGTCGCCCGCGCGGCGACCACGCTGGCGGAGATGTCGTACGGGGTGCCCTCGGGCGGGCAGCAGTCGTCGTGGCAGGTGAGCGACCACCAGCGGCCGTCGGCGACGCGGATCGCCTCGGCGGCGGGGACGCCCGCGGACGACAGCGCCGCGCGCACGGGGGCGGCGGACTCCGCCACCTCGGCGGCCGGGCCGTACCCGAGCAGGAGCGAGCGGGTGAAGCCGTTGGCCGCCAGGAGCGCGGCGACACGCCCGGCGGCCTCCGCCGCCGGTAAGTCGAGCCGGATCGCGCAGGTGCCGTGGTCGCGGCCCTCGAAGCCGATGACGACGAGGCTGCGGGACGGGTGGAAGCCCAGCAGGTACGGGACGGCCGCGATGGCGTCCTGGGCGCTGCGGATCACGAGAGGTGCCATGCCGTCGACGGTCGCAGCCCCGGTACCGGCGCCGCGACCGGTCCCGCGATTGTGGATAACTCGCGGCGGGACGCGGGTGTCCGCCGCGGGCGGTAGCGTTGGGCGGCGTGCCCGCCCCTGATCTGCTGACCTCCAGCGACACCCAGATTCCGGACATGGCGACCCTTCTCGCCGCAGCCGTCGCGTCCATCGGGGGCGCCGAGCGCCCGGGACAGGTCGAGATGGCGCGGGCGGTGGAGAAGTCCATCGAGTCCGGGGAGCACCTCGCCGCGCAGGCGGGGACGGGGACGGGGAAGTCGCTGGCGTACCTCGTGCCCGCGATCCGGCACGCGGTGGAGAAGCAGACGACCGTGGTCGTCTCGACGGCGACGATCGCGCTGCAGCGCCAGCTCGTCGACCGCGACCTGCCGCGGCTGGCGGAGGCCCTCGGGCCGCTGCTCGGGACGGAGCTCAAGTTCGCGATCCTCAAGGGCCGCCGCAACTACCTGTGCCTGCACCGCGTCCAGACGGGCGTGCCCGAGGAGGAGGACGGGCCGAGCCTTTTCGACCCCCAGCAGCTCTCCTCGCTGGGACGGCAGGTCAAGCGCCTGAACGAGTGGGCCGAGGAGACCGGCACCGGCGACCGGGACGAGCTGGTCCCGGGCGTGAACGAGCAGGCGTGGCGGCAGGTGGCCGTCACGGCGAGGGAGTGCCTGGGCGCGCAGCGGTGCCCGCACGGCACGGAGTGCTTCGCGGAGCTGGCGCGAGCGGAGGCCGGCGAGGCGCACATCGTGGTCACCAATCACGCGCTGCTGGCCATCGACGCCCTGGAGGAGTTCCAGGTCCTGCCCGAGCACGACGTCGTCATCGTGGACGAGGCGCATGAGCTGGTCGACCGGGTCACGTCCGTCGCCACGGGGGACCTGAGCGCGGTCGGGGTCGAGACCGCGGCGCGGCGTTGCGGGCGGCTGCTCGAGGAGTCCGTCGCGGACCGGTTGAAGGAGGCCGCCGAAGGGCTCGGCATCCTTCTCGAGGATCTGCCCCAAGGACGCATGGACGTCCTGTCGTCCGCCCTTGGCACCACCCTCGCCGTCGTCCGGGACGCCGCGCACGCCTGCCTCACGGGGCTCGGGCCGGAGAAGAAGGACTCCGACCCTGGCGACATGGCCGCGCGCAAGGCCGCACGGTCATCGCTGGAGGAACTGCACGACACGGCCGTGCGGATACTGGAGGCGTTCAAGCCCGAGATGGCGCAGCGGTTCGACGTGGTCTGGCTGGAGAAGCCGTTCGTCCAGGACGGGCGGCCGAAGCGTCCGCCGGCGCTGCACGTGGCGCCGATCGGTGTCGGCGGCCTGCTGCGGACCACCCTGTTCGAGCGGCGCACCGCGATCCTGACGTCGGCGACGCTCACGCTGGGCGGGTCGTTCGAGCCGCTCGCGCGCCAGTGGGGCCTGCCGCCGCTGGACGAGAAGGGCCCCAGGGACGCCAAGACCGCCGCCGAGGGCCTCGCGCAGACCGCGACGGAGAAGGACGAGAAGGACGGGGAGGCCGAGGTCGTGTGGTCCGGGCTGGACGCCGGCTCGCCGTTCGACCACCCGAAGGCGGGCATCCTGTACGTCGCGCGGCATCTGCCGCAGCCCGGCCGGGACGGTCTCGCCGACGCCTACCTCACCGAGATCACCGAGCTGATCGAGGCGGCGGGCGGCCGGACGCTCGGCCTGTTCTCCTCGATGCGGGCCGCGCGGCAGGCCGCCGACGAGCTGAAGGACCACCTGTCCCACCCGCTGCTGTGCCAGGGCGAGGACTCCACGTCCCTGCTGGTCAAGCAGTTCGCCGACGACGAGCGGACGTGCCTGTTCGGCACCCTGTCGCTGTGGCAGGGCGTGGACGTCCCCGGCCCGTCGCTGCAGCTCGTCATCATGGACCGCATCCCCTTCCCGCGCCCGGACGACCCGGTGTCGTCGGCGCGGTCGCGGGCGATCGCGGCGCGCGGCGGCAACGGGTTCATGTCGGTGGCCGCCACGCACGCCGCGCTGCTGCTCGCGCAGGGCGCGGGCCGCCTGCTGCGCTCGATGGACGACCGCGGCGTCGTCGCCGTCCTCGACCCGCGCCTCGCCACGGCCCGCTACGGCGGGTTCCTGAAGAACTCGCTGCCGCCGTTCTGGGCCACGACCGACCCCGCCGTGGTCCGCGGAGCCCTCCGCCGCCTGGACGCCGCCGCGGCGGAGGAGGGCTAGCGCCCCTGGCCGGGCGGCGCAGGCCGTCAGCGCCGGGCGGCGCAGGCGTCAGCGCCGGTAGGCGCTCAGGAATTCGCCGATGCGGCCCACGGCGTCCTCCAGGTCGTCGGCGTACTGGAGGGTGACGACGCGGAAGTGGTCGGTGGACGGCCAGTTGAAGCCGGTCCCCTGGACGACGAGGAGCTTCTGCTGTTCGAGCAGGTCGAGGGCGAAGCGCATGTCGTCCTCGATGGGGTACATCTCGGGGTCTAGGCGCGGGAAGACGTAGAGGGCGCCCTGCGGCTTGACGCAGCTGACGCCCGGCAGGTCGTTGAGCAGCTTCCAGGCGCGGTCGCGCTGCTCGCCGAGGCGGCCGGTCGGCAGGACGAGGTCGTCGATGCTCTGGTAGCCGCCGAGCGCGGCCTGGATGGCGTGCTGGCCGGGGACGTTCGGGCACAGCCGCATGTTGGCGAGGATGTCGAGGCCCTCGATGTAGGACTCGGCGTGCTCCTTCGGCCCGGACAGCACGACCCATCCCGAGCGGAACCCGGCGACCCGGTAGTTCTTCGACAGCCCGCCGAAGGTGAGGCACAGCAGGTCGGGCGCCAGGGACGCGATCGGGACGTGCTCGGCGTCGTCGTACAGGATCCGGTCGTAGATCTCGTCCGCGAAGATGATCAGGTTCCGGCGGCGGGCGACCTCGACGACCCGGGCCAGCATCTCGCGCGAGTAGACGGCGCCGGTCGGGTTGTTGGGGTTGATGATGACGAGGGCGCGGGTCCGGTCGCCGATCTTGGACTCGATGTCGTCGAGGCTCGGCTGCCAGCCGTCGTCCTCGTCGCACAGGTAGTGGACGGGCGTGCCGCCGCAGAGGGAGACCGACGCCGTCCACAGCGGGTAGTCGGGCGCGGGGATGAGCACCTCGTCGCCGTCGTTGAGGAGCGCCTGCAGGGTCATGACGATGAGCTCGGACACGCCGTTGCCGAGGTAGACGTCCTCGACGTCGATGCCGGTGACGCCGTTGTCCTCGAAGCGCTGCACGATGGCGCGGCGCGCGGGGAGGATGCCCTTGGAGTCGCTGTAGCCGTGCGCCTCCGGCAGGTTGCGGATCATGTCCTGGAGGAGCTCGGGCGGGGCCTCGAACCCGAACGGCGCCGGGTTGCCGATGTGCAGCTTGAGGATGTTGTGCCCCTCGTTCTCCAACTGCTTGGCGCGCTTCAGCACCGGCCCGCGAATGTCGTAACAGACGTTGATGAGCTTGCCCGACTGGTTGACCTGCATGGAGTCACCATAACCGCGAGACGGCCGCGAAACGCGCGGCGCCCCGCCGCGCCCGTGGCCGGGGCTGGACGCTCCGGTCCCCCGCCCCCGCGGGGGACCGGAGCTGCGGGTCACGGGGCGGAGATGGCGGACAGGATCGCCAGCCGCGCCGCGCGGCGCGCCGGGCGGATCGCGGCGAGCGCGCCCGCAACGGCTCCGACCAGCGCGATGACCGCCAGTTGCACGGCGGACGGCGCGAACGGGTTGCCGAGGGCCGTGCCGAGGCCCCAGCCCAGGAACGCGCCGAGGCCGAGCCCGCCGCCGGTGCCGAACAGCGCCACGATGACCGATTCCCACCGCACCATCGACCTGATCTGCGGGCGGGTCGCGCCGACCGCCCGGAGCAGCCCGAGCTCGCGGGTCCGCTCGTGGACGGCGAGCGACAGCGTGTTGGCGATGCCGAGCAGCGCGACCACGATGGCGAGGATGAGCATCCCGTAGACGACGGTGATGAAGCCGGACATCTCCTCGGTCTGCGCGGCGACGAACTCGTCCCGCGACTGGACCTCGGGCGCCCCGTACGGCTTGGCGAGGTCCGTCAGGGCCTGCCGGGCGGACGCGGCCGACGCGCCGGAGTCCAGTTCGACGAAGGCGCGCGTGTCCAGGGGCTGCCTGGTGTGGGCGTCCCACACGGCCCGCGGGACGAGGTAGTCGCCGGTCAGGTCCGTGTTCCGGTAGACGGCCCCCACGGTGAGCTTCTGCGAGGCGCCGTCCGCGAACGTCACGGCGACCGGCGTGCCCACGTGCCAGCCCTTGTCGTCCGCGGCCTTCGCCGACACGGCGAACGTGCCGGCGCCGGTCAGGCCGCCGTCCCTGACGTCCAGGTCGAGGACGCGCCGCAGGCTGGACGGGTCGGCCACGCTGACCGTGGACGGTGAGCCGTCCACCCGCATGCTGCCCGTGCCCATCCCCGCGACCTCGCGGACCTGCGGCAGACCGGCCGCCTCCTGGACGAGGGCGGTGCTGAACCCGCCGGTCTCGTTGTTGCCCGCGTTCACGACGATCGGGCCCTTGAACGATCCGGCGACGCCGTCCTCCAGCGACGCGCGCAGCGACCCGATGAACACGGTCATCAGCGTGACGACGCCGACGCCGATCATCAGGGCGGTCGCGGCGCCGGCGGTGCGCGCGGGGCTGCGGGACGCGTTGTCGCGGGCGAGCGTCCCCGGCACGCCGCGCAGCCGCGCCGCGGGTCCGCCGAGGAGCGCCGCGACGGGACGGGCGGCGACCGGCCCGAGCGCGACCATCGCGACCACGGTGACCAGCGCGCCCGCGACCGCCATCGCCATCTGCTCGGTGACGGCGCCGAACACGACGGTCCCGACGGCGACCGCCGCGAAGACGCCGCCGACGATGAGCCGCGTCTCCGTCGGGCGGGACGCCTCGGCCGCGACCTCGCGCAGCGCGGCGAGCGGCGCCACCCGCGACGCCTTGAGCGCGGGGCCGAGCGCCGCGACCAGGGTGACCAGCAGCCCGACCGGCACCGCGATGAGGATCGAGGTGGCGGCGACGGTGAGCCCCTCCATCGCGATGCCGATGCGGAACCGCGTGAACAGCTGCCGGAGCAGCGCCGCGAACCCGAGCCCGCCGGCGAGCCCGGCGAGGGTGGCGGCGCCGCCCACGACCAGGGCCTCGAACCCGACGATCGTGACGACCTGGCGGCGCCCGGCGCCGAGGGCGCGCAGCAGCGCCGACTCGCGGGTCCGCTGCGCCATCGTGATCGCGAACGTGTTGTGGATCGAGAACGCGGCGACGAGCAGGGCGACGCCGCCGAACGACGCCAGGACGATCCGGAAGACGCGCAGGAATCCGCTCTCGACGAGGCTCATGCCCTCCTCGACCTGCGCCTTGTTCGTGATGGCCTCGGCCCCGGCGGGCAGGACGGGCCTGATGCGCGACGCCAGCTCGGCCTGGCCGACGCCGTCGTCCGCCCGGACGGCGATGCCGCTGACGCGGTCGCCGCCCATCGCGACGTGCTCGCGGGCGCCGTCCAGGGAGAACGCGGTGAAGGACGTCTCGCCGAAGGCGTCCTCGTCCCCGAACTTGCTGATCCCGACGACGGTCACCGGGACCTTCCGCGGCGTGAGCACCGCCGTCCGGTCGCCGACCTTCAGGTCTCCCTCGTCGGCGAACATCTTGTTGACGACGACCTCGTCGGGGGCGCGCGGAGCCCGTCCCGACACGAGGTGGTAGGGGTTGAGGTCGGGATCGGTCACCCAGTTGCCGGCGGTCCGCGGGCCGCGCGACTGGATCGTGGTGCCGTCCTTGGCGAGCAGCTGCCCCGACCCCTGGATGGTGGGTTCGGCGTTGGCGACGCCGTCCACCTGACGGACCTTGTCCAGGACGGACGCGTCGATCTGCCCGCGCGCGCCCCACGGCGCGTCGCTCACCTTGGTCGCGTTCCGAACGGTCACGTCCGTGTTGCCGTACGCCTTGGAGAAGTATCCGTCGATGCTCGCCGCGAGCGTGTCGCCGAGGACGAGCGTTCCGGTCAGGAAGGTCACGCCCAGGAAGACGGCCACCAGGGAGCCGGCCATCCTGCGCTTGCGCCCCCACAGTTCCTTGAAGACGAGCCCGATCATGAGTGGTCTCCCAGCCCTCGCATGCGGTCCAGCACCCGGTCGGGCGTGGGGGCGTTCATGACGTCGACGACGCGGCCGTCGGCGAGGAACACGACCGCGTCGGCGTGCCCCGCGGCGACCGGGTCGTGGGTGACCATCGCGACGGTCTGGCCGAGGTCGTCCACCGCGTTGCGGAGCAGCGCCAGGACCTCGGCGCCGGTGCGGGAGTCGAGGTTGCCGGTCGGCTCGTCCGCGAACACGATCTGCGGGCGGGTGACGAGCGCGCGCGCCAGCGCCACCCTCTGCTGCTGCCCGCCCGACAGCTGCGACGGGCGGTGCGTCAGCCGGTCGCCCAGCTTCAGGACGCGGACGACGGTGTCCAGCCATTCGGTGTCCGGGCTCCTGCCCGCCAGCGTCAGCGGCAGGACGATGTTGTCGCGCGCGGTCAGGGTCGGGATCAGGTTGAACGCCTGGAACACGAACCCGATGCGCTCGCGCCGGAGCCGGGTGAGCCGCCGGTCCGACAGCGCCCCGAGCTCCTGGCCGCCGACGTAGACCTTGCCGGACGACGCGGCCTCCAGCCCGGCCACGCAGTGCATCAGCGTGGACTTGCCGGCGCCGGACGGCCCCATGATCGCGGTGAACCGTCCGGCCGGGAACTCCACGGTGACGTCGTCGAGCGCGCGGACCGCCATGTCGCCGGACCCGTACACCTTCCCGAGGCCGAGCGTGCGGGCGCCGCCGGCGGTTCCCCGCGGGGGGACGGCGCCGGGCGCCGCCTCGTTCGCTTCGCTGTTCGTTCGCCTTGCTTCTGCTGCGTTTCCCATGCCCCGGATCGTGGCCGGGCGGTAGGGCGGCCGTCGTCGGGCCAGGAGAGGCACCCGCGCTGCTCCCCCGGACGCAGCCGGCCGGCCCCGGCTACGTCCGGCGCGGTACTCGGACGAGCCGATGAGATCCGATGTCCAATTGTGATGCGGGCAACATACATGCAGGCTTGCTTGCTTGTATGTGCGCTCGTACGGTCTGACCATGGCAGTAAGCGGCCGGCGACGGCACCGGTACGGCTCTTCGAGCCGCCGCACCCAGCAGGAGCGCCGGTCGCGCACTCGGGCAAGGCTCCTGGAGGCGACCGTGGAGTGCCTGGTCGACCTCGGCTGGTCCGGGACGTCCACCACGGAGGTGGCCCGCCGCGCCGGCGTGTCCCGCGGCGCGCAGCAGCACCACTACCCGACGAAGATGGTGCTGGTCGCGGCGGCGCTGGAGCATCTGCTGGAGGCGCAGCGGCTGGCGTACGAGACGGCGTTCGCGGTGCTGCCGCCCGCACGGCGCAACGTCTCGGGCGCCCTCGACCTGCTGTGGGAGGTGTTCCGCGGCCGTCCGGCCAAGGCCCTGACGGAGCTGGCCGTGGCCGCCCGCACCGACGACGAGCTTCGGCCGCTGTGCCGCGACCTGAACGAGCGGGTCCTGCAGGTGATCCTGGAGACGTTCGAGCGGCTGTTCCCGGAGAACACGCTGCCCCCCGACTTCGCCCCGACGATGCTGCGCGGCGTGTTCGCGATGTTCGTCGGGCTGTCCATACAGAACGCGCTGGACGACGACGCCGACGGCCACCATGCCGCCGTACTGCGCCAGGTCAAGGACGTCGCGCAGCTCATCGTCCCCGAACAGGGCAAGCCGGACGCCCGGCGAACCGACCTCTGACCCCTAGCCGCACCATCGGCCCCACCCGGCCCGCACGACCCCCGAGGGAGCGCCCCACATGCCGAAAGCCCCCACCGAGCTCGCCGACGAGTTCCGCGAGCAGGTCAAGGACAAGAAGTCTTACCTCGGCGTCAT
The DNA here is from genome assembly GCF_041463655.1 of Actinomadura monticuli. Taxonomy (NCBI): domain Bacteria; kingdom Bacillati; phylum Actinomycetota; class Actinomycetes; order Streptosporangiales; family Thermomonosporaceae; genus Actinomadura; species Actinomadura monticuli. Next base: position 48,467 of record NZ_JAXCEI010000029.1, read on the forward strand.
CGACCGCCTGAACAAGGCGTCGGTGGAGAAGCACTGGGAGGCCTACGCCGACATCCCCTGGGACGACCCCGAGTTCAAGGTCGACAAGAACGACCCGCGCTGGGTCCTGCCCCCGTTCGACCGGCTCGGCGAGACCGCCTGGTACCAGTCGCAGCCGCCGGAGATCCAGGCGCAGATCGGGCTGTGGCGCGTCGCCACCGCCATGAAGATCGGCTTGCAGTTCGAGAACCTGCTCAAGCGCGGGCTGCTCAACTACGCCTACCGGCTGCCGAACGGGCGGCCGGAGTTCCGGTACGTCTACCACGAGACGACCGAGGAATGTCATCACGGGATGATGTTCCAGGAGTTCGTGAACCGCACGAAGATGCCGATCCGCGGCATGCCGCGCTCGCTCAGCCTCATCGCGCAGGCCGCCCCCTGGATCCCGCTGATCAACACGGAGATGTTCTTCGTCTTCGTGCTCGGCGGCGAGGACCCGATCGACTACGTCCAGCGCAAGTCCCTGAAGGGCGGGCACATCAAGCACCCGCTCGAAGAGACCATCATGAAGATCCACATCGCGGAGGAGGCCCGCCACATCTCGTTCGCCCGGCACTACCTGAAGCACCGGGTGCCGAACATGAACCCGCTGCGCCGCCGGATCCTCGGCGTCGCGACCCCGGTCGTGCTCGGCGTGATGGCGCGCATCATGCTGTCCCCGCCCGGGCCGATGGTGCGGCACTTCAACATCCCGAAGGACGTCGTCCGCGCCGCCTACAAGAACGACGTGTCGCAGGCGGAGATCTCCAACTCGGTCGGCAAGATCCGCGACCTGATGGCGGAGCTGGGCGTGATCAGCCCGGTGAGCAAGCAGGTCTGGAAGGCCTTCGGGATCTGGGACGAGCCGAAGCAGCGCCGCGCCCTCGAAGCCCCCAGGGCCGCCTGACCATGGCGGACGCGCAGCCCGCGCCGGCGGTCGTCACGCCGGCGGCGGGCCCGGGCGGCCCGTACAAGGTCGTCATCGTCGGGACGGGCTTCTCCGGCCTCGGAATGGCGATCGGGTTGAAGAAGGCCGGCGTGCACGACTTCGTCGTCCTGGAGAAGGCGGACGAGGTCGGCGGAACGTGGCGGGAGAACACCTACCCGGGCTGCGCATGCGACATCATGTCGCTGCTGTACTCCTACTCCTTCGAGCCCAAGGCCGACTGGTCGCGGATGTTCCCCGAGCAGGAGGAGCTGCTGCGGTACATCAAGGACATCGTCGGCAAGTACGAGCTGGCGCAGCACATCCGGTTCAACGCCGAGGTGACCGGGGCGGAGTACGACGACGCGACCGACACGTGGCGGGTGACCGTCAACGGGGACGAGGTCGTGCGGGGGCGGGCGCTGGTCGCCGGGATGGGGCCGCTGCACCATCCGAGCATCCCCGACCTGCCCGGGCTCTCCTCCTTCGCGGGGCGGACGTTCCACTCCGCCGAGTGGGACCACTCCTACGACCTGACCGGCAGGCGGGTGGCGGTGATCGGGACGGGCGCGTCCGCCATCCAGTTCGTCCCGCAGATCGCGAAGCGGGCCGGGCACCTGACGGTGTTCCAGCGGACGCCGCCGTGGATCCTCCCGAAGCCCGACCGCCGGATCACCGGCGTGGAGCGGACGCTGTTCCGCCGCGTCCCGGCCGTCCAGCGGGGGTACCGCAACGGCATCTACCTGGTGCAGGAGAGCTTCGTCCTCGGGTTCAAGAACCCGCGGCTGCTCAGGGCGGCCAGTTCGCTCGCCAAGTGGCATCTCGCCCGGCAGGTCCCAGACCGCGACCTGCGCCGCAAGCTGACGCCCGACTACACGATGGGCTGCAAGCGGACGCTGGTGTCCAGCGACTACTATCCGGCGCTGATGCGGCCCAACGTGGAACTGACCACCGAGGCCGTCGCCGAGGTGCGCGAGCACTCGATCGTCACGCGGGACGGCCGTACGCACGACGTGGACGCGATCATCTTCGGCACCGGCTTCCATGTGACGGACGCGTTCGACGGCGCGCACATCGTCGGCCGGAACGGGCTGAGGATCCGGGACGCCTGGAAGGACGGGATCGAGGCGCATCTCGGCGTCGCGGTTGCGGGCTTCCCGAACCTGTTCCTGCTGCTCGGGCCCAACTCCGGGCTCGGCCACAACTCGATGATCTTCATCATCGAGGCGCAGGTCCGGTACGTCCTGCAGTGCCTGGCGATGCTGGACGCGGCGGGCGGCGCGCGGATCTCGGTGAAGCCGTCCGTGCAGGACCGGTTCAACCAGTGGGTGCAGCGCAAGTCCGAGGGCGCCGTCTGGGTCGCCGGGGGCTGCGACAGTTGGTACCTCGACCGGAACGGGGTGAACCGGGCGGCGTGGCCGGCGTCCACGCTGAACTTCTGGCTGCGGACCCGCAGGCTGGACCCGGGCGACTTCCAGATCGACCGCACTGTGGCGCGGGACGAAACGGCGGGCTCCGCCTTGTAGAAGCACGACTACCTGCGGGTCGCACGCACCTCTAGAATCCCCCTAATTAAACACGAAATCCAATGAGCCACCGCGGTCCGGGCCCCGCTCCCCCTCCGGGTCCGGACCAGCGGTCCATCGAGCGGAGCGCTTAATGAGCATCGCGATCGTGACCGGAGGCGCATCCGGTATCGGCCGTGCGATCGCCACGTCCCTGGTGACGCGCGGCGACACCGTCGTGGTCACCGACATCAACGCCGAAGGCGCCGCGCAGGTCGCCGACAGGCTGAACACGCTCGGCAAGGGCCAGGCGACCTCCGCCGCCCTCGACGTCACCGACGCCGGGGCCGTCATCGACCTCTACAAGCACGTCGCGGCCGACCACGGACGGCTCGACCTCGTCTTCAACAACGCCGGCATCGCGATCGGCGGCCTGGCCGAGGAGCTCAGCCTCGACCACTGGAACCGCGCCATCGACATCAACCTCAAGGGGGTCGTCCACGGCGTCCACGCCGCCTACCCGATCATGCTGGAGCAGGGCGGCGGCCACATCGTCAACACGGCGTCGCTCGCCGGGCTCGTCCCGATGCCGATCGGCATCCCCTACACCGCCACGAAGCACGCCGTCGTCGGCCTGTCCCTCGGGCTGCGCGCCGAGGGGGCCGGACGCGGCGTCAAGGTCAGCGTCGTCTGCCCGTCCTTCGTCGACACCCCGCTGCTGCACAACGTCAACCCCGAACTGCCCGAGACCCCGATGAGCGGCGACGCGACCGGCGACATCGCCAAGGCGTCCCCGCGGCTCTACACGGCCGAGAAGCTGGCCCGCGACATCATGCGCGGCGTCGCGAAGAACCAGGCGCTCATCGTCGCCCCCGCGCACGGCCGCCTCGCGTGGCGCGGCGTCCGCCTCAACCCCGGCGCCGCCGTCCGCGTCGCACAGCTCGCCGTCAACCGGATCCGCGCCGGTCAGTGACCTCGGCCAGCCGGCGGATGAGCAGCAGCGCGATATCGTCGTCGGCCCGCTCCCGGCCGATCAGCGCCGCCATCACGGCGGCGCCGACCTCCTCGGGCGGGCCGGCGTACACCGCGTCGCACAGCCGGTCGATGCCGGTGTTCAGCGAGCTGTCCCGCCGCTCCACCAGGCCGTCGGTGTAGAAGCACAGCAGCGCCCCCGGCGGAAGGTCGAGGGTCAGCGTCCGGCGGGGAAGCTCGACCGCCAGGCCGATGAGGACGTCGGGCTTGGCGTCGAGGGTGGTCGCGGGCTCCCCGGGCATGGCGATCACCACCGGAAGATGGCCGGCCGACGACACCCGGACCTGCTTCAGGTCAGGGTGGCACACCGCGTACACGACGGTCGCCGTCGCGTCGGGCTCGAAATGCTCCATCTTCCTGTCGAGCTTGTGCAGTACCTCGGCGGGATCGGTCGTCTCCAGGGCGTAGGCTCGCAGCGCGCTGCGCATGCGCCCCATCACGACGGCGGCCGGAAGGCCGTGCCCCGCCACGTCCCCCATGACGATGCCGATCTCCCCGGACGGGAGCGTGAACACGTCGTACCAGTCGCCGCCGACGCTCGCCTTGCCGGGCCGGTAGCGCGCGCTCAGCTCGGCGCCGGGGATGTCCGGAAGCGCGGTCGGCACGAGACTGCGCATCAACTCCACGGCCCCGGCCCGTTCGGCGCGGCTCAGCAGCGCCTGCACCGCCATCGCGGCGCGCGAGGCGGCGAGCCCCAGGAACTCGGTCTCGTCCGCGGTGAACCGGCGCGGCGCGAGCGTCCCCACGTGCAGGACGCCCACGAGCGCGCCGCCGCCGATGAGCGGCACGCCCAGCAGGGACTGGAGCCCCCGCTCGACGAGCAGCGGGTTGAACACTCCGGCGCTCGCCACCTCCGGGATGTAGACCGGCCGCCGCTCGGCGGCGACGCGCCCGGCGAACCCCTCCCCGACCGGGACGCGGGCCCCCTGGCTGACCTCCTCCTCGAGGCCCTTGGCGGCCGTCGCCACCAGGAACCGGCCCTGCCGTTCGAGGAGCAGCACGACGGCGGTGTCCACGTCCAGGATCTCCTGCACGCGTTCGAGGAGCGTGTCGAGGAACTCGTCCAGGTCCATATGGGCGAACGCGTCGTCGGTGATCGCACGGATGTTCTCGAGCATGCGGGCCGCGCTCATCGCTGCGCGCACCGAGTCCTCCAATCCGCCACCTATGTCTGTAATATTCACCGGTCTGCCCACTATTACCCCAGGTCGGAACGCCGATCCTGGTGGTGACGCGGATCACAGGCGACGCCCCGGCGGAGCGGTCGACGTACGCTGGACGGCGTGGAACGCATCCTGGTCAGCTCCTGCATGGCGGGACGGCCCGTCCGCTACGACGGCGCGGCCAAACCAGTCGCAGGCGGCCACTTCGAACGCTGGCGCAAGGAGGGACGCCTTGTCCCATTCTGCCCTGAAATTTCGGGTGGCCTGGCCGTTCCGCGCGCACCCGCCGAAATCGTCGGCGGCACCGGCGGCGACGTCCTCGACGGGACGGCCCGCATCCTCACCGGCACGGGCACTGACGTGACCGACGAGTTCCTCCGCGGCGCACGCCTGGCCCTGGAGACCGCCCGCCGCACCGGCGCACGCACGGCCCTCCTCAAGGAGGGCAGCCCGTCCTGCGGCAGCCACCGGATCTACGACGGCACCTTTACGGGCGCGAAAAGGCCCGGCACGGGCGTGACGACCGCCCTCCTCCAACGCGCCGGCATCACGGTGTTCAGCGAAAGCGAACTGGAAGCCGTCCAGGCCCACCTGACGGCCCTGGAACGCGCGTCCCACCCGGAAAAGGCACCGCACGGCACCGCCGACAAGAGCGGCACCCACCATTAGCCGCCGCCCTGGTCGACCGAGTCCTCACCGGACGGCCGGCGCTTGGGTGCGCCGAGCCGTCCCAACGTGCCACGGATAGCCGAAAATCCCGGGTCAGCTCAGATCGAGCTCCCCCGCCTTGATGGCATCGGCGAGCGCCGCCCAACATCCCACTGCGATGACCAGCACGGACTGTGCCGGCGCCTTGCTGTCTCTGATTCCGATGCCGGCCGGCAGCCCGGCGATTTCGACGCAGTTACTGGAGCCGTTGCTTCGGGAACTCTTACGCCATGCGGCACGCATGGGCGCGGGGCGCTTCATCCATGTCCTCCCTGGATTCCCGAAAATTCCTACCCCCCTCGCCCGGCTCATTCAAGAGACCTGTTTTGGGACGTTCAAAACTCACCCGCCGGCGCGATCGGAACCCGCTCTCCTTCGTTCACCAGCAGCAATACCGCACCTGACGATTCCACGTGCCATCCCGCCCTCATGCCGCCTCCGGCACAGCCGCCGGAGGCGGCGGGGTCACATCACGCGACGGCGGTCCCTTCGAGCTCGACCATCAGGTCGGGGATCGCCAGCCGCGTCACCCCGAGCATCGTCGTGGTCGGCGCCACCCCGGCGGCGCCCAGCCTCGACGCCAGCACGCCGTAGTGCTCGAAGAGCCGATCGACGTCGGTCGCGTAGACGTTGAGCCGGACGAGGTTCGCGAGGGACATGCCGGCCTCCGCCAGCACGGCCTCCAGGTTGTCGATGCTCAGCGCCAACTGCGCCGCCATGTCACCGGCATGCTGGGGCTTGCCGTCACCGCTCATCGCGGTCTGCCCGGAGCAGTACAGGGTCCGGCCTTGCCCGGAGACGATCTCCCCCTGGTTGTAGCCCATCTCCACCGACCACGCCCACGGGTTGACCGCCGTTCGCTCCATGACCACACCAGCTCCATTCGATTCGTCGACAGTTGCGTACGACCACCGGCCCGATGACCACCGGCTGCCGGGGACGTGCCGATAAGCCTTCCAACGAATCACGACATCCTCTGTCATGTATTCGGATAGCGTTCTCGCATGCGCGCTGACCGGTTGGTCTCGCTGGTGCTGCTGCTGCGCCGGCAAGGTCGGATGTCCGCGGCGGCGCTGGCTCGCGAGCTGGAGGTGTCCACCCGCACGGTGCTGCGCGACATCGAGGCGCTGTCCGCGGCCGGCGTCCCGGTCTACGCCGAACGCGGCCGGTACGGCGGTTTCGCGCTGCTGCCCGGTTTCCAGACGGAGCTCACCGGCCTGAACCACGACGAGGCCCTCGCCCTGCTGATCGCCGGATCACGGCGCGGCGCGCAGGCGTTCGGCCTCGGCTCGGCTCTCGCCTCGGCCATGCTCAAGGTGGTCGACGCGCTACCCGAAAGCCATCGGGACACCGCCGCCGGTGCGGCCCAGCGCCTGCTCATCGACCCGGACACCGACCTCCTCTCGCGCCGCACGGCCGCCGAGGACGTGCCCGACGCCATCGTGGCCGAAGTCCGGCGAGCGGTGTTCGCCGGACACAAACTGCGCATCCACTACGCGGCCGTGGACCAGCCCCCGAAGTGGCGCACGGTGGACCCGATCGGGCTCGTCACCGTCCGCGATCAGGGCTACCTGCTGGCGACACGGTCCGGCGACGACCGCACCTACCGGCTGTCCAGGATCCTGGCCGCCGAGGAACTCGACGAACCCGCACAGCGACCGGACCGCGTCGACCTGGGCCAGGCGTGGCAGGAACGCAGCACGCGATTCCGGACCGGTGGCGACCAGGTCGCCGTGCTGGTACGGCTGCACCCGTCGAGGCGGGACGAGCTGGTGGCCACCGCTCTGACCGTCCTCGCCGAGGATGCCGACGCCGACGGCCGACTACGAATGGAACTGACCTTCCAGGATTCCCGACACGCCGAATGGGCACTCTGGCAGCTCTCCACAAGCGCAGAAGCCCTGGCCCCGCAGTGGCTGCGCACCACCCTGCACAATCGCGCCGCCGCGATCGCCACCCGCTACGAGGACTCCCCTTGAACCTCCACCATCACCACCGGCGGCAACGCGATCGGCCTCTGCTCGCTACCCTTCGCACCGCCCACACCGTGCCGAAACCGACAGCAGCCGCAGCACGCAGCGCTTCAGACGGCTGATCTGGCCAAAGCTCATCCCACGCGACGCCGATGGACGCCAACACAACCGTGAGCGCAAGGCTTCACCGGCCGGCCCGGCAACGCGACCCAGGTCCTTGTACAGGTGAAATGAGGAAGGGCCCCGCCGGTGTCGGCGGGGCCCTTCCTGCAATATGAGTCCGGCGGTGTCCTACTCTCCCACACAGTCCCCCATGCAGTACCATCGGCGCTGAAGGGCTTAACTTCCGGGTTCGGGATGGGACCGGGTGTTTCCCCTTCGCCAAAACCACCGAACGTCTCAACGCACCACCCCACGCGGGGGCGGGCAAATC
>NZ_JAXCEI010000030.1:0-44611 GCF_041463655.1 Actinomadura monticuli
AGACGGACTCTCCAAGAAAGAGATCATCCGCTGCCTCAAACGCTACATCGCCCGCGAGCTCTACCAGCTCATCACCACACCAAACGATCACGATCTAGCCGCTTGACATCCATAGGAGCATCCTCTACGGCGCGATCAGCGGCCGGACGTCGCGGCTACTCGGGCGAGGAGCGGAGGTACGTCATGAGGGCCTCGCCGCGCGGGGAGAGGCGGTAGCCGGTCTCCAGGCTTTCGGTGAGGCCGAGGGCCTTGAGACGGCGGACGTCGGCCTTGAAGGGGAGCTTGTCGCGGTCCAGGCGTTCGGCCAGGTCCTGGGCGCGCAGGCCGGGGTGCTCCTCGATGAGGCGGAGGATCCGGCGGGTCCAGGGGCCGCGGCGGCTGCGGGCGTCGACGGTGTCCAGGGCGGTTGTGAGGTCGGCCAGTTCCCGGTCGGTCAGGTCGGTGTTCGCGGCCAGTTCCGATCGGGGGTCGGGGCCGCCGAGGTGGAGCATGACGCGGTGGTAGCCGCCCTGCTTGGTGCTCTTGGACAGGGCGGTGAGGAGGGCCGCGCGGTCTTCGAAGCCCGACCGCACGGCGTCCTCCTCGGTGATCTCCTCGGGGGTCACGGGCGTGACCGAGTCGACCACGATGATCCCCGCCCAGGTGCGCTGGGTGCTCCCCGCGCGGACCCGGGGCTCGGCCCACACCCGGAACACCCGGTCGATCCGTCCGCCCGCGATCCCCTCAAGGACTTCCCGCCTGAACAGCATCGTTCCCTCCCGGATGAGTGGACGTCGTTATCGGCTTGCCGGAGCGGGGCCGGTGAACCGGGCGATGGCCACCCGGCCGTTGCCGAGTGATCGGCTGTGGACGGTGGGGGAACCGAGGCGCCGGGCGAGGCTCAGCAGGTCGGCATCCTGTTCGACGGTGAAGCCCCGCGCGGCCAGGAGTCCGGCCATTGCGGCGGGTGTCCACGTCGAGCGCCATGGTTCGTCCGCGGTGGCGGTGTCGATGCGTCCGAGGCGGGCGACCAGGTTGACCAGGCCCCGGCCGATGCCGGCCCTCAGGGACGGGGTCTGGTAGTTCACCACCAGTACGCTGCCCGGGGCCGACTGGCGCGCCACCACGGTCGCCGTCGCGACCACGTCGGCTTTGCGCAGGTAGGGCACGACTCCTTCCCAGACCCAGACGGTCGGTGCCGTCCGGTCGTGGCCGGCGGCTCCCAGTGCGGCGTCCAGAGGCTCGGTGATCAGGTCGACCGGAGCGAACACCAGCCGCCGCGCCACGGGGGTGAGTTCGGCGGCTCGGGTTCGGGCCTCGGCCTGAGTGGCGGGGTGGTCCGCGGAGAACACCTTCGCCGACTCCAAGGCCGGCAGGCGCCATGGACGGGTGTCCAGTCCGGCGCCGAGCAGGACGACCTGCTGGACGCCCTGGCCCGTTACGGCATCGGCCACCGCCTCGTCGATCATCACCGTGCGGGGGGCCATGATCTCGGCGCAGGCGCGGACGGATTCCGCCGCCCACCGCTCCCGTCCTTCGAGCCGCCGGGTGGTTCCGTCGCGTACCGCGTCCACCGGTCTCAGCTCGTCGGGACCGAGCAGCCGTCTCGCCACCGCGTCGCTGAACCGGCCCACGGCCATGCGGCCGTCCGCCACCGCGCGCCCCTGGCACACGAAGATCGCCGTTCGACTGCCTTGGCCCGGTTTCACAGCACCCCTCTCACCGTCACGGCGTACCCCGAAGAACGTACTCGCCTCGTGGGGGGACGGCCGGGGGGCAGAAGGCGCGGGGGAGGCTGGTGGCGCCGTTCACGAAGCCGGTGCCCTGCGCGGGTTCGCTGTGGCCAGAAATCCATGTCGGACAGATCATTGGTCACCGCTATCACCGTTCCCGATTTCCATCGTCGCTGCTGTGGGAGCCGTGGCGATACGCATCCTGTTAGGGACACCGCGTCCGTCCGTCCACGTCTACATGTTTCGCTGGCCTGCGCCATCAAGGAAAACGCCTGCATTCGGCGCCGCCCGCGGTGGCGGCCTGCGGCGGCGGCTGGAAACGGCCACTGGCGGATAGGGGACAATGCCCGGTCCGCGCGGTTCTCTCCAACTATCCTGGCAGTCGGTCGGGGGCGGTTCACCCCTTGGAGGGTCTCGTGAACACGATCAGGTCTCGGACCCCGGAATCCTCGGTGGACGCCGCTCAGCGGACCGCCAGGATCGCCGGCGTCTGGTTCATCCTCACGTTCGCCTTCTCCATCCCGGCGGCGTTGCTGTACGACCCGGTCCTCAATGACGCGAACTACATCCTGGGAGCGGGCGCGGACGCGCAGGTGCGGCTCGAAGCCCTCCTTGAGATTCTGACCGCCATCGCGAACATCGCCACCGCGGTCGTGCTGTTCCTCCGGCCCGCCCCGCTCATTACCGAAACGGCATCCGGGAGCGCGCGGGAGGCCGACCCGGCGTGACGCGCTGCCTCAGCCGACCCACGATCAAGCGCGGTGATCTGCGCATACCGAGGTCCCGCGGGTCGGGAATCATGAGAGATCCCGGTTTTCGCCCTCTGCTTTGATCGCGCCGCCGACCTCCGCAATCTGCCGATCAGCTGACAAGCTTTTCACATCGCCGTGATCGGGGGATCAACGAACGCGGTCGGGAAGTGCCCGTCCGGCCGATGATTCGGAGAAGAGGCCCGGCTATCGTCCGCAGCACCCCGCCAAAAGCATTCGCCATGCCCGGACGTCCTGAGGCAGCATGGAAGAGCGGCGGCACGGAGGGCGGGGATGGCTGTGCCAGGAGTATGGGGCGGCTCCAGGAACGGCCGGTCGATCCGGCAGCGAGCGATTCTGCTCGCGTTGCGCTATTACTGCGATGTACTGCGCCGCCAGTGGCGTATCGCGCTTCCGGCGCTGACCTTACCGGCGCTCGGCAATACCTGCCTGTTCTACCTGACGCCGCTGATGGTGGCCGCCCTGGTGGGGCACCTGGCCGGCGGCGGGGAAAGCGATCTGGGCGCGCTCCTCCCTTACGTTCTCGGCTTCGCCGGCCTGCTGTCGGCGGGCGAGGCGCTGTGGCGGGCGGGGCTGCACTTCCTCAACCGGACGAACGGCCGCGGCATCGAATCGCTCGGCATCGCCGGCATGGACGAGTTGCTCGCCAAGGACGCCGCGTTCTTCCACGACAACTTCGCCGGTTCGCTGACCAAGCGGATACTGAGTTTCTGCGGCGGCTTCGAGAACTTCGCCGACACCCTCACCTTCTCGGTCGTGGCGAACGTGATCCCGCTGTCCTTCGCCTCGGTGATCCTGTGGCGGTACCACCCGCTCCTGGTCATCGTCCTCGTGGGGCTGATCATCTTCACCGGTTTCGTCGTCGCTCCGCTCATCCGCCGCAGGCAGGCGCTGGTGGACGAGCGCGAGGCGGCCAAGGTGCGGGTGTCGGGGCATGTCGCCGACGTGCTGACCAACATGGAGACGGTCCGCGCGTTCGCCGCCGAGGAGCGGGAGGCCGCCGAGTTCCGCGACCGCATGGCCGAACAGCACCGGCTGGCGCTGCGCTCCTGGGACTACGCGAACCTGCGGGTCGACACGATCGTCGCTCCGATGTCGATCCTGACCAGCGCCCTGGGTCTCCTCGTCGCGGTGGCGCTCCGCGGCGGGCTCGGGGTGGAGGCCATCGTGGTGACGTTCTCGTACTACTCCAACGCGACGCGGATCATGTTCGAGTTCAACCAGATCTACCGGCGGATGGAGAGCACGCTCACGGAGAGCGCGCAGTTCACCGAGTTGCTCCTGGTGCCGCCGACGGTGGTGGACCCGCCCGATCCGCAGCCGCTGCGTCCGGTCGACGCCGCGGTCCGCTTCGAGGGGGTGCGGTTCGCGCACGGGGACGGCCCGCCCCTGTTCGAGTGCCTGGACCTGGCCATTCCCAGCGGCGCCAAGATCGGCCTGGTGGGCCGGTCCGGCGGCGGCAAGACCACCCTCACCCGGCTGCTGCTGCGTCTCATGGACGTCGACGGCGGCCGGATCCTCATCGGCGGCCAGGACATCGCGCGGCTGCGCCAGAGCGACCTGCGCAACCTGATCGCGTACGTCCCGCAGGAACCCGCGATGTTCCACCGGTCGGTGCGCGACAACATCGCCTTCGCCCGGCCGGGCGCCACGGAGGCCGAGATCGTCCGCGCCGCGCGGGCGGCGCACGTCACCGAGTTCGTCGAGAGCCTTCCGGACGGTTTCGACACGCTCGTCGGCGAGCGAGGCGTCAAGCTCTCCGGGGGCCAGCGGCAGCGCGTCGCCCTCGCCCGCGCCATCCTCCGGGATACCCCGCTCCTCCTGCTGGACGAGGCGACCAGTGCGCTGGACTCCGAAAGCGAACTGCTCGTCCAGGAGGCCCTCTGGCATCTGATGCGCGACCGCACCGCGCTGGTCGTCGCGCACCGTCTGAGCACGGTCGTGCGCATGGACCGGCTGGTCGTCCTCGACCGCGGCCGCGTCCTCGAAGACGGCTCCCACCGGGAACTCCTCCAGGCCGGGGGCCCTTACGCCCGTCTGTGGCACCACCAGTCCGGTGGCTTCCTCACCGACGACGCCGCTCTGGACGCGTCGAGCGCCGCCCCGCTCGGCCGGAAGCCTCAGTCGGCGGCCGGCTGACGCCCCGAGTCCGGGAGTGGAGCCAGGGCGCCCGGATGCGGCGCGTCCCGAGCGATCGCGACCGGCGTGCCGGAAAAATCTGGGTGGAGATCCGGGGAGCGGTGTCGGATCGAGGCGGTGGCGTTCGTAGCAGGGGTGAGGCCGCCCACGAGGCGCCCCCGAGGAGAAGGGACCCCGATCATGAAACTGACGACCAACACGCAGGTCTCCGTCGACGGAGTGATGCAGGGCAACGGCGGACGGCACCCCGACCTCGACCCCGGTTTCGAGCGCGGCGGGTGGGCGCGGCCGCTGTTCGACGACGAGTCCTTGGCGTTCGTCAACGAGTTCTACCAGCGCGCCGACGCCTTCCTGTTCGGCCGGCGGACCTACGATCTCTTCGCCGGCTACTGGGGGACGATGGACGCGGGCAGCGGCCCCATCGCTGACGCCTTGAACACCCGGCCCAAGTACGTCGCGTCGAACACGCTCACCGGCCCGCGCTGGGCGGACACGACCGTCCTCTCCGGCGACGTCGCGGCGGCCATCGGCGAGCTGAAGGCCGAGCCCGGAGGCGAGTTGCAGGTGCACGGAAGCGGCGGCCTGGTCCGCTGGCTGCTGGCCAACCGGCTGGTCGACGAGATCAACCTGCTCGTCTGCCCGGTGATCGTCGGCGCGGGCGCGCGGCTGTTCCCCGAAAGCGGCCCGGACGCGGCGCTGGAGCTGGTGGAGTCGCGCGCCTACCCGAAGGGGATAACGCTCCAGGTCTACCGGCCCGCCGGGCGTCCGCGGTACGCGGTCTGAGGCCCCGACCACCACAGGAGTTGAGATGCAGTACCTGGTTTCCGTGATCAACGACAGCGGCGACCTCGCCACCTCGGACGAACAGGTCGCGATCGACGTGTTCAACGACCGGCTCAAGGCCGAGGGGCACTGGGTCTTCGCGGGCGGGCTCGGCGCGCCCGGCACGGCGACCGTCATCGACAACCGGGGCGGGGAGGCGATGCTCACCGACGGGCCCTTCGTGGAGACGAAGGAGTTCATCGTGGGCTTCTGGATCCTGGACGCGCCGGACCTCGACGTCGCGCTCAGGCTCGCCGCCGACGGGTCGCGGGCCTGCAACCGGAAGGTCGAAGTGCGGCCGTTCCTGTGAGCGGCGACGGCGTCCGGGAGGCGATCACCCGGGTCCACCGGGAGGAGTAGGCGCGGGTGGTCGCCTCCCTGAACCGGCGGTTCGGCGACCTCGACATCGCCGAGGAGGCGGCCGCGGAGGCGTTCGCGACCGCCGTCGAGCGGTGGCCGGACGACGGCGTGCCGCCCAACCCCGGCGCCTGGCTGACCACCACCGCCAACCGCAAGGCCATCGACCGGATCCGGCGCGAGAGCAAGCGCGACGACAAGCACCGGGAGGCAGTGATGCTGGACGACGACCCGCCCGGCGGCCCTCCGGACGCCATCGGCGACGACCGGCTCCGGCTGCTCTTCACCTGCTGCCACCCGGCGCTCGCGATGGAGACCCGCGTGGCGCTGACGCTGCGCATGGTCGGCGGCCTGACCGTGCCCGAGATCGCCCGCGCGTTCCTGGTCGGGGAGAGCGCCATGGGGCAGCGGATCACCCGCGCCAAGGCCAAGATCAAGGCGGCCCGGATCCCCTACCGCGTGCCGTCCGCCGATGATCTCCCGGCCCGGGTCTCCGGCGTGCTCGCCGTCCTGTTCCTCGTCTTCAACGAGGGCTACCTGGCGACCGGCCCGGACACCGATCCGGTACGTCCCGGCCTGACCGCCGAGGCGATCCGGCTCAGCCGCCTCCTCCGCGCCCTCATGCCGGACGACGGCGAGGTGGCCGGGCTGCTGGCGCTGATGCTCCTCACGGAGGCGCGCCGCACCGCCCGCGTCTCGGTGGGCGGCGACCTGGTCCCGCTGGACCAGCAGGACCGCGGGTCCTGGGACAAGGCGCTGATCGCCGAGGGCCACCGGCTCGTCCGCGAGCGCCTGGCCGCCCGGGAGGCTCCGGGCCGCTACCAGATCCTCGCGGCGATCAACGCGGTGCACACGTCCGCCCGCGACATGCGCGACACCGACTGGTCGCAGGTCGTCGCCCTCTACGACCAGCTCGTCCACCTCGCCCCCTCGCCGGTCGTCGCGCTGAACCGGGCCGTCGCGGTCGCCGAGCTCGACGGCCCGGAGGTCGCGCTGGCGTCCGTCGACCGCCTCGCGGACGCGTTGGACGGCTACCGCGCCTACCATGCGGCCCGCGCCGACCTGCTGCGCCGGCTGGGCCGCGGCCGGGAGTCGCGCGCGGCGTACGACAGGGCCATCGAACTGGCGGGCAACCCCGCCGAGACCGCCCACCTGGCGCGCCGCCGCGACCAGCTGGGATGACGACCTGCCGCATCGGCCTCGCGACGCGTCAGGAACCCGGGCCGACTGCTCGCGCGGTGCGGCTAGGGACGGGTCCAGTGGTGGTAGGCGTCCAGGTCGACGTTGCTGCCGCAGATGATGGTGACCAGGCGGCGGCCGGCGAAGCGGTCGGGGTCTTCCAGGACGGCGGCGACGCCGAGGGCCGCCGAGGGTTCGACGACCAGGCCCGCGTGCCGCAGCAGCATCCGCATGCCGGTGACGATGGACGCCTCCTGGGCCAGGACGGCATCGTCGGCCACTTGCAGGAGGTCGTCCAGGACGGCGGGGATGGGGTGGCGGCCGGCGACTCCGTCGGCGATGGTGTCGGTGGAGTCGGTGGTGACGACGCGGCGCTGCCGGAAGGAGCGGGTCATCGCCGGAGCGCCCTCGGGCTGGACGCAGATCACGTCGACTCCGGGCGCGAGGGCCTTCAGGACGTGGCCCACGCCGGTCGCCATGGCGCCGCCGCCGAGGGCGATCAGGACGGCGTCGAAGGAGGACGCCCGTTCCGCCAGTTCGAGGCCGATGGTCGCCGCGCCCTCGCAGGTCTCGATGTCCAGGCTGTCCTCGACCAGGCGGATGCCGCGCTCCCGTGCGATGGCGGCGGCGCGCTGCCGGGCCATGTCGAAGTCGCCGTCGACCAGTTCCAGGGCCGTCCCGAGGGCGCGGATCCGGTCGAGCTTGGCGGCGGGCGCCCGGTGCGAGGCCACGACGGTCACGTCCAGTCCGTGGCGGCGGCCCGACCAGCCCAGCGCCCAGCCGAGGTTTCCGGCGCTGGCGCACACCGCCGCCGTCCGGCCGTGGTCGCGCAGCCCGCTCGCGACCAGTTCGGTGCCGCGCCCCTTGAAGCTGCGGACCGGGTTCGCCGTCTCCAGCTTGATGCTCACCGCGCAGCCGAGCGCGCGTCCGAGGGCCTCGCATTCGTACAGGGGGGTGTCGAGGAACATGGGGTCGATCGCGCGGCGCGCCGCGCGAATCCGGTCGAGATCCAAGCGCGTCCTGAGCACGACGTGACAACGTACCCCACGGGCGGCTCGGTGCACGTGCCATGGACCCGGTGAACGTGACGCGCGCGCCCGTCGCACCGCTTACGCTGAAGCCATGCCGGACGACGGGAGTCGGCCCGCCCGGGTCGAGGACGTGCACGAGATCGCCCTCGCCATGCCGCATGTCACCATCTATCCCGGCACCGAGGACAAGCCGGTCTACCAGGTGGGCGGGAAGTCCTTCGTCTTCTTCCGCAACCCGCGCCCCGACGCCGTCGATCCGGAGACCGGGGAACGGTATCCGGACGTGATCGTCTTCTGGGTCGCGTCCGAGGCGGACAAGCGGGCGCTGGTGCTGGACGAGTCGTCGCCGTTCTTCACGACCGCGCATTTCAACGGCCACCTTTCGGTGCTGCTGCGGGCGAGCCGCCTCGGCGAGTTGTCCCGCGGCGAACTGGCGGAGATCATCCAGGACGCGTGGCTGTCGCGTGCGTCGGCCCGCCGGGCCGCCGCCTGGCTCGACGCACACCCTCCCGCGTGAGCGCAGCGGCACTGCGGGGGCGGCTGCGGCACGTCCGCTGGATCGGCGGCGGCAGCGGCGCGGGCAAGTCGACCGTCGCCCGGCGCATCGCCGACCGGCACGGCCTGCGCGTGTACTCGACCGACGACGCGATGCCGGACCACGCCCGCGCCAGCACACCGGAAGAGGCCCCCTACCTGGCCCGATTCAAGGCCATGGGCATGGACGAACGCTGGGTGGCCCGCTCCCCGGAGACGATGCTGGAGACGTTCCACTGGTTCCGGGGCGAGGGCTTCGGCCTGATCGTCGAGGATCTGCTGCGCCTCCCGGCGGACACCGGCGTGATCGCCGAGGGCTTCCGCCTGCTGCCCGGCCTGGTCGAACCGCTGCTCGACGAGCCGGGCCACGCGGTCTGGCTCCTGCCGACGCCCGAGTTTCGGCGTGCCGCGTTCGACGGGCGCGGCTGGGAGATCCCGGGCCGGACCAGCGACCCCGACCGGGCCCGGCACAACCTTCTGGAGCGCGACCGCATGTTCACCGACCGCCTCTCCGCGGAGACCCGGCGCCTCGGACTGCCCGCCATCGAGGTCGACACCACGATGAGCGAGGACGCGCTGGCCGGACGGGTGGCGAGCGCGTTCGGGCTCTGAAAGGGGTGCGGAAGGATCTTCGGGGCAGAATGCCCTGCATGACGCGAACTGTGAACCTGCCTGGTGGTACCGCGCTTCCGCTGATCGGTTTCGGAACCTGGGAGCTGTCGCCCACGACGGCGTACGAGTCGGTGCGCGCCGCCCTCGAGGTCGGCTACCGGCATGTCGACACCGCGACGCTGTACAGGAACGAGGCGGACGTCGGCCGTGCCGTGAAGGACAGCGGCCTCGACCGGGAGCAGGTGTTCATCACCACCAAACTGCGCCCGCAGGACGCGCGCCGCGCCCGCCGCACCCTGGAGTCGAGTCTGCGCCTGCTCGACACCGACTACGTGGACCTCTGGCTCATCCACTGGCCGACCGGCCGGAACGAGTTCGTCTCGACATGGCGGGAACTCCTGGACGCCAAGGACGCCGGACTCGCCCGCAACGTCGGGGTCAGCAACTACAGCCCGGAGCAGATCGACGAGCTGACGGAGGCGACCGGCCGGCAGCCGGCGGTCAACCAGATCCCGTGGAGCCCCGGTCAGCACGATCCCGCCCTGCTGGACGAGCACCGTCGCCGGGGCGTCGTCGTCGAGGGCTACAGCGGGCTGAAGAACACCGACCTGGGGGATCCGGTCCTCACCGGGATCGCCGAGCGGTACGGAGTCACGCCCGCTCAGGTCGTCCTCCGCTGGCACCTGGAGCACGACATCGTGATCCTGCCGAGGTCCTCGCGCCGCGAGCGCGTCGCCGGCAACTTCGACCTGGACGGCTTCAGCCTCAGCAAGGAGGACGTCTCCGCCATCGACGCCCTCGGCCGGTAGTGCGGCGGGGAAGTCGCCTTGGGCGCCCGCGCTACCGGCTCGTCCTCGCGCGCAAGCCCGGCTGACGCGCCCGCGCCGGAGGCGTCAGAAAGTGATGGCCACCTTGCCTCGGGCGTGACCGGGTTCGATGTAGCGCAGCGCGTCGGGGAGTTCGGCGAACGGGTACGTCCGGTCGATGACGGGCTTCACCTGCTCCTTCTCCATGAGCTCGGCCAGGAACCGCAGGTCCGCCGAGTTGGGCTTCCACTGGACGGTGACGATGCGCTGGCGGACGAAGGGCGCGGCCAGGGAACCGCGGAGCACCTGCGCCGCCGGTCCGAGCAGCCCGCCGCGGGCGGACGCGATGCCGCCCACGATGACGAGCGTGCCGCGCGGGGCCAGCGGGCGCCGCAGCCGGGCCAGTGACCGATCGCCGACGATGTCCATGAGCAGGTCGTAGCGTCCCTCCCGCTCGGTGAAGTCCTCGCGGGTGTAGTCGACGACGTCGTCCGCGCCCAGGGAGCGGACGAGGTCGACGTTGCGGGTGCTGCACACGCCGGTGACCTCGGCGCCGAACGCCTTGGCGAGCTGGACGGCGAACGTGCCGATGCCGCCGGAGGCGCCGTTGACCAGGATGCGCTGCCCGGCGGCGATCCCGCCCATGTCCCGGAGCCCCTGCAGCGCGGTGTGCGCGGCCATCGACACCGACGCCGCCTCCTCGAAGGAGAGGCGGGCGGGCTTGCGGGCCAGCCGGTTCTCGGGGACGGCGACGGTCTCGGCGAACGAGCCCAGCTCGACCTCACCGAACACCTCGTCGCCGGGGCTCAGCCCGGTCACCTCCCCGCCCACCCGCGCGACGACGCCGGCCAGGTCGGCCCCGGGGACCAGGCCCGGCTTCGGCCGCCGCAGGCCGATGCTGAGCCGCACCAGCTTCGGGTCGGCTCCCACGTGGCGCCAGTCGTAGGGGTTGACGGACGCGGCCCGCACCCGGACGAGCACTTCGTCCGGGGCGATGCGGGGTTCGTCCATGTCCTTGAGGGTGAGCACGTCGGGCGGACCGTAGCGGTCCCAGCTCCAGGCCTTCATTGCGTCGTCCTTCCGATGGGGGTGCCGCCCGCGGCGGACGAGGAGGAGGCCGCCGCCCCTCTCGTACGCCGTAAAGTTGTCATACATCGTAAGGTAATCATACGGCGTAAGGCAGTCAAGGGCCGCGGCGGAGGAAACCGGTCGGCGACCGGAGGCGACGGAACGTCATGGCCGGGTCAGCCGGCGGCGCGGCGCCGCTCCAGGCCCTCCAGGATCAGGTCGAGCGCGAACTCGAACTCGAACTGGTCGTCGCAGAAGCCCAGCGTGCCGTCCTGGTCGTCGTGGAGGGCGCCCGACAGCATCCAGACGATGTTCGGGAAGCGCCCGGCCATCTGCTCCATCATCTCCGCGGCGGCGGCGTCCGCCGTCCGGGCGCCGTCGGGCTGGAACAGCTCCTGCGTGAAGCCCAGCGCGCGGCTGCCCAGGACGTGCAGCGCGCGGTGCGCCAGGTCGAACGAGAACCCGCCCGCCCGGAGGACGGCGAGGACGTGGTCGAGGTAGGCGATGACGGCCGGACTCGCGTCCGGACGGGACCCGAGCACCTGCGGGGCCCAGCGATGGCGCAGCAGGACCTCCCGGGCGGCGAGGATCCGCGCCCGCAGCGCCGCCTGCCAGTCGTCCTCGGGGGCCGGTGCGTCGACCCCGTCCACCGCGTCCATGATCTCCGCGAGGACCACCTCGACGATGCCGTCGAAGACCGCCTCCTTGTTGGCGACGTGGTGGTACAGCGACATCGCCTCGACGTCCAGCTCCTGCGCGAGCCTGCGCATGGTGAGGGAGTCGAGGCCGTCCCGGTCGGCGAGCCCCACGGCGGCGCGCAGCACCCGCCTCCGGCTCAGCGGAATGCGCGGCTGCTCGGTCAGCTCGTCCGCGCCGGTCCGTGGGGTCATGGATGCATCGTCCTCCGGCCGCACTCTACCCGTACACGGTAAGCCTCCCCCTGGACGGCTTCGAGGACGGTGGTGGTGACGGCGCGCAGGACGTCGTTCGGGCCATGTCCCTGGGTCAGGCCCCGCCGGCCGACGGAGTGCGCTGGAGCTGCTTGCGCGAGGTGATGCCGAGCTTGCCGAAGGTCTTGCGCAGGTGCCATTCGACGGTGCGCGGGCTGATGAAGAGCCGCGCCCCGATCTCGGGGTTGGTCAGGCCCTCCCGGACGAGCCGGACGATCTGCGCTTCCTGCGGGGTCAGCTCCCCGGCGCTCTCGGCGGACTTCCTGCGGACGTGCTCGCCGGTGGCCGCCAGTTCGTGGGCGGCCCGTCCGGCGAAGGCCTCCATGCCCATCGCGTCGAACGACTCGTGGGCGGTGCGCAGCTGCTCCCGGGCGGCCCGCTGCCGGCGCCGGCGGCGCAGCCACTCGCCGTACAGGAGGTGCGCGCGGGCCAGCTCGCCGCGGACGCCGGCGCGCCCGAGCCGGTCGATCGCCTCGCGGTAGAGGTCCTCGGCGGCGGTGTCCTCGCTCAGCAGCGCCCGGCAGCGGGCGTGGACGCCGAGGGCCCAGTCCGTGCCCGCCGGGACCGTCGCCTCGCCGAGCCGCCGGAGCGCGACGGCGCCGTCCCCGGACCCGCCGCCGCGGGCCGCCGCCTCGATGTACTCCACCAGCGCCCACGGTTCGCTGCCCAGCGCCGCCGGACGGTCCGCGGCGGCCTCGGGGACGGCGTCCAGCGCGTCCCGGTAGCGGCCGAGGCCGTTGCACAGCAGCGCCTTCGCCCACGCGCCGACGACCGGGCCGCCGCCCTCGCCGCGGCGCCTCGCCTCCGCCTCGGCGGTCCGCAGCAGCTCGGACAGCGCGGCGGCCCGGCCCTGCCACGCGGCGACCAGCAGGCCGCCGTAGGGCGGGTCGGGTATGCCGGTCGCCTCGGACACCGTCGTGACCTCCTCGACCAGCCCGGCGGCACCGGCCAGGTCGCCCGCGAACACGTCCACGGCGATGTGCTGGGTCAGCGCGAGGGGCAGCGCGGCGGTCTGGCCGGACTCCCTGGCGAGCCGGACGTGCCGGTCGGCGAGCAGCCGCCAGGTCTCGTGGTCCCACAGGGCGGCGGCGGTCACGCCGGCGAGCCAGAGTCGGCGCAGGCCGTCCTCCCCGGACAGGCCGGGGCCGCGGAAGGCCGCCAGCGCGGACCGCAGCGCCGGCGCGGCGGCGGCGAGGCCCTCGCCGATCCGTGCCGCCAGGCCGTCCAGGAGCAGGTCGGCGGGGCGCGGCGGGTCCGGGGGCGGCGGCGCGGACCGGGCGGCCTCGGCCGTCTCCCGCTGCCCGGCGCCGTCGGCGAGCGGGCCCGCGAACAGCGCGGCGCTGATCGCCTCCAGGCAGGTGTCCCGCGCGAGCGGCGCGTCGTGCGGTGCGAGCCGCGCGGCGGCGCTGAGCAGCAGGCCGGGCGCGTCGCGGCCTCGGTCGACGGCGAAGGCGATCTCGGCGCGCAGCAGGTCGACCTCGCCGCGCGGCCGCCGGTCGAGCGGGCCCGCCTCGGCGACCGACAGCAGCCGCAGCGCGGCCTCGGGCGCGCCGGCCCGGTGCGCCGACCAGGCGGCGGCCAGGGCCCGCTCCTGCCGCCGGACGGGATCGGGCGTCAGCTCC
Organism: Actinomadura monticuli; assembly: GCF_041463655.1. Taxonomy (NCBI): domain Bacteria; kingdom Bacillati; phylum Actinomycetota; class Actinomycetes; order Streptosporangiales; family Thermomonosporaceae; genus Actinomadura; species Actinomadura monticuli. The sequence continues at coordinate 13,603 of NZ_JAXCEI010000030.1, forward strand.
ACCGCCCGGGACAGGAACGCGGCCGCCGCCGCGAGCCCGCCGCGCGCCCCGGCCCGTCCGGCGGACCGTTCGAGCCCGGCGGCGACGTCCTCGTCCGGGGTCCGCGCGCCCTGCGCGGCGTGCCAGGCGCGGCGGTCGGGGTCGGCGTCCGCGTCGGTGACGTCCGCGAGGACGCGGTGCGTCCCGCGGCGCTCCTCGGGCGTCGCGGCCCAGTAGACGGCCGAGCGGACCAGCGGATGGTGGAACCGCACCCGGTCGCCGATCTCGACGAGCCCGGCCGCCACGGCGGGCGTCGCCGCCTCGATGCCGATGCCGAGCCGGTCCGCCGCCCGCCACAGCAGGACGGGCTCGCCGCCCGGCTCGGCCGCCGCGGCCAGCAGCAGCCGCCGCGTCGGCGGTGGCAGCCCCGCGACGCGCCGCTCGTAGATCTCCTGGACGCGTCCCGCGAGGGCCCCGGCGCCGGGCACGCCGAACCCGCTCGCGAGCTCGGCCGGCGTCGCCTCCTTCGGCAGTTCCAGCAGGGCGAGGGGGTTGCCGTGCGCTTCGGCGACGACCCGTTCGAGGACGCGCTCGTCCCACGGGCCGGCGACGACGGACCGCAGCAGGGCCCGCGCCTCGTCGTCGGGCAGCCCGGCGACCTTCAGCTCCGGCAGTCCCGTCAGCTCGCGGATGCCGCCCGGCTCCCGGACCGCGAAGACGATCGCGACCGACTCGGCCAGCAGGCGGCGCGCGGTGAACGCCAGAGCCTGCACGGACGCGCGGTCGAGCCAATGGGCGTCGTCCACCACGCAGAGCAGCGGCTGCTCCCGGGCGGCGTCGGAGAGCAGGCCGAGGACGGCGAGGCCGACGAGGAACCGGTCCGGCGTCCGCCCGGCGCTCAGCCCCAGCGCCGCGCGCAGCGCCTCGCCCTGCGGGGCGGGGAGGCGCCGGAACCGGTCCGCCATCGGCGCGCACAGCTGGTGCAGGCCGGCGAAGGCCAGCTCCATCTCGGGCTGCACCCCGGTGACGCGGACGATCCGGAACCCCGGCGCCCGGTCGGCCAGGTACTCCAGCAGCGCCGTCTTCCCGGCGCCCGCCTCGCCGCGGATCGCGAGGGCGCGGCTCTCCCCGCTGCGGACGGCCTCCAGCAGGCCGTCGAGTTCGGCGCACTCGTCGCGTCGGCCTCGCAACACCGTCACCACCGCCACTTGGTCAGCCGACCGCCGGGCACCCCGTGCGGCGTCCCCGGCCGTAACGCCCGTGTACCGCCCCCTTCACGAAGCACACAGATCGCCGGGCCCGCGATACCCGCCCATGCCGGCTTCGTGGGAGAACACCGACCTTCCGGGCGCCGCCCTGACCCGGCGTTGACGGTCCGGCGGCGCCCGGCGACCGCTTCCGGGGCACGACATACCTGGTCGGCTCAGGGGCAGTAGTCGTTGGTGACATCCAGCCGGCGGTCGCTCAGGCGGGTGCGCACCGCTCTGGCGGACCGGCTCGGCGGGGGGCGCCGGACCCGCGTCGTGGTCCTGCTGGCGTGCGTGCTCGCGCTGAACACCGCCGACACGGGGGTCGTCGGGGCGATCGTCCATGAGCTGCGGCACGCGCTGGACATCGGCAACACGCAGGTCGGGGTGCTCACGGCGGCGCCGGCGGCGGTGGGGGCGGTCGCGACGCTGCCGGTGGGGCAGTTGACCGACCGGGTGCCGCGGGTGCCGCTGCTGGCGGGCAGCATCGTGCTGTGGAGCCTCGCGATGGTCGTCGGCGGGCTGGCCTCCTCGTACGAGTGGCTGCTGGCGTCGCGGGTGGCGCTGGGCGCGGTGACGGCGACGGCGGGCCCGACGGTCGCGTCGCTGATCGGCGACCTGTTCCCGCCCGGGGAGCGGGCCGGGACGTGGGGGCGGATCCTGGCCGGCGAGCTGGTCGGGGTCGGGTTCGGGCTGATCGCGGGCGGCAACATCGCCGCCGCGCTGAACTGGCGGGTCGCGTTCTGGTTCGTCGCGGGACTCGGGCTGGTGCTGGCCCTGGCGCTGTGGCGGATGCTGCCCGAGCCGGAGCGCGGCGCGCAGGGGTCGGACCCCCGGCACGGGAAGGACGCCGGACGCGGGGAGGACGCCGGACGCGGGGAGGAGCCCGCGCAGCGGCAGGTCGCGAAGGCCGGCATCGCACCTGATCCGCGGAACGTCCTGGACACCGATCCCGAGCGCATGACGCTGCTGGAGGCGGCCCGGCACGTCCTCCGGATCCGGACGAACGTGATCATCATCGTGGCGTCCTCGATCGGCTACTTCTTCTTCGCCGGGCTGCGCACCTTCGCGATGGTCTTCGTGCAGGAGCGGTACGGGCTCGGCCGGGGCGAGCTGTCGGCGTTCATCCCGGTCATCGGGCTGGCCGCGCTCGCGGGCGTGCTCGCCGGCGGCCGGCTCGCCGACCGGCTGGTGCTCCGGGGCGTGGTCACCGCGCGGGTCGTCGTGCCGGGGGTGGCGTTCGCCGCGTCCGCGCTGCTGTTCGTGCCGGGCCTCCTCACCCGGCAGCCGCTGATCGCGCTGCCGCTGTTCACGCTCGCCGCCGCCGCGCTCGCCGCCGCGAACCCGCCGCTGGACGCGGTGCGGCTGGACGTCGTCCACTTCCGGCTGTGGGGGCGCGCGGAGGCCATCCGGACGATCGTGCGCATGGGCGCGGAGGCGGCGTCGCCGGTGCTGTTCGGCTGGCTGTCGGGCCTCCTCGCGACCGGGGACGAGACGGGCGCCGGCCTCGACCAGGCGTTCCTGCTGGCCCTGCTGCCGCTGCTGGTCAACGGCCTGCTGCTGGCCCGGGCCCGGCACAGCTACCCGCGCGACGTGGCGTCCGCGCTGGCGTCCGAGCGCAGGTTCCGGGACGGCCGGCGGTGACCGGGCCTCAGACCGTCCTCAGACCGTTCTCAGGCCGTTCTCAGATCAGGGTCGCGGTCAGGAGTCGTCCTCGGGTGGATCGTTCAGGACGCGGTAGCGGTCGAGGATGCGCTCCAGCTCGCGGCGGTCGCGTTTGGTGGGGCGGCCCGCGCCGCGGTCGCGGCGGCCGACCGGGATGAGGGCCTCGCGCGGCGGCGGGGGCGGGCTCTGGTCGATCAGGCACTCCGCCGCGGCGGGCGCGCCGACCCGCTTGCGGACGATCTTCTGCACGACGACGATCCGCTCCCGCCCGTCATGGCGGAGCCGCACCGTGTCACCCGGCTTGACCGTCGTGGACGGCTTGGCGCGCTCGTCGTTCACGCGGACGTGGCCCGCCCGGCACGCCGTCGTCGCCATCGAACGGGTCTTCAGCAGCCGCACGGACCAGATCCACAGATCGACCCGCACGGACCCCTCGTCGCCCATCCGTCCATGATGTCACCCGGGCGCGGGTGCCCGGTTCGCGCTGATCCAGGCGTCGGCGCGCTCCCACTGCGCGTAGAGCCAGTCGACGCGGGCGTCCCGTCCTTCGGGGACGTCCTCGGCGGGGATGCGCCACCAGCGCGCGTGCACGGGGTCGGTCAGCGGGATGCGCCGCCAGACGTCGCCGACCGTGGCCATGTGGTCGAGGCCGGTGTGCGCGACGAACACGACGTCGGCGGACGGGGCGGAGTCGAGCGCGGCGAGGACCCCGCCGGGGCGGGGCGGCATGAGGTTGCGCATCGCGGCGGCGCGGGTCGCCTCGTCCGTGCGCCGCAGCTTCGTCAGGCGCCGGATCGCGCGGCGCCGCCGTTCCGGGGAGAAGTTGCCGCCCTCCGGGAAGATCAGCAGCGCGTCGCGGGGGCGGAGGCCCTCGGCGAGGCGGCCGATGTCCTCGACCGCGCCGCCGCCGGGCGTCACGAACACGTTCGGCATGCGGTTCGCGGCGATGTCGATGCAGGGATCGAGCTGGAGCTGCGCCTTCATGACCACGCGGGGCAGCCGCCGGTAGTCGGTCAGCAGGTGGTGGACGAGGAGGAGCGCGTCACCGGGCCCGGCGTGCCGGCTGAGGACGATCAGCGGCCGGTCGCCCTGCGCGCCGCCGCCGTCGGTCTCCACGCCCTCGATCTCCACGCCCTCGATCTCCACCCGCAGGCCGAGCCTCCGCTGCGCCACCTCGTACAGGCCGGCGACGTAGCGGCGGATGACGTCGTAGTGCCGGTCGTCGCGGGCGCGGCGGGTGATCCACAGCCGGCCGCACTCCAGGACGGCGGCCGACTCGCGCGTCCCCCAGGCGAGCGCGAACCACAGCAGGCGGCGGGCCCGCCGGCGCTCCCGCCCGATCAGGGACGTCACCGCGTACCCGACCGGAAACAGGACGACGACCAGCAGGGTCAGGACGAACAGGAGCGGCGTGAACACCAGCCGCCGGACGAAGGGGGGAGGCACCATCTCACGCCCGCTCTTTGAGGTACTCCAAGGATGCCTGGTAGGCGCGTTCGATGTGAGCCTGGATCCCGGACATGTTCCGGTACCGCATCTGGGCGAGGTCCACGCCGGCCTTCTGCGACTTGCCTCCCGCCGGGAGGACGTGCACGGTCAGGCCGTCCGGCAGGGTCGCCATCTCCTCGAAGAACCGGTGCCGGCGCGCGATCTCGAACGCGACCATGCCGACCTCCCACGGGCGGCGCGGCGGCGTCAGGCCGCGTTCGATGCGCCCGACGTGCAGGACGTAGATGGTCGTCGCGCCCAGCATCACGGCACGCCCCACCGGGATGCTGTGGACGAGCCCGCCGTCGAAGTAGTGGGCGTCCCCGATGCGGACGGGCGGCAGCAGGCCGGGCGCGGCGCACGAGGCCAGCACCGCGGGCGGCAGCGGCCCGGACGTGAACCAGTGCGCCATCGCCGTCTCGATCCCGGCGGCGACGCACTGGAACGGGACGGCCAGCTCCTCGAACGTCCGGACGGGGAGCAGTTCGTCCAGCATGCGGCGCAGCGGCTCGTTCGAGTGCAGGTGCGTGCCGGAGCGGGCGAGCGTCCACAGCCGGGCGAACATCCGCGCGCCGAACACGTCGCGGACGGAGTCGTCCGACCAGAGGCTGGTGAGGCGCTCGACGGCCGTGTCCGGTCCGGCCGCGACGAACACGCCGTTCAGCGCCCCGATCGACGTCCCGACGACGAGGTCGGGCCGGACTCCGGTCTCCTCCAGTGCCCGCAGCATGCCGACCTCGTGGGCGCCGAGCACGCCGCCGCCCCCGAGCACGAACGCGGTCCGCGGCTCCCGATCCACATCGTCCACGGGGGCAGCCTCTCCCGGAGAAAGCGGGATAAACAGGGGCCGACCGCCCTATAGGGACGGCCGGCCCGCGTCCGGTATGCCGGTCAGTGCCCGTGGTGGGCGGCGGTGCGGAGGCCGTAGCCGTAGGGGAACAGCGGCTTGTAGCCCCGGTCGCCCACGTTGATCGGCTCCTGGCCCTCGCTACGCGGCCACGACACCGGCAGCCTCCCGGTGAAGGCCCGCTTGCCGAACAGGACGTCCGCGACGCCCGCGCCCTCGCTGCCGGGCAGCCAGGACATGACGAACGCATCCATCTCGGACAGCTGGTCGGTGACGATCTGCGGCCGTCCCGCGACGTCGAGGACGACGCATGTCCTGATCGCGGAGCACACCGTGTCGATGTTGGCCTTGTCGGTGTCCGACAGGTTCAGCGTGTGCCCGTTGCCGACGTCGCCGACGCCTTCCGCGTACGGGGTCTCGCCGACCACGACGACGCCGACGTCACTGCCCGACGTGGGCGCCGACGCGTCCTCGCTGTAGGTGACGTGCGACGAGTTCTGCTCGATCCCGTCCAGGATCGTCGTGCCGGGGATGATGTCGCCGGACGACCCCTGCCATGTGACCGTCCAGCCACCGGCCTGGTTGCCGATGTCGTCGGCGTTGGCGCCCGCGACGTAGATCCGCTCGTCCTTGCGCAGCGGCAGCGCGCCGCGCGAGTTCTTCAGCAGGACCTGCGACTTGGCGACCGCCTCGCGCGCGACCGCCCGGTGCTCCGGCGACCCGATCGTCTTGGCGAGGCCGCGGTCGGTGTAGGGGTGCTCGAACAGGCCGAGCTCGAACTTCGCCTTGAGGATGCGGCCGACGGCGTCGTCGATGCGCGACGTCTTCACGCGCCCGGCGTTCACCTCGGCCAGCAGCGTCCGGACGAACTGCGGGGCGCTGTAGGGCTCCATGAACATGTCCATGCCGGCGTTGACCGACGTCCGGACCTGCGTCGCGTAGTCGCCCGGGATCTGGTGGATGGCCTCCCAGTCGCTGATCAGGAAGCCGTCGAAGCCGATCTTCTTCTTGAGTACCTCGGTCAGCAACTCGGTGCTCGCGCTCATCTTCACCGGGTTGCCGACGCCGTCCTCCTTCCAGTCGACGCTGGAGAACGACGGCATGATGCTGCCGACGCCGTACTCGTGCACGGCGGTGACGTACGGCGCGAGGTCGATCCTCGCGAACGTCTTGCGGTCGGTGACGGTGACGCCCTGGTCGATCGTGTACGTACCGCTGGTGGACGAGCCGAACACCGTGTCGCCGTCGCCGGCGTAGTGCTTGGCCGTCGCCAGGACGTGCCGGTTCGTCGCCAGGTCCCGCTTGCGCTCGCCCTGGAAGCCCTCGATGCCGACGGCCATCTCGGTCACCAGGCGCGGGTCCTCGCCGAAGGACTCGTACGTCCGGCCCCAGCGCAGGTCGCGGCTGACGCAGACGCACGGCGCGAACACCCACTGGGGTCCGGTCGCCTTCGTCTCGATGGCCGTGATCCGCTCCTCGTCCCGGACGAGCCGGGGATCGCGGGTCGCGCCCATGCCGATGTTGTGCGGGAAGACCGTCGCGCCGACGAGGTTGTTGTGGCCGTGGACCGAGTCGATCCCGTACAGGAGCGGGATCTTCAGCCGGGTGGCGAGCGCCTTCGACTGGTAGGCGTCCACCATGTCCGCCCAGCCGGACGGGGTGTTGTCGGCGGGCACCGACCCGCCGCCCGAGAGCACCGACCCGAGCGCCAGGCTCGTGATCTGGTCGCGGTCGCCGTCGATGGCGCCGCGCTCGGCCTGGGTCATCTGGCCGACCTTCTCCTCCAGCGTCATCCTGCCGAGCAGGTCGCTCACCCGCTCGGCGACGGGGAGCCGCGCGTCGAGGTAGGCCGGGGACGCGCCCGCCAGCGCGGGCCGCACCGCGACGGCGGACGGGATGGCGGCGATGGTCGCGAGCGCGACCAGTGATCGCCCGATCCGGGTGGCGATGGCGCCTTGGTGGGGGTGTCGCAAAATCGTCCCTCCTGGGTCGCTCCGTGGACGGCGCACGGCCCGGCGGACCGCACGCGGCCGGGCGCGGAGGTCGTGGCTCGCCCGGACGGCCACGACCTCCGCGCTCGGCGACGTCGTCACCCAGGAACCTCCCCCGGCTCCGCGCTACCTGTCAACAAACCTGCCTATTGCGTGGGGGGCCCTGTGAAAACCGTGGAAGGGACCTTGACGGAGACTAAATTCACACGTTGAATCATGTGCCGAAGAAAGCCGGTCGGACGGGTGGGGCCATCACCGCCGCCGCCCGCCCGGGGCTGCCCGCACGCTCCGGCCCGCTCGCTCCCGCTGGAACACTGGCCACACCCGGCCACAGCCGCCGCCCGCCGCCCCGGCCGTCCGACTCGGTCCGACCGCCCCGGCTCGGCGGGCACGCGTGCGAGCGCCCGGGCGGCCGGCGGGTGAAACGGCAGGCCCGGGCGCTCGCTATCCGGTGTGGCGCGTACTCAGGACCGGGTGGTCGGCGGCGGCGGGCCGCGGCGGCGGATCACCGCCCCGCCCGCCGGGGACGAGGGGCTCACGCGGACGGGCGCTCCCCGCGATCGGTCCGCCGCTCGGCCCCCGTCTCCTCGTCGCGGGTGACCTCGATGCGCTCCTTGCGGATCTCACCGCGCACCGTCTGCTCGTCCTGCACCTGCTCGGTCCGGACGTGCACCCGCTCGACGGGGACGGTCTCCTTGGCGATGACCGGGCGCTCCTCGTAGAGGATGATCTCCTGCTCGTCCTCGCCCAGGGTGATCTTCGGATCCGGCTCGCCGCCCACGATCGGCTCGCGGTCGATCTTGATCTCCTCGTGCGAGACCGGCACCGTGTGCTCGACCATCTCCGTCTCGACGAACTTGCGCACCCGGACGCGGCCCGCCTCGTGCCGCTCGGTGCCGATGCGCAGCTGCTCCTCCGACCGGGTGATCTCGGTCATCGGGGCCTCGGCGCCCTCGCGCGCCGACTGCGGCGGCATGGACTGCCCGGACGACGTCCGCTCGGGCCGCACCGCCATCCCGGCGGCGCCCGCCGCGCCCCCGGCGGTGCCCGCCGCGGCGGCCTGGCCGGCGCTGCCGGTCGTGCCAGTCGTGCCGGAGGTGCCGGTCGTGCCCGTCGTCGCCTTGCCCCGGTCCTCCATCGGGGCCGTGTCCCCCTTCATGTCCTCCTTCGCGTCCCCCTTGCCCTCGCGGCGGCCGCCCGGCGGGCGCACGCCGTAGTGGCGGTAGAGGTCCACGATCTGGGCGTGCGACAGGTGCTCGTCCGCGTCGACGTTCGGAGCGCCCTTGATGGTCTCCTTGTCGTACGGGACCTGCAGCATGTCCTGGTTCTTGCGCGAGCCGGCCAGCGGGACGAAGCTCTCCCGCATCCCGAACCATCCGGTGTGCACGGTCACCCACTCCGGGGCGCCGGAGTCGTCGTTGAGGTAGACCTGCTTGATCGTGCCGACCTTCGTCCCGTGGGTGTCGGTCACGCTCATTCCCATGAGTTCCCGCACCTGTGTCTGCGTCTGCACGTTGAACACCTCTGCTTCCCTGAACGCTGCCGCGCGGGCGGGGGCCGGGGGGAGGTGGGTCCCGCACCCGCGTCGCGGCAACGGTGTTCTGTTTGATCCCGAGTTGCCGGATTACATGCTGCTTTTCCGTATGAGGGCGCATTAAACACGTTTACACAGTTATAGAGGACGATTTACGCAATCCTTACGTGCCACCACGGTGGCCCTTTCCGCCATTTCTCCATAAATGCCGCTCGACATGATCGACCGCGCACGAACCCAGCGCCGAGATGGTGATCATTTTAGGTGGCGCCGGTTTCCCTTTCCGCGCCCCACGAAAGACTGCCAAGGACGTTCCCGCACATCGGAGAAACAGTTATGGGCGACTTTCCAGCGGCGGCACGGAGGGCAGTGGCCCTGGCGGCGGCCACGGCGCTCGCAGGCACGGCGCTAGCGAGCACGGGTTCCGGCGGTTCCGCGACGGCCGGGACGGCGCCGCCGCCCAGGCGTCCGCCCGCGTGGTGCAAGCCCGGCGGGACGCTCTCGGCCCGCACGATGCCGCAGCGGGTGAGGATCGCCGACTGCGACCTGCGCGGCCGGATGGTGCGCGGCGCGAACGGGCTCGCGGCGGTCGTCCCGTCCGACGGGACCTCGCTGGTCGCGCACGAGATGCGCACCGACGGCGCCGCCGAGCTGCGCATCCGGGTGAACGCCCGGGCCGGCGAGATCACCATCGGCACGCTCGGCGGGCGGGTGCCGCAGGGCAGGCCGCGCGGCGTCCGGGCCCCGGTCGCCGCCTGCGGGGACGGCGTCCACCGCCTCGAGCCGAGCAGATGGCCGCGGGGCACCACCGTCCAGTGGCGCTACTACGCGGGGACGGCCGGGCTGCCGATGGGCCCCTTCGCCAAGGGGATCGCCAACATGGTCGGCGCCCGCACGGACTGCGGCGCGGGCCGCTTCACCCCGCCGCCGGACGTGCGCGAGCACGGCGCCGGGCGGGCCGCCCACGCCCCGGACATCACCGCCGCCGCCGCCTGCGGGGCCCGGGACGGGGTCAACACGTTCGGGTGGCACGCCATGCCGGGCGCGGCGAGGCAGGTCCTCGCGGCGACCTGCACCTGGTTCCGGGGCCCGACGACGGTCGAGAGCGACATGGCGCTGCAGGCGCAGGGCAAGCGGTGGTGGACGGGCGGCGCGTGCACGGCCGGAAGCTACTCCGCCGAAGCCGTCGCGACGCACGAGGCGGGCCACGTCCTCGGGCTGGCCCACGTCGAGGGCACCGAGCACCAGAACCTCACGATGGCGCCGTCCATCGCGTCCTGCGACGACGACCCCGCCACCCTCGGCAAGGGCGACTACGACGGGCTGATCTCGCTCTACGGCGGACGCTGAACGGCGCGGAGCCGCACCGTGCCGTCCAGCGCCCGGCGTCGAGGTCGGGCCATCGGAGTCAAGCCATCGGAGTCCGGCCCTCGGGTCAGCGCTTGCGCTGGAGCTTGCCGACGACGACGAGGCGGCGCCGGTCCGAGCCCTTCGGGGTGCAGGTGACGAGCGTGACGTACTGGCCGTTCGGCGCGCTGCGCCGCTTGAACGGGACCGGCTCCAGTGCCCGCCGGTCGTCCGGCCTGATGACGCGCTTGATCCGCACCCGGTACAGGTACGTCTTCCCGCCGACGCGCAGGACGATCGGGTCGCCGCGCCGCATCAGGTCGAGCTTGTTGAACGGGTGCAGGTAGGTCGTCCGATGGCCGAGCAGCACCGTGTTGCCGTCGCGGCCGGGAAGGCCCGTCCCCGGGTAGTGGCCGACGGCGCGCCGCAGCACCGCCTGGCCGACGCCCTGCCGGACGTTCGCCTTCAGTCCCATCCGCTTGATCCGGATCTTGCCGATCAGCGCGCCCGTCGCCGGACGCGCCGCCGGACGCGCCGCCGCCGCGGGCGCGGCCGCGATCCGCGCCCGCGCCTGCGGGACGCCGAGGACGGACGCGCAGCAGGACGCGGCGACGACCGCCGCGGCGAGGGCTTTTCGGTCGAGCATGGTTGGTCTCCATCGCGCTGGGGTGCCGATGACAGGGGTAAGGGGCGACACGTCTGCCGCCCCTCTCCCGGGTTCGCCGGCCGCGGATCGTCACCCGGGCCGGCGCGTGCTCAGCTCAGGAACGGCGACCCGATCCGGACGGGCGCCCCGTCGCGGTTCGACAGCTGCGGGCCGAGCCGGCCGGGCTGGACGTCCGCTCCGGGCACCTTGACGATCCTGCCGAGGGTGCCCAGCAGGTCCTGGACGGCGGGCAGGCCATCCGCGGTGCGGTAGTTCGAGCCCGCCACCCGGCGGCCGTCGGCGCGCATCGTCGAGGGCAGCTTCGTGTGCTTGGCGGCCGGACGGTGCTTGGACGGCTTGTAGGGCCTGTGCTTCTCCACCGGCGGCGTCCGCAGGGTCGGCGGCATCTCGTGGTGCCCCTCGTCCCCGACGGAGGCGCCGCCCCTGCACTGCGCCTGCGCCAGGCCGAGCACGCTGACGGCGTTGCCGCACACGTTGATCGGGACGCTGATCGGGATGAAGACCTGGTTGCCGTTCAGCAGCCCGAAGTTGCCGGACGACTTCATGTCCACCCTGCGCTCGGCGGACCGCTTGACGGACGCGCCGCCCTTGCACTGCGCCTCCGCGAGGCCGAGCGCGGCGACGGCGTTGCCGCACACGTTGACCGGGACGCTGATCGGCGCGAACACCTGGTTGCCGTTGCCGATGCCGAAGTTGCCGGACGTCTGCATGTCGACGTCCTTGCCGTGGTGCCGGCCGCCTCCGCCGCCGTCCCAGGCGCCCTCGGACGACCGGTAGCCCGAGTCCCCGTAGCCGTCGTGCGACCGGTGGGACGTGACCTCGGCGCCGCCCTTGCACTGGGCCCGGCTGAGCCCGGCGATGGCGACCGCGTTGCCGCAGACGTCGATCGGGATGCTGATCGGCGCGTACACCTGGTTGCCGTTCAGGACGCCGAAGTTGCCGGACGACTCCATCTTGACCTTGCCGCCGTGGCCGCCGTCGTGGCCGCCGCCGTAGAAGGCGCCGGCGTTGGCGGCGGAGCCGAACGCGGCTCCCATGGCGAGGGCGCCCGCGGCCACCAGGGCGGCGCGGGAGGTGCTCTTTGCCCACATACGCATGATGTGTTGCTCCTGTCTGTTGCATCGGTGGTGATCGCTGCGCGGCACCGTCCGGGTGGGCGCAGCACTGGCAGCGGCCGGGCTCGGCCGTTGCGCATGGAGGAAGGTTCAGAGAGGCGGACGGCGTGTCTCGCGCACGCGGTCGCCGGGGACCGGCCGCTCAGGGCCGGGACGGGGTCGTCCTAGTCGGGGACGACGGACGGGCCGCCCGGCGCGGCGACGTCGGTCAGCGCGGTGCGCTGGAACGTGCTCGCGTCCATGGCGGGCGGCGCCGCCGGGTGGCGGCGGTTCGGCAGGTCGGCGACCGGTGCGAGCGGGTGCCCGCCGGCGGAGCCGCCGCCCTGCGGAACGTCCTGGCCGGGCTGCACGGGACCGTGCGCCGGGGCGCGGTGGTCGCCGCCGCAGCGCGAGCAGTCGCCCGCCTTCCGGTCCGCGGGCGCCGCGGGGCGGGTGGCCGTGTGACGGGTCTCGGAGACCGCGTCCTTGCCGGCGGCCCGGTGGGCGGCCCCGGCCGCGTCGGGCTCCTCGTCCGCGTGCTCGTCCGGCCGCTCGTGGGCGGCCTGCTGCTGAGCGGGACGCGGGTCGGTCACCCGCTGGACGAGCTCGCCGATGACGGGCCGCTGCTGCCGGACGTCCGGAATCTGGACGCGCGGCACGCCGGCCTGGTCGGCGAGGTCGCTCACGTGGCGGACGGCCCGGTCCTTGTCGTCGAACAGGTCGCGCTGCCTCGACCGGACGTACCGCATCGGGTCGTCGCCGACCTCGCGCAGGCCGTCCTCTATCGTGCGCCCGCCGAGCCCGGACGTGACGTGCCCGAGCGTGGCCGGCCTCGGGCCGTCCGCATGGGCGGCGTTCGGCGGCTGCTCCGCCGCGAACGCCGAATCGCTCAAGGCGGAGAGCACGAGCCAGCCCGCGAACGCGAGACCGGCGAGGACGGCGATTCGCAGGAAAAGAGGCATAAGGGCATGCCGCGGCCGACCCTGGAGGCGAATCGCCCCACGCTGGATCGGTACGGAGTGCACGGCCACTTCTCCCTGGTCGCCTTGTCGAGGTCCGGTCGAACGTAGCACCGCGACCGGTGCCCGCAAGGAGCATTTCTTTTTTCCGCGGCGTGTCCGGCCATCATTTACCGCCCCATGAATGGGCGTTTAACCGCGCCAGGCTTTCCGTGCGCTCGACATCCCCTTTGCCGGGCTTGACCATTTCGCCGCCCTCTCACACCGATGCGGGGAGAAGTATGGCGAGCGGTATCCACTGCGCTACATTCGGTGAGCGGCCGGTCACCGGACCGCTCACCGAGGAGCTCTCATGCCCCACCCCTCGTCCGCGATCTCCCGCCTGCGCGCGCCGCGCCGGCGCCGCGCCCCCCGCCGCGAGGCGTACCGCTTCATGACCCGCGCCGACCTGAACCTCATCGTGCTGTCCAGCGTCTCCGCCGATCAGGGCCCGAGGAGGCGACGCGCATGGTCGTCGGCGTGGACGCTGTACTGGCGCTGCCAGTGGGCCATCGCCTCCGCCAGGGCCGAGTACGCGCGCCGCGGCTCGCGCACGATCAGGTACTAGGGCCCGGCCGGAGGCGAATCCATCACCCTCCGGAGGAGGATCTCCAACCCTCGAACGCCGTCCGCCTCCAGGAGGCCGGTGGTCCTCCTGGAGGCGGGCGGGGCGGGTTCCGGCGCCTACCGGTGTGACGCGTCCGATTCCAGGACGTCCGCCAGCCGGGCCGCGGTCGGGCGCGCCCGCGGGGTCCGGCGGATGATGTGGTGGGCGATGCGGCCCGCCGCGAAGCCGGCGCCGTGCACGAAGCGCATGACGGGGCCGAAGGTGGAGGCCGCCGCCAGGCCGGCGAAGTAGAGGCCGTCCACGGACGCCTCGAAGTCCCGGCTGAGGACCGGCGCGCCGAGGCGGGTGGTGACGCGGCCGCGCAGAGCCGGGGCCAGCAGGCCGAGGCGCGCGACGTCGGGGACGAAGCCGGTGGCCGCGATGACGTGCTCGACCTCGGTGACGAGGCGGCGGCCGGTGCGGTCGACGGTCGTCAGCGCGACGCCGTCCTCCAGCTCCACGGCCTTCACCGGGCGGCGGCCCGTCGACACGCGGACCCGGTCGTCCAGCCGGTCGCGCAGCCACCAGGCGCCGGCGGGCGGCAGCGTCTCGCGGACGATCCGCCGCCGGGTCGCCTCCGGCAGGTACCGGACGATGCCCGGCCGCTCGGCCCACAGCCAGGTGCGGTAGCCGGTGCCGAGGCCGGACCGGGGCCCGCCCAGCACCTGGTCGCGCAGCGAGCGGCGCTCCCGGGGGACGGTGTTCCAGTCGAGCTCCTGCCGCCGCGCGATGACGTGCGGGTGCGCGCCCGCGTCGGCCAGCAGGACGGCCGTCTCCAGGGCCGACTGCCCGGCGCCGAGCACGGCGACCTCCTTGCCCGCGAACAGGGTGAGGTCGCGGTGGGCGCTGCTGTGCGAGACGAGCCAGGACGGCATGCCGGCCAGCTCGTCCGGGATGTGGGCGAACGGGCCGACGCCCACCGCGATCACCACGGACCGGGCCGCGATCGACTCGCCGGTGGACAGCGTGACGGTGAAGCCGCCCGCGCCGTCCCGCTCGACGTTCACGACCTTGGCGTCCCGGTCGTCCGCGCGCAGCGGGACGGTCTCGGCGGCGAACCAGCGGCCGTACTCGACGAACGTGTCCAGCGGGATCGGCTGCCCGAGCCCCCAGCCGGGATGCCGGTCGGTGAACCGCATCCCCGGCTGCGGCGCCCCCAGGTCGGACGCGAACGGCTCGGATTTCAGGAACATGCCCTCGGGCATGTTCGCCTCCCAGAACCGCATGGGCTCGCCGATGATCCGGACGCCGAGCCCGAGGTTCTGCAGGTGTGCCGCGGTCGACAGGCCGTAGGGCCCGGCACCGGCGATCACGACGTCGCTGGCCGAGTCGCTCATGTCTCTTTCCCCCGTGTGATTGTGGTGTTACCTGGTGCGGAGCCGTTCGACGGCGCGGAGCACGCTCCGCGCGCCCATCGCGAGGAAGGGCGGCAGGTCGTCCCCGGCGTACCAGGCGAACTCGTCGGCCTCGCGCAGCGGGCGGAGGGCCCCCGCGCGCAGCAGCGGGCGGCCGGCCGCCTGCTGGAGGTAGTGGTTCTCCACCAGCAGGTTGCGGCCGGGCGCCGGGCGCGCGTCCGGGACGCGGCGGCCGGACTGGTCGAGATGCAGGACGCGGGCGAGGTCGAGCCCGTTCCGGTCGGTGAACAGGCGGAACTGCGCCCCGATCCGGGGGTTGAAGTCGAGCAGGTGGTGGGCGCCGGTGCCGGCGTCGAGGCGGAAGTCGAGGTCGACGAGGCCGCGGCAGCCGAGCAGCCGGACGATCCGGACGGCGAGCGCCCGCAGCTCGTCGTTCTCGACCCATTCGCCGGAGACGGTGTGCCCGGCCTGCGGCGGGTGCGCGAGGTGCTTGCGGCCGACCGCGCCGAAAAGGCAGTCGAGGTTCGCGTCGAAGTAGCCCTGGAAGAACCAGTCGCCGCCGCCCGGCGGGACGCGGCGCTGCAGGATCAGCGGGCCGGCGTCGCCGTCCGGGTCGCGGTCGCGGGTGGCGGCGAACAGCCGGTGCAGCTCGCCGAGGGTGCCGGCCACGGTGGTGCTGCGCATGCCCGGGCGGAGCCGCCAGGGCCGCGCCCATTTGGCGATCAGCGGCAGGCCGAGCTCCCCCGCGGCCTCGTCGACCTCGGCGGCCGACGCCGGCGTCCGGCTCGGCGGGTGCTCGATGCCGTGCTTCTCGCACGCCTCCCGGAGCCGGGCCTTGTCGGCGACGCGGCGCGGGACGTCCGGATCCTGGTAGGGGAAGACGAAGCGGGGCCGCAGCGCGTCGGCGTGCTCGGCGACGAAGATCGCGCCGGCGTCGTCCATCGGGACGAGCAGCGTCTCCCGGCCGATGCGCTCGCCGATCGCGCGCAGGTGGCTCAGCAGGCCGGCCGGGTGCTCGGCGGGCGGCGCCCACGGATGCGGGCGGTACAGGTAGCGGGAGCGGGAGGCGGGGTTGGCCCGCCCCTCCATGATCGCGTGGACGGGCACCCCGGCGCGGCCGAGGCTCCTGATCGCCGCGAGGGTCCCGTGGTGGAAGAGGTTGCGGTCGGTGCGCAGCAGCAGGGCGGGAAGGCCGGGATCGAGGCCCGTGCGCGGCGGTGTGCGGGTGTCGAAGAGCATGCGTTCAGGCGCATTCCCAGGGAATGTGGCGCACGGCAACCTTCCTGAAGTAAATTCTGTGCACGTTTCGTCCGTTCGGCTTTTTCGCGGCGGACGTCCTAGGGCATAGGATACGCATGGGAGCTGCGGATATCCATTCAGCTGGGCAGTCGTCCAGGCGGCGCCGGAAAAGGTCGTTTCCATTCTGTCCGGTCCCGCCGCTTCTGGCCGCGTTCGCCGTTCTGATGACGGTCGCGGCGTCGACGGTGATGACCTGGATGCAGCCGCAGGCCCTGCGGAGAGCCCCGTCATATGTTCCGATCGGGGCCTTTCTCGGCTCGGGTCCGGAGGGGGTGGCCCGGGTCGGCCAATTCCAGCGGTGGCTCGGCTCGACGGTCATGGTCGGCCGCACGTACCTGCCGGGGGACGACTGGCACGAAATCGAGGGGCCGCACGGGATGCTCCTGCCGTGGGCCCGCTGGAAGGCGGCCGACCCGCGGCGGCTGCTGGTGATCAACGTGCCGATGATGGCGCCGAACGAGGCGTGGGTCCCGGTGCCGGTGCTCGGCTCGGTGCTGCGCGGCGGCGCGTCCGGCGCGTTCAGCGGCCACTACCGGACCCTGGCGCGGCGGCTGGTCTCGCTGGACGCCGGCGACGCGGTCATCGTCCTCGGCTGGGAGATGAACGGGGAGTCCTACGGCGGGCGATGCGCCCCGGACCCCGTCGCGTGGAAGGCGTACTGGCGGCGGATCGTCGCGACCATGCGCGCGGTCCATGGCGCGCGTTTCCGTTTCGATTTCGCGCCGACGCGGGGCCGCGACGCGATTCCGTGGACGGAGTGCTATCCGGGTGACGACGTCGTCGACATCATCGGGTCCGACAGTTACGACCAGCCCTCCGGAAAGTCGTTCGACGATTTCGTGGACGAGCCGTACGGGCTGCGCGCGCAGGCCGAGTTCGCCGCCGCGCACGGCAAGCCGCTCTCGTTCCCCGAATGGGGCTTGTTCCGCAATTCCGACAATCCCGAATATATTCAGGGAATGCACGACTGGATCATGTCGCACGACGTCGTGTACCAGTCGATCAGCGACTACTGCCCGCACGGCGTCTGGTCGTGCGGCGCCAACCCGCGGTCGTCCGCCGCCTACCGGGAGCTGTTCGGCGGCGTGACGGCCCCGCCGCCGACGTCGAGGGCGCCGTACGCGCCCACCGGCCCGGCCGTGCCCGCGACCCCGGCGACGACGCCCTCCCCCAGCCCGGCGAGACCCGTGTGGACGGGCCCGCCGGCCACCCGCCGCGCGCTGTCCACGGCGTCCTCGGGGGCGCCGCCGCGTCCGGCCACCTCGCGGGTGAGGTCGGCGAGCAGCGCCATCGTCGCGGCCACGTCGTAGTCGGCCGCGGCGGCGGCCGCCGCGTGCCCCTCCCGCTCGGCGGCCGCGGGGGACAGCAGCCGGGCGGCGATCTGCTCGGCGAGCGCCGCGGGGTCCTCCACGGGGACGAGCGCGCCGAGCCCCGGCCGGACGATCTCCGCGAGGCCGGGAACGCCCGTCCCGACGATCGGGCGCCCCATGGCGAGCGCCTCCAGCGCGGTCAGCGGCAGCCCCTCCCACCGCGACGGCAGGGCGACGACGTTCGACGCGGCCAGCCAGTCGCGCGGATCGTCCACCGCCGCGACGAACCGGACGCCGGGCACCCGCCGGCCGCGCAGCCGCGCCAGGTCCTCGCCGTCCCCGACGATCGCGAGCAGCGCGGACGGGCAGCGGGCGGTGACGGCCGGCCACGCCGCGACCAGGACGTCCTGCGCCTTCTGCCGGGTCACCCGGCCGACGCAGACGGCGAGCGGCACACCGGCGGCGAGCCCGAGCCGGATGCGCGCCGTGCGCCGGTCCGCCGGGGCGAACCGGCCCCTGTCCACGCCGTTGCGGACGAGCCGGTACGCGCCGCGCACCCCCGCGTCCCTGCCCTGGCTCAACTCCCCCGCGCCGACGCAGACGAGCGCGTCGCTCCAGCGGGCGGCGAGCCGCTCCCAGCGGCGGCCGGCGGCGGCCTGCCGTCCGGTGGCGGCGAGCCACGACCAGCCGTGCGGCTGGAACAGCACGGGCCGGCCGGCCGGGCGGCGCGGCAGCCGCCCGGCCAGGCCCGCCTTCGACGAGTGCAGGTGGACGACGTCGGGCGCGAACGTCCGGACCACCCGGCGGAGGCCGAGCGCCTCCAGCAGCACGCGCGGCCCGGGGCTGCGCGCGGCGTCCCAGTTCAGCCAGGGCACGCCGGCCGACATGCACCGCTCGGGCAGGTCGCCGCCCGGCGGGCACGCCACGGCGACGTCCCAGCCGCGCCTGCGCTGGTCCAGGGCCGCCTGCCCGACGTAGACGGCGACGCCGCCCGTGTTGGGCTGGCTGACGTGCAGGACCCGCAGCGGCTCAGCCATGGCCTTCCTGCCCGCGGTGCCGCCGGTCCGACAGGTACCCGCGGGTCCGGGCGAGGCCGGCGAACGCGGCGGCCGACGCGGTCCGCGCGAGGACGATCCGCTCGTTCCGCACGGACGTCGGCCGCCACTTCAGCTTGTACGGCTCGTCGCCGCGCAGCAGGCTGACGCCCTGCCGGTGCCGGTCCCGCGCGATGGCGAGGTTCTGGCGCAGCATCATCAGCGACACGTCCACGGCGTCGCGCAGGTCGGGGATCGCCCCGTACAGGTAGGCGCCGACGTACCGGTGGCCGATCAGGACGAGGTCGCCCGCGACGAGCCGGCCGTCCCACCGGTACTGCACGACCTCGGCGCGGCCGTCGCGGACCATCCCGCTCGCCGCCTCGGCCAGATGCCTGCGGAACCGGTCCCGCGTGTGCTCGGGGTTGATCGGGCGGCCCCGCCACTGCCGGGCGTGCAGCTCCAGCAGCGCGTGCACGGCGTCCGCCGCCCGCTCCGCGGGGACGCTCTCGGCGGTGATGCCGCGGACGTCGATCTTGCGGAGCTTGGCGCGCATCTTCCCCGCGGTGCGGCGCGGCAGCCGGGCGAGGACGCCGTCGATCCCGGTGGCCGGGAGTTCGAGGCACACCGACGACGGCGTCCGCCACGTCCGGCGCGGCCACCGCGCGGCGACCAGGTGCGCCGCCGACCCGGGGCGGACCTCGCGCAGGTCGATCGCGCACCAGCCGCGCTCGTCCAGCAGCGCCCGGGTGAGGTGCCGGACGGCGCCGTCCGCGTACACGGGGTCGAGGAGGAAGTCGGTGAAGTCGCTCTGCTCCCCCGCCAGCGGGACCAGCACCGGGAACCCGTAGCGGACGCCCGCCATCAGCGGCGCCGCCGCGACGAGCCGGCCGCGGCACCGGACGAGGACGAGCCGCAGCCGCCCGCGCGCCCCGTACCAGCCCCACCACGCCCGCAGCCACTCGTAGGTCTGGAACGGCGTCGCGGCCGGGCTGCGGTCGTACAGGTCGCGCAGCTCGTCCGCGAGGCCGGCGAGCGCCCGCTCGTCCCGGTGCACCTCGACCGACCATTCGACGGACGTGGCGGGCCGCACGGCCGCGACCGCGGTCATGACGTCACCCCCAGCCGCTCGGCCGCCGCCGGAGCGGGGACGGGCGCCCGCCGGGCCGCGGCGCGGCGCCCCCCGCGCCGCCCGCTCAAGACGGCGGCGCTGAGCCCGGCGAGCAGCAGGCCGGACGCCGTCCCGGCGGTGACGCCCATCGGCAGGTTCGGCGACGACGGCACCGCCGGCGGCTCGGCGAGCGTCATCAGCGCGACGCGGACGCCGGTGTCGGCGCGGTGCCGCGTCCCGTACCGGACGAGCGCGTCGGCGGCGGCGTTGGCGAACGCGGCGGCGTCGCCGGGCGTCCGGGCGCTGCCGGCGAGCCGGATCAGCGGGGTGTCCGGCGACGTGGACGCCTGGATGTGCTCGCGGGTCCCGCCGGGCGCGTGCCGCGGCAGCGGGATCGAGGAGTTCTCGAGGGTCTCCGGCAGCGGCGCGAGCCGCCCGTACGCCTGCGCGAAGCTGACCGCCGCCGGTCCGGCGTCGCCGCCGTCGTCCACGACGAGGACGAACGCGGTCGCGGTGTAGGTGGTCGGCGCGAACAGGGCATACCCGAGCCCGCCGAGGAACCCGGCGAGGACGAGCGCGATGGACAGGCCGAACCGCCGCAGCAGCGCGGTGAGCCGTCCGCGCAGCCGCCGGGCGGCGGCGTCGAGCGCGCCCGTTCGCCTCCTCGGTCCGGCCGGCCGTTTCCCGGCGTTACGTTGCGGCATCATGAGCCCTTTCTCGTAGTTGGACGACCCCTCGGGCGACCGGCTCCGGCAGGTAGAGCCGGGCCAGTTCGGCGGCCTGCGCGGCGATGGCGTAGCGGGCGACGACGGGCGGCACCCGCGTCCGGTCCCGGGGCGCGCGCAGGACGGCCGCGAGTTCCGCGCTCCAGATCCCGGCGTCGGTGGGGAGGCGGCGCGCGCCGGGAGCCTCGCCGGGCGGGAGGTCGTCGAGGGCGGGGCAGGCGGTGTAGCGGACGGGCAGCCCGGAGGCGAGGGCCTCCAGCACACCGAGCCCGAACGTCTCCTGGACGGACGGCGCGGCGAGCACGTCCATCGCGGCGAGCGCCCCGGCGACGTCCGACGTCCCGCCGGTGAAGATCACCGAGGCGCCGAGGCCGTGCGCCTGCCGTTCCAGCGCGTCCCGCATCGGCCCGGCGCCGACGAGCAGCAGCCGGACGCCGTCCAGCCGGGCGACGGCCTCGACCAGCAGGTCGAACCGCTTGGTCGGGACGAGCCGTCCGACGGCGCCGACGACCGGCTCGTCCGGGCCGATGCCGAGCCGGCGGCGGGTCGCGGCGCGGCGGGCGGCGTCGAACGCGAACGCGGCGGCGTCGATGCCGTTCGGGATCACCGCGATCCGGCCGGGTCGCACGCCCCAGCCGCGCAGCCGGGCGGCGACGGCCGGCGACACCGCGACGGTCGCGGAGCCGAGCCGCTCCGTCGCCCGGTACAGCGCCCGGACGCCGCGCGTCGTCGACCGTCCCTCGATGTGCCCGTCGCCGAGCGAGTGCTCGGTCGCGATCACGCGGGCCGTCCCGGCGAGGCGGGCGGCGATCCGGCCGTACACGCACGCCCGGTACAGGTGGGTGTGGACGACGTCGTAGCGGCCGCGCCGGATCAGCCGCGCGAGCCGGGGCAGCGCCGCGAGGTCCCGGTTGCCGCGCATCCCGATCTCGTGGACGGGCACGTCGCTGCGGCGGATCTCGGCGCCGAGCGTGCCGGTCCGGGTGAGCGTCGCGACCTCGCAGGCGACCGGCAGATGGCGCAGCAGCAGGACGAGCTGGCGTTCGGCGCCGCCGTGCTCCAGCCCGGTGATGACGTGCAGGACGCGGGTCACACCCGGCTCCGGCGGCGCAGCTCGTGCCGCAGGAGCTTGGCCCGCAGCCGCAGCGGCCCGTCCCGGTCGCCGACGTAGGCGCGCGGCAGCGCGTGCCGGGACGGCTCCTCGGGGCGGATGTCGCACGCGTGGTCGTATCCGGCGGCGCGCACCGCCTCGACCTCCCGGGCGGTGGCGTGCCCGTACGGGTAGGCGAAACCGGTGACGGGGGCGTCGACGAGCTCCTCCAGGACGGCGCGGCTCTCCTCCAGCTCCTCGCGCAGTTCGGTGTCGTCCGTGCCGGGGAGGGACACGTGGTGGCGGCCGTGCGAGGCGACCTCCATGCCCGCACCGGCCACGGTGCGGATCTGGTCGGCCGTCATGAGCGGTTTGCGGGGGCCGTCGTCCCACGCGTTGTAGGTGCCGATGCGTCCGGACACGACGTACACGGTCGCGCCGAACCCGTACCGCAGCAGCGCGGGGACGGCCCGGGTCGCGAAGTCGGCGTAGCCGTCGTCGAACGTGAGCCCGACGAGGCCGCGCGCCCGGCCGGCGGCGTGCGCGTCCAGCAGCTCGCCCATGCCGACGCCGCGCAGGCCGCGCGCCTTCAGCCAGGCGAGCTGGCGCTCGAACCGCCCCGGCGACACCGTCACCAGGTGCGGGTCCTCATCGAAGTGGTCGACCGAGTGGTACATCAGCACCAGCGGCACCGGCCGGACCTCCTCCGCCGGCCGGTGCGGCTCGCTCGTCCTGGTGGGTCGGGTCGTTCTTGCCGGTTCTGTCGGCTGGCTCACTGGTCTCCCCCGATTCGGTCCGGCCGCGCACGCTGCGGCGCGACCGCAAAGCGATCCATGGAGCAACGTGGTCGGGTCCCGCGAGGACGGTCAGGACCGCGAACACGGCGGTGGTCACGAGCCCGCCCACGGCGAGCTGGACGAGCGCGGGCGCCCCGGCGGAGGCGTGCGCGGTGAGCATCCCCGCCGCGCACGCCCCGGCGGCGGCGAGCACCAGCCGGGACACGTCGGCGGCGATCCGGCGCGGCGGGACCGGCGCGATGCCGCGGCGCAGCCCGGCCAGCAGCAGCACGGCGGCGAGCGTGATCCCGGCGGCGTTGGCGGCGGCGAGCGCGAGCGTCCCGCCGGACGCGGCGAACGCGCCGCCGATCGCCGCGGTGACGGCGAGGCCGAGGCCGAGGACCCGCGCCGGACGCCAGGTCGGCCGCCGCTGCGCGAAGAACGCGCGGGCGGCGAGCCCGACCGCCGACTGCCCCCACAGGCCGAGCGCGTACACCCGCATGATCGACGCGGTGCTCTCGGTGTCGGCCGCGGTGAACTCGCCGTGCTCGAACAGCACCCTGATGACCGCGGGCGCGAACGCGACGAGGAACGCGGTCGCGGCCAGCACCATCGCGCTCGCGACCACGAGGTCCTGCCGGATGCGGCGCGCGACCTGCCGGGTGTCGCCGTCCGCGGAGGCCCGCGCGAGCCTCGGGAACGTCACCGTCACGATCAGCAGCGACAGCACCATCGGCACCTGCGCGACCTTCTGCGCGTAGTTCAGGTGCGAGATCGACCCGGCGGCCAGCTCCGACCCGAGGAACCGCTCGACGAACACCTGCGCCTGACGCGTCACCGTGTAGACGACGACGGGCGCGACGGCCGCGAACCCCAGCCGCACGTCCACCTTCCCGGACGTGGCGGGCGCGCCGCGCAGGCAGCGCGCGAAGGCCGGGACCTGGATCGCGACCATCAGCATGCTGCCGACGGCGACGCCGACCGCCGCGCTGGTGATCCCGAGGAAGCCGGACAGGCCGCCGATCAGCGCGAGGATGCCGACGTTGTAGGCGAGGTAGATGGCGGCGGGCGGGCCGAACCGGTGGTGGGCGCGCAGGGTCGCGCTCATGAAGCCGGCGACGCCGAACGTCACGACGGTGATCGCGGTCAGCCGGACGCACCGGACGGCCGGCCCGTCCGATCCGAGGCCGGGCGCCAGGACGTCCACGACGACCGGGGCGGCGACCGCGAGGGCGAGCGTGACGAGCGACAGCCCGAGCACCATGCGCGGCAGCATCGAGCCGGCGAGCGGGCGCAGCCCGTCGCCGCGCGCGAGCAGCCGGGTGACGACGGGCACCATGAGCAGCGCCATCGCGTCCTCGATGAGCAACGGCGACACGGTCTCCGGGATCGTCCAGGCGACGAGGAACGCGTCGGTGCTGCGGCTGGCGCCGAACATGTGCGCCATCACGAGGTCGCGGACGAAGCCGAGCGCGGTGCCCGCGGCGATGAGCACGCCCGACAGCGCGGCGGCCCGTCCGACGGAGTTCATCCCGGCGCCGGTCATCCGCGCACCGCCCCGAACGCGCGCGCCGCGACGGCGCCGATGACGATGGCGACGAGCGCGCACGTCGGCCCGCCCAGATCCGCGTACAGGAAGTTGATCAGCAGGAACGCCGCCAGCGCGGTGCACGCGAGCCACAGCGGGTCGCGGACGCCGCGGCGCCTCCACAGCCCGGCGAGGAGCGCGGCGATCAGCGCGCCGAACCCGGCGAGGCCGGCGACGCCCTGCTCGGACAGGAACAGCAGGTACTCGTTGTGCGGCGAGAGCAGCGGCTGCCGCACGTACCCGTTGACCGGGTCGGCGGTCTCGCTGCCGGACGACAGCTCGATCGTCGCGTAGGTGTCGCGGTAGGCGGGGAAGTTCTTCACGCCGACGCCGGTGACGGGATGGTCCTCCCAGATCCGGACGGCGGCCGCCCACAGGTTGTACCGGTCGTCCACCGACCGGTCGGGGTCGCTGACCGAGGCCGCCATCGACTTCGAGCGGTCGATGACGGCCCGCCCGCCGCCGCCCGCCACCGCCGCCAGCAGCACCAGCAGGGCCGCGCAGCAGGTCAGCACCTTGACGGCCGTCCACCGGTCGAACAGCACCAGGGCGAGGACGGCGGCGGCGCCGAGCGCGATCCACGTCCCGCGGCTGAGCGCCAGCGCGAGCGCGGCGGCCAGCACGACCAGGCCGGCCAGCGCGGCCGGGACGGCGGCGGCGCCGCGTCCGGGCGCGCTCAGCGCGAACGCGGTCAGGACCAGGAACGCGAACCCGACGACGATCGACATCGCCATCACGTCGAGCGCGCCGAACGTGCCGACGGCCCGGATGTTCTGCCCGTCCATCGACGCGCCGTTGCCGGTGAGCGACTGCCAGATCCCGTACGCGGCTTCCGCCAGCCCGAGCCCGATCAGCGACCAGCACACGATCGCGAGGTCGCGGCGGTCCCGGACGAGCAGCACGACGGCCAGCGGCACCAGCACGAACACCTGCAGGTCGCGGACGAAGCCCGCCATGCTGGTCCCGATGTCGGCCGAGTGGACCGTGCTGATCCCGAGCCCCGCCACCAGCGGCGCGAACGCCCAGAACGCCGGGCGCGGCATCTCCGTCCGCCCCGTCACCAGCAGGAACGCGGCGACGACGACGAGCGCGCCGCTCGCGACGTCCCCCGCGGTCACCTGGACGCCGGGCCCGAACGCCGCCCCGCCCGGCGGGATCCCGATGCTCGCCACCGCCGCCGCGACCAGCCAGCTCGGGCGGGGCGGGATCCGGTTCGGGCGCCGGTGCAAGGTGACCGGCTCGGCGAGCACCGTCATCCGGCGTCCCGGCAGAGCATCGCCCGCGCGGTCAGGAGCAGGATCCTCAGGTCGCCCGTGAACGACCAGTGGTCGATGTAGTGGTTGTCGAGCCGCGCCCGAAGCTCGATGGACGTGTCGCCGCGGAACCCGTGGATCTGCGCCCAGCCCGTCATCCCCACCTGGACACGGTGCCGCAGCATGTAGCCGGGGCACGTGCGGGCGAACTGCTCCACGAAATGGGGACGCTCCGGACGCGGCCCGACGAGGCTCATGTCGCCGCGCACCACGTTCCACAGCTGCGGCAACTCGTCCAGCGACGTGTTGCGCAGGAACCGGCCGACCCGCCCCATCCGCGCATCGTTCTTGACCGTCCAGCAGGTGTCGGACTCCTGCTCGTCCGCGGGCTTCAGCGTCCGGAACTTCAGCAGCACGAACTCCTCGCCGCCGCGTCCGATCCGCCGCTGCCGGAACAGCACGCCGGGGCCGCCCTCGACCCGCACCGCGAGCGCGCACGCCGCCAGCAGCGGCGCGGCCACGACCAGCAGCACGCACGCCACCGCGAGGTCGAGCGCCCGCTTGGCGCGCCGGGCGGCCGGGTCGCGCAGCCGCCACTCGACCCGCGCGCACGGCAGCCCGGCGAGGTAATCGCGCCGCACCGCCGCCACCGGCACCACGTCCGACGGCGGCTGGACGAGCAGCGTCTCGCACGGCAGCCCGAACGAGATGCGCAGCACCGCGTCCAGCTGGTCGGGGTGGACGTCCTCGGCGACGACGACCAGCGTGTCGACCGCGTGCGCCTCGACGAGCGCGGGCAGATCGGACGTCTCCCCGAGCACCGGCGTCTCCCCGAGGACGGCCGTGGAGCGCCCCGCCGCCACCTGCCCGACCGCCGACAGCCCGAACTCGCCGCGGTCCCGCAGGATGTCGACCATGTGCGCGGCGGTCCCGCCCGTCCCGACGACGAGCGCGGGACGCGGCCGGGCGCGGCGGCACCGGTAGGTCCGGACGGCGGCGTTCAGGAAGGCGCGGAAGCCCAGCGACGTCGACGCCGACACCGCCACCGTCCACAGCAGCGCCACCGCCGGATGCGGCAGCAGCACCGCCGCGACCGCCGCGACGGCGAACGTCCGGGCGAGCAGCGGGGGCGCGTCGGCGAGCAGCGACGGGCTGCGGCGCGTCCGGTAGAGCCCGCCCGACGCGTTGCACGCGACGACGGCGAGGGCGGCGAAACCGGCGAGGAGGCCGCCCCGTGACATGGACACGCCGACGGCCATCCCCCAGCCGTCCACCACGGCGACGCACGCCGGGCCCAGGCCGGCCAGGGTCCGGGCACCGCGCCCGGCCGGCACGAGGACGGCGAGGTCCGCCGGCACCAGCTCCGCGGGGCCTGCGCCCGAGTCGATGGAAGGACTCAGCCCCTGGGCTCTCATCGCGTGTCCCCTTCACAGCCAAGAACTCACCGGGAGGTGACTCCGCGGGGCCGTCCCGGGCGGCCACGCTCCAGCATCGCAACAGGTCAGCGAGCCGGCCGCTGCTTTTAACCACCCTCACCACAGTCTTGATGAGAAGATCGACGGAGCGCCCCGAGCGTCAGCGGACCACGAAAGATCCCCCGAATCGGCCACCTGAGGCGAACCTTCGGGGGACGATGGACGTCTTAAGTGATCGGACGCCGCCACCGGCCGTCCCGCCCTCCGGACGGGACGGGAATAAGGGCCGTTCCGTAAGCGATCTTGTTGCCGTCCCGTGACGCGCGGGACCGGCGGGCAGTTGAGGGAGAACGGTGCGAGGTAAGGCGTTGGTTTTGGCGCTGGTCCTGGGACTGGCGACCGCGTGCGGCGGCGGTGACGGGCAGACCGGCGGGACGACCGCGAAGGGCGGCGAGGACGGCACCCCCCAGGTGACGATCACCCCCGCGAACGGCAACGGCAAGGCCCGCCCCGACCAGGGCGTGACGGTCACCGCGGCGGGCGGCACCCTCGGCGACGTCTCCGTCAAGCTGAAGGGCGCCGACGTGCCCGGCACCCTGTCGGCCGACAAGACCAAATGGCGCTCCACCTGGACGCTGCAGCCCGGCGGCCGCTACCAGGTGTCGGCGACGGCGACGTCCGCGAAGGGCAAGACGACCACTGCGACCAGCGCGTTCCGCACCAGCCGCGCCGTCGCCCTCACCCGCGTCAACAACGTCGTGCCCAGCGAGAACGAGACGGTGGGCACCGGTATGCCGGTGTTCGTCCAGTTCAACAAGGCCGTCCCGGAGAGGGCCAAGCCCGCCATCGAGCGCGCCACCGAGATCTCGTCCACCACGCCGACCGAGGGCGCCTGGCGGTGGCTCAGCGCCGGCGAGTCCTTCAACGGCCTCCCCTCGATGGTGTTCCGCCCGAAGAACCCGTGGAAGCCGCGGCAGCGCGTCACCGTCAAGGTCCACTACGCGGGCCTGAAGATCGGTTCCGACGTCTTCGGCGACCGGGACGTCACCCGCACCTTCAAGGTCGGCGACTCCCACACCATCAACATCAACGCGAACACGCACCGGCTCGTCGTCAAGAAGAACGGCCGCACCGTCCGCACCTGGGGCGTCAGCCTCGGCGCCGGCGGCGACGTCCAGCGCGACGGCGTCGACCACCTCCTCACCACCAGCGGCGTCCACCTCACCATGGACCACGTCCGCCTGGAGCGCATGCGCCCGCCCGGCAAGAAGAAGGGCGACCCCGGCTGGTACGACGAGAAGGTCCCGTGGGCGACGCGCATCTCCAACAGCGGCGAGTACATCCACCAGAACATGGACGACCCGTCCTGCCTCGGGAACCGCAACTGCAGCCACGGCTGCGTCCGCTCCCCCGCCTCCGACGCCCAGTGGTTCTTCCACTGGTCCTACCGCGGCGACCTCGTGAAGATCACCGGCACCAAGCGCAGCCTCCAGTGGACGAACGGCTGGGGCTACTGGCAGCTGCCCTTCGCCAAGTGGGCCCAGGGCAGCGCCCTGGGCAAGACCGTGACCACCGCCAAGTCCTGACGCGCCGCCCGCGGGTAGTGCGCCGATGGGGGACGTGGGGCACCCTGGGCTCTGGGCGAGAACGCCCCATCGGCGACGAGGCCAGGGGCGGAGGCGCACTGTGGGATGTCGCGTGACGCTGCGCCGGATGCGGGCCGCGGACGAGGACGAGTTCCTCCGGCTCGCCGGGCAGAGCACCGGACTGCACGCCGACTGGGTGCGGACGCCGACCGACGCGCTGGCGTTCCGTGAGTACCTGGACCGCTTCGCCGACCCCACCGCCGGCGAGGCCCTCCTCATCGAACGCGTCGACACGGGCGCCATCGCGGGCCACGCCACCCTCACCGGCATCGTCCGCGGCCCCTACGACCGCGCCGTCCTCGGCTTCGCCGCCTTCGCCCCGAGCGCGGGCCGCGGCTTCATGACGGAGGGCGTCGGCCTGACCGTCCGCTACGCCTTCGGCCCCCTCGGCCTGCACCGGGTCGAGGCGGACGTCCAACCGGGCAACGAACCGTCCCGCCGCCTCGTCCAGCGCCTCGGCTTCCGCCGCGAGGGCTTCTCCCCGGCCTTCATCAACATCCGCGGCATCTGGCGCGACCACGAACGCTGGGCCCTGACCGCCGACATGACCACCAGCCTCCCTCCCTGCGACCCGAACGTCCTCCCCTGAAGGGGATGCGGGTCGAAGCCGCTATCGAGGCGGCGATTTGGCGGGTCAGTGTGCTTGGGAGAGCGCCGTGATGAACGGCTCTCGGATGCGCGGGTCGCAGTTCGCGGCCTCCAGAGCGGCCTTTTCCTTGGCTGGATCGACGCCGACCAGGTAATCCCGGCCGGGGCCGCAGGCCAGTGGCATGTCCGACCTGCCATCCCAGGGCGCGTCGCTGGGAAAGGTGACGTCGATGACCACGTCGCGCCCGCCGAGGGCGATGATCAGGTAGCGGTGAACGTCGATCAGCCCTCCGTCCTGCACGGCAGCCGCCGGGATCTCACCGAACCGGTGCCGCACCATGGTGCGCTCGGCGCGGTAGACGCGGTGGACCAGGCGGGGAGTCAGATCAGGCCAGCGCTCACTGATCAACTCGGAGAGCAGAGCATGCTTGGTCGAACACGTACCGATCCAGTCAATGAGGACACCGGCGACCGTACGATCGCGCGGCCGGCCGTACGGGATGGCCTGGACCGCCGCGACGACGTCGTGCAGGCCGCTATCGGCAGGCAGACCCGCTCGCTCCAGGAACCGCTCGAACAACGGCACTTCCATCACCCGCCCAAGCTGGGTCGGCCACTCTCGCGCGCGATCCAGTGTACGAGCCGTCACCGCCAGACGATTCTGGCGACCAGGGTGAGGAAACCGTGGCGAATGTCGTCACGGTTTCCAGCGAATACGCAGGCGACAGAATTTTCAGCAGCCGGAGGCCCGACGACACACCCCGCACTAACCGACGCACCGGGACGGGGGGATCGCCCACGATGCGAGCACCTCCCGGCATCCGACGTGTTCCCCATCGCTGCGGAGGACGCCTCGTCAGGCAATGTGTCGGACAGTCACGCAGAAGACCCACCGCGAGTGATCGCGATGGGCCTTTGACGTGGGAGCCGCCTATCGGAATCGAACCGATGACCTATTCACTACGAGTCTGAAGAACAAGATCCAGACCCGTCCGCCGACCTGATGGGCAGACCTCCCGGACGCCCCCTGGGTTCGCCCCTCGTCCAGGCCGGTCCAGACCTGCCGTTAGCACCTGCGTTAGCAACCGGCCTCACAGGGCCCTGGCCATCCGAGGGCAAGGGGACCCGGCGCACAGGGCCGGCCACGGCCCGAACCCCGGAAGCCCCGCGGCAGCACCTTGACTTCAAGTTCAACTCGCCCCCCGCGCCAGCAGATTTACAGTCCCACCGTCGAACTAGCCTGACCTGCGCTTTCGTCGGCGCGGACGTCAAGCTCGGCGCGTATTCGGCACACGACCGGATCCGTAAGGACCGACGGGCGACACGTGGACTACTCGAAAGGCTCCGCCCGCCAACTGACATGAGGTTCGCAGCCGCCTCGCTGGCCGAACGCTCATGCCCGCTCCTGCTCACCTCGATGCCCCCAAAGAACATTGATCCGCTCGGCGCACTCGGCGATGTCCTCGCTCGATACCTCAGCCATAGGCCCAGTATCCATCCGCCTGAATGCCCGCGCCGACCGTTCCGGAGGGTGCGCCCGCGCGAACGGGGAGACGGCGTGAAAGACAGTTTCGCGCGGGTGTGCCCTCCGGCCCGCGGGGGCTGGGGGCCGCCGCTTCACGCCCGCTCCGTCCTCTCCTCAGGCTTTGGCGGCATCAAGGCAACCACTTCGCGCACGATTCGGCACAGTGTTGGGTGTAGCCTGCTGGCTAGCATCAGCCAGTCTCACTTTGACCGAGGTGACATCTTGATTCAGCCTTCTGCCGCCAGTTCTCCGGGCCTGGCCGCATTCAACGCTCGCACCGATTTGGCCAAGTATGACGACAATGCATTGCTGTTGTTTGCGCTTCAAATTGGCCTGGAAGTTGAAGATATTGATAGTATCGCAACGAATTCACTAACCGATGGAAGTGACGACAAAAAGTGTGACCTCGTTTACGTGGACCGCGATAGTGGCCGCGCCATTGTCGCACAAGGATACTATTCCCGCAAGGAAAGGTCAGAAGCGCCAGCCAACAAGGCAAGTGACCTAAACACGGCAGCCGCTTGGCTGCTGGGGACTGATTCAACAGTTGTGCCTGAGAGGCTTAAGCCAGCACAGAGCGAACTTCATGAGGCCATTTGTGCTGAGGAAATCCGTCGAATCGAGATTTGGTTTGTCCACAATCTTCCCGAGAGTAAGAACGTAAAGGAGGAACTGGAGGTCGCCAGAAGGACGGCACGCGCACACCTTGACCCTTTTTCATCCTCGGGTGAGCTCGTAGTTCTGTAGGACGGCGATGGCCTTGACCAGGTGGCCGGCCTTGCTGGGGCTGCAGCGCAGCTTGCGGAGGATTCGCCATGATTTGAGCTGGG
>NZ_JAXCEI010000031.1:0-42994 GCF_041463655.1 Actinomadura monticuli
ACCAACCCCCCGAAAGAGGCTGGCCACGGGGCGACCCGGCCAACAGACCGAGCCGATAAAGGCACTGGCTTTTAACACGCTGTTGAGTTCTCAAGAAACGGACACCCACCGCACCGAACCCCCGCTCTCGCAGGACCCGACTCCGGGGCAACCCTTCTAACTTACCCGGTCCGCTTCCGTTGTCAAGCCGATCAACGAAGATCTTTTCGACGGTCGAAGGCGTCCCAGTCCCCCGCGGAGACGACACACCCCCAGGCCGAGAGCCTGGCGAAGATCGTTCCGTAGGAGATGCCCTGCGGGCCGGCCACCTCGCGGCGTCCTGCATCCCTCTTGGGCTTTCCAACCACCTTACACGAGCCCGAGCACCGCTCGAACCGCTTTCGGTGGTCCGCTCCCCGGCGGACCGGCCACCGCACTCGGTGTCCCGCGTCCCATCCGGGGTCGTCACACGGGACCAGCTCGGCTCGCCGCCGAATTGTTCCTGGGTGGCTTCCCCGAGACCGGCCGCCTGGCGGCGTCCCGCGTCTCTCGGGGCGGGAGAGACAGTAAGGTCCCGCGTCGGCACCGTCAAATCGCGGCACTCGCCCCCCTCCCTTTCTTGTCACTCACGCACAACATCGCCATCGTTGACCTCGTCTTTCGCGCACTACGTGCGTCGGGTCACAGTGGGGTAGCGTGCGCGGACGGCTCGTCCTCCGGTGTCCGGCACCGCGGGACGGGCGGTGGCTCCCGGCACGACAGTCCACCGAGGTCAGGAGGAAACACCTCGTGAATGTGCCCGTCGCCATCCGCGCGTCCGCGGAACGCCTGGTGGTCGCAGCGACGATGGGGCCGACGATCCATGACGTGCACGCCTGGCGGTTCAAGGTCGTTCCCGGACTGATCGAGGTGCACGCCGATCCGGACAGGTTCCGGCCCGCGCACGACCCCGCGGGGCGGGGCCTGCACCTCAGCAGCGGCGCCGCGCTCGTGAACCTCCGGCTGGCCGCGGCCCAGCTCGGGCACGCGGCGGTGGTGCGGCTGCTCCCCGACGCCGGGCGTCCATCGGTCCTCGCCTCGGTGCGTCTGGCCGGACGCCACCGGGTGACACGTGAGGAGCGCCTCCTTTACGCAGCGACGCTCAAGCCCTTTCCCGCGAATCGGCCCGCGCCAGGCGTCCGGCCGGCAGTTCCCGTGGTCAACGGGCTGGGCGAGGCGGCACGCCTCGAAGGGGCGTCGCTCCATCTGCTGCCCGAGGACCAGAGCGCGACGAGCCGGCGCGCGGTGCTGACCACGCGGGGCGACTCTCCCGCGGCGTGGCTCCGGGCGGGCCAGGCGCTCCAGCGCCTCTTGCTCGGCGGGACGGCCCGCTCGGTCTCGGTCTCGTTCATGTACGAGACGGTCGATGTGCCGGGCGTCGAGGACGTGGCGGAGGCCGGCGAGGTGCCCCAGGTCCTGCTCGAACTCACCCAGGGCGTCGAGGACGGCCTACGCGAGCCGCCTGTACGTCGACAGGACGAACGACAGCGGCGTCGGCAGCGGGTCCGGTAGCTCCCGCAGCCGCTCCCTGAGCCGGTCGGCGGGGACGTGGTGCGCGCTCGGCCCCATCCCCACGAGCGTGGCCACCTCATCGTGGGACAGGGCGGCCTCCACCTCGATCTCCTGCCGCGAATCGAACTTGAAGTAGCCCGCGAGCGCGGCGTCCGTGCGCTCGGTCTTGCGCTCGTCGATCGTCAGAAGCCCGAGCGGCTCGACGAGGGTGCCGAGGTGCCGGGGCGACGGGGTGACGGTGAAGAGGAGGCCGTCGTCGCGCAGTACGCGGTGGAATTCGGCCGCGTTGCGCGGCGCGAAGACGTTGACGACGGTGTCGGCAGCGCCGTCGCGCAGTGGGAGGGGGCGCCAGAGGTCCGCGACGACGGCGCCCGCGCGGGGGTGGGATCTGGCCGCGCGCCGGGCCGCGTGCTTCGAGATGTCCAGCGCGAGCCCGGTCGCGCCGGGTGACCGGTCGAGTACGCGCCCCAGGTAGTGGCCGGTTCCGGCGCCCGCGTCGACGACGAAGGAATGGGCGGCGCAAGCGACGCTTCGCGCCAGCGTGTCGGCGGGTGCGTTGAAGTGGCCCGCCTTCAGGAACTCGTCTCGCGCGCGCACCATCTCGGGGGTGTCGGCCGTTCCCGGACGGGCGTTGCCTGGCAGGAGGTTCGCGTAACCCTGCCGGGCGATGTCGAAGGCATGCCCGCCGGCGCAGAGCAGTGCGCGGTCGGCCAGTTCGAGGTCCGCTCCGCACACGGGGCACACCAGGTATGGGACGACATCGGCGAGCATCCGTCCATCATCGTCCATCCGGGCGGGCCATCGGGTGCCGGCGCCCGCTTCTTTGCCCGTGTGCCGCCCGCCGGCCGCGCGCACGCCCACCGGACGTCGCGCCCGCGCAACCTGTCGCCCGGGGGAGGAGCCTCCCGCAGCCGGAGTCAGGACTCCGCGCGCCGCCGGACGTCCTCCATGTCGAGGCCGCGGACCTGCTCGATCACGTTCTCCAGCACCGGCTCGGGCACCGCGCCCGGCTCGGCGAAGACGATCATGCCGTCCCGGATCGCCATCAGCGTGGGGATGGACCTGATCCCGAACCGCTCCGACAACTCCGGCTCGGCGTCGGTGTCGACCTTCCCGAAGACGATGTCGCCGTGCTTGCCCGCCGATTTCTCGAAGACCGGCGCGAAGCGTTTGCACGGACCGCACCACTCCGCCCAGAAGTCGACGAGCACGATGCCGTCGGCCTGCGCGACCTCGTCGAAGTTCTCAGCGGTGAGCGTGACCGTCGCCATGTCGGTTTCTCCTCGTTCGGGGTATCAGGTCGTAGAGCGGCTCACAGCCTCGCAGTATTCCCCACCCGGGAATCACAGAGCGGTAATTAGCGTTGTCCTCTTAGGGAGATCGCACCGGAGAAGGGTCAGGATGGCTGCAACCCGTACCAAGGGCGACAGGGTCGACGTCCCCGACAAGGACCTTGTCGGGGCGTACCTCGACCGGATCGGCCGTACCCCCCTGCTCGACGCGCAGGAGGAGGTCGATCTGGCCAAGGCGATCGAAGGGGGCCTGTACGCCGAGCGGCTCCTCGATGACGGGAGAGTGCCCGCGGGCGCGACCCGCGAGGAGCTGCAGGAGGTGGCCGCGGCGGGGCTGCGCGCGAAGCAGCGCTTCGTCGAGGCCAACCTGCGGCTCGTGGTCTCGATCGCCCGGAAATACCCGACCGACTCGTTGCCCCTCATCGACCTCATTCAGGAGGGGAACCTGGGGCTGATGCGCGCGGTGGAGAAGTTCGACTACCGCCGCGGCTTCAAGTTCTCCACGTACGCGACATGGTGGATCAGGCAGGCGATCGGGCGCGGGCTCAGCCACACGGCCCGCACCATCCGGCTGCCGGTCCATGTTGAGGAGGAACTGTCCCGGCTGCGGCGCGCGGAACGCCAGCTGGGCCGCGAGCTCGGCAGGGAGCCGACCCGCGAGGAGCTCGCGGGGACGCTCGGCGCCGAGGCCGACCATGTGGACGAGCTGCTGCGCTGGCGGCGCGACCCGGCGAGCCTGGACGCGACCGTCGACGACGCGGGCGAGACGCCGATGGGCGACCTCCTGGAGGACCCGGAGGCCGTCACGCCGGAGGCGGAGATCCTCGCGCTGGACGACATCGAGGGCCTCGCCCGGCTGCTCGACCGGCTGCCGGAGCGGGAGTCCGCGATCCTGCGCGCCCGGTTCGGGATGGACAGCGGCCAGCCGCTGTCGTACGCCCAGATCGGCGCCCGGTACGGGCTGAGCCACAACCGGGTGCGGCAGATCACGGACCGTTCGCTGCGGCGGCTGCGGCAGCTGGCGAACGAGACGGATCTGAGCGGCCGCCGGACGCTGGCCGGCGGGCCCGGCTCGGCCCGGGAGCCCGCGGCGGCAGGGAGCCGGGCCGCCTGAGCGACGACCTTTCGGACGTGATCGACGACCGGGCGGCCCCGGCTCCGAGGGCCGCCCGGTCTCGTGTGTCCGGCTCTGGCGGCGCCGCGGATGGGCGGCGTTCCCGGCGCCGTCCGGCCGGGCTCGCCGTGCGCCGCCGGCCGGGCGGTGCCATAGCCTTTGGACGTGAGTACATCCGCCGTCACCGGGGACCTCGACGCCTGGCGCGCGCTCCCCGCCCTCCAGCAGCCCGAATGGGACGATCCGGACGAGGTCCGGGCGGTCGCCGCCGAACTCGCGGCCCAGCCCCCGCTCGTCTTCGCCGGCGAGTGCGACCAGTTGAAGGCGCAACTCGCGGACGTCGCCCGCGGTGAGGCGTTCGTCCTGCAGGGCGGCGACTGCGCCGAGACGTTCGAGGGGTCGAACGCCGACGCAGTGAAGAACAAGCTCAAGACGCTGCTGCAGATGGCGGTCGTGCTCACCTACGCGGCGAGCGTGCCGGTCGTGAAGATCGGCCGGATGGCGGGGCAGTTCGCCAAGCCGCGGTCCAAGCCGGTGGAGGTGCGCGGCGGCGTGGAGTTGCCCGCCTACCGGGGCGACGCCGTCAACGGGTTCGCGTTCGACGCCGCGTCCCGCCGCAACGACCCGAACCGGCTGCTGAAGGCCTACCACTGCTCGGCGGTCACGCTGAACCTGTGCCGGGCGTTCACCAAGGGCGGGTACGCCGACCTGCGGCAGGTGCACGCCTGGAACCGCGACTTCGTCCAGCAGAGCCCGGCGGGGCGCCGCTACGAGCAGCTCGCGGCCGAGATCGACCGGGCGCTGACGTTCATGAAGGCCTGCGGGGTGAACCCCGACGAGTTCCACGGCGTGGAGTTCTACTCCAGCCACGAGGCGCTGCTGCTGGAGTACGAGCGGGCGCTGACCCGCATCGACCACCTCAGCGGCCTGCCCTACGACGTTTCCGCGCACTTCCTGTGGATCGGCGAGCGGACCCGGCAGCTAGACGGGGCGCACGTCGAGTTCCTGCGGCACATCCGCAACCCGATCGGGGTGAAGCTCGGGCCGACGACCTCGGCGGACGACGCGCTGGCGCTGATCGAGCGGCTGAACCCCGACCAGGAGCCGGGGCGGCTGACCTTCATCACCCGGATGGGCGCGGGCAGGATCCGGGACGCGCTGCCCCCGCTGATCGAGAAGGTGCAGCAGAGCGGCGCGCCGGTCGCGTGGATCTGCGACCCGATGCACGGCAACACGTTCGAGGCGCCCAGCGGGCACAAGACCCGGCGGCTGGACGACGTCCTGGACGAGGTGGCCGGCTTCTTCGAGGTGCACCGGGCCCTCGGCACGCATCCGGGCGGCATCCACATCGAGTTCACCGGCGACGACGTCACCGAATGCGTCGGCGGCGGGATGGGGCTCGCCGAGGCCGACCTGCACCAGCGGTACGAGACGGCGTGCGACCCGCGCCTCAACCGGGGCCAGTCGCTGGACCTCGCGTTCATGGTGGCGGAGCTGTACCGCAAGTCGGTCTGACCGTCACGGGGCGGGCGCGTCCATCCGACCGGGTCTCCCGGAGGCGGGTGGACGCGCTCCCACCGGAGGTCGCGCGCGACGGCGCGTTCCAGGCGGGAAAGCGCGTGTCAGATGTCGACCTCGGCCCACACGACCTTGCCGCCGGTCACCGGGTCGGCGCCCCAGGAGTTCGCGAACCGGTCGACGATGAACAGGCCGCGGTGCGACTCGTCCAGGGGGCCGGGGACGGTCAGCCGGGGCAGCTGCGCGGCGCGGTCGCGGACCTCGACGCGGACGCGGCCGGAACCGCGCAGCAGCCGCAGTTCCAGCGCGGTGCCCGCGTGCCGGACGGCGTTGGCGACGAGCTCCGCGACGATCGCGGTGACGAGCTCCTCGCGCTCCATCAGCGCCCAGGTGCGCATGGTACGGGCGGCCAGGCGGCGTGCGTACTCGACCGCCTCGGTCTGCGGCGCCGCGCGCAGTGTGGTCTCGGTCATCGGGTCGGTCACTCCGCCCGCTCGCCGTTCTTCATCGTGTCCCCTCACCGCCCATCGGCAGGCGCCTCCTCAGCCGGGCCCTCGATCAGGAAGCGGTCGAGCCCGGTGGTGCGCAGCACGTTCTCGACCCGGCCGTAGGCGCCGGTGACGGTCAGCGTGGCGTTCTGCGCGCGCGCGTGCTTGTACGCCCGGACGAGGACGTTCAGGCCGGAGGAGTCACAGAAGTCGACCGCCGCGAGGTCGACGACGACCGCCCGCTCGCCCGCGTCTACGAGCTCGGTCAGCCGAGTGCGCAGCTCTTCGGAGGAGTGCAGGTCGATGGAGCCGCGCGCGGCGATCGTCGCGCGGCCGTCCTGTCGTGTCGTGTGCAAGGCAAGCCCCACGCCACCCCACCTTACCGATTGTTGGTCTCCATCATGACGCCCGCAGAACGATGAGGGCAATGTCGTCGTTCGACGGCTCGGGGCCGAAGTCGCGCACCGCGCGCTGGATCCGCGCGGCGACGGCCCCCGCGCTGAGCCCGGTGCAGCCGGCGAGCAGCCGTTCGAGGCCGTCGCCGTCGCCGAGCAGCCGGTTGCCGGAGCGCCGTTCGGTGACGCCGTCGGTGACGCAGAGCAGGACCTCGCCGCGGCGCAGGTCGACGGTGTCGCTGTGGAACTCCACACCGTCGAAGACGCCGAGCAGCGCCTGAGCCGAGGCGGCCTCGCGCACGCCGCCCTCGGGGTCGAGGACGAGCGGGAGCGGGTGTCCCGCGCTCGTCAGCCGGATCCGCACGCCGTCGCGGCGGCGCGCCGCGATCTCGCCGTGCAGGAGGGTGAGCAGCCGGCCGCGCTCCCCCTCGCCGAGGATGAGCCGGTTCAGCCGGGTCAGCACGGCGGGGACTGACATGTCCTCGGCGGCGAGGATGCGCAGGGCGTGCCGGGCGAGGCCGGTGACGGCGGCGGCCTCGGGGCCGGTGCCGCACACGTCGCCGATGGCGAACCGCCAGCGGGACGAGGACACGGGGCCGCCCGGTCGCGGGCCGCTCTCGAACACGTCGTAGAAGTCGCCGCCGACTTCGCTGCCCTCCCCGGCCGGCTCGTACACGACCGCGACCTCCAGGCCGGGGATCTCGGGGATGCCCGGCGGCAGGAGGCTGCGCTGCAGGGCGCTGCTCATGGCGGTCTGCGCGGAGAACAGGCGGGCGTTGTCGACGGCGAGGGCGGCGCGGCGGCTGAGCTCCTCGGCCAGTTCGACGGCGCTGCGCGGGAAGCGGTCGCCGGGCGGGCGGCCGATGACGATGGTGCCGATGCGCCGGCCGCGGGCGATCAGCGGGAACGCGTAGACGTGGTCGGCGGCGGTGCCGCCCGCGGCGGCCCGGACGCCCTCGGGGGCGGTGGCGAGCCCGGTCCAGGGGCCGGGGCCGTCCATCGGCGGGGCGGCGCCCGCGTGCTCCAGCAGGTCGCGGAGCCCGTCGGCGCGGTTCTCGTCGGCGTGCCACACGTAGGCGAGCCGGTCGGGCTCGGCCTCGGTGACGGTGTAGACGGCGCACCAGGTGGCCAGGCGCGGGACGACGAGCTGGGCAACCAGGGCCATCGTGCGCTCCTGGTCGAGGGTTCCGGCGAGCAGGTCGCTGGCCTCGGCGACGAAGCTGAGCCAGCCGCGCCAGGACCGTTCCAGTTCGCCCACCCTGGCCTTCTCCAGGGAGAGCGACATCTCGTCCGCGAGCCGCCCGAGCCGGGCGCCGTCGCCCTCGTCGAACCGGCCGGGCACGGAGGAGACGGCCACCACGACGCCGGTGAGGCGGCCCTGGGACTCCAGCGGCGCGGCGGCCACGGACCGCGCCCGCAGGGCGGTGGCGGTCGGGTCGGCGTCGCCGGCGACCCACGCCGAGCCCGCCCGGGCGGCGGGGCCGAGCCCGGCGACCGACAATTCGCCGAGCGGCATCTCGGCGGCGGTGCCGGCGGACGAGCCCATGATCATGCGGCCGTCGCGCTCGGTGAGCAGGACGGCGGCGCCCTCGGCGCCGAGCACCTCGCGAACGGTGGCGACGCCGTCCTCCATGGCCTCGACGGCGGCCGGGGAGCGCAGGAGCCGGTCTCCGGCGACGGGGACGTCGCGCACGTCGCCGCCGAGCCCGCCCTCGCGGCCCTGCACGGCGGCGTCGCGGGCCTGGTCGCCCCGGTCTCGGGCAGCCCGCTCGCGGGCCGTCCGGGCGCGGGCCGTCCGGGCGCGGGCCGTCCGGGCGCGGGCCGTCCGGGCGCGGGGGCCGCGCTTGGCGGCGCCGTCGCCGGCGCCCTCGGGCAGGGCCGCGTCCCCGCCCTCCGCGGCGTCGGCTCCGGGCGCGGGGGTCGCGCCGGGCCGGGGCAGCCGGAACCAGACGCCCTTGGTCCGGTGGTCGTAGGAGACGCCCCAGGAGGCGGCGAGGCGGGCGATCGACGGCAGCCCGCGCCCGCTGGAGGCGGTCACGCCGGGCATCTCGATGCCCCGGGTGGGGTGCCGGTCGCGGACCTCGATCTTGATGTCGCCGTCCTCCAGCCGACAGGAGACCTCGAAGGACGTGCCCGCGTAGGCGATCGCGTTGGTGGCGAGCTCGCTGGTGGCAAGGACGGCGTCGTCGGCGGCCTCGTCCATGCCCCAGTCGGCCAGCACCTTCCGGACGAACCGGCGCGCGTCCGCCACCGCCGCGGCGGCGGACGGGAAGGTGGCCGACGCCGTCTGCCGATCCAACTGTCGTCCCTCTGTTCGAAGCGTTGCTACCCGGGCCTGGCCATCGTGACAGACGGTTCGGCCGCGCGGCCACGAGAGCCGTGAACCGGGCCCCGCGATGCGTCCGGCCTCGGTGAACGCGACCCCCGCCACGACACGACAGACCGTAACACGAAGACTACAAGCGCGGATGCACGGTCATCGACGTCTCATCACGGCTCCACCCGGCCGGCTCGTGAAAGAGCCCGGCCGCCGCCCGGCGACGTAGAGTACAGGTGCGGCCGGACGAGGGCCCAGGGGAAGCCGGACGCGGGCCCGGAGCAGGAGTCCGTGATATCCGGATGCTCGACGATCGCGGGCCAGGAGGATGAAGAGAATGCCGCGTACCGCGTCACGTTCCCGCCCCGGCGGGTACCGCGACACGACCCCGCGTTACAGCGACGCCGACCTCGAGCCGCTGCTGAAGGCGCTGGCCGCCGTGCGGGACGGCAGGGCGAAGGCGGAGCTGGACGTGCCGGGCGAGGGCGCCGTGGCGGAGGCCGCGGCGATCCTGGAGGAGATCCGGCAGAACGAGCAGGAGCTGGCCTCCGGGCTGAGCCGCGTCCGGCGGGAGATCGGCCGGGAGGGCAAGCTGCGCGGGCGGCTGGCCTCGGGCGGCCTGCGCGGCTCGTGGGCGACCGCGGTCGAGGACGCCAACGCGATCATCGACAAGCTCACCGACCTGGCGACCGGGATGAGCCGGGTGGTGGAGGCGGTCGCGGCCGGGGACCTGAGCCAGCGGGTCGAGTTGCGGGTGCGCGGCCGGCCCATGCGCGGCGAGCTGCTGCGCATGGCGAAGTCGGTCAACGGGATGGTGGAGCTGCTCGACCAGTTCACCTGGGAGGTCACCCAGTTCGCCCGCGAGGTCGGCACGGAGGGCCGGCTCGGCGGGCAGGCGCCGGCGCGCGGCATGACGGGCCGCTGGCGGGACGTGACGGCGTCGGTGAACGTGATGGCGAACCGGCTGACGTCGCAGGTCCGCGACATCGCCGAGGTCACCACGGCGGTGGTGAAGGGCGACCTGACCCGCAAGGTGACGGTGGAGGCGAGCGGTGAGCTGCAGGAGCTGAAGCTCACCGTGAACACGATGGTCGACCAGCTGTCGGCGTTCGCGGACGAGGTCACCCGCGTCGCCCGCGAGGTCGGCACCGAGGGCCAGCTCGGCGGCCAGGCGAACGTGCGGGGCGTCAGCGGCGTCTGGAAGGACCTGACCGACAACGTCAACGCGATGGCGAACAACCTGACCAACCAGGTCCGCAACATCGCGCAGGTCACCACCGCCGTCGCGGACGGCGACCTCGGCAAGAAGATCACCGTCGACGCGCAGGGCGAGATCCTGCAGCTCAAGAACACGCTGAACACGATGGTCGACACGCTGTCGGCGTTCGCGGACGAGGTCACCCGCGTCGCCCGCGAGGTCGGCACCGAGGGGCGCCTCGGCGGCCAGGCGCGGGTCCCGGGCGTCAGCGGCGTCTGGAAGGACCTCACCAACAACGTCAACGGCATGGCGTCCAACCTGACCTACCAGGTCCGCAACATCGCGCAGGTCACCACCGCCGTCGCCGAGGGCGACCTCGGCAAGAAGATCACCGTCGACGCGCAGGGCGAGATCCTGGAGCTGAAGGACACCGTGAACGCGATGGTGGACACGCTGTCGGCGTTCGCGTCGGAGGTCACCCGCGTCGCCCGCGAGGTCGGCACCGAGGGGCGCCTCGGCGGACAGGCGATCGTGCCCGGCGCGGGCGGGGTGTGGCTCGACCTGACCGACAACGTCAACGCGATGGCGAACAACCTGACCAACCAGGTGCGCGGGATCGCCCAGGTGACGACCGCGGTGGCGCAGGGCGACCTGACCCGAAAGATCGAGGTCGACGCGCAGGGCGAGATCCTGCAGCTCAAGGACACCCTGAACACGATGGTCGACACGCTGTCGGCGTTCGCGGACGAGGTCAGCCGTGTCGCCCGCGAGGTCGGCACCGAGGGGCGCCTCGGCGGCCAGGCGATCGTGCCCGGCGCGGGCGGCATGTGGAAGGACCTGACCGACAACGTCAACGGCATGGCGTCCAACCTGACCTACCAGGTCCGCAACATCGCGCAGGTCGCGACCGCGGTCGCGCACGGCGACCTGACGCGGCGCATCGACGTGAACGCGCAGGGCGAGATCCTGGAGCTGAAGACGACGCTGAACACGATGGTCGACACGCTGTCGTCGTTCGCGTCGGAGGTCACCCGCGTCGCCCGCGAGGTCGGCAGCGAGGGGCGCCTCGGCGGGCAGGCCGAGGTCGAGGGCGTGTCCGGCACCTGGAAGCGGCTGACCGAGAGCGTCAACGAGCTGGCCGGGAACCTGACCACGCAGGTCCGGGCGATCGGCGCGGTCGCGAGCGCGGTCGCCACCGGCGACCTGACCCGCACGATCACCGTGGAGGCGCGCGGCGAGGTCGCCGAGCTGTCCGACAACGTGAACCTGATGGTCGCGACGCTCCGCGAGACGACCCGCGCCAACGAGGAGCAGGACTGGCTCAAGACCAACCTGGCGCGGATCGGCGGGCTCATGCAGGGTCACCGGGACCTGCTGCAGGTCGCCGAGCTGATCATGCGGGAGCTGACTCCGACGGCGAGCGCCCAGTACGGCGCGTTCTACCTCGCCGACAACTCGGGCGAGGAGCCCGAGCTGACGCTGATCGCCGGGTACGGGACGCGGCGCGGCCGGGCCGGGTCGCTCCGGTTCGCGCTGGGCGAGGGCCTGGTCGGGCAGGCGGCGCAGGAGCGCCGGCCGCTGCTGATCGCCGACGCCCCGGCCGACTACGTCAAGATCGGGTCGGGCCTCGGCGAGGCGTCCCCGGTCAACATCATCGTGCTGCCGATCGTGTTCGAGGACGAGGTGCTCGGCGCGATCGAGCTGGCCTCGTTCGGCCGCTTCACCGACGTCCACCTGGCGTTCTTCAGCCAGCTGATCGAGACGATCGGGGTCACGCTGAACGCAATCCGCGCGAACGCGCGGACGGAGGCGCTGCTGGGCGAGTCGCAGCGGCTCGCGCAGGAGCTGCAGGAGCGGTCGGACGAGCTGCAGCGCCAGCAGGGCGAGCTGCGGCACTCCAACACCGAGCTGGAGGAGAAGGCGGCGCTGCTGGCCCAGCAGAACCGCGCGATCGAGATCCAGAACTTCCAGATCGAGCAGGCCCGGCGGACCCTCGAGGAGCGCGCCGAGCAGCTGGCGATCTCCTCGCGGTACAAGTCGGAGTTCCTGGCGAACATGTCGCACGAGCTGCGCACGCCGCTGAACAGCCTGCTGGTGCTGGCCAAGCTGCTGTCGGAGAACCAGAGCGGCAACCTGACCGACAAGCAGGTCGAGTTCGCGCGGACGATCCACGAGTCCGGCACCGATCTGCTGGAGCTGATCAACGACATCCTGGACCTGGCCAAGGTCGAGGCGGGCAAGATGGAGGCGCATCCGCAGCGGCTGTCGGTGCCGGCGCTGGTCGACTACGTGGACGCGACGTTCCGCCCGCTGTCGGTGGACAAGGGCCTGCAGTTCGGCGTGGAGGTCGCGCCGGACGTCCCCGCCACCCTCAACACCGACGAGCAGCGGCTGCAGCAGGTGCTGCGGAACCTGCTGTCGAACGCGGTGAAGTTCACCGCCGAGGGCGAGGTG
The DNA here is from genome assembly GCF_041463655.1 of Actinomadura monticuli. Taxonomy (NCBI): domain Bacteria; kingdom Bacillati; phylum Actinomycetota; class Actinomycetes; order Streptosporangiales; family Thermomonosporaceae; genus Actinomadura; species Actinomadura monticuli. Next base: position 12,307 of record NZ_JAXCEI010000031.1, read on the forward strand.
CGGCTGCTGATCGAGCGGGCCGGCGACATCGACTTCACGCTGCCCGCGCTGTGGAACACCCCGGACGTGATCGCGTTCCGGGTGATCGACACCGGGATCGGGGTCAGCGCCGACAAGCTGCAGGAGATCTTCGAGCCGTTCCAGCAGGCCGACGGGACCACGAGCCGCCGCTACGGCGGCACCGGCCTCGGCCTGTCGATCAGCCGGAACATCGCGCGGCTGCTCGGCGGGGAGATCCACGCGGAGAGCCAGCCGGGCCGCGGCAGCGTGTTCACGCTCTACCTGCCCGCCCAGTACAGCGAGCGCGCGGACCGGCGGCGCCCGGCGGCGCCGGAGGAGGCGGTCGCCGGGTCCGAGCGGGCGCTCGGCGCGGAGGCCGGGCGGCGCAACGGCGGCAGGGCCCGGCCGCTGGCCGCCCCCGCCGCGGAGAACGCGCTGCCCGTCGAGCAGCGCCCGCCCGCCGGGGAGTCCGAGCCCGCGCTGAACGGGCTGGTGGAGGAGCCTCCGACGGACTACCTCGACACCGCACTGTCGGGCCGCAAGGTCCTGATCGTCGACGACGACGTCCGGAACGTGTTCGCCCTCACCAGCGTCCTGGAGGGCTACGGGATGGAGGTCCTCTACGCCGAGGACGGGCAGGCCGGGATCGACGTCCTGCACCGCAACCCGGACGTGGCGGTCGTGCTGATGGACGTCATGATGCCGGGCCTCGACGGGTACGCGACCACCGCCGCCATCAGGGAGATGCCGCAGTTCGCCGACCTGCCGATCATCGTCATCACGGCGAAGGTGATGAAGGGGGACCGTGAGAAGAGCCTCGACTCCGGCGCGTCGGACTATGTGCCGAAGCCCGTGGACGTGGACCATCTCCTTGACGTCATGAGGAACTGGCTGCAACCCTCCATCGTCCGCTGAGGAGAGGAGACGACCGGGCAGTAGGGTCGCCGTGGGAGCTGATGCGCCGGCGATGGCGGGGACCGGAATCGGAGAGACGCGCGTGGACGACAAGGCGAAGATCCTGCTCGTGGACGACCGCGAGGAGAACCTGATCGCGCTGGAGGCCATCCTCAGCTCGCTCGATCAGGACCTCGTCCGGGCGCGGTCCGGGGAGGACGCGCTGAAGGCGCTCCTCACCGACGAGTACGCGGTCATCCTGCTGGACGTCGTCATGCCGGGCATGGACGGGTTCGAGACGGCCCGCGACATCAAGCGCCGCAAGAAGACCCGCGACCTGCCGATCATCTTCCTGACGGCGGTGAACAGCGACCCCGACTACGCGTTCCGCGGCTACGCGGCGGGCGCGGTCGACTTCATCTCCAAGCCGTTCGACCCGTGGGTGCTGCGCGCCAAGGTGTCGGTGTTCGTGGAGCTGCACACCAAGAACAAGCAGCTCCAGGACCAGACGGCGCTGCTGCGCGAGCAGGCCGCCCTGCTCCGCGAGCAGTCGGCGCTGCTCAACGAGCGTCCCGACGGGGACACGGCCCGCGACCGGCTGAGGGCGGTGGAGGAGCAGGCGGAGGCGGTCGGCAAGCACGTCCCGCCCGCGCGCCGGGACGAGTTCGACGAGCTGGCCCGCCGCCTCGCGGACCTGCGCCGCGCGCTGGAAGGCGAGGAGCCGCCCGCGTCCTGATCCGTGCCCGGCCGGTGCGCCGGGCACGGGGCGTCAGCGCCTCAGGACGACGAGGCTTCGAGGCGGGCCCGTGCGGCGGCGACGCGGGCCAGGGTGCGGTCGCGGCCGAGGATCTCCAGTGACTCGAACAGCGGCAGGCCCACGGTGCGGCCGGTGACGGCGACGCGGACGGGCGCCTGCGTCTTGCCCAGCTTGAGGCCGTGCTCGGCGCCGACGCGCTCCAGCCGGTCCTTCAGCTCGGCGGCGTTCCAGGGGGCGTCCCGGTAGGCGGTCTCGGCGGCGGCGAGGATCGCGGCGGCGGGCTCCTTCATCGCCTTGTTCCAGGACTGCTCGTCGGACGGCGGCTCGTCCAGGAACGCGAAGTCGATCATCTGGACGATCTCCGACAGCAGCGCGACGCGGGTCTGGGCGAGCGGCGCCAGCTCGGCGAACACCGCCATGTCCACGTCGAAGGGGGCCTGCTCCAGGAAGGGCAGGCACTCGGCGATGAACTTCTCGGTGGGCAGTGCCCGGATGTACTCGCCGTTGAACGAGCGGAGCTTCTTCTCGTCGAAGAACGCGGGCGAGGTGTTGACGTCCTCGATGCGGAACTCGTCGACGATCACGTCCCAGGGGACGATCTCGCGGTCGCCGGAGGGGGCCCAGCCGAGCAGCATGAGGTAGTTGCGCACGGCCTCGGCGAGGTAGCCCTCGGCGCGGTAGTCCTCCAGCGCGACCTTGTCGCGGCGCTTGGACAGCTTCTGCCGCTTCTCGTTGACGATGACGGGGACGTGCGCCCAGACGGGCGGCTCGCCGCCGAGCGCCTCCCACAGCAGTTGCTGCTTGGGCGCGTTGGACAGGTGCTCCTCGCCGCGCACGACGTGCGTGATGCCCTGGCTCATGTCGTCGACGGCGTTGGCCAGCAGGAAGGTGACCGAGCCGTCGGCGCGGGCGATGACGAAGTCCTCCAGGACGGCGTTCTCGAACACCGGCTTGCCGCGCAGCAGGTCGACGACGGTGGTCTGGCCCTCGTCCGGGGTGCGGTAGCGGAGGGCGCGTCCGGGGCCGGGCTCCAGGCCGCGGTCGCGGCAGAAGCCGTCGTAGCCCTTGTGCTGGTCGCCGGTGCGGGCGACGACGGCCTCGCGGCTGCAGTCGCAGTAGTAGGCGCGGCCGGCGTCCTTCAGCGTCTGGACGGCCTCGGCGTGCTTGTCGGCGTTGGCGGACTGGAAGTAGGGGCCCTCGTACTGCTCGCCGTCCATGCCGAGCCAGGCGAGGGCGCGGATGATGCCCTCGGTCCATTCGGGGCTGTTGCGGGAGGCGTCGGTGTCCTCGATGCGCAGCACGAGCGTCCCGCCCGACTGGGCGGCCATCACCCAGTTGAACAGCGCCGAGCGGGCGCCGCCGACATGGAACATGCCGGTGGGCGACGGGGCGAAGCGTACGCGGATCGAAGAGCTCGAAGACATGCCTCAAGGGTAGAGCGCGCGGGCCCCCGCTCGCGCCGGGACCCGCGCGCCGCGGCGGGATTCAGGGCTTCCAGCCCGGATCGCGGCCGGCGGCGCCGAGGACGCGGTCGAGCAGCGGCGCGTCCTCCGGCACGGGCACCTCCGCGCCGAACACCCCGTACCGGCGGCTCATCTCCGCCATCGGGACGACCTGCTCCCACGCCGCCCGGACGATCTCCGGCGAGAACCGGGCCTCGTGCCCGGTCGCGGCGGCGAGGTCCCAGCCGTGGACGACGTTCTCGACGAAGAGGATCCCGGCGATGAACGGGGCGGGCATGCCCTCCTTGTCCCCGGTGAGGCTGGTGTTACCGTCCCAGGCCGCGGGGTCCTGCCAGGCCTCGGCTGTCGTGCGGGCCTGCTCCGCGAACCGCTCGGCCCAGCCCGGCTCGGCGGTGAAGTCGTGCTCCTCGCCCGGCCCGGTGACCGGCGCCCTGCGCGCGGCGGCCTCGCCCCGGCCGCTCCACAGGATCAGGTGGTTGACCAGCCCGCGCACGTCCCAGTCGGGGCACGGGGTGGGAGCGTCCAGCGTCCCCGCGGGGATCTCCAGGACGATCCGCGCCGCGGCCTCCGCGGCGGGAAGCATCTGGCTCCGGACATCCATGATCTCTCCCTCGCTCATTTGTTCGAACACATGTCCACGCTATACGGCCCGGCCGCGCGGGTCTTGAACAAACACGACACCGTTAGCCTGGGCCGATGGAACGATCCCTGCCCGACGGGACCCGCCCCGAGGGGACGCGGGGCATCCTCCGGGCGCGGGAGGGCCTGGAGCGCTTCCAGGTGCGGCGGATCCCGCCGGCGCCGGAGCTCGCGCCGTTCGTGGAGCACTTCTGGGTGCTGCGGTGGGACCTGCGGGGACGGCCGCCGCACCGGCAGGCGGTGCTCACGCGGCCGTCCGTCCATATGACGTTCACCAGCTACCTGACCAGCGGGGCCACGCGGGCGCGGATCGTCGGCGTGGTGCGCGACGACTTCATCGAGGAGATCCGCGACGAGGGGCGCGTGGTGGGGGCGGCCTTCCGGCCGGGCGGGTTCCGGCCGTTCACGGACGCGCCCGTCTCCGCGCTGACCGGCCGGTTCGCGGACGTGGACGAGGTGTTCGGCGCGGCGGGTCGCGCGCTCGCCGCCGAGATCTTCGCGGCGGCGAGCGCCGAGGATGCGGTCGGGCGGCTGGCGGACTTCCTCGTCGGCGCGGCCCCGGAACCCGATCCGTCGGCCGAGCGCGCCGCCGCGGTCGTGGCGCGGATCGCGGCGCGGCCGGGCCTGGTCCGGGTGGACGAGCTGGCCGCCGACGTGGGGCTCGGCGCCCGCAGCCTGCAGCGCCTGTTCCACGAGTACGTGGGCATCGGCCCGAAGTGGGTGATCCGGCGGTTCCGGATGCGGGAGGCCGCCGAGCGGGCGGCGTCCGGCGGCGCGGTCGACTGGGCCGGCCTGGCCGCCGAGCTGGGCTACGCCGACCAGGCGCACTTCACCCGCGACTTCACCGCGGCGGTCGGGACGCCGCCCGCGCGATACGCCCGCGAGGCGGGGGGCCCTGGCAGTATCGAGTCATGACCGCCCCCCTCGACGACCCCGCCTTCGACGACTCCATTCCCCTCGGCGGCCCCTCCGACGGCCGCTTCGGCGACCTTGGCGCCTTCCGGAGGACGGCGGCCGGCCGGCTCGGAGCCTTCGCGCACACGACCGTCCCGGACGCGCCCGGCCTGCGCCGCGCCGGGGTCGTGCTGTGCGTGGTGGAGCACGGCGGCGTCCCGTCGGTGATCCTCATCAAACGCGCCTACCGGGGGCGGAACGCGGGCCAGTGGGGGCTGCCGGGCGGGCGGCTGGAGGACGGCGAGACCGCCGAGGACGCGGCGCTGCGGGAGCTGCACGAGGAGATCGGCCTGTCCGCGGGGCCGGCCGACGTGCTCGGCCGGCTCGACGACTTCCCCGCGACCTCCGGTTTCGCGATCACGCCGATCGTGGTGGCGCTGGACCGTCCCGGCCCGCTGGCGCCCAGCCCGGACGAGGTCCACTCCGTCCACCACACGACCCTGCGCAGGCTCGCGGACGACGACACCCCGCGGTGGGTGCCGCAGCCGGACGGCGGCAGCCTCCTGCAGATGTGGCTCGGCCCGGACTGGCGTGTCCACGCCCCGACCGGCGCGATGCTGTGGCAGTTCCGCGAGGTGGTGCTGCTGGGGCGGGACGCCAGGGTCGCCGACTTCGCCCAGCCCGACTGGACGCGCCACTGACCGTCAGCCAGCCGGCTCGGCCTCGATGACGCGGTACGCCGAGGGGGGCAGCGGGCCGGTGAGCGAGACGCCCGCGAACCCGGCCGCGTCCAGCAGGGCGCGGAACTCGGCCTCGGTGCGCTCGCGCCCGCCCGTCGCGACGAGCATGTTGAGGTCGTTGCGGACGATGCCCGCCGTGTCCGGCGCGACCGTCTCCGGCATCACCTGCTCCAGGATCAGCAGGCGGGCGTCCGGGCCCATCGCCGCGCGGACGTTCCGCAGGATGGCGGCGGCCTTCTCGTCGTCCCAGTCGTGCAGGACGCTCTTGAGGACGTAGGCGTCCGCGCCCCCGGGGACGGACTCGAAGAAGTCCCCCGCGACGATCTCGGCCCGGCCGGCGGCGTCCTCCAGCGTGCCGGGCGCGGCGGCGAGACCGGCGGGCAGGTCGAACAGCAGGCCGCGCACCTCCCGGTGCGCGCGCAGGATCGCGGCGAGGAGCGTGCCGTCGCCGCCGCCGAGGTCCGCGACGGTCCCGTAGCGGGAGAAGTCGTGGGCCTCGATGATCCCGGGCGCGACCGCGCGGGTGTGCTCGGCCATCGCCGCGTTGAAGACCTCCGAGGACGCCGGGTCCGACTCGAAGTGCTCGAAGGAGGTCCCGCCGGTGACGCGCGGCCACGCCGCCTCCCCCGTGCGGACCGTCTCGGCCATGTCGCCCCAGCTCCGCCAGACGTCCGGTCCGCAGAACAGCAGCACCAGGGAGCGGATCGAGTCGGGCGCGTCGGCGCGGAGCCGCTGCCCCTCCGCTGTCAGCGCGAACAGGTCGCCCTCCTTCTGCTCGACCGCGCCCAGGGTGGCGAGGCCGCGCAGCAGCCGGTGGAGGGACGGCGCGTGCGCGCCGGTCGCCCGCGCCAGTTCCCCGCTCGTCCTCGGCCCGCCCGCCAGGGCGTCGGCCACTCCCGTCTCGGCGGCCACATGGATGATCTGCGCCGGCATGTATCCGAACGCCAGGTCCAGCAGCGGTGATCTCGACATCGTCGGCTCCCCTCTCTCCGTCGTCCCGACGCTAGGGAGCCGTGCCGCGCGCGGTCTTGGACGAATGGAACCCGCCGGCGGGGCCGGTCAGCGGGCGCGGAGCCAGGCCGCGGCGGCTTCGAGGTGCTCGCCGGTGAGGCCCGTCAGGGGGTCGATCTCGACGAGGAGGTGCTCGGCGACGTACGGTTCACCGGCGATGCACTCGGTGGCGTCGGGCTCGTCCTCGAACCAGACGAAGGGGCGGCTCTCCGCCCACGCGGCCACGTGCCGGGCCTTCCAGGCGCCGAGGGTGCGCCCCTCCCGGATGCCGGGGAACCGCGGGATGGGGACGAATGGCAGCTCCGGCAGCCCGATCCTCGGCGCGATCCACTCGTTGGCGTGGTCGCACCAGTAGCTCGCCCAGGCGAGTTCCGCGCCGGTGGACTCGGCGAGGTCGAGCAGGGCCGGGCCGTGCTCGGCGTTCAGCCAGAGCTTGAACGTCCTGCCGTCCGGCGAGCACTGGTGGCGTTTGAAACCGCGGTGGGGCCTTTCAAAGGGATTGAGAACTCCGTCCACGTCCAGAAGAACCACCGGCGACCCCATACACCGGACCGTACGTCATCCGGCCCCGCCCGTCGAAGGTCGTTTGCCGTGCGAGTCTTGACCGCGGCGCATGCGGGCATTGTCCCTGCATGTGCCGACTGTTCGGGATGACCACGGGAGGGCCCCGCGTCCACGCCACGTTCTGGCTGGTGGACGCGCCCGAGAGCCTGGAGTTCCAGAGCCGCCGCATGCCGGACGGGACCGGCCTCGGCTGGTTCTCGCTGGGCGAGGAGCCCGTCCGCGACCGCGCGCCCGTCGCCGCGTTCCAGGACGCCGACTTCAACGCCGAGGCCCGCCGCGTCGTGTCGCACACGTTCGTGTCCCACGTCCGGTACGCGTCGACCGGGGCCCCCGAGGTCCACAACTCCCACCCCTTCGTGATGGAGGACCGGCTGTTCGCCCACAACGGCGTGGTGCGGGGCCTCGGCGTCCTCGGCTCGTGGCTCACCGACGTGGACCGGGCGCTGATGCAGGGGCAGACCGACTCCGAGCTCGTGTTCGCCTACGTCACGGCGGAGATCCGGCGGCACGGCGACACCTCGGCCGGGCTGATCGCCGCCGTCCGCCGGATCGCCGCGGAGCTGCCGGTGTTCGCCCTGAACATCGTGCTCGCCGAGTCGCGGCGGCTGTGGGCGCTGCGCTACCCGGACACCCATGATCTGTGGGTGCTCAGGCCCCGGCTGGAGATGCACGGCCCGGCGCGCCACCTCGGGGCCGGCCATGAGCCCGGCAACGTGGAGGTGAGCGCGCACCGGGACGCGTGCCCGGCGTTCGTCCTCGCCAGCGAGCGCATGGACGACGATCCGGGCTGGCGGCTCCTCGACCCCGGTGAACTGCTCGTCGTGGACGGGCTGGAGGCGTCCTCGCTGTTCCCCTTCGACGCGCCGGCGCACCCGCTGACGCCTGCCGACCTCTCCGCGGCGGAGTCGGTGTCCCAGGCCTGATCGACTCGCCCGCCGAGGACGTAGGGTGGGCGGCCGGAACCTGAGGAGCCCGGATGACGCACGAACTCACGCTGATGGCCGTCCACGCCCACCCCGACGACGAGGTGCTCGGCACCGGCGGGCTGCTCGCCCGCAGCGCCGCCGAGGGCATCCGGACGGTGCTGGTCACCTGCACCAACGGCGAGCAGGGCGACGACTCGGGCGGCGTGAAGCCCGGCGAGCCGGGCCACGACGCCGAGGAGGTCGCGCGGCGCCGCCTCGCCGAGCTGCGCGAGTCGGCCGCCCTGCTCGACATCGGCCACGTGGAGCTGCTCGGCCACCGCGACTCCGGCATGGACGGCTGGGCGACCAACGACGACCCGCGCGCGTTCGCGAACGTCCCGCTCGCCGAGTCGGCCGCGCGGCTGGCCGAGCTGATGGAGCACTACCGGCCGCAGGTCGTCGTCACCTACGACGAGAACGGCGGCTACGGGCACCCCGACCACATCCAGGCCCACCGCGTCGCGCTGGCCGCCGCCGAGCGGACCGGCGCGCCCGACAAGCTGTACTACACCGCCATCCCCCGCTCGGGCATCAAGCAGATGTTCGACGCCGCCCGGGACTCGGGCGCGGAGATCGGCTTCGACCCGCCGGACGACTTCGGCACCCCGGACGAGCTGATCACCAGCGTGCTGGACGTGTCCGCGCACGTCGAGGCCAAGCGCAAGGCGCTGGAGGCGCACGCGAGCCAGGGCGAGAACATCTTCCTGCTGCGGATGCCGGATGAGATGCAGCGGGCGGCGTTCTCGTTCGAGTCGTTCGTCCGGCACTTCTGCCGCGTCGACGCCCCGGACCGGGAGGACGACCTGTTCGCCGGCCTCAGGTAGCCCGCCGCTGCGCCCGGTAGTGGTCGAGGACGTCCTGCCTCAGCAGGTGGCCGAACCCCGCCCGCTCCAGGCGCAGCGCCAGCGCCGGCTCACCGGTGCCGAGGGCCGCGGCCGTGGCGCTCAGCCGCCAGTCGTGCTCGGCGAGCCTGCGCAGCAGGTACCCGCGCCTGACCTGCGTCTCCGACAGCCGGAACGACTTCAGGTAGGCGATCCGCCCGTCGCCGTCGGTGATCGTCTCGCCGATGTGGTTCTCGCCGCGCGGCGCGAAGGAGGGAAGGAACCGCGCGAGCTCGAACCCGTGCAGGCGCTGGACGACCTGGCGGGTCCCGGCCTCGTCGAACAGCCGCCCGGCCATCACCTCGCCGCGGAACGACGCCCACTCCTCCCGCTGGATCTCGGCCGCTGCCCGCAGGTCCGCGAGTGACCGGATCGCGGTGTCGTCGATGCGTGCGGACAGGTCGCCGGCGGGCGCGCCCAGCAGCCCGTACGTGTAGATCAGCTCGCCGAAGAGGTCCTCGACCAGCGTCGGGTGCAGCGCCCGGTAGTCGTCGGGGTGCGGGGCGGCGAACGCGCTCGCCAGCGAGTCGGCGACGTAGACCATGACGCCGCACTGCCCCGGATGGATCTCGAAGATCCGCAGCGCGTCCTCCAGCCCCCGCACCCGGGCCCCGGTGTAGGACTCCTCGCAGCGGGGCGACAGGCCCCGGGCGACGGCCCGGCGCGCCCACTCGTCCCAGGCGATCTCCGGGCCGCCGAAGTGCAGCGCGAGGTAGCCCTCGACGGCCAGGTGCAGGGGCAGGAAGCGGAGCCGGTCCTTGTCCGCCTTGCGCGCCATGCGCCGCACCGTCCGCACCGGGATGCGCGGCGGCGCCTCCCCGCCCTCGCGCTCCAGCAGCCGCGTCCCGTACGAGGCGCCCGGAGCCCGGCCGCCGTCGTCCCACGCCGCCACGAAGGCGTGCGGGACGAACGACACGTAGTACGCGTCGCCCACGTCCACGACCGACACCGGCTCGGCGTACACCCTGCGGTGCAGCCGCAGGTTGGGGACGGGCTCGTCGCGGATCAGCGGGACGAGCCGCACCGAGCTCCACACCTGCGCGGGGCCCGTCTCCAGGCCCTCCGGTTCGAACCTCATGCCGCTGCTCCCAGGAACCGGGCGACCCGGTCGTCGAGGTGGGCCCGCAGCCTGGCGAGCCCGACCCGCCCCTCGGCGAACCTCGCCAGCTCGACCAGCGTGGCCAGGTTCCCGGCGTCGCGGACGCCCGCCGTAGGGACGCCCGGGGCCAGCCGCCGCACCTCGAAGCCCTCCGCGTCGTACACCGGGTTGAGGTGCACGATCAGCGTCCGGTGGCCGGGCGCCAGCCGGTGGCCCGGGTCGAGGCGGGTGCGCCATACGCGCAGCACGTCGGCGGCGAGGCCGGGCGGGGCGTTGTCCCAGCCGTCGGAGACGATGAGGAGCCGCTCGGGAGCGGTGTCGAGCGCGTCGATGATCCGCAGGCCGAGCGGCGTCGGGCCGGACGGGTAGAGCAGCAGCTCGTCGGTGCGGCCCGACGTCCACAGCGGCGTGTACTCCTTCGCCAGCGCCTCCAGCAGGTAGTGCACCGCGAGCGCGACCGCCAGCGGGCGGCGCCGCTTCTCCCCCGACCCGAGGGAGGAGTAGCTGTCGTCCAGCACGGCGGCGACGCGGCCCCACGACCCGCGCGCCGCGCCGGCGAGCCGCCCGGCCGCGGTGCGCAGCGCCCCCGACAGCTCGGCACGGCGCGCGGCCCGCTCGTCCAGCGGCAGCGACAGCACGTACGTCGCGAGCCGGGTCAGCGGCATGTCCCCGAGGTCCGCCCGGACGCCGGCGCCCTGCGCGCGCAGCCGCTCCAGCCGCGTCATCCGGCGCTCGATCCGCTCCAGGAACACCTCGCGCGGGATCCCGTGCTTGGCCGCGAACCCCTCCGCGACCGTGTACGGCAGCTCGTAGATCGCGGCCTGCTCGTAGTGCGCCCGGCGCCACTGCTCGAAGATCGGCGTCTCGAACGACCTCACCGCCCGGGGCGCGAACAGGAAGCGGTGCTGCTCCCGGTCGAAGCGCAGGTGGGCGTGCCGCGCGACGTCCTTCACCGCCCCCCGGTACTTCACGAGGTCGAACGCGGGGTCGCGGCGCCCGGCCATCCAGTCGCGGATGATCGCGCGCGTCCGCCGGTTGTTCACCCCGAGCCGCCGCAGCTCCCGGAAGACCCGGTACACGCGCTGCGGCGGTATCACCTCCAGCCGCCGCGCGATCAGCCGCCCCTCCCGCCTGCGCCGCTCGACGGGGACGTCCCCCGCCCGCACCAGCAGGTTCCGGATGATGATCGCCGCGTTGTGGTCGTTGACGTCCAGCGCCAGCGCGGCCGCGTAGACCTCGCGGTAGTTCTCCAGCATGTACTCGTGCAGGAACCCGAGGCCCACGCCCACGGGCCTCCGAATAACCGCGCCCGCGGTGGGCCCGGGGACGTCGCGCCTCGGTGGCGGCGGGGGACGTTCGCGGCGGGCCGGGCCGCGGGTCAGGGGCGGTAGGTGCCGAAGTACCACTCGTTGCCGTCCGGGTCGCGGGCCGCGTAGTCGCGGGAGCCGTAGTCCTGGTCGGTGAGCGGGCGGAAAATCTCGGCGCCGGCGGCCTTCGCGCGGTCGTGGTGGGCGTCGGGATCGTCGACGGCGACGTAGACCGCCGTCGCGGGGGTCTCGGCGGCGCCCAGCATGACGAGGCCGGTGTCGAAGCGCATCTCGGCATGGACGATCCTTCCGGTGTCGTCCTTGTGCGCCGCCACCTCGGTGAAGCCGAACGCCCTCTCCAGCCACGCCATCGTCCGCGCCGGGTCGGCGGACCTGACCAGCGGGTAGAAGGTCCGGCGGATCTCGCTTGTCATGTCGTCCTCCTCATGGTCTGGCATGCCCAGTGTGGCGAGCGGCGGATCCCGCGGTCTTGGACGAATGTGACCTCAGCGGCGGGCGGCGTCGCGTTCGGCGGCGAGGCGGCGGGTCTCGGGCGAGACGGGGGCGCCGAGGATCGCGGCGACGACGTCGATCAGGTAGCTGGTGAAGAGGCGGTCGTCGGTGCGGGGGCCCGAGCGGGCGCGCCGCGCCAGCTCGATCGACGCGTACAGGATGGCGGTGAAGCGGCGGTGCAGGCGGGCCGCGTCCTCTTCGAGGAGGGGCTCGACCAGGTCGCGCCAGCGGCACAGGCTGTCGCGGGGGTCGTCCAGGACGGCGACGGGGACGAGGGGGGCCGGGCGGTTCAGCACGTCCGCCCAGATCTGCAGGTAGGCGCGGCCCGACTCGTCGGCGAGGCGGGCCGCCAGCGGGCGGACGAGGGCGGCGGCGAGGGGCCGGACGCCCCGCTCGCCGTCCTCGTAGGCGTCCAGCAGGGCGTGCCGCCGGGCCTCCACGTCGGGGGCGTGCCGGGCGAAGATCGCGCGGAGGATCCCGGCGCGGTCCCCGAAGTGGTACTGGACGGCCGTGGCGTTGCGGGCGCCGGCCTCCTGGAGGATCTCCCGGAGGCTGACGGCGTCCACGCCGCGCGCCGCGTACAGGGACTCGGCGGCATCCAGCAGGCGTCCGCGGGTGTCACTCATCGCCGATCGCGAGCTCCAGGGCCTCGGCGAACCGCTCGCGGGCCGCCTCCCGGCGGGTCGGCAGGTGGCCGGACGGCCACAGTCCCTCGACCGGCTCGACGTCGCGCAGCAGCTGCCGGGCGAGGGTGATCTTGTGGACCTCGGTGGGGCCGTCGGCGATGCCGAGCGCCTCCGCCGCGAGCAGCATGCCCGCGAACGGCATCTCGTTGGACACGCCGAGGGCGCCGTGCAGGTGCAGCGCCCGCTGCGCGACGTCGTGGTAGACCTTCGGCATCGCGGCCTTGACCGCGGCGATGTCCTTGCGGACCTTCTTGTAGTCGCCGTGCTTGTCGATCAGCCAGGCGGTGCGCAGGACGAGCAGCCGGAACTGCTCGATCTCGATCCAGCTGTCGGCGATCTTCTCGCGGGTCATCTGCATCTTGGCGAGCGGCCCGAACCGGGTCTGCCGGGACACGGCCCGCTCCAGCATCATGTCGAACGCCTTGCGGACCTGCGCGATCGTCCGCATGGCGTGGTGGATGCGGCCGCCGCCGAGCCGGGTCTGCGCGATGACGAACGCGCCGCCCTCGTCGCCGAGCAGGTTCTCGGCGGGGACGCGGACGTTCTCGTAGCGCAGGTAGCCGTGCGAGCCCTCGCGCTCGCCGCCGACGCCGACGTTGCGGACGGTGGTCAGGCCAGGCGCGTCGGCGGGCACGATGAACATCGACATGCCCTCGTAGGCGGACACGTCGGGGTTGGTCACGGCCATCACGATCAGGAACGTCGCGTGGCGGGCGTTCGAGGAGAACCACTTCTCGCCGTTGATGACCCAGCCGTCCCCGTCCCGGACGGCGCGCGTGGTGAACAGGGTGGGGTCGGCTCCGCCGTGCGGCTCGGTCATCGAGTAGGACGAGGAGATCTCGCCGTCCAGCAGGGGCCGCAGGTAGCGCTCCTTCTGCCCCGGCGTGCCGAAGTGGGCGATGATCTCCGCGTTGCCGGAGTCGGGCGCCTGGCAGCCGAACACCGACGGCGCCCAGCGGGAGCGTCCGAGGATCTCGTTCAGCAGAGCCAGCTTCACCTGGCCGTATCCCTGGCCGCCGAGGTCGGGGCCGAGGTGGCAGGCCCACAGCCCCTTGTCGCGCACCTGGTCCTGGAGCGGGCGGACGAGCCGCTTGTAGCGGGGGTCGCTCTTGTCGTACGGGTCGCCGAGCACGAGGTCGAGCGGCTCGACCTCGTCCCGGACGAACGCGTCCGCCCAGTCGAGGAGTTCCTGGTAGTCGGGGTCGGTCTCGAAGTCCCAAGCCATCGCGAGCCTCCTGCGTCGTTTCCCCGATAATCGACCCATCTCAGTAAGTAATGCAAGTGCATGACTGTTACCCTCCGGTTGACCTCGCGCCGGAAAGGGACCGCCGTGCAGCCTGAGCAGATCGACCGCGCCCTCGTGGACTTCGACGTCCTGGAAGGGTGGATGGACGGCCGGGGCCTGCCGGGCGGCCCGTTCGAGGACGTCCGGCCGCTGGCGGGCGGCACGCAGAACACGCTGATCCGGTTCCGCCGCGGCGGCCGCGACTACGTGCTGCGGCGCGGGCCGGGCCATCTGCGCGCCCGGACGAACGACGTCCTGCGCCGCGAGGCCCGCATGCTGGCGGCGCTCGACGGCACCGACGTCCCGGCGCCGCGCCTCATCGCGGCGTGCCCGGACGAGTCGGTGATGGGCGGCGCGGTCTTCTACCTGATGACGCCGGTCGACGGCTTCAACGCCTCGGTGACGCTCCCGGAGACGCACGCGAAGCACACGCGGGAGATGGGGCTGAACGCGGCGCGCGCGCTGTCGGCGCTGGGCGCGGTCGACCACGAGGTCGTCGGCCTGGGCGACTTCGGCAAGCCGGACGGGTTCCTGGAGCGGCAGGTGGGCCGCTGGATGTCCGAACTCGACTCCTACGGCGCGCTGGACGGCTACCCGGGCCCCGACATCCCCGGCCTGGACGACGTCGCCCGCTGGCTTGAGGAACGCCGCCCCAGGGTGTGGCGGCCCGGGATCCTGCACGGCGACTACCACCTGGCCAACCTGATGTACTCCTACGACGGCCCCGAGGTCGCCGCGATCGTCGACTGGGAGATGTGCACGATCGGCGATCCGCTGCTGGACCTCGGCTGGCTGCTGGCCACGTGGCCGGACCGCGACGACGAGAGCGCGGCGCTGGCGGGGCCGCTGGGCGAGGCGGGCGGGCTGCCGTCCACCGGCGAGCTGGTCGCGACCTACGCCGAGCGCGCGGACGCCGTCGCCGGGCGTGACCTGTCGTCCATCACCTGGTACGCGGTGCTGGCCTGCTTCAAGCTCGGGATAGTCCTGGAGGGCACGCACGCGCGGGCGTTCGCGGGCAAGGCCCCGAAGGAGACCGGCGACCTGCTGCACTCGATCACCCTCGGGCTGTTCCGCCGCGCGCAGGGCTTCATCGCCTCATGACGGCGATCCGCGGGGGCGGCCCCGCCGACGCGCCGCTGCTGCTCGCCATGCTGGACGGCGCGGTGGCGTGGCTCGCGGCGAACGGCCGGACGGGGCAGTGGGGCGCCGAGCCGTGGTCCGGCGACCCGCGGCGCGTGGAGCGGATCACCGGCATCGCCCGCGACGACGAGATCTGGGTGGCGGAGGTGGACGGCCGGCCCGCCGGGGCGATGGCGGTCGCGCCCCGCCCGCCGTCCTACGTCGACCCGGCCGGCGAGCCGGAGCTGTACATCACGCTGCTGGTGACCGACCGCGCGTTCGCCGGGCTCGGGGTCGGCGGCGCGCTCATCGCGAAGGCGAGGGACGAGGCGCGGGCGAAGGGCGCCGCGCTGCTGCGGGTCGACTGCTACGGCGGCGGCGACGGGCGCCTCGTCGAGTACTACCGGCGCAACGGGTTCGAGCCCGTGGCGGAGTTCCGGGTCGGCGACTGGCCGGGCCGGCTGCTGTCGCAGCGGGTGGAGCCCGTGGTGCTTGAAAATCCGGAGCGCGGGACGCAGCCTGGACAGTGACCGGTGCGAACGGGGCAGTCGGTGACGCCCTTACGCCGCACGGACGGCGACCGAGCCGCTCGCCTCGTTCCGCCGGTCGACGAAGCCCACGTCGGATTCCCGCCAGCGCAGGGGGTCGCGCGCGGGGCACGCTCGGACCATGCCAAGAAGATTCCGTTTCGGTGTGGTGGGCGAGTCGATCCGGTCGGTCGCCGGCCTGGCCGATGCCGCGCGGCGCGCCGAAGCCCTCGGATACGACGTCCTGACGCTCCGGGACCACTTCGTCGCCGAGCCGTTCGGCGACCAGCTCGCCCCGATGCCCGCGCTGGCCTACGCCGCGTCCGCCACGAGCACGCTGCGGCTGGGCACGATGGTCCTCGCCAACGACTACCGCCATCCGGTGATGCTCGCCAAGGAGGCCGCCACCCTCGGCCATCTGTCGGGCGGGCGGTTCGAGCTGGGCGTCGGCGCGGGCTGGCTGCGCGAGGAGTACGAGGCCGCGGGGATGCCGTTCGACGCGGCCGGGACGCGGGTCGGGCGGCTGGAGGAGTCCCTGCTGATCCTGCGGAGCCTCCTCGCGGGCGAGAGGACCGCGTTCGCGGGCGAGCACTACCGGATCGACGGCCTGACGGTGTTCCCGCGCCCCGAACGGCGCCCGCCGCTCGTGGTCGGCGCCGGCAGCCGCCGCATGCTCGGGATCGCCGGCCGGCACGCCGACACCGTCGGCGTCCTCCCCCGCGCCCTCCCCGACGGGACGATCTCCGACGAGGTCGCCGAGCGGCTGCCGGACGCCATCGCCCGCAAGGTCGGCCTCGTCCGGGACGCGGCCGGGGACCGGGACGTCGAGCTGAGCATGATGGTGACGCCCGCGTTCGGCGCCGATCCCCGCCGGACCGCCGCCCGGGTCGCGGCGGCGCGCGGCTGGGGCGCGTCGTCGGCCGATCTCGTCCTGGGCATGCCGTCCCAGTTCGTCGGCCCGCCCGAGCACATCGCCGAGCAGATGCTCGCCCGCCGCGACCGGTACGGCTTCACCTACTACCAGGTCCCGGACGCGTGCATGGAGGAGTTCGCCCCCGTCGTCGCGTTGCTGGCCTCCTAGAGGGGATCGGCGAAGCCGGCGTTCATCGCGAGGCTCAGCTCCGGCGGGACAGGGCGCGGGACGGCGGACGGGGGCGGCCGGTGACGAGGGCCGCCGTCGGCTTCCCGGCCCTTGCCGACCGGCACGATCACGGACACCATCGGGAGATGGACAGTCGTGCCCCGGGCGCGGAGCCGCCGAGATCGGTGCTGGCCCGCGGGCTGAGCCTGCTGGACGCCTTCGGCTCCGCCGACACCGAGCTGACCCTCACCGAGCTGGCCGCCCGCACCGGGCTGCCGAAGCCCACCGCGCACCGCCTGCTGAGCGAGCTGGTGCGGTGGGGCGGCGTCGAGCGGACCGACCGGCTCGCGCCCGCCGTCCGCACCGCGGCGCGCGCGCTGTCGCGGGAGCTGGCCCGCGAGTCGGCCGGAGAGCTGAAAATGGGGATTCCCCGGTGATCTCGCGATACCGGGGAATCCCCGTTCTCCATGCACCGGCAGCCCTGTGCCGGGTCCAGTTGAAACCCCGCGGACGGTCGTGAGCGGCCTCACATTGCTTTCGTGAGCCAATTCACGGGCGGCCGCCGCGCGGCCTCATGCCATTTTGGTCAGGAGCCGAAGGGCTTGGGCGCGCCCTTCTTGCCGGCGCCCTTGCCCCAGGACAGGACCTCCCACTTGACGTTCTTCAGGTGGCCCTCGCCCGTCCCGGCGTTGTACTTGCTCGCCGGCTTCTTGCCGTCCAGCAGGTAGCGGAAGGTGTAGGTGTCGAGGTCGAGCATGACCCCGCGGTGCGAGGGCTCGCCCGGCCCGCGGTCGCCGACGAAGCCGGTGACGGTGCGGCCCTTGTAGGTGACCTTGACCTTGGTGTGCATGGGCCAGCTCGGGCTGGCGAACAGGCCCTTCTGCATCGGCTTGCCGCCGGCGGGGGCGCCGGTGTCGCCGTTCACGCCCGACCCGTCGTCCCAGAAGTAGGACGCGGTGGTCTTGCCGCTGAGCAGGGCGCTGGGGCTCTTCGTCTCACGCTTGCCGTCGGCCTTGCCGTCGGCCTTGCCGCCGGTCCTGGTGCCGTGCTTCGCGCCGGCCTTGGGCTCGCTCTTCGCCACGCCGCCGAGGTCCTGCTTCGGCGGGGCCTTGTGCTCCTGCGCGGCCACGGCCTGCTGCGGCAGGAACTGCTTGTCCGGAGCGGAGTCATCACTGGCCGCTGCGACGCCGGCCACCAGCATGCCCGCGAGGGCCGTTCCGGTGACACCGGTCAGGAGGACGTTGATCGCTCGCTGCTGCATGGATTTCCTTCGTTCGGGGTACAGGGCTGCCGCTCAGCGCCGGTGGCGATACGCCGTTTCCGGGCATGGGAGAGCGGCTCCGAGACTCGGGACTCGGGAGATGCCGCCGCGGGGAAGGACCCGCTTGGAACGATCCACGGGCATGGTGGACCGGGCCCGTGGCGAATCGGCACGACCCGTTCTCGGGCGTGCGTGTACACGGGCTTGGATGAAGCGGAAGGAACGCCTACCGGGGGCTCACGGGCCCGTCACGGTCGCGCGGCCGGTGCATGGTACGGCCGCGGTTCGGCGCGATGATTCCCGCCTGGCGGGCGGGAGGCGACGGCTCTTGCGATCGGCCGGGTCAAGGGCTCCTTGACCCGAACCTGAGCTTGACTATATACGGCAAAACCGTACTTTCGCCAAATCAGGGTTTTCTTTACCTTTGCCCAGGTAGATCGTTTTCTGGAGAACTGGGCCGGAACGCCTTTCCCATCGGGCCTCCGGGCCGTTCGTCCCGCGGAGAACGATCTTTATGTTCTCCCGGTCGCGGCGGGCGCGTGCGCGCCGTACCGTGCCAGGCTCGGGCAAAGGGCCGGGCTCGCTGCGCCTGTGGCGGTCACAGCATCACCACGACAGCGTAAAGAACACCAGGACCCCCACGGGCATTCCAGCCGTCGTCCCAGCGAAGGTAAAGCCTCGTCCGGACAGGCCAGGACGCGGCAGGACGGCGCGCGCGGATGGCGGGGGGCATGCACGGCGCGGCACGACGGGCATGGGACGACGCGGCACGGCGCCAGTGCGCGTGCCGCGGGTGTCCGCTCAGCGGGTCAGTGCGTGGGGTAGACCGTCGGCACCAGCGGCGTCGGGCCCGTCCCGCCGGTGAAGACGGGGGCGCCCGGCTGCGGCGGGACGAACGGGGCCTCGGTGTACGCGGGTGCCGGGTACGCGGGTTCCGGGGAGTACGCGGGTTCCGGAGAGTAGGCGGGCTCCGGGTAGCCGGCCTCGGGGTACACGGGCGCCGGGTAGGCGGGTTCCGCGTAGCGGGGGCCCGGGTAGCCGGGCTCGCCGTACGGGTTGGCCGCCGCCACGATGGGGCCCTGCGCCGCCGGGACGGCCTGGGCCGGGGGCGGCGCGCCGTGGGAGCCGTCGGCCCGCCGGGGCTCGGCTCCGGGAACACCGCCCTGCCCCGCACGGCGCTCGGCCAGCACGGCCATGATCGCGTGGGCGGTCTCGGCGTCCATCTTCAGCAGGACGCTGGGCATCCCGGACTGGTCGACGAACGGGGAGACCGAAGGGGCCGGCAGCTGCGGGAGTGCCGCCCGCATCTCCTCGCGGAGATCCTGGGCCAGCCGCAGCGCCTGTCGGTCACTGTCGCTCAAGTGTGCGTTCATCGCGATCTCCGGGGAGTTCACGTGCGGGGGTCCGGGATCATCCTGCTAGGGATGGCGTGCAGGTGCAAGAGCTGATGCACGTGCATTTCAAGAAATATCACCCCGTAACCCCCGTGCCCGTCGATCGTTCCGGAGTCACTCCATCCCACGCCCGCCGGGCGCCCAGAACGCCTTGACCAGCACGGATCCGCGCGGCCGGCCGCCCTCGCGGACGAGGTGCGCGCGGACCGCCTGCACGGTGCGTGCCTCCCCGGCCACGCAGGCGATTCCCGGCTTTCATCACGCTATATCTCGTCGATGCGTTATCAAGATTCATCGTCGGTCGCGGCGTCGTCCAGGGGCCGGGACGATCACGCACGGATTCCGGCCGGTACCCCGGCCGGCCCCGGTTACCGGCATCCTGGACGCATGGTCGAAACCCTGAGCGTCCGGGCCCTGAACCGGGCCACGCTGGCACGGCAACTGCTGCTCGCGCGAGAGCCGATCCCGGTCCCCGAGGCCGTGGGCCGCCTGTGCGGCATGCAGGCTCAGGAGCCCAAACCGCCGTTCCTCGGGCTGTGGACGCGGCTGGACGGCTTCCAGGCGTCCGACCTGCACGCGGCCCTGCGCGACAGGTCGCTCGTCCGAGCCACGATGATGCGGGCCACGCTGCACCTGATGACGGGCTCCGACTACGCGGCGTTCCGCACGACCATGCAGCCGATGCTGGACGGCGCCCTACGCGTGCTGGGCGACCGCGCCAAGGGCATGGACCTCGAGAAGGTCGTCCCGGCGGCACGCGCGCTCCTCGACGAGGCGCCCCGGACGTTCAACGAAGTGCGTGCGCTGCTGCAGGAGCGGTTCCCGGACGTCAACGACCGCGCCCTCGGCTACGCCGTCCGGCTGTGCGTGCCCCTGGTGATGGTCCCCACAGAAGACAGGTGGGGGTTCCCGCGTGCGGCGCGGTTCACCCTCGCCGGCGGCTGGCTGCAGAGGGAACCGTCGGCCGAGACGGCGGTCGACGAGCTGATGCTCCGGTACCTGGCCGCCTACGGACCGGCGTCCGCCGCCGACGCTCAGACCTGGTCCGGGCTCCCGTCCACCGGCGACGCCTTGGAGCGCTTGCGGCCGTCCCTGCGGGTCTTCGCCGACGACAAGGGCCGGGAGCTGTTCGACCTGCCCGACGCCCCGCGCCCCGGAGAGGGCGCCCCGGCGCCGGCGCGGTTCCTGCCCGAGTTCGACAGCCTCGTCCTGGCGCACGCCGACCGCAGGCGCATCATCGCCGATGACCACCGGCCCTCGCTCACCACCAAGAATCTGCGCGTCCGCGCCGTCTTCCTCTGGGACGGCTTCGCCTGCGGCACCTGGGACACCGAGTACAAGCGCAGGGTCGCCACCTTGCGGATGCGTCCTTTCGAGCCCCTCCCCCAGGCGGCCGTCGACGAGCTGGCCGCCGAAGGGGAGGCGCTCCTGCGTTTCCTGGAACCCGAGGCGAAGGAGACCGCCGTCACCGTCGAGTCCTAGACGGTGACGACCGCTTGCCCCCGCTCACGCGATCGTGCGGCCGAGCCCCTCCCAGTAGGGGGCGCGGAGGTCCTTCTTGAGGATCTTCCCGCTCGGGTTGCGCGGCAGCGCGTCCACGAAGTCGACCGAGCGGGGCCGCTTGAACCCCGCCAGCCGCTCGCGCGCGTGGGCGATGACCTCGTCCTCGGTCAGCTCGGCGCCCGGCGCGAGAACCACGACGGCCTTGACCGTCTCGCCCCAGCGCTCGTCCGGGACGCCGATGACGGCCACGTCCGCGATGGCGGGGTGGGCGGCGAGGACCTCCTCGACCTCGATCGGGTACACGTTCTCCGCACCGGTGACGATCATGTCCTTGATCCGGTCGGTGAGGAACAGGTAGCCCTCGCCGTCGACGTAGCCGGCGTCGCCCGTGCGCAGCCAGCCGTCCCCGGCGAGGAGCCGGGCGGTCTCCTCCGGGCGGTTCCAGTAGCCGGGCGTGTTCTGCGAGGAGCGGATCAGCACCTCGCCGACCTCGCCGGGGGCGCGCTCGGTGCCCCCGCCCGGCTCGACGATCTTCACCTCGACCCAGTCGTAGGGGCGTCCGGCCGAGCGCATCAGATGGGCGCGCGGGCCATCCGGGTCGTGGTCCTCGGGTTCGAGCTGGACGATCGCGCCGGTCGTCTCCGTCATCCCGTAGAGCTGGAAGAGCGGCGCCTTGAACGTGTCGAGGGCGCGGCGCAGCGCCTCCGAGGTGATCGGGGACGCGCCGTAGGTGATCGCGCGCAGCGCCGAGTAGTCGCGCCCCGCCGCGCCCGGCACCTGGCACATGAACTGCAGGACGGCCGGGACGATGAACGCGTTCGTGATCCGCTCCTGCTCGAACGTGTCGACCAGCGCGGCCGGGTCGATGTCCCGCACGAGCACCTGCCGGCAGCCCGCGTACATCCCGGCCAGCGCCCAGCCGGAGCCGCCGATGTGGAACAGCGGCATCGGGACGAGGCTCACCGACGACTCGTCCAGGCCCCAGCGGCGGGCCATCCGCTCGCCCACCGCGAAGTTGGTGTTGCTCAGCTGCACGCCCTTCGGCACCCCGGTGGTACCGGAGGTGTAGAGCTGCACGACGATGTCGTCCGGCTCCCCGACGAAGCCGGGGTCGTCGGCGGGATGCCCGGCCAGCCAGCTCTCGTGCTCGTCGCCGGTCAGGACGACGCGGCCGGGGATCTCGCCCGCGAGGGCCGCGAACTCGGCGTCCAGCACGGTCACCGGCGCTTCCGCGTCCGCGACGATCGCGGCGATCTCGGCGGGCGTCAGCCGCCAGTTGACCGGCGCGGTGACGGCGCCGATCTTCGCCGCCCCGAACAGCAGGTCGAAGAACTCGGGCGCGTTCTTGCCGACGTAGGCGACCCGCGATCCAGGACCGAGCCCCGCCGCCTTCAGCGCCTGCGCCACGCGGCTGGAGCGCTCGTCGAGCTCGGCGTAGCTCACGGTCCGCGCGTCGGTGGTGACGGCCGGCGCCGTCCCCCGATCGCGCGCGTGGTCACGGACGATGGACACGACCCGGTACTCCACCCGACCTCCCGAATCTCGTTCGGTTCTATGTGGGCGACCTTATCGATTCCGGCACGGCCCGCGAAAGTACCCGTCCGCCGACACGTGCGGACATGACGCTGTGAGCGCGGGCGACTTCGAATGGTGATCAATCCGATACCTGGACTGGTTGAAAGATCCATCAAAGGGGCGCAAGCTGTGGCGGATGTCTGGAACGCCCCGCCCGACAGTTCGTTCGTTCGACCGACCGACCCGTTCCTTCCGACCGACCGCCGACAGGACGCGACCAATGTTCGAGATCTGGGAGACGAGCGAGCCGGCCCGGCTCATCAGCGACGCGGGGAGCCTCAAGGTGGCATTGGAGAAGGTCGACACCATGTGCCGGCTCCGCCACGACCAGGCCGTGGCCCACGTCGGAGAGGCCGGCGAGGGCTACCACTTCGAGATCAGGGACCACGACGGCAAGGCCCTCGCACGGCTCAGCTACGTCCCGGACACGTCCCGCGCGTACCAGAGCGTCGTGGTGGACGAGATGCGCGACGGCGCCTGACCCGCCCGCCGAACGAGGCCCCGGCCCGCGCGGTCGGGGCCTCCACGCGCCACCGCGGGTTTCCCGGCCCTGCCGGCCGGAACCAGTGCTCGACTGGCAGGATGCTTCCTGCCCTGTGATGTCGTACGTCGGGAGTGGCGGTGCGGAAGTCGTGGCGGCGCGGTCCCGCGCGGAAGCCCTCACCGCCCCCCGCGGACGCCGCGGACGCCGCCGGCCCGGCGGCCATGGCGGACGCGTTGGTGGCCGAGGCCGTCCGGTCCCTGTCGCTGGGTGACGGCGCGGCGTTTCACCGCCTCGCCGCCGACCTGGCCGGGCGTCCCGGCACACCGCACTGGACGCGCACCGCCGACCGCCGCATCGCCGCGCGGCTGCGGCAGGGCGTCACCACGGCCTGGAACCGCGGCTGGCAGCCCGCCGACATCGTCCGCTTCGCATCCCGCCGCCGCACCTCCCGCCACGCCCGCCTCGCGACGGACGCGATCGCCGGTGAACTGCGCACCTACTCTCCCACCACCGTGGACGGCCAATGGCACGAGCAACTCGCCGCCCTGGATGCCACCATCTGGTGGACGGACGACGACTCCCACCCCGCCGAGTGGTGCCATCACGAACATGTGGACCGCGCCGTCTACATCACCACGGCACTCGAATTGGCCCACCTCCTGGAAACCCTCCCGAAACTCCCACTTCTTGCCCCGCCCCCAGGCACCCTCAACTCCTCCGGCGCCACCCCAGGCTCGTCTGAGACACGCCCGTCCGGCCCAGACTCGTCCAACGCGAGCCGGGCCGACCCAGGCTCGCCCAACCCGGGCCCGTCTGGCTCGGGGCCGTCCAGTCCGGGGCCGTCCAGTCCGGGGCCGTCCAGCCCGGGCTCGTCCGGGAGTAGGTCCTCGCATCGAGGTGGGTCCAGGCAAGGTCGGTCTGACGCGGGCTCAGCCGGGCCGGGCTCGGCCGGGGCCGGGGCGTCCGCTGCGGGTAGGTCCGGCGCGCGGACGGCGCGCGAGAGTACGCGTGACGTGGATCAGCGGGTGCTGGGCAAGGTCAGGGCGCTCCTCGCCAAGGCGGAGTCGACCGAGTTCCCCGAGGAGGCTGAGGCTCTCAGCGCGCGCGCCCAGGAGTTGATGGCGCGGCACAGCATCGACCAGGCGCTCCTGGCCGCAGAGACAGATGACATGGGAGGGCCTGCCGGGAGACGCATCCCGGTGGACAAGCCGTATGACGCACCGAAGGCCGTCCTTCTGACGGTGGTCGCCGACGCGAACCGCTGCCGGGCGGTGTGGCATCGGGATCTGGGGTTCTGCACGGTCGTGGGTTTTCCGGCCGATCTGGGCGGGGTGGAGGTGCTGTTCACATCGCTGCTCGTGCAGGCGACGTCCGCCATGGTGTACGCGGGTCCTCGGCGGGACGCGCGGGGACGGTCACGAACGCGGTCGTTCCGTCACGCCTTCCTCAACGCCTACGCCGCCCGTATCGGGGAACGGCTGCGCGGGGCCGCGGACGAGGCGGCGGACAGGGCCGCCGCGGACGCCGGCGGGAAGGATCTTCTCCCCGTGCTGGCGGCGCGCGACCAGGCCGTCGAGGAGGTCGTCGGCACGATGTTCCCGAACCTCGCCAAGGGGCGGGCCGGTTCTGTCTCCAACCATGAGGGCTGGGTGGCCGGGCGGACGGCCGCCGACCTCGCCAGCTTGAACGGTCGCTCCGAGGTCACCGGGGCGTTCCGCGGTTCGTAGCGCACGGGGTCCCCCCGGGGGGCGAGGGGGACGTCCGGTCATGTGCTGTCTGCTTCCTTGTCTTCCAGTGGTCGCGGGAGCGGGTCAGTCCTTCTTGCGCCGGGTGTTGCCGCCCCGGCCGCGCAACGGCACTCCCGCCTCCTTCAGGACGTTGTAGATGAATCCGTACGACCGGCCGGTCTCGGCGGCCAGGTCCCGGATGCTCTCGCCGGCCGCGTAGCGCGGAGCGAGTTCGGCGGCGAGCTGCGTGCGTTCGGCACCGGTGACCCGGGTGCCCCTCGAAAGTGTTCGAGCCACGGGGACCTCCTGTTCCAAGGCTGGGCGGCGGGGTCCGTCCCCGCAGCTCACAGCAGTGTTGATCTCCCCAACGTACACATTCCCCCTGATTACGCCGTCGATGCCGCGCGAATCACCGCGAATTCGGCCGAAGCTGGTCTTTTCCATGGCGAACGGCGTGTCGCATCTAGACAGACGGGCCCGGGAGTGCCGACGGCCGTCCGTTCCACAGGACCATCGTCCGCGGCGACCCCCGGACCGGAACCCGCCCCCCGGCCACGCCACCGCCTACGCCACGATCGCCGAACCGGACTCACCGGCCGGCCCCGGAACCCGCCATGTGACATGCGTCTCAGAGCGGACCTCCGCAAGGCGCTGGCTAGCCGGCCGAGGTGGCCGGGACGGGCGCGGCCGGGCCAGGGATGATGGCGGTGGAGACGGGGACGGACGCGGTGGGCGCGGTGGTCTGGGACGCGGCTTCGCGGCTGGTCAGGTCCGAGCGGCGCAGCGGATGCCGCAGGGGCTCGAACGGGGAGAGCGATGTTTCGGCGAGGCCGTCGACCACCAGCAGTTCGCCCGGGTCGAGGAGCCGCCAGCCGGGCTGGTCGTCCATCGGCTCGCTGGCGAGGACGACGGCCGGCACGGGAGCCGGGGCCCCGGCGGGACGTCCGGGGCCGGTTGCACCGCCACGGCCCGGCGACAGGACCCAGAGCTCGTTGCTCTCCGGATAGCGCAGGGCCCAGAGCCGTCCAGCCTCGGCGACGAGCAGGTTGAGCGCGAACACCGGCAGTTCGGAGCCGATGCGGCGTACCGCCTCGACGAGCCCGGCGGTCGTGTCCCCACGGCGCCGGATCTCCGCCGTCAGGTAGGCGAACACGAGCTCCGAATCGGTCTCGCCCGAGACGTGGGCCCGCTCGACGTCCGTCAGCCAGGTCCGGAGCGTGTCGAGCCCCTTGACCACGCCGTTGTGGGCGAACAACCGGTCGTTCATCACGAAAGGGTGGCAGTTGTGCACGGTCAGCCCGCCCACGGACGCGTCGCGCACGTGCGACACGAACGTGTGGGAGGGGACGCTGCGGGCGTGCAGGTCGAAGTCGGCATTCGCGAAGGCGGCCAGGGGCGCCCGGTCGCGGACGGGCTCGCCGCCCAGCGAGAACCATCCGAGCCCCGCACCGTGCTGCATCCGGTGACTCTGTGCGCGCAGGCTTCGGGGCGCGTCCAGCAGCCAGTGGTCCGCCCGGACCCGGGGACCGCCGGTGCTCATCCCGAAAAGTCGGCACATATCGTCACCTTCCTGATGATCTTAACTGCGGGTGACGGTGATTTTACCGATCGTCGCGTCCGGCGTCCGGCGAATCAGCCGTGTCCCCGACAGGCAAACCGGAACGTCCGGCAGGGAGAAGACGGCGCCGGACGTGCGCGGTTGACTGCTGCGCAACGGACCGACGCGGTTGGAGGACGCCATGCCGGAGGACGCGACCACCGAGTTCTGGAAGGACCTGGAGCCGATCCAGAACTCGCAGAAGCCGGATGCGCTGCCGGAGGTGTACCTGTCGAAGGTCGCCACCGACGACGACCGCTACTACGTGCCGTTCACCGAGACCGTCGGCTCGCGCCGGCTCTGGATCAACGTCAAGGACAACTCCTGGGCCGACATCCTGCGGGCCACCAGCGCGGGCCTCGTGAACAGGCACTACCACCCCCACGAGGTGTTCGCCTACACCATCTCCGGCAAGCGGGGCTATCTCGAACGCCCGTGGACGGCGACCGCCGGCGACTTCGTCTACGAGGCGCCGGGGGAAGGGCACACGCTCGTCGCCTACGAGAGCGGGCCCTTCACGATGAACATCCTCCGGGGCGAAGCCTTCGGGACGTGTTCGCGGAGCGTTTCCGCTCGCCCGTCTTGCCGGGGCCCGTCCCCCTCGACGCCTCTCGTGTCTCTCCGGCCTCGCGCACGCTCCGGTCACTTCTCCTTGGGCTGGCCCCGGGAAAGGGCCCCGACCAGGCCGACGGGCTGGCCCTTGAGCTTCTCGGACTGCTCGCGGCGGAACGGGCCCGTGACCGTCCGGCCTCCCCCACCCGCCTGCTCCACCTGCTCGTGGCCAAGGACTACATCGACCGGCATCTGCACGACCCGGCGTTGAGCGCCCGAGGTGTGGCGTCCGCCATGGGCATCTCCGTCAGGCACCTCAGCCGCGTCTTCGAGCCCGAGGGCCTCACACCGGCCCGCTACGTCATGGACCGCCGCCTGACGAGGGCGAAGACCGACCTCGCCGACCCGGCATCGTCCCAAGCGACCGTCGCCGAGATCGCGCATCGGTACGGGTTCGCCAGCCAAGCCCACTTCACGCGTGTCTTCGGAGAACGCTTCGGACGCACGCCCGGCGCCGTCCGGCCCCGTTGAGTTATCCCCAGAACGCCGTTCTACTGCTGGGAGTCCGGGCGGCCGCGCATGCTGGCGATGTCCACGTCCCGGAAGGAGCGGCCCGATGGCCACGATCACGTTCTCGGTCCCGGCGACCACGACCTCGCGGTTCGCCGTCGCCTCGGACGGCGTCCCGCACGACCTCGCCGACGTCCTGAACCGGACCGCGTCCGGCCCCTACCACGCCCACCTCGCCGGACGGCTCGGGTCCTCCCAACTGCAGGTCACCCGAGAAGACCTCACGAACCTGCGCTGGGATCCCGGCGCCGTCCGCGCGGCCGGCCCCGAAGAGCGGCGGGCCGCGCTCGCCTTCAACGACGCCTCGGAGTTCGCCGTCGTCTCCGCTTGCGCGCCGATCACCGACCAGCCCCGCGCAGCCCAGGTCGCCCGAGCCGCCGCGCACGCCATCGCCGCGGCCACCGGCGGCATCATGGCCGACCTCGTCACCGGCCACGTCCTGGCCCCGGTCACCGCCGAACGCACCCGCTTCGTCCTCGCCGACCGCTGGCTGGGCGACACCCTGCCGCCGTTCCGCGCCAACGGCCGCTGCACCGCCCCCGACCCGGACCTCGACCCCGAGGGCGTCAACGGCTGCGCCTGCGTCCGCCTGCGCACCCGCGGCCTCCGGCGCTTCGGCCTCCCCGAACTCCAGATCACGGACGTCGCCTGCCCGCACGACCTGGCCGCCCTGAACGTCCTGCGCACCGCGGCCCGTCGCCTCCTGACCGATCACTGGTCCTGGCTCGCCACCGGCCCGGCCGAGCGCACCCGGACGATCCCCGCCGTACTCGACCTCACCCAACGCGACTTCAACGACTTCTGGGGCACCACACGCCGCGTCCGCCTCACCCCGCCGGCCCCTTTCCAGGTCACCCTCTCCCCGCTGACATCACGGCTCCTCACCGTCAGCCAACCTGCCGAATTCGACGGCACGATCAACGACTGGCTCTGGGGCGACACGCTCCCCCTAGGCATGTACGACGTCCTGAAAGCCCCCGCCGACCCCCCACAGGCCGCCGCCTAGCCACCCCTCACCCTGAAGCCGCAGCCCTACCCAGCTGGGAGCACCGCCCCCCTCCTGCACCAGCCCTGCACCGGCACCTGCACCGGCCAGAGGGACCGGGCCGTCCCCGACCGCAGAGAGCCGGCGAGGGCCAAGACGCACGCCGGTCATGACCTTTGATGTCTGACTAACCACTGGCCGCCGCGGCAACGGGCGGCCCCGGGCTCGCCCCCGGTGACGGCGTAGCCAACAGACCAGCCAAGCCAACGGGCTACATCGTGCGGGGACCGGACGACCAAGGTGCTGAACCGGCACTTGGATCTTGCCGCGGACGTGTTCAGTCCGCGCGAGGGTGGATGACGGGTCCGTTCGCCGGCTCCAAGGGCTTGGACGAAATGGTCAGCGCACCCGTCACCACGTAAACGCCCTCGTCGATTCGCCACGACCTCGCCGGATCACCTTTTGCGGAGACGCCATTAAAAATCAAGGGTGCGCATCGCCAGAAGCGATCATCGAGGCGCGTGCAACCTACAGGCGGCAAGAATCCATACGAGTCCACCAAGCGACCATCTCATAAACAGAAATCTCACCAGAAAGCAACCTGCCGGAGAAAGTGAAGCACTAGCGCTCCGGCGAACCATATTTGCGATCTAGCACCTGCGCACAACTGCTGAAGCCGACCACCGGTAGCACCAACCCGCCCCACCTTTAACACCCTACCTTAGACAACGGCGGACGGTTGCAACCAAGACCTCTTTCTCCTCGAAATTCAGGAGAATTTCAGACGTTGTTGAGCTTGCACACCTTTCCGTGCTTGCCGCCCAAATCACCGGCAAGGGCTCGCCGGTCGCGTCCGCGCGAGGCGGAACTCACCCGGCGGGTCGATGACACCGAGTGAGACTTATGGCACCGCGTGGACACCCGCGCATGCCAGGTCGCCGCCGGCGGTCGGAACCGTCCGCTTGCGAGTCACATCTGGGCCGGCCTGCGCGACCGCGCCCCTCCCCCTCTTGAAGCGCGTGACGCTAGGCGAATCCATCCAGTTCGCGCCGCCCCTTCCATGTCGGAATGCCCCCGGTCGGCCACATCACCTTCTTGTTTTTATTTCAGACATACCGCGCATTTCGGCGCTCACTCCGCTGGAGCCGGCGCCGAGGATTGTTCGGTCGAGTGTGAGCAATGTTCAACGCTCCGTAGCCGAATTGACTACGATCAGCATTCTCACGGTGACCGACGCGATCCCCCGGGGCGAAGATGAACCGTTTCCTGGCACATCCCAGGCTGGCCGTCCTGTTCGGCGACTGGCTCCGCTGCACCTGCGGGCTGCTGGGCTGTACCGCGATGGCCGGTGCCATCTCCATCGGTGCCGCGGCGCCCTCGGACGCCGCCGCCCGGCCCGATCCGGGGCACCGCCGGTCCGTGCCGCCGATCTGCCGTCACGCTGTGAGCATCGGCGACTGGTACAGCGCGCACAAGTGCAAGGAGGCATGGCGGTCGATGTACGAGAGGTCTCGCAGAAGGTCGGAACGCGGCCGGGACTTCCCCCGCTGGGCGGACCGACACAGCTGGAATCCCAAGGCACGGCAAAGGCCACCCTCACCCGTACCTCTCGACAGGCCGAGTCCGCGCGCCGCCCTGCCGGATCCGCCGGCCGGCGAGGCTCCGCCCCCCGTTCGGAAGAAGAGGACCACCACCCCTCCCGCCCTCTCCTCCCCGGCACCGGTTCGCACACGTGAGCAGGCAGAGGACGTCGACTCGCGTCCGCCCACACTGCAACCGGTCCTGCTGCTGAGCCTGCTCATCCCCGCCGCGGCGGCGATCTGCTATCCCTTCCGGCACCGGCTCTACGCCGTCGCCACCGCGGGCCTGCCCGCCCTACCCGCCACCGAGGAGGAGACGGTCCCGGCCGGCTTCGGTTACCATCCCGTCCTCGACCCGTTCGCCATCCCTGCCACGGGCCTGTCCGGCCCCGGAGCCGTCTCCACCGCGCGTGTCCTCGCCCTGACCGCCCTCGACGAACACGGCGACAGCTCCCTGCTCGTTATCCCGCGTCCCGACGCCACCGTCCTGTTCGGTCTCGCCGAGGACGAACTGCTCGACGACGACACGGCCGGGCTCTTCATTCCGGGCAACCTCGACGCCGCGCTCGCGTACATCGAGACGGAACTGGCCATCCGCCAGAACAACGGTGTGACCCAGGCACGCCGGCTCCTGCTGGTGGCCGACTGCACCCAGGAGGCCGACCGGATCCAGGCCCTCCTCGCCCGGCATCCGGGCGGCGCCTCCGCGATCCTCCTCGGCCCGTGGACGGGTGATCAGGCCGTGGTCGACGACAACGGGCTGGTCGACGCGTCTCCCGCATTGGCCTCCGCCCTCCCCGACCGCGTCCCGGCGCTGTCGCGGACCGAAGCACGCGATCGTCTCTTGGCCGCCCTGGCACAGCACCGAGAGACGAGGAGGCCCTCGCCCAAGCGCCGCTCATCTTCCCGCCGCCCCTAATGGGAGCTGCCGGGGTTGCTGATCGGGCAGACTCGGTGCCTGGTAGCCGCTGGTGAGTGAGCACTCCCGCCCCCTGGACCTTGGAGTCCTAGGGTCAGATCGTGCCCTCACCGGTG
>NZ_JAXCEI010000032.1:0-37270 GCF_041463655.1 Actinomadura monticuli
ATCGGCGCACTACGCCTGCTCGGCTTCACCAACATCGCCGAAGCCACCCGCTGGGCACGCGACGACTTCACCCACCCACTCATCGCACTCGGTCTCAACATCTGAGAACGCATTCAGCCCTGGCCGGGCGGGTCCCTCTACGCATGTCCGAAAGGTCATCACGGCGGCGAGAGGAACGCGGATCAGAAATCTGGGCCGCCCGTGTCCAAAATCGGGTGGGCCGCCGTCCATTTACTTGGTGACACAGGGGACCGGGCGACCATCACGGGTCACCCAACATGACCAGCACCAACAAGCAGAACCCGACACCGGCCAGCAGCGCGCGGCAGCTCCTGCCGCTCAGCGTCTGGCTCTGCCCGGACGACACCACCGACCAGCCCGCCCACGACGCGCAGCCCTGCCAAGGCCCCGCCCACCGCGCACCACGCACCCGCATCTGCGAACGGCACCTGGGCACCGTCAGCTCCGGGCTCGCGCGTCACCTCATCACCACCGCCACCGGCGAAGGCGACGTCATCGCCGAGCCGTTCACCACCAACTCCGCCACCCTGTGCGCAGCCGCCGAACTCGACCGGCGGGCCGTCGCCTGCGTGCCGCACTTCCCGCTCGCCCAGCACATCGGCGCGCAGCTACGCGCCTACCTGCCGCACGAGCACCTCGGACGCGTCGCGATGCGGCCCTGCCGCGCCGACCAGATGCACCTGGGTTTGGCCGACCAGTCCGGACAGGTCGCACTGGTCATCGCGGCACCGCCCACGGTCGGCGCGTGCTCTGCCGAGCCGAGGGCGGCGCGGGCTCGGGGAGCGTGCCCGGCGTGCTTGTCGGACGTCTTGACCGACAGCGCATTCCGCGTCCAGTCGTTCTTGCCATCGGCCTATCGGGTACTGAGGCCCGGAGGTCACCTCGCCATCGTGACCACGGCCAGGCACCACGAGGGCCGCCTTATCGATCCCGCGCCGGCGATCATCCGCGAGGCCCGCAAAGCCGGGTTCCGCTACAGCCAGCACATCATCGCCGTCCGGGTCCCCGTCGAGGGCGACACCCTGCTCATCCAAGCCGCCCCCGCCAGCCTGGGACAGCTCCGCGACATCCGCTCCCGGGCGCTGCCACCGGCGGCCCGTGTGCACGCCGACGTCTGCATCCTCACGCGACCGGGCAACAGCGGCCAGGAAGGTGACCGATGAACACCAGTTCCCGCACCGAGACCTGCGGGCTCACGTCCGTGCTGCTCACCGGGCAGCAGCCCTCACGCCTCCAGCGCAAGGGCCGCTATACGCCCGAGTCGATGACGCACCCGGCCAAGATGCTTCCCGCGATCGCCGCCCACGTCATCGCGGCGTACACCGAGCCCAACGACCTGGTCATCGACCCCATGTGCGGCATCGGCACGACTCTCGTCGAAGCCGTCCACCAAGGACGCCACGCCATCGGGATGGAGTACGAGGCGCACTTCGCGCAGATGGCCGCCGGCAACCTCTGCCACGCCCGCTCCCAAGGTGCCATCGGCAGCGGACATGTCGTCCACGGCGACGCCCGCAACATCGCCACCGCGCTCGCCACGCAGGCCGGCACCGCCGCACTCGTGCTGACCTCCCCGCCCTACGGTGCGACCACCCACGGGCAGGTATGCACCGGCCGAGACAACGGCGGCGGAAAGATCGACAAATCCCACAACCGCTACTCCACCGACCGCCGCAACCTCGCCCACCGCCCTACCGCCGAACTCGTCGCCGGGTTCGGGGAGATCCTCGCCGGCTGTGCGGCCCTGCTCCACCCCGGCGGAGTCATTGCCGTCACCGTCCGCCCCTTCCGCGTGGCCGGCGAACTGGTCGACCTGCCGGGCCAGGTAATCGACGTCGCCGAAGACAACGGCCTGGTTCTGGCCGACCGGTTCGCCGCCCTGCTGTGCGGCCTGCGCGACGGGCAGATCGTCACCCGCGCATCGTTCTTCCAGATGATCGAATCCCGCCGCCTCCGCGAACACGGCATCCCAGCCATGGCGACGGCCCACGAGGATCTCCTGCTGTTCCAACCAGCCCAGGAACTGCGTGCCGGAGGCGGTCAGTGAACGCTCATCGTCGTTTCGGCAGGCAGGCCGATTGCTCGCTGCGCGCCTGTTCGCCCTACATCCCCGGCGACTTGACGGGGCTTGACCTTGCCCAACGAGGTCCGGCTGGATCGGCTAGCCGATTCCGGTTCGACAACGCCACCGGGACGGGCGGGGCGGTCACTCCATGAGCGCCCCGAACAAGACCAAACGACACATCCGGGTCTCCGTGCCGGACGAGCCACCACAGCTAACGCCGGACGCAGCTCGCGTCCTGCTGCGGATGCTGCTCGCGGCACGCTTCAGGCCGGGGTCGAAATACGAGCACAAACAGGAGGACAACGAATGACGGTGTCGAATGTGCCGCTGCCGCAGGCGGCCGTCCCGCAGCAGGGGTTGAGGTTCGCCTTCTACGGGCGGGTCTCGACCGAGGACAACCAGGATCCAGCCGCATCACGCGCCTGGCAGCTCCGCCGCGCGACGGGCCTCGTCGAGCCCAAGGGCGGAACGATCGTCGCCGAGTACTTCGACGTCGACAAGTCCCGCTCGATCCCATGGGCCCGCCGTCCGCAAGCCTCCGCGCTGATCGAGGCGCTCAAGAACCCTGTCCGTGACTTCGGCGCGGTCGTCGTGGGAGAGCCGCACCGGGCCTTCTACGGCAACCAGTACTCGCTCACGTTCCCGCTGTTCGAGCACTTCAGGGTGCCGCTATGGGTGCCCGAGGTCGGCGGCGCGATCGACCCGGCCAACGAAGCCCACGACATGATCATGGGCGTCTTCGGCGGTCTGTCCAAGGGCGAGCGCAACCGGATCAAGATCCGAGTCCGGTCGGCCATGGCCGCGATCACCGCGACCGAGGGCCGCTACCTCGGTGGACGCCCGCCCTACGGGTACGAGCTGATCGACGCCGGACCGCATCCGAACCCAGCCAAGGCCGCAGACGGCAAGCGCCTTCGGCGCCTGATCCCGCATCCGGCCTACTCGTTGGTGGTGAAGTGGATCTTCGCGCAGTTCATCGGCGGGCGAGGCATCTTCGACATTGCCGAGGAACTCACCCGCGAGGGCGTCC
This sequence comes from Actinomadura monticuli, assembly GCF_041463655.1. Classification (NCBI taxonomy): domain Bacteria; kingdom Bacillati; phylum Actinomycetota; class Actinomycetes; order Streptosporangiales; family Thermomonosporaceae; genus Actinomadura; species Actinomadura monticuli. The sequence goes on from NZ_JAXCEI010000032.1 coordinate 3,117, forward strand.
CGTCCCCGTCGGCGGCCGACCCGACCCGCAACCAGCACCGGATCCAGGTGGCCTGGTCGAAGTCGGCCGTGCGAGTCATCATCACCAACCCGCGCTACACCGGCCGCCAGGTCTGGAACAAGCAGCGCAAGGACGAGGTCCTGCTCGACATCGAGGATGTCGCGCTCGGCCACACCACCAAGCTGCGCTGGAACGACCGTGACCAGTGGGTCTGGTCCGAGCAGCAGGCCCACGAAGCGCTCGTGTCGGTCGAGGACTTCGAACGGGCCCAGGCCATCCTGGCCTCACGCGGACGCGGCCCTGCGACGCACAAGCCGCATCGGACCCGGCACCCCTACGCGTTCCGAGGGTGCCTGCACTGCGGATACTGCGAACGGAAGATGCAGGGCACCTGGAACAACGCTCAGGCGTACTACCGGTGCCGGTTCCCGGCCGAGTACGCGCTCGCCAACAAGGTCGTCCACCCCAAGGTCGTCTACCTGCGCGAGGCCGAGATCATCGAGGACATCGACACCTGGCTCGTCACGGCATTCTCACCGACCCGCATCAAGACCACGATCGAGGCGATGACCGCACAGGCCAACGGCACGGAGAACACTGCCGTCACCCAGCTCCGCAAGCAACTCGCCACCTGCGACCAGCGCCTCAACCAGTACCGCGCCGCCCTCAACGCGGGCGCCGACGCCGTGCAGGTCGCGGCCTGGATCAACGAGACCGAGCAGGAACGCGCCCGGCTGAAGAGCGAACTGAACGCAACCCCAGCAGACCAGGCGGTCTCCAGCGACGGGCTGGCAGAACTGCTGCACCAGACCGGCGAACTCGCCCGCGCGGTCGTCCACGCCTGCCCCGACGACAAGGCGGATCTCTACACGAAGCTCGGGCTCAAGATGACCTACTACCCCGAGAAAAAACTTGTGGAAGCCAGGGTGGTCCCGACTTCCACATGGACTAATGGTTTGTGTCCGAGGGGGGACTTGAACCCCCATGCCCCGTGAAGGGCACTAGCACCTCAAGCTAGCGCGTCTGCCTATTCCGCCACCCGGACCTGGTCGCAGGCCGCAGCGCGGCTGCGGCGGGCTTCACTGTACCAAAGGAGACGAGTCGCGGCGAAGTCGATCGCCGGGGCACCATGGGACGCAACGTGAGGACAGGAGGTGATCACTGTGGTTGGGCAGCCGACAGCCGAGGACGAGGTCGTCCGGCTCTGCCAGGAGCTGATCCGGATCGACACCAGCAACCCGGGCGATCATTCGGGGCCGGGGGAGCGGGCGGCCGCGGAGTACGTCGCGGAGCGGCTCGACGAGGTCGGGCTGGAGACGCGGATCTTCGAGTCGCATCCGGGACGGGCCAGTCTGGTGGCGCGGATCGAGGGGGAGGATCCGGGGCGGGACGCGCTGCTGCTGCACGGGCACCTCGACGTCGTGCCGGCGCGCAAGGAGGACTGGACGCGGGATCCGTTCGGCGGAGAGATCGCGGACGGGTGCGTCTGGGGCCGCGGGGCCGTGGACATGAAGGACATGGACGCGATGATCCTCGCGGTGGCGCGGCAGCGGCTCCGGGAGGGGCGGAAGCCGCCGCGGGACGTCGTGCTCGCGTTCCTGGCCGATGAGGAGGCCGGGGGGACGTGGGGCGCGCAGTGGCTGGTCCGGGAGCATCCGGAGTTGTTCGAGGGGTGCACCGAGGCCGTGGGGGAGGTCGGCGGGTTCAGCTTGACGGTGCCCGGCGACCGGCGGATGTACCTGATCGAGACGGCGGAGAAGGGCATCGCGTGGATGAACCTGACCGCCAGGGGGACGGCCGGGCACGGGTCGATGGTGCATCCGGACAATGCGGTCACGGCCGTGGCGGGGGCGGTCGCGCGGCTGGGGTCGCATGAGTTCCCGGTGCGGCTGACGAAGTCGGTGCGGGCGTTCCTGGAGCGGGCGTGCATGGCGTACGGCGTGGAGTTCGATCCGGAGAATCCGGAGGAGTGCCTCGACGAGATCGGGCCGCTGGCGCGGATGATCGGGGCGACGCTTCGCAATACGCTTAATCCGACGCGGCTGGACGCCGGATACAAGACGAATGTGATTCCGCAGAGTGCCACCGCCCAGGTGGATGGACGGTTTCTTCCCGGACATGAGGCGGAGTTCTTCACGGTCGTGGACGAACTTCTCGGTCCGGACGTCCAGCGGGATTTCGTCCACCATGACCAAGCGGTCGAGACCGACTACGAGGGGGCGCTCGTCGCGGCGATGGAGGCGGCGCTGACCTCGGAGGATCCGGGCGCGCTGCCGGTGCCGTACTGCCTGAGCGGCGGGACGGACGCCAAGTCGTTCGCCCGGCTGGGAATGCGCTGCTTCGGCTTCGCGCCCCTGAGATTGCCCCCAGAGTTGGACTTTTCCGGAATGTTCCATGGAGTGGACGAGCGCGTTCCGGTGGACGGACTCCGATTCGGCGCCAGGGTCCTCGACACATTCATCGACCGCTGCTGATTTTGCCGTCGCGTATGCGCTCCGTGGTGGTACCGTTACCTTTCGTTGAGGGCGGTCTGGTCGCAACGGAGGGTGTGCGGTGGCGGGGGACGCGGTGCGGGCGTGGGCGGTCTCCGTCCGGCTGCGCCGCGTCGCCGCCGGGCGGGCCGTCCAGCGGCTGCTCGTCCTCGGCGGGCTGCTGATCGCCGGCTGGCTCCTCGGGTGCGCGGCGCAGTCCGCGCATGCCGACGAGATCCCGCCGCCGATGGCCGTCGTCGCCAAAACCCCTGTGCTGGGAGAGACGGTCACGGCCGTCCACGAGCGCGGCGAGCCGGTGCGCCGGGTCGTCCGCTCGGTGGTGGAGAAAGCGCCGCGACAGGTGGCGCAACAGGTGTCGACGCCCGTGTGGGACGCACCCGCGGCGCATCGACCGGCGGCGGTTTCCGAAACCGCGGAGGCCCCCGCGCCTGAGGCGCGCAAGCAGCCCAATGGCGGCGCCGTGCCCGGCGTTTCCAAGATTCCCCGGACGCGCCCGTCCCTTGGGCAAGGGGCGCGGCACGCCGTCCGGCACCCGTCGCCGCCCGCACCTGAGCGGCACGGCGAGCACTCGGCCGCCGGCGGTCTCGTCGCCAACGGCGCCGTCGCCGGGTTCCCGACCGCCCTGACCTGGGCTCCCGCCTCGCCGTGCGCGTCGATCGCGCGCGCTTGCGGCGCGCTTCCCCCGGCCGTCCGCACCGCCGCGGACGAGCGGTCCTTCGCGCCCGACTAGTCCCTGATCACAGGCTCCGGACGCGTGCCCGTGCGGCTCGGGCGCGCCGGTCCGGTCTCTGCCGTGCCCCCCGGGCACGGCATGTCACCCCCCATGAGACCCACGGGATACGTGTGTCTCCACCATCTCCCCCCGAACGGAGCAACATGCGAACGCGGGCAAAAGGCACATCTCGCGCGGCGGTTCTCGCCGCGGGCATTATCGCCCTCGGCGTCACCGCCGTCCCGTCCAACGCCTACGCCGACGTCACGGGCGGCAACGGCGCCGCCCTCCTCGGCGCCGGCACCGCCACGTCCCGGGACGGCGCGAAGGCCCCCGACTTCGGCGCGGGCGCGCAGCCGGCCGACGTGGCGCAGCCCGCCGGCCTGCCCAGGCTGCCGGCCCTGCCGTCCACGAACAGCCACCGCACGCGGAACGGCCTGCCGACTACGGACGGTGTCGTTGCGAGGAACGCCCTGCCCGAGGTGGGTGACGTGGTTCGGACGGACAACCGGCGTGCTGAGGGCGGCTCCTCCGGCACGGACGGCGTCCTGGGGGACAACGCGCTGCCCAAGGTGGACGGTGTGTCCCCGGTGACCGATATGTCCCAGGCGGCCGGCCTGCCCAGGCTGCTGGCCCTTCCCTCCACGGGCCGTCAGCGAACGCGGAACGTCCTGCCGTCCACGCAGGGGGTGCTGGTGAACAACGCGGCCAAGGTGGCGCAGGGTGGGCTGACGGCCGGTGGTCCGTCGAGCGTCCACGGGGTCGGGCAGGGCGCGGTGCCTGGGGCGGGAGATCTGCCCGGCGGGGCGGTGCGGCCGGTCGTTCCGGTTACCGGGGAGATGGGGCCGGTGCGGAACGTCGCGGCGACGGAGGCCGTCGCGGACGAGGACGGGTCCCTGTGGGCGTTCGCCGCGAGCGGCGTGCTCGGTGTCGTGGCCGGGGCGCTGGCGCTGGCGCGGCGGGTTCGGCTGGGCGGACGCCGCTAGGGCGCCGTCGCCACAGATCTTCGCCCGTCCCGGAGGCGCGGTCCGGGGCGGGCGAAGCCATGTCTTCGGGCAACGTTACGTCAACGGGGTGCTACGCTCCGCCCGGGAGCGGTCAGAACGTGCGGACCGCGCGGATGACCTTGCGGCGAAGTTGAATACGGCGGCGGCCGTCCGGGTAGAGGCGCAACCGATCGATTTCCCAGCCGCCGCGCTCAGCGTGCTCGGTCAGGATCTGCCGGGCGGTATCACGCGTCGTGCCGCGCGGCAGTGACAGGACGAGGTAGGTGTACTCCGCCATTGCGACCATTATTACTGGTCTACCGTGCGTCCGGCACCGTACCGTGGCGGGCCGGTCCGCGCGGTGTCCGGTGGCATGTCATCCTGTCGGGGGCGCGGGGCGGTGAGATTCCCGTCCCCTGAAGGGGCGGCACGATGGTCGAGGAGCGCGCGGGCATGAACGCGCCGTCCTGCGACGTTGTACGAAGCCGGTAAGAAAGAGCCTGTGCAGAGACCAAGACAGTGAGGTTGGAGCGACTGTGCCAGCCAACAACGGCACCGCGAAGGGAAACGGCGCGGGTACGCGCCTGGTGATCGTCGAATCGCCCGCGAAGGCGAAGACGATCGCGGGGTACCTGGGCCGTGGCTACATCGTGGAGTCCAGTATCGGCCACATCCGGGACCTCCCGGGGAGCGCCTCGGAGGTGCCGGCCAAGTACAAGGGCGAGCCGTGGGCGAAGCTCGGGGTGAACGTGGAGCGCGAGTTCGAGCCGCTCTACGTGGTCAACTCCGACAAGCGCCAGCAGGTCCAGAAGCTGAAGAAGCTGCTCGCGGAGGCCGACGAGCTCTACCTCGCGACGGACGAGGACCGGGAGGGCGAGGCGATCGCCTGGCACCTCCAGGAGGTCCTGAAGCCGAAGGTGCCCGTGCACCGCATGGTCTTCAACGAGATCACCAAGGACGCGATCCAGCGCGCCGCCGCGAATCCGCGCGAGCTGAACATGCCGCTGGTGAACGCGCAGGAGACGCGCCGCGTCCTGGACCGCCTCTACGGGTACGAGGTCAGCCCCGTCCTGTGGAAGAAGGTCATGCCGAAGCTGTCGGCGGGCCGGGTGCAGTCGGTCGCGACCCGGCTGGTCGTGGAGCGGGAGCGGGAGCGCATCGCGTTCGTCCCCGCCCACTACTGGGACATCGCGGCCCAGTTCGACACCGGCAAGGAGGAGGAGCCCAAGGTCTTCAAGGCCGGGCTCGTCTCCGTGGACGGCAAGCGCGTCGCGCAGGGCCGCGACTTCGCGTCCGACGGCACCCTGAAGACCAGGGACGCGCTGCACCTGGACGAGCCCGCCGCGCGGGCGCTGGCCGAGCGGCTCCGCGACCGGCCGTACGAGGTCAAGTCCGTCGAGCGCAAGCCGTACACGCGGAAGCCGTACCCCCCGTTTCGGACGACGACCCTCCAGCAGGAGGCCAGCCGCAAGCTGAGCTTCTCCGCGAAGTACACGATGTCGGTGGCCCAGAAGCTGTACGAGAACGGCTTCATCACCTACATGCGAACCGACTCGATCACGCTGTCGGAGACGGCGATCACGGCGGCGCGCCGGCAGGCGGCGTCGCTGTTCGGCGGTGAGTACGTGCCGGACAAGCCGCGCGTCTACGCGTCCAAGGTCAAGAACGCGCAGGAGGCGCACGAGGCGATCCGCCCGGCGGGCGACTCGTTCCGGACGCCGGCGGAGACCGGGTTGAAGGGCGACCAGTTCCGGCTGTACGAGCTGATCTGGAAGCGGACGATCGCGTCCCAGATGAAGGACGCGGCGGGCCAGTCGGTGTCGATCCGGGTGACCGGGCTGTCGACGCGGGACGAGCGGGCCGAGTTCGGCGCGACCGGTAAGACGATCACGTTCCACGGGTTCCTGAAGGCGTACGTGGAGAGCGCCGATGACCCGTCCACGGACCGGGACGACCAGGAGCGGCGGCTGCCGAACCTGGCGGAGGGCGACGCGCTGGCCGCGAACGCGGTGGACGCGGAGGGCCACTCGACCCGCCCGCCGGCCCGCTACACCGAGGCCAGCCTGGTGAAGGAGCTGGAGGAGCGGGAGATCGGGCGGCCGTCGACGTACGCCTCGATCATCGGGACGATCCTGGCGCGCGAGTACGTGTTCAAGAAGGGCACGGCGCTCGTCCCGTCGTTCCTGGCGTTCGCCGTGACCAACCTGCTGGAGCAGCACTTCGGCAACCTGGTCGACTACGACTTCACCGCCCACATGGAGGACGGTCTCGACGAGATCGCGCGCGGCGACGCCGAGCGCGTCCCGTGGCTGAACCGGTTCTACTACGGGGACAGCGGTGAGGAGGGCCTGCGGGAGCTGGTCGGCGACATCGGCGACATCGACGCCAAGGGGATCAGCTCGTTCCCGATCAAGGGCACCGACATCATGGTGCGGGTCGGGCGGTACGGCTCGTACCTCGACCGGGACGGCGAGCGGGTCAACATCCCGGACGACATCGCGCCGGACGAGCTGACCGCGGAGAAGGCGGAGGAGCTGTTCGCGCAGCCGTCCGGCGACCGGGAGCTCGGCACGGACCCGGCGACCGGGCACACGATCGTGGCGAAGTCGGGGCGGTTCGGCCCGTACGTCACGGAGATCCTGCCGGAGGCGGCCCCGCCGCCCGAGGGGAAGAAGCGGACGAAGAAGGCGGACGCCCCCAAGCCGCGCACCGGTTCGCTGTTCAAGTCGATGTCGCTCGACACGATCACGCTGGACGACGCGCTGAAGCTGCTGTCGCTGCCGCGCACGCTGGGCGACCTGGACGGCGAGCCCGTGACCGCGCAGAACGGGCGGTTCGGTCCCTACATCAAGCGGGGCACCGACAGCCGCTCGCTCGGGTCGGAAGAGGAGCTGTTCACCGTCACGCTGGAGCAGGCGAAGGAGCTGTTCGCCCAGCCGAAGCAGCGCGGCCGCCGGGCCGCGGCCGCCGCGCCGCTGCGCGAGCTGGGCAAGGACCCGGCGAGTGAGAAGCCGGTGGTGGTGAAGGAGGGCCGGTTCGGCCCGTACGTCACCGACGGCGAGACGAACGCGAGCCTGCGCAAGGGCGACGAGGTCGAGTCGATCACGATCCAGCGGGCCGCGGAGCTGCTCGCGGAGCGCCGGGAGAAGGTGGCCGCGGGCGGTGGCAAGAAGAAGACGACGACCCGGCGCCGAACCTCCGCAAAGTCCGGCTCCTAGGGACATCCACGCCGATACCCTGACCGACATGACCAGAACGGGCGCACCCCGGCCGCACCCCGCCGCATCACCGCCGCCGGGCGTTTCGTCAGCTTCATCGTTTTCGTCGGGCGGGTCGTTCCGGCGGCTCCGGACGGCGCTGGCGCTCGGCGGCCTCGCGCAATGGCTCGGCGTCCCGGCGCTGACCGCCATGGCCGCGCTGCTGACCCGCGACGAGGAAGCCGCGATGCGGGTGCAGGCGGTCGGCGGCACGCTGGTGCTGATGCTGCTGCCCGCGCTGCTGCTCGCGCCGGTCGCGGGCGCGCTCGCGGTCCGCGTCGACCGCCGCCTCATGCTGATGATCGCCGATGTGCTGCGGCTGGTGATCGTCGTGACGGTGCCGCTCGTGGGCCTGCTCGCGTGGACGCTGGCCGCCGCGTTCCTCGTCTCCTTCCTGAGCCTGCTGTGGGCGGCGTCGGCGCGCGCGTCGCTCGCGGCCCTGCTGCCGGACGAGGCGCCGCGGGCCGCCCGCGCCGCGACCCGCGCGGTGTACGGCCCGGCGCCGTTCGCGGCCGTGCTGTTCGCCGTCCTCGCCCTCGTCGCGGACGGGACGCTCGGCCGTGACTCGCGCGCCGACCTCGCCCTCTACGCGACGGCCGGGATCTTCCTCGTCTCGACCGCCGCCGTCGCCATGATCCGGGAGATCCCGGTCATGGAGACGGCGCCCGTTCCCGTCCCGCCGAAGGTGCTCTTCCAGGGCCCGGGGACGGCCGCCGCGCGCGGTGTCGGCCTCGCGATCGCCGGCGCGTCCCTCGCGGCGGCCGCGGTCGTCGCCGTCGCCCGCGTCCACGCGGGCGCGCTGGGCGGCGGGGACGCGGGCTACGGCACCGTCCTCGCCGGGCTGGCGTTCGGGCTCGGCTTCGGCGTGTTCCTCGGGCCGCGCGCCCTCGTCCCGTTCAGCCGCCGCCGGCTCCTCGGCCTCGCCGTCGTCGCCGCCGCGCTCGCGCTGGCCGTGCTCGCCCTCGTCCAGAACCTCGTCGTCGTCGTGTTCATGACGGCGTTCCTCGGGGTGTTCGCCGGTGCGTCCTGGTCGACGGCCAAGGCCGCGGTGACCGACCCCGAGGCGCCGGAGGACGCCCGGCCCACCGCGTACCTGCGGGCCATCGCGGTCGTCGCCGCGGTGGTCGCGTCCGTCGCCGTCCCGCTGATCGCCGGGGCGCTCGGCTCGCACCGGATCGAGCTCGCCGGCGGCGTCTACGACTTCGAGGGCTCCAGCGCCGGGCTGCTGGTCGCGGCCGCCGTCGCGCTGCTGTCCGGGCTGCTGGCCTACCGGCGGGTGGACGACCGGCGCGGCATCCCGCTCGTCCCCGACCTGCGCGCCGCCCTGCGCGGTGAGGTCTACGCGCCGCCGGCGCCCCCCTCCGCCGCGCCGCAGCCGGCCCGCCGGGAGCGCGGCGTGTTCATCGCGTTCGAGGGCGGCGAGGGCGCGGGCAAGACCACCCAGGCGCGGCTCGCCGCGATCTGGCTCCGCGACCACGGCTACGACGTGGTCACCACGCAGGAGCCCGGCGCCACCAAGATCGGCATGCGGCTGCGCGCGATGCTGCTCGACCGCGACACGACGGGCCTGTCCGACCGCGCCGAGACGCTGCTGTACGCGGCCGACCGCGCCGACCACGTCGCCAACGTGATCAGGCCGGCGATGGAGCGCGGCGCCATCGTCGTCAGCGACCGGTACGTCGACTCGTCCCTCGCCTACCAGGGGTTCGGGCGGCAGCAGCGGGTCGAGGACATCGCCCGCGTCAACGCCTGGGCGACCGGCGGGCTCGTCCCGGACCTGACCGTCCTGCTGGAGATCCCGCCGCAGGCGGGCCTGCGGCGGCTGCCCGCCCCGGCCGACCGCATCGAGTCCGAGCCGCAGGAGTTCCACGAGCGCGTCCGCGCCGGGTTCCGCGCCCTCGCCGAGGCCGACCCCGACCGGTACCTGGTCCTGGACGCCGGCCGGCCGCAGGGGGAGCTGAGCCGGGAGATCCAGTACCGCATCCGCGAGATCCTTCCCGACCCCGTCCCGGCGGGCACGGAGGACGCCACGAGCACCTTCCCGGCCATCCGCGACTTCTGACCCCGCACCGGGGCGAGGCGGCCCGCCGCGCGCACGGGGCCGGTTAGCCTCTATCCCATGAGCGTGTGGGACGACCTGGTCGGGCAGGAGCCCGTTGTCGCGCAGCTGTCGTCGGCCGCCGAGGGGGCGGACGGCCTGGCGCACGCGTGGCTGTTCACCGGGCCTCCCGGCGCCGGCCGCGTCACCGCCGCGCGGGCGTTCGCGGCGGCGCTGCAGTGCGAGGACGCGCCGCGCGGGTGCGGGCACTGCGCGTCCTGCCACCAGGTCCTGCAGGGCACGCACGCGGACGTGGAGGTCGTCCGCCCGGAGGGCCTGTCGTACTCGGTGAAGGAGGCCCGCGCGCTGGTGCTGCGCGCGTCGTCGTCCCCGACCGGGGGCCGCTGGCAGATCGTGCTGTTCGAGGACGCGGACCGGGCGACGGAGGCGGCGGCGAACGCGCTGCTGAAGGCGATCGAGGAGCCCCCGGCCCGGACGGTGTGGCTGCTGTGCACGCCATCCCCGGACGATCTGCTCGTGACGATCAGGTCGCGGTGCCGGCTCGTCACGCTGCGGACGCCGCCGATCGGCGCGGTCGCGGACGTCCTCGCGCTGCGCGACGGCGTGGACCGGGAGACGGCGGACGTCGCGGCGCGGGCCGCGCAGGGCCACATCGGCCGGGCGCGGCGGCTGGCGACCGACCCGGAGGCCCGGCGGCGGCGGGCGGAGGTCATGTCGGTGCCGCGCCGGCTGACGTCGGTGAGCCCGGCCGTGGCGGCGGCGGAGTCGCTGGTCGCGGCGGCGAAGGCGGAGGCGAGGACGCGGACGGAGGAGCTGAACGAGGCGGAGACCGCCGCGCTGCGGCAGGCCCTCGGCGAGAGCGCCAAGGGCCGGATGCCGAGGGGGACGGCGGGCGCGCTGAAGGAGCTGGAGGCCCGGCAGAAGTCCCGCGCCACCCGGATCGAACGCGACTCCCTCGACCGGACGCTGCTCGACCTCGCGTCCTACTACCGGGACGTGCTGACCCTCCAGCTGGGGGCGGGCAGCGACCTCGTCAACACCGACCTCGCCCCGGAGCTGCGGACGGCCGCGCGGCACGGGCGCCCGGAGGACACCCTCAAGCGGCTCGACGCGATCATGGCGTGCCGGGAGCGGCTGGACGCGAACGTCAATCCGCTGCTGGCCGTGGAGGCGCTCACGCTCGCGCTCCGGACCGGCTGACGCGGGTGCCCGCCGGCGAAGCACGGGCATCGCCTTACGAGAGATCTACCTTTTCGTTACACAAACGTACGCAACTCTCAACAGCGGCGCGCGTACCTTCGGCTGGCTCATGCCCCAATCCAGGGCTAGCTCCCCCCACGGCCAGGAGGTCAGCTTTGCGGCGAGCCTTGATTTCCGCCGCGTGCGCCGTCGCCACCATGGCGGCGCTCGCGGTCCCAGCGTCAGCGGAACCGAAACCAGCGCAGGCGAAGGGAGAGGTGTCGGAGTACGTGGTCCTGTACAAGGAGCACGCGTCTCCCGGCTCGGCCCACCGCGCGGTCCGCGCGGCCGGCGGCACGATCGTCCATGAGAACCGCGACGTCGGGGTGGCGACCGTCCGTTCGGACAACCCCGAGTTCATCCACGCGGTGATGAAGGAGCGGGCGCTGGACGGCGTCGCGCACAACCGGGTCATCGGCGAGGCCCCGAAGACGAAGAAGAAGGCCGCGAAGGTCGAGCGGCTGACCGGCACCAAGAACAAGGTGTCGCTCACGGGCGTCCCGTCCAAGAACGAGGAGCCCCTCGCCGATCTGCAGTGGGACATGAAGCAGATCCACGCGACGGCGAACGGGTCCTACAAGACGGAGCCGGGCGACAAGCGCGTGCTGGTCGGCGTCCTCGACACCGGGGTGGACGGCGACCACCCCGACATCAAGCCGAACTTCAACCGCGCGCTCAGCCGCAACTTCACCACCGACATCCCCACGGACGCCAACGGCAACGAGGTGGACGGCCCCTGCGAGTTCACCTCGTGCGTCGACCCCAACGACTGGGACGACAACGACCACGGCACGCACGTCGCGTCCACGATCGCCTCGCCCCGCAACGGGCTCGGCATGGCCGGCGTCGCGCCGAACGTGTCGATCGTGAACCTGCGCGTCGGCCAGGACTCCGGCTACTTCTTCCTCCAGCCGACCGTGGACGGCCTCACCTACGCGGCCAAGAACGGCATCGACGTCGTCAACATGAGCTACTACGTCGACCCGTGGCTGTGGAACTGCGGGAACAACCCGGCCGACAGCCCCGAGGACCAGCTCGAGCAGCGCACGATCATCAAGGCGACGCAGCGGGCCCTGGACTTCGCGCACGACCGCGGCGTCACGCTGATCTCCGCAGCCGGCAACGACTTCGTCGACTACACGAAGACGAACTCCGACGACAGCAGCCCCGACTTCCCGTCCACGCCGGGCGAGGAGCCGCATGACCGGACGGTCCCGGCGAGCTGCGTGTCGATGCCGTCCGAGGGCGAGCACGTCATCCCGATCTCGGCGACCGGGCCGTCCACCCGCAAGTCGTACTACAGCAGCTTCGGCAACGGCTACGTCGCCGTGGCGGCGCCCGGCGGCGACAAGGTCGACACCGCCGACCAGCGTCCGGACGACAGGGCCGGCATCTGGGCCGCCTACCCCGAGCGGCTCGCGAAGGAGCGCGGCGAGCTGAACGCGGACGGCACCCCGAACGTGCCGTACCTCGTCCGCAGCTGCAAGGGCGACGACTGCGCCTACTACCAGTCGATCCAGGGCACCTCGATGGCGTCGCCGCACGCCGTCGGCGTCGCCGCGCTCATCATCAGCAAGTACGGGCACCGGGACCGCAGCGGCCTCACCCTCAGCCCGGACTTCGTGGAGCGCGTGCTGCGCGGCACGGCGACGGCCAAGGAATGCCCGAGCCCGCGCACGACCGAGTACGTCTGGTACACGAAGTCGGGCGGCGAGTGGGTGAAGCGCACCTCGACGCAGACCTGTGAGGGCTCGAAGGAGCAGAACGGGTTCTTCGGGAACGGCATCGTGGACGCGCTCAACGCCGTCCGCCGCTGATCCCGCCGCTCGACCCACCCCAGGACGCGACCCCCGGCCACCCAGGCCGGGGGTCGTGTTCTGTTCCGTCCGTGAAAAGTTCCGGGGACGAAGCAACCAGAGGGGCGCGGCGGAGTCTCTGTGACATGGAACCTGAAACGGTGCTTGCCGAACGCGACCGCCCGGCGGACGGGGCACCCGGCGACGCGACGGCGGCGGTCACCGACCTGTACCGCGGGCACGCGCTCGGGCTGACCCGGCTCGCCTTCGTGATGGTGGGTGATCGAGGGACGGCCGAGGACGTCGTCCAGGAGGCGTTCGCGGGGCTGTACCGGCGATGGCCGCGGCTGCGCGACCGCGAGCGGGCGCTGACGTACCTGCGTTCGGCCGTCCTCAACGGGTCGCGGACGGCGCTGCGACGGCGCAGGAGGCCGTTCCGGGCCCTCCACGCGGCGCCCGTCTGGTCCGCCGAGGCGGCGGCGATGGCCGGGGAGGACGCGCGCGAGGTCATGGAGGCGCTGCACCGGCTCCCGGCCCGGCAGCGGGAGGCGCTGGTGCTGCGCTACTTCTGCGACCTGTCGGCCGAGGAGATCGCCGACGCCATGGGGATCGGCCCCGGCACCGTCAAGTCGACCACGTCCCGGGCGATCGCCGCCCTGGGCCGGATTCTGGGGGGCGAGCAGTGAACGCGACCGAAGATCGTCTCAGGGACGCGCTGAAGACCATGGGCGGCACCATCGGCCCCGAGGACGTGCCGGAACCGGAGTTCGCCGCGCGGCGCCGGAAACTCCCGCGCCCGGCGATGGCGCTGGCGGCCGTCGCCGCGTCCGCCGCGGTGGCTCTGGGAGCAGCGGTGGCGGGCGGTGCGTTCTCGTCCGGCGGCACGTCCGGCCTGCTGGCGCCGCCTTCGCCCTCCGGAGGCGGAGTGCCGAAGATCTCGATCTTCCTCTGCACGAAGACGTCCGCCAACCCGTCCTGCGCGGGCAAGGGGGCGACCGAGCGCGAGAAGCGGGAGATCCAGCGGGTCCTGGAGGCGCTCCCGCCGGTCCGCGGCGTCGAGTTCGAGGACAGGCAGGAGGCGTTCAAGCGCTTCGAGAAGGGCTTCGAGAACGACGAGCAGTTCCGCCGGTCGGTGCAGGCCGGGGATGTTCCGGAGTCCTTCCGGGTCGGCCTGGCCTCCGGGACGGGCGTCAAGGGGGTGACGGCGGCCGTGACGGGCATGCCGGGCGTGGACACCGTCATCGTCGAAGGCCGCTGACCTCGGGCATGATGGGTGGCATGCCGTACCGCGTCACGTTCGTCTGCACGGGCAACATCTGCCGCTCGCCGATGGCCGAATGGGTGCTGCGCCACCACGTCGACGAGGAGGGCCTGGACGCCGAGGTCGACAGCTCCGGCACCGGCGGCTGGCACGTGGGCGACGGGGCCGACGAGCGGACGGTCGCGACGCTGCGGCGGGCGGGCTACCGGTCGGCGCACATCGCGCGGCAGTTCGAGGAGTCCTGGTTCGGCCGCTACGACCTGATCATCGCGCTGGACGGGGGGCACCTGCGGGCGCTCCGCTCGATGGCACCGGACGAGGCGGCGCACGCCAAGATCAGGCTGCTGCGCGAGTTCGACCCGGACGCGGGCGGCGACCTTGACGTCCCCGACCCGTACTACGGCGGGCGCGCCGACTTCGACTCCGTCCTGGCGCAGGTGGAGGCGGCGATGCCGGGCCTCCTGGAGGAGATCCGCGGCGCGCTCAAGGAGGGCTGAGTGCGCGGCCGGCTGGAGGCATTGCTCGGCACGGGGGTCGCGGACGTGAGCGATCTCGGGTCCAGCCATGCGTGGACGCTGCATCGGGCGACCCTGGCGGACGGGCGCGCGGTGTTCGTGAAGGCGGCGTCCGACCAGGCGGGCGTGTTCGCCGCCGAGGCCGCGGGGCTGCGCTGGCTCGGCGAGGCGGGCCGGGGGACGCCCGTCCCGGACGTGCTCGCCGCCGACGACCGCATGCTGGTCCTGCCCTGGCTGCCGTCCACGCCGCCGTCGCGGGAGGCCGCCGAGCGCCTCGGCCGCGAGCTGGCCGCCCTGCACACCGGGAACCGCCCGGACGCCTACGGCGCCCCCTGGGACGGCTTCATCGCCGACCTTCCGCTCGACAACACGCCGGACGGCCGCGACTGGCCGCGCTGGTACGCCGAACGCCGCCTCGAACCGTTCCTCCGCCTGGGCGCGCGGCACCTGTCGGACGGCGACGTCCGGCTCGTCGAGCGCGTCATGGCGGACATCGCGGACCTGGCCGGGCCGCCGGAGTCGCCGTCCCGGATCCACGGCGACCTGTGGTCGGGCAACGTCCAGTGGACGGACGGCCGCGCCCTCCTCATCGACCCGGCCGCCCACGGGGGGCATCGGGAGACGGACCTGGCGATGATGGCCCTGTTCGGGGCCCCGCACCTCGACACGGTCCTGGCCGCCTACGACGAGGCGGCGCCGCTGGCGGACGGCTGGCGGTCACGCGTCCCGTTGCACCAGCTGCACCCGCTCCTCGTCCACGTGGCCCTGTTCGGCGGCTCCTACCGGTCGTCCCTGGTGGACGCGGCACGCGCCGCACTCGGCTGACGCGAAGAGGTCGGCCTGTCCAGAAGGTAAGGCGTACATTCCGGCACGCCTTGCACCCGTTTTTCGCCCCCTACGATGGTCCGCGCCGCCCGGGGGCCACCGCCGAGGGGCGCTTTGCCGGCCGAGGCCGCTTGCGACTTCACTTCGATGTGGTAACTCCCGCTTCATGGGTGTTTGTGGCGATGAAGATGAGATAGAAACGACGGAGCATTCGAGAGGCAGGTGCGGGGCAGACCCATGGACGACGGCAGGCGCGAGGGCCCGGGAACACGGCTGGGCTCCTGGAAGAGTCTGATCCCGCTGAGCGCGGCCGCGGCCGCGGCGCTGTTCATCGGCGGGAGCGTGGACGTGGTGCACCGCCACCAGCGCGCCGCGAAGGAGGAGCACGAGGCCAAGCCCGCCGCGAAGGCCGAGCGGACCGACCCGCGGTTCGTCGTCGGCGTCACCGCCGCCGGGACGGCGCTGCTCGCGCGCGACGTCCACACCGGCGCGAGCGTCGGGCTGCCGGTCGCCCCGCCCCAGGGCCGCCGCTTCCACCGCGTCGCCGCCGCGAAGGACGGCTCCTTCGTCGTCGCGTCCTACGGCGACCGCACGGTGACCTTCCAGCGCCTCCACCTCGCCGACGACGGACGTCCGCAGGACCTGAAGGACATCCCGAAGGCCGTGGTCCCCGGCGTCTCCACCGTCTGGTCGGACATCGCCCTCGGCGGCGACAACCTCGCCTACGTCACCTACGCGGGCAAGCGCGGCCGCCTGAACGTCCTGTCCCTCAGCGACGGCACCAGCAAGACCTGGACGACCAAGACGCCCGGCCGCGTCGGCAGCCTCTCCTGGTCCGGCACCACGCTCTCCTTCGTCTGGACGCCCACCGGGTCGGCGAAGCACCAGCTCCGCAGCATCGACACCGCCGGCGCCGCCGGAGACCTGAAGCTCAGCAAGGCCGTCATGGTGCTGCCCAAGGGGAGCACCAACGCCGTCCTGACCCGCGACGGGAAGTCGGTCGTCGCAGGCGTGCCGGCGAAGTCTGAGCTGACCCTCCAGACCTTCACCCTCGGCGGCGAACCCGCGAAGGTCCTGTGGCGCCAGAAGGTGACGGGCCCGCTGACCGACCTGGACACCGCCCACAGCGGCACGGCCGTCCTGGCGACCGCGGGCGACCTCTACACCAACGGCGTCCCGGCCATCCCCGGAAAGGACCTCGCCGACGCCGCCTGGTGACTGACGCGTCCGGGCGACTAACGTGGGACGCACGAAACCGGGCGAACGGAGCGGAACCGTGGGCATGGTGATGGCCGTCAGCTTCACCCGGTACGGCCGGCTCTACTACCTCGATCCGGGCCCGCACACCCCGAAGGTCGGCGACAAGGTCCTCGTCCCCACCGACTCGGGCGCGGAGGTCGCCGAGTGCGTGTGGGCCCCGCAGTGGGTGTCCGAGGACATCGGCGGCCTCCCCGAGTGCGGCGGCCCCGCCACCGACGAGCACCTCGCCCGCGACGAGGCCAACCGCCGCCGCCGCGCCGAGGGCCGCTCCATCGCCAAGCGCCTCATCCGCAAGCACGAGCTCCCCATGAAGGTCATCGGCGTCGACTTCCTGGACGCCGACAACGTCTTCAAGATCTACTTCACGGCCCCGCACCGCGTCGACTTCCGCGCCCTCGTCCGCGACCTGGCCCGCGGCATCAAGGCCCGCGTCGAACTCCGCCAGGTCGGCCCCCGCGACGAGGCCCGCCTCCAGGGCGGCATCGGCCCCTGCGGCCGCGACCTGTGCTGCGCCACCTTCCTCAAGGACTTCGAACCCGTCTCCGTCCGCATGGCGAAGGAACAGGACCTCCCCGTCAACCCCCTCCGCATAGCCGGCGCCTGCGGCCGCCTGATGTGCTGCCTGAAGTACGAGCACCCGCTCTACATGGAGTTCAAGGAGAAGGCCCCGCGCCTGGGCTCCCGCGTGAGCACCCCCGAGGGCGAAGGCCAGGTGATCGGCTACAACGTCCCGGGCGACCGCGTCACGGTGAAGGTGGGCTCCCGCCGCTGCTCCTGCCCCTCCGCCTCGGTCTGCTCCCCCCGCCAACAGCACGACGCCCTCTACAACCCGACTCCGGAGGACGGTCCCGACTGAGCCGTGGCGGCATCAGATCGTGCTGTACGGCAACACCCAGCGAGACATGCTGATCCGTGTCGCCCGATCCGGCCTGGTCCAGGCCAAGTGTTAGGACTTCCCTGCTGACTCGCTCGCGCCCTGGGGTGTGGAGGCTCGCAGCCCCGACGACTTCGTGCTCGACCAGATCGACCTTGACGACCGCATCGTCTGGGCATGCGTTCAGCAGATCGCCGACTCGCGCAAGAACCCGCCGGAGACGATGGAGGACGTGCTCGACGAGCTTGAGCGGGTCGGTCTCGTCGAGTCGGTCGCGGCATTGCGCACTCGGATCTGAAGCAGATCTCCGTCCTGGCCTCGTCCGTAAGGAGTATCAGGAGCGGATGGCGGTGGCCTTCTTGGCGTTGCGGACGGCTGCGGACAGGGCGGTTATGTCGTAGGCGCCTCGGTGGCGGCGGCCGTTGACGAAGAAGGTGGGGGTGCCGGAGACGCCGCTCAGGTCGGCGGAGTCGACGTCCTCGGCGATTCGGTCGATGCCCAGGTTCGCGCGGATGTCGGCGCGGAAGCGGTCGGCGTCCAGGCCGAGTTCGTTGGCGTAGCGGAGGAGGTCCCTGGGTTGCAGCGCGTCCTGGTGGGTGAGGAGGAGGTCGTGCATCTCCCAGAAGGCGCCCTGCTCGGCGGCGGCCTCGGCGGCCTGCGCCGCCAGTTGCGCTTGGGGGTGGACGTCGGTGAGCGGCAGGTGGCGCCACACGTACCGGACGTTGCCGTGCCCGGCGAGCAGTTCGCGGATGACCTCCTCGGCCTGGCCGCAGTACGGGCATTCGAAGTCGCCGTACTCGACGACGGTGACGGGGGCGCGGGACGGGCCGCGGATGTGGTCGCGTTCGGGGTCGACCGGTGCGGCCAGGTCGATGATGGTCTCCGCCGTGCCGAGGAGGGCGCGCAGGCGCGTGCGGGGTGGCAGCAGCCTGGTCGCGCGGACGACGATCCAGGTGACGGCCGTGGCGCAGAGCGCGGCGGACAGGATGCCGATCTTGGCCTCTTCGAGCCTCGGCCCGGTGAAGGTGAGGGTCGCGATCAGGAGGGCCACGGTGAAGCCGATGCCGGCGATGGTGCCGCCGCCGCCGACCGCGGCCCACCCGACCGGGGGGGCCAGCCTGCCCCGGCTGAGCCGGGTGACCAGGTAGGAGCAGCCGAGGAGCCCGATCGGCTTGCCGACGACGTAACCGGCGAGGATGCCGAGCGTGACCGGGGACGTGAACGCGCGGCCGAGGAAGTCGCCGCTGATGGCGATCCCGGCGTTGGCGAGGGCGAACAGCGGGACGATCACGTAGCTCGTCCACGGGTGGATCGCCAGTTGCAGCCGCTCGTTCGGGGAGATCGCGGCGGCCACCCCGGTCCGCGCCGAGCGCGCGTACTCGGGGGTGGGCTGCTCCCGGAAGAGCCGGAAGACCTCGGTGGCGCGCTCCAGGTCGGTGCGCGCGGCCGGGTGCGCGTATGTCAGCAGGCCCATGGCCAGGCCGATGACCACCGGCTCCACGCCGGACGACTCCAGCGCCGCCCAGGTGGCCAGGCCCAGCAGCACGTAGACGGGGAGCTTCCGGATGCCCGCGGCGCGGATCAGGACGAGCACGGCGAAGATCGCGAGGGCGGTGAGCAGCGCGGGCATGGAGACGTCGTCGCTGTAGAAGACGCCGATCACGGCGAGGGCGACGACGTCGTCGACGACGGTGGCGGTGAGCAGGTAGGCGCGCAGGCGGGCGGGGAAGCCCCGGCCGACCAGTGCCAGGACGCCGAGCGCGAACGCGGTGTCCGTCGACATCGCGATGCCCCAGCCGTGGCTCGTCGGCTGCCCCGCGTTCACCGACAGGTAGATGGCGATGGGCAGGATCATGCCGCCGAGTCCGGCGGCGAGCGGCAGGGCGAGCCGCCGCCGGTCGCGCAGCTCGCCCATGTCGAACTCGCGGCGCGCCTCCAGCCCGACCACGAAGAAGAAGATCGTCATCAGGCCGCCGTTGACCCAGTCGCGCAAATCCTGGGTGATGCCCGCGTCGCCGAGCTTGACGGACGCCTCCGTCCCCCACAGCCGCTCGTACGAGGACGCGTCCACGTTCGCCCAGGCGAGCGCCGCGAGCGTCGCGGCCAGCAGGATCACGGCGCCGCCGGTCTCGGTGCGCAGGAACGCGCGCAGCGGCGTCCGCAGGCTGCGCGCCCACGCGGTCCGTTCGGCCAGCGGTCCGCCCGGCGTGGCGTCCTCTTGACTTTCGGTCATTGTCGAATTCTCACCGGTCCCGCCCGTCGTCCGCCCCAAGAGATCGTCTTGAAAACACGCGCGGGGTCATGGCGATTCCATGGCCGGGTGATCTGCTCTCCAGAGCGCCTGGTCAGGGCTCGGGGTTTCCCGGAATGCGTCGTGACCCGGCTTGGCTCCAGCGTGCCGGGCCGCCTTCCCACCTGGCGTCACCGTGATTCTGCTGGACGGCCGCCGCCATCCTTGGCAGTTTTGCCCCCTTGCCGGGGAGTCCGATTTTGCGGAGAGTTGCGGTCCCTGGCTCCCGCAGGAGGACTTGTGAGACGTCGCACGCTCACGGCCGCGGCCGTCGCCGTCCTGGCCGCCTTCGCACTCGCGGCGCCCGCGCGTGCCGCCGCGCCGAGCGCCGAAGGCGGGCAGCCGATCTTCGCGCCCGGCGGCGTCCGGTGCACGCTCGGCTTCAACGTCCGGCAGAACGGCACCTATTACTTCCTCACGGCGGGCGGCTGCGCGAAGGTCGGACTGACCGTGTACGCCGACCCGGCCCTGACCGTCGAACTCGGGACGGTCGTCGCCGTGACGAATGTCGCCGTCGGGCTCGTCCGGTATGTCGACCCGCAGGTGGAGCGGCCCGGCAGCGTCCGGCTCTATCCAGGGTCGCAGGACATCACGGGCGCGGGCAGCCCGGTCGTCGGGCAGCGCGTCTGCCGCAGCGGCCCCACGACCGGCCTGAGATGCGGCACCGTGACGGCCGTCAACCTGACCGTCCGCTTCCCGGAGGGGACGATCACCGGCCTCGCGCGTACTACTATCTGCGTCGAACCCGGCGACACTCCGGGCGCGCCGTACTTCTCGGGCGGTACCGCGATCGGGCTGGGGATCGGCGGCACCGGCAGCTGCGCCACTGGTGGATCGTCCTATGTCCAGCCGGTCACCAGCGTCCTCGCCGCGTTCGGCGTCACCGTCTACTGACCGGACGGTCACCGAAGTGCCCGGCACCCCTTGGCCCGGCGCCATGATCACCGTACATTCGGCGCAATGGAGGTGATCGGGATGAAACCCGGCGAGGTCTACGAGGTCCGCTACGGCCCGACGCTGAAGAACACGGTCCTGATGATCAGCTCCTTGGTCCTGGCGCTCGGTTGCCTCCTGCCGGAGGTGCCCCTCCACATTCGCGTACCCGGCATCCTGCTGTTCGGTACCGGAGTCGTGATCTTCCTCGCCATGACGTTCTCGCGCCAGGTCGCCTTCCGCGTCGACGCCGAGGGCATCCTGGTGGCCGGCGGGCCGTTCCGGTACCGGGCGTCGCTGCTGTCCGTCCCGTGGACGGACGTGAAGGCCGTCGTCCTGTGGAGGCAGCACGCCGCGCAGAACATTCCCTACGTGGGCGTCC
The DNA here is from genome assembly GCF_041463655.1 of Actinomadura monticuli. NCBI lineage: Bacteria > Bacillati > Actinomycetota > Actinomycetes > Streptosporangiales > Thermomonosporaceae > Actinomadura > Actinomadura monticuli. The sequence continues at coordinate 23,998 of NZ_JAXCEI010000032.1, forward strand.
TCCGGCACGAGGACCGCCCTGCCGACAAGCCGGTCGGCAAGGCGGGCCGCCTCCTTTACGGGGCGGTCGCCGGCCACGTTCCCGCCGAGGTCGCCAAGGCGAGCCGCCAGGTGAACGGCTGGCGCCTCGACCGCGACCGGCTGGCCGCCGCGGTGGCGCACTTCGCCCCGGACGTCCAGATCATCGACCTCGACTGAGTCAGCCCCGCGGAAGGACCTGCGCCAGGATCGCGGTCGCGCCGCAGAAGGCCATCACGGGGAGCAGGGACGCCTCGAAGGCGTCCGACACGCCGCCCGTGACCCCGTAGAAGACGATGCCGACCAGCGCGACGCCGAGGGCGTTGCCGACCTGCTGCGCCGTGGACAGGACGCCCGCCGCCGATCCGGCGTGCCGGTCGGCGACCCCCGCCAGGACCAGCGCGGACAGCGGCGCCAGCACGAACCCCATGCCCGCGCCGACGAGCGCCAGACCCGGGATGAGCCAGGCGATGCCATGCCCCAATGCGGTGGTCAGCAGCACGCAGCCGGTCGCTTGCACGGCGGCGCCGAGCGCGAGGACCTGCCGTCCGATGCGTGCCGCGATGGCCGTGGCCCGGGTGGACGCGGCGAAGTACCCGGCGCCAAGCGCGGCGAACAGCAGGCCCGACTCCAGCGCGCTCAGCCCGCGCCCCTGCTGCAGGTAGAGGGCGAGGTACAGGAAGAAGGACGCCATGGCCAGCGTGTAGACGAGGGCGAGGCCGCTGCCGACCCGGAACGAGCGCTCCCTGAACAGGCCGGGTTCCACCAGCGGCGCACCGCCCCGCCGGCCGAGGCGGTGCTGGTACGCCGCGAACCCCGCCAGCAGGACGGCCGACGCCGCCAGCGACTCCCACGTCCAGGCGGGCCAGCCCAGCCGGCGTCCCTCGATCAGCGGCAGGACGAGCGCGACGAGCCCGAGCGTGACCACGACGGTTCCGGTGACGTCCAGCCGGGTTCCCGCGGTGCGGGGCTGCGCGGGGACCGTCCGGCGGACCAGCGCCAGCGTCACCGCGCCCACCGGCACGTTGATCAGGAAGATGCTGCGCCAGCCGGTGCCGAACAGGTCCGCCTCGATGAGCGCGCCGCCGATGAGCTGGCCGAACACGCCGCCGAGCCCGAGCGCCAGCCCGTAGGCGGTGAACGCCCGCGCCCGCCGCTCCCCGGTGAACGCGCCGTTGATGATCCCGAGCACCTGCGGCATCAGCAGGGCGGCGGCGATCCCCTGCACGACCCGCGCCGCGATCAGCGTGCCGGGGGTCGGGGCGAGCCCGCACGCGAGCGACGCGGCGGTGAAGAGCGCCAGCCCGAGCGCATACATCCGGCGGCGTCCGAGCAGGTCGCCGAGCCGTCCGCCGGTGATGAGCCCGCCGCCGAGCGCCAGCCCGAACCCGGCCACCACCCACTGGATCGCCGTGGCCCGGGCTCCCAGTTCGCGCTGGATGTCGGGAATCGCCACGTTGACGATGAAGAAGTCGAGCGTGGTGATGAACACGCCGGTGAGCAGGACCAGCAGCGTGCCCGTGGACGCGCCGTCCGGGCGCGTTCCCGATCGCGCGTCGGCGGCCGGTATGGCGGTTTGCGACATGGTTCCCCCAGATCGTCGTCTGCCCCACGACGATCGCGCGAGCCCGCCCCCCAAGGCGATAACGTCCGAGGTAATGCCCGTCCGCGATCGGGCGAGGCGGAATCTTCTTCGCGCCCGGCTCAGGCGCTGAGGAGGAGTGGGGCGTTGCCCACCGTGTGGGCGGCGATGCACGGGTACAGGTTGCGGGTCACCGCGTACAGGCCCGTGGACAGGACGGTGCCCGCCGCGACCACGGTCAGGGCGCTGACCCAGCCCGAGCCCGGGACGTGGCTGGCGACGAAAAGCGTGAACGACACGGTGACGGCGACCGCGGTGCTGCCGGTCAGTTCGGCGGTGCGCTCGATGAGCATGCCGCGGAAGAACAGTTCCTCGACGATCGCCGCGTTGACGATGAGGTGCGCCAGCTGAGGCAGGTCGAGCGACTCGACGATCTGGCTCGTCTGGGTGGTCTCGTCGGGCCGACCGCCGGTCAGGAGAGCCTGCACGGCGATGCCGGTCATCATGACAGGAAGCGCGAGCGAGGCCGCGAGGAGAAGGTGCTTTCCGCGCGGCCTGGCCAGGCCCAGGGACGACAGCGGCCGACGCTCGACGGCGAGGACGAAGAGCAGGAGCAGCGCGGCCGCCGTCCAGCGCAGCACGAGCGTCGCGATGAACCAGGCGGCGTCGGCGTCGGTCCCGTCGGAGACGAGGTGCAGGGTCCGGAGCGCGTCGGCGATCGGGCCGGTGAGCGGCTGACCGAAGGTCGGGACGAACCACAGGGCCGCGCACACCGCGAGGGCGACGGCGGGCCGGACGCGGGAGCGGGCCGGTTCCTCCGGCGTGGCCACGGAACCCCCTCGATCGCCCTGAACGATCTATACACCGTAGGGACGGGTCGAACCGCGGTGCAACGGACTGGCGCGAACAGGCCGCCGTGCGATCCGATCGCCGTCGGCCGACGCTAGGGCAGGGCGTAGCGGACGATCTTCTTCCAGGTGCTGGTGACCTGCCTGCTGAGTGATCCGGTGTGGTAGGGCAGGTCGTACTTCTCGCACAGCGCCCGGATGCGCGGGGCGATCTCCGCGTAGCGGTTGCTCGGCATGTCCGGGAAGAGGTGGTGCTCGATCTGGTGGCTGAGGTTGCCGGTCATCAGGTGGAACATCGGCCCGCCCTCGATGTTCGCCGAGCCGTGGATCTGCCGGACGTACCATTCGCCCTTCGTCTCGCCGTCCAGCCGCTCCTTCTCGAACACCTCCACGTCACCGGGGAAGTGCCCGCAAAAGATGATCATGTGGGCCCAGACGTTGCGAGCGATGTTGGCGGTGAAGTTCGCGGCCAGCGTGGACATGAACTGCGGACCGCTGAGCAGCGGGAACGCCAGGTAGTCCTTGCCCCACTGGCGGCGGATCTTGCGACCGATCTGGCGCAGCTTCTCCTTGGTGACCTCTTCGTCGGCCCGCCCCGCCAGGATCTTGTCGATCTCCAGGTCGTGCAGCGCCACCCCGTACTCGAAGAACATCGCGAGCAGCACGTTGTAGAGCGGCTGCGGGAGGTTGGCGGGGCTCCACTTCTGCTCGGGCGTGACGCGCAGGATGCCGTAGCCGACGTCCTTGTCCTTGCCGACGACGTTCGTGAACGTGTGGTGGACGAAGTTGTGCGAGTGCTTCCACTGCTCGGCGGGGGAGACGTTGTCCCACTCCCAGGTCGTCGAGTGGATCTTCGGGTCGCGCATCCAGTCCCACTGGCCGTGCATGACGTTGTGCCCGATCTCCATGTTCTCCAGGATCTTCGCGACGGCGAGCGTCGCGGTCCCGGCGACCCAGGCGGGCGGCAGCGAGGACGCCAGCAGCAGCGCCCGGCCGGTGATCTCCAGGCCGCGCTGCCAGCGGATCACGCGGTGGATGTAGGACGCGTCGCGCTCGCCGAGCCCGGACATGATCTCCTCGCGGAGCGCGTCCAGCTCGGCGGCGATCGTGTCGTGGTCCGCGGTCGTCAGATGGTCGGTCATGGGTCCCCCTTCACGGTCTCAGAGGTCGATTTCGACGGGGCCGGCGGCGGCCGAGACGCAGGTCTGGACGATCTCGCCCTCCTCGCCGTGCACCCGGCCGGTGCGCAGGTCCCGCACCTGGCCGGAGCGCAGCGGGCCGACGCAGCTGTAGCAGATGCCCATCCGGCACCCGCTCGGCAGCAGCGCGCCCGCGTTCTCGCCGGCGACCAGGAGCGGCGTGCTCCCGTCGGCGTCCGCCTGGACGCCGCTCCTGGTGAACGTGACGCGCCCGCCCTCGCCGCCGCCCTGCAGGACGGTCTGGAAACGCTCGACATGCAGCCTCTCCTCGGCTCCGGCGGCGCGCCAGAACGCGGTGAGGTCGTCCAGCATCGCGCCGGGGCCGCAGGCCCATGTGTCGCGTTCCGCCCAGTCCGGGCAGATATCCGGCAGTTCGGACGGCTTGAGGCGGCCGTCGGCGGACGTGTGCCGCTCGTGCAGCCGCACTCCGGGCATCGTGCGCAGCTCGCCGCCGAAGATGACGTCCCCGGCCGTCCGGTCCGAGTGGACGACCACGACGTCCGTCCTGCCGGCGAGGTGGCGCAGCATCGCCATCACCGGGGTGATCCCGCTGCCCGCCGTGATGAACAGCAGCTTCGCGGGGACGGGCGAGGGGAGCGTGAACTCGCCGTCCGCAGGGGCGAGCCGGACGATCGCGCCCGGCCTGATCGCGTTGACGAGGTGCGGGGAGACGACCCCGTCGCGGGCGGCCTTGACGGTGATGGTGACGCGCCCGTCCCGGCGCGGCGGGGACGACAGCGAGAACGTCCGCCAGTGCCGGACGCCGCCGATGTCCACGCCGACCCTGACCCACTGGCCCGGCCGGTGCCCCCGCCACGCCCGTCCGGGCTTGATCACGAGGGTCGCCGCACCCGGCGCCTCGTGCCGCACGGCCTCGACGCGTCCGCGCAGGTCGGTGGCCGACCACAGCGGGTTGACCAGGCCGAGGTAGTCCTCCGGCAGGAGCGGGGTCGTGAGGAGCCGGGCGGCCGCGACGATGCGCCGGCCCTTTCCCGGGCGCCGTGCCGTAGTGATCACGATGCCTCCCCGATGGCGTTAACTTACGTTCGCGTAACCTACGGTCGCGTAGGAGAGGGCGGACCTTCAAGGCATCCGACGTCAAAGCGACAGGAATCACACCATCGAATGATGATTCATTCGGTGATGTAACGCCTGTTGACAAAAACCGCCGTCCGGATTTGTTGCCCGGTGCCCAACTCCACGGCCCCGCGTCGGGGGCTTCCAGCGCACGCGCCCACCCGCGCCGCTGACGGCCGTCCGGGACGCGCCGGCCCGGCCCCCCGTGCGGGCACGGCGCGCTGATGGGGCCCGCGCGGCCCATGCGGGCCCCATCACCCGGCACGGTTGTTGGCCTCGGCCCCTGCGCCGACGTAGCGTAGGCGGCGGCGTACGTGCCGCTATGACGAGACGGGGTCCAGGTGCGGGCAGCGAAGTTCATCAGTGCGGCCACCGTGCTCGCATTGGCGATGGCCGGATGCAGCGGCGACGGCGACGGGGGCGAGAAGAAGACGGCGTCGGCGGCGAGCGTCCCCGCGGGCCTCGGGTCCTTCTACAGCCAGAAGCCGTCCTGGAAGGACTGCGACAACGGCTTCCAATGTGCGACCGTCCAGGTCCCCTTGAACTACGCCGACCCGTCGGGGGAGAAGGTCGGACTCTCCGTGATCCGGCTCCCGGCCGAGGACAAGTCCAACCGCATCGGCTCACTGCTCACCAATCCGGGCGGCCCTGGCGGGTCCGGCGTCGACTTCGTCCGCCAGGCGGCCCGGACGTTCGGCAGCGACCTGCGCCGCCGCTTCGACATCGTCGGCTTCGACCCGCGCGGCGTCGCCGCCAGCGAACCCGTCCGCTGCAACACGGGCCCCCAACTCGACGCGTTCTTCGCCACCGACGCGTCCCCCGACGACCAGCGGGAGACGAACACCCTCGGCACCGCCAGCAAGGAGTTCGCGCAACGCTGCAAGACCAAGGCCGCCTCGGAACTCCCCTATGTGGGCACCGTCAACGCCGCCCGCGACATGGACGTCCTCCGTGCCGCCCTGGGCGACGACAAGCTCACCTACTACGGCGCCTCCTACGGCACCTACCTGGGCGCCTTCTACGCCGAGCAGTTCCCCAAGAACGTCCGAGCCCTGGTCCTGGACGGGGCCGTCGACCCCCAGCTCAGCTCGACCGAACTCCTGATCGAGCAGGCGAAGGGCTTCGAGACCGCCCTCCGCGCCTTCGCCGAAGACTGCGTCAAGTCAGGCGGCTGCCCCCTCGGCACCACTCCCGACGCCGTCATCGCCAAGATCTCGTCCTTCCTCTCCGCCACCGACAGGAAGCCGCTGAGCAACAACCGCGACTCCCGCAAGGTCACCGAATCCCTGGCCGTGATGGGCATAGCCAGGTCGCTCTACGTCAAGGAGTACTGGCCCGTCCTGCGCCAGGCCCTCACCCAGGCCATGCAGAAGTCCGACGGCACCGTCCTCCTAGCCCTCGCGGACGAGATGGTCGAACGCGAAGCCAACGGCACCTACAGCAACCAGACCGACGCCAACATGGCCGTCAACTGCGTCGACAAGCCCAACCCACCTGACCTGGCCGCCTACGGGAAGTACGCGAACGAGGCCAAGAAGGTCGCCCCCCGTTTCGGCCCCTTCGTCGTCTGGGGCGGCCTCCCCTGCGTCTACTGGCCCACCCAGACCAAGCAGGACCCGAAACCCCTCACCGCCAAGGGCGCCGCCCCCATCGTCGTCATCGGAACCATCCGAGACCCCGCCACGCCCTACAAGTGGGCCCAGAACCTCGCCGGCCAGCTCTCCAGCGGCGTCCTCCTCACCTTCAACGGCGACGGCCACACCGCCTACCTGCAAGGCAACGCGTGCATCACCAAGGCCACCGACAACTACCTCGTCACCACCGACCCGCCCAAGGACGGAACCACCTGCGGCTGAAAACCCGTGCACACCCACCCCCGCGGACCCGGTAGACTGCATCGAGCCGTGCCCCGCACGGCACGCCGCCTTAGCTCAGTCGGCAGAGCGATTCACTCGTAATGAATAGGTCATCGGTTCGATTCCGATAGGCGGCTCCCACGTCAAAGCCCTCTTGCGATCTTCGCAAGAGGGCTTTTGCTAACGGGCTTGCTAACAGCAGCGTCTACGCCGCTTCATTCATGACCCGAGCGAACACGTCAGCCGTGGCCACCTCGGCCGACCGGATCACGTGCGCGTAGACCCGCAGTGACCGCTCCAGTGCCGTCGTCACCTGTGAGACCGCCAGGTCCATATCCGTGCAGGGCGCCAGCAGTTCCCGGTAATGGACCGGTACCACCAGCCGCCGTCCCCGGCGGCGATGGTGACGGTGTCGCCCAGGCACGGCGCATCGGGGAAGAACACGCGCAGCATGGGCCGGGTTTCGGCGTACCGGCGATCGACCGTCCAGCCGCGCCGCCGCAGGGCCCGCGCGAGCCGGTTGAGCAGCAGCCGGGCGGTGAACGGCCGAGGCAGCGCGACGAGTGCATCCGGGGGGATAGGCACCCGCCGCGCCGCCTCAGCCTCCCCTAGGGCCGTCCCACCCAGCGCGGGGACGGCCCCATCCGGTGATGGCGGGGTCCAAGCAACCATCACCAGGCCCTTTTCATGACCGGACGCCCCGCGCGCTGCCGCTCCTGCACCAGCGCCTCACGCAGCGACGCAGAGTCCGACCGGATCACCGTGAGGTCGACGCCGGCGGCCGAGTCGTGCAGCGTCGCGACCCAGTCGCCGAGACGCCCGTCCCAGCGCCGAGCCCGCCAGATCCGGTGACCGGTGAACTCCTCCCGAAGCTGACGAAGCGCCGGGTCATCGGCATGCGCACGCGTTTCCATCGCGGGGTTCATCACTCGGAGTCCTTCATCTCAGGCCGCCGCGCTCTCACGGGCCGGCGAGGTCGATTCAGCCCCGTGAACCCGAGCCGCGATCTGCTGTGTCCGGGCGTGGAGTTCATCGAGTTCGGCAGTGATCTCGGCGAGTTCCGCGAGCAGGAGCTGACGCTCTTCCTCGGTCAGTCCGACCGCCTTCTTCCTGGTCATCGATTGCCGTGCAGGGGAGATGCGGACGACGGCCGCCCGCCGGTCAGCGGTCATCGCGCGTCCCCCGATCCGGCGAACCGGTCGAGGCGGTTGCGCAGTTCGGTTGCGCTCTGCCCGTACAAGGCACCCCACCTCGGCCGCTTGGCGACCCAGCGGCCGGAGCACTCACGCCCGATCTGCCAGTCGGGGAAGTCCGACCGCAAGCCGTCCTGTAGCCGCTCGATCAGCGCTGATGTCCCGCTACCCATGAGCCCGTTCACGACGTCACTACCTCGGCACCGCCCGGACGGACCTGTTCGGCGATCCGGCGAGCCGCTCCCGGAACGTCGTTGACCGGATGCTGGCGCTCGTCCTGGTCCCAGGAGAAGTACCGCCCGGAGTAGCCGACGAAGACCCAGACGAACACGCCCCGGACGTCGGTGAAGACGGCCAGGCCGGCGACGTTCTCACGGACCTCGGATCGAACCTCGTATTCGGTCAACTCGGCCCGCAGTCCCGCCAGCAACTCGATCTCAGGAGTGGTGTCGGTGTTCACGCTTCTAAGGTGGCCGGGAGACACGTCACGTCGCATTACCGCCTGTATCGCATCCAGGACGGATCGTTCTCGTCTTGTCTCGTCTGATGCTCGTCTGTGTTACGTTCCTGCCGTCGGAAGGTTGGTGGTGGCGAATCCCCCCGTACGGCTGAAGGTGCTACTTCGAGAGAAGCACTGGCAGACGCACCAGACGTTTTGCGGCGAATACGACAAAGCGGCAAAAGGCATCGACCCTGGCCTTGTCGGAAGTTGGCCGAGCCGAGCGCAGTTCCACCGCTGGCTCAGCGGCGATCTCAAAGGGCTCCCGTACCCGCATCACTGCCGCGTGCTGGAGAAGATGCTTCCCGGCTGGACGGCCGAACAGCTCTTCGAGCCATGCCCGCCGAAGGAGTCCAACCAGCCGCAGAGCGACCCGGACGAGCCCATGCCCCCCGACGTCGCCGAGCTGCTCACCACCCTCGAACACCACATCGACACCCCCGAGATCGGCGAGATCAGTTGGGGCACCACCACCCGAACCATCCCCGCCGCCAAGGCCCGACGCGCAGCCACCAGAGCAGCCACCAGCGACCACGCCCAGGACCTCGGCCGCAGACTCCTCGACCTCCAGCGCGAACGCCGCCTGAACGACGACGACATCACCGAACTGGCCGGTCTCACCGGCCATGTCGTCGAGCTGGCGAAGACCATCGATCTGGAGATAGCCGCAGACGGTGCCGCACGGCTGGAATACCGCTTCGACCTGCTGAACCTCGGTGACAAGCCGCAGGCCCGCATGTCCCGCGAAGTGTGGTTCGAGCACACCAGCGGCCCATTGGTCATCAAGCCCGTCCCCGACATTGACCGGCGCATCGCCATCCAGCGCATTCACGACACGACCAACCTCGCCAAGTTCGCCTTCCAGATCTCGCCTCCGCTACGGCCGGGGGAGTGGGCGCGCGTCGGCTACGTCTGCGAGGGCGGGAAATTCGACCTGAACCACTATTGGCGCGAGGCGATGCCCCGCTACTGCCGCCGCTACGAGATCAACGTCCGGCAACGCCATGTCGACCTCGGGGGGTGCACCGCCAGCGAGGAGCACCCGGACGGTTCGGAGAACTCCGCCACAGATAGCCTCGTTTGGGACATCGACGGCCGGGACGCCGTCATGTCGTTGACCCGTGACCACCTACGCCCGAACCAGTTCGTGACGCTGCGCTGGGAGCCGATCCGTGAACCTGCGTGACGAGATCGAGGCGACGCTACGCGCCTGGCACGCCTACGAGACGGGCCGCGGATCGGTCGCCGTCATCGACTTCGATTGCGCCCCCACAACCACGTCACCCGAACCGCCCACCAGCCGCCTCGCCGTCTACCAGCGCCTCACCGACCTCCACACCCGCGCCACCGAGGCCGGAGCCACCCACCTGATAGCCCGCCTCACCGCCGACCTGGCATACCTCGGCGCCCTCCTAGGCGAACACCGCCCCCTGAACGACTACGTCCAGGCAACCCAGGGATGCCCCGCCGCCGGATGGCAAGACGGCTACATCACCCAGCGAGGCGACCAGGCCCGCCAAGCGTTGACCGCTCTGGGCATCCAGTGGGGACCCGACACCGCCCGCGACCTCAACGCCATCGAAGGCCCCATCGAGACCGACGAGGCACCCGACGCGATCCGCCAGGCCGCCGACGACTACGAGCAAGCCGTCCGCCAGGCCACCGGCAGCCAGGCCCCGTTCAACCTCACCATCCAGACCACCGAGGTAGACGCTTACTGGGCGTACTGGCTCGACGGCGCCGGCGACAAGGTCCGACTACGCCTCAACCTCCGCCGCGCCAGCTTCACCAAGGTCGCCGCCCGTCAGTTCGCCCTACACGAAGTCCTAGGCCACGGCCTACAAGGCGCAAGCTGGTCAGCCCAAGCCGCAGCCGAAGACGTCCCCTGGGTACGCCTGATGTCGGTACATGCCCCCCAACAAGTCCTCCTCGAAGGACTCGCCCAGGCCCTACCCCTCTTCATCACCCCAGACGACGAACTACTCGTCACCCGCACCCACTTCGACCACTACAACCAACTCGTACGCGCCGAGCTCCACCTAGCCCTCAACGAGGGCGCCAACGTCGCCGAGCTGGCCGACCACGCTCGCTTCCGCATGCCGTGGATCAAGGAAGCCGCCATAGCCGACCTCCTCACCGACCGAGGAGCCAACCCCCAACTGCGCTCCTACCTGTGGGCTTACCCCGCTGGACTCGACTGGTTCGCCAACCTCGCCGAAGCCGACAAGCCCACCAGGACCACCGTCCTACAAGCCGCCTACCGTGACCCACTCACGCCAAGCGACCTAGAGAGGCTCTGGCCAGCAGGCCCCACCATTGGCGGCCAAGGCACCTAAAACCCCAGGTCAGCCAGGCAACCCGCCCGCCGGATGAGAACCTTCTATACGTTTTCAAGGGCACCCGCTACGCGGCCGCCGCCGGTCGGTCCGGGCCAGGCATGCGGCCTCTCCGGGCCGACCCGCCCCGGCCGCCCGGCTATCCACAGGCTGACGATGTTAGAGCAGGTACTTAGCGCATGGCCCTACCCTGTTGCTCATGACTACTGAGGCGATCTCTGATCTTGAAGGTGCATCGGACGCCGCACGGGGCACGGTGGACGTCACGGTTAGGGCTGGGGACGCCTACGACCTCATGGCAACACTCGCACCGGAGTCCGTCGATCTGCTCATCACCTCTCCGCCATATTGGGGTTTGAGGACTTATGGCATGGATCACAACGAGGAGATCCTTAACGAGTGGAAATCAGAAGGAAATTCGGCAAGCGACACTCCATCCTACGAGTGGTATCGCGCACATAATGGAGTACTTGGTCTTGAACCACTACCCGAATGGTACGTAGATCATCTAGTTGAGATATTTCAGCGTGCAGCAAAGGCCATCAAGCCGCGAGGAAGCATGTGGATCAACATCGGGGACACGTACTTTGCTCGTTGGTCCAGCTTGAGGATGGATGGACGCCAAGGGCTTGGAGATAATCCGCGAATGCGTCGACGTACTCCGATGGGCGGCTATAGACAGGAAAAACAACTACTCCTGATTCCTGCGAGATTCGCCATCGCCATGCAAGAGCAGAGATGGATCTTGCGAAATGACCTGATATGGCACAAGCCCAACGTTCCGCCGCGCCCTGAAAAGGATCGGCTCCGACTGGCTCACGAACATTTCTTCCATTTTGTCAAGCGCCCTAAGGAGGGGCGTGCTAGTTACTTTTACGATCTGGATCACGTAGAGGAAGGCGCCAGAGACGTAACAACTGTTAACGTCAAATCAGGATCGAATGGTCATTCGGCGACATTTCCAATCGACCTTATCAAGCCAAGAATCTTGAGTTCATCCCCGCCAGATGGACTAGTGCTTGATCCTTTTTGTGGCACTGGCCGTGCACTGGTCGTGGCAGCCATGAATGGGCGTCGGGCACTAGGGTTTGAGAAGTCGCCCGAGTTTGTCCGAGCGGCGCAGATCAACCTCTCATCAGTCCAACCGATCATCACTGGTGTTGATGAGGGAAACGACGATACGGTTGCCTCATGACGCCCCCCAAGAGAAGCGGCAAGAAGCGCGGCCCAGGCAACCACGTTGCTGAGTGGTACGGCCACCGGGTATTCCCCATCGTCGCAGCGACGGACAACAGTCTCAACGACCAACAGCATGGACGTTGCCCGTTCCTGAGCACCATAACGGGCGAGAAGCACGACTGCGTAAAGGCAGAGCGCTCCAGTGGGGTCTGCACCATCAGTAGTGTAAGCAACGGTCCGCGGCAAGACTGGCTCGTCTGCCCGTTTAGAGCTCTCGATCTCGATGTTCTGGACGATGCTGCTCGTCGTCTCTTTGGCCATCCAACCGGAACTAGTCTCAATCTCGTTGCTGCGCCTGTTCTAGAAAATCAGGAGCAGGCGAATCAATTTCGCTCAGCAGTGCGCCAAGGCATCCCCAGTCTGGTCTATTTTCAGAATAAGCTAGGTGGCGAGATCAGTCTGAGCGCTACAGATCGGTCTCCTGAATTTTCTTTCGATGCCACCATGGTTGAGATTAAATGGGAACCGGATGGCTCGCTCGCTCTCGGACGCTATGGCATATTCGAGATTCAGACCATGGATTTTCACGGCACGTACGCTGCAGCGGTACGCAACCTAAAGGACGCTCTCAGGCTCCACAAGCAAGATTTTTCGGAAGCTGTAGAGCAACATAGTGAATGGGTCTCAGAAAAGGTCGAAGGTCCGAACATCGCAAACGTATTTAAGCGGACCTTCTATCAGATGATGTTCAAGTTTCAGATTGGGGCACACGGTCGGTCCGCTGGATGCGTCTTTGCTGTTCCTTCGGCTGTCTGGGATAGCTGGCAGAGGCATCTTGGCAAGCCTGAGCTAGTTCAGCAGACCGACGGAACGTACCGTCTCGCCCGAGCTGGCCAGGAACTTGCAGTGAATCCAACTTCCTGGATTTACGTCTTTGAACTGGATCTCTCGGCGACTACCACACCAAACGAGATCCAACTCGTAAAGGTAATTGGTACAGATGCGGCTGCATTGTCTCACTACGCACTAGATGTCGCGCCGGCCGCAGCCCTCGAAGAGGGAGCCAGTGCGGATCGGCTGCTAGGTAGCATCCGTGCACGTCTAGCTCTCTACCTCCCCGAGTTCAAGCCTTCTAGGACAAAGTAGCCGTAAAGCGCACTAGCATGGGCTAGCCTAAAGAGTCCGTCACGGATGCCGCAAATGTCTCATAGACGCCTACGGGCAAAGCCTGATGAGTCGCCTCGACCAATTGTTTGAAGCGCTCGATCGATGAATCATTTTTTTCACTGTTCTTCAGGTAGCCCGTAAGTGCATCATCCAATTGGTTGACGAATGACAGCATGGGGAGTAGTATCGGTCGCCATGCAGGGCTGATTGCGTTCTCGGATGTTGAGATGGTCGGAGCGAGTGGCCAGGTCACGGACTGATCGCGGGGGGCGTGTCTGCGGGCCGGGAAGCAACAAGGCCCCGTAGAACGGCGATTGCCT
>NZ_JAXCEI010000033.1:0-30974 GCF_041463655.1 Actinomadura monticuli
ATCCCGAACCCGGAAGTTAAGCCCTTCAGCGCCGATGGTACTGCATGGGAGACTGTGTGGGAGAGTAGGACACCGCCGGACTCATATTGCAGGAAGGGCCCCGCCGACACCGGCGGGGCCCTTTCTCATTTACGGGGATTTATCGGGGTTGGAAGAAGCCGCGCACGTACGGAACTCTGTAGGCCGTCTCGGCGTCCAATGAACCCGCCGGCTCGTCCGCGACCAAGACGCTGGGCGCGGGCAGCACCGCCGCGGCCAGCGCAGCCCGCTGGATCTGCCCGCCGGAATGCTGCTCCGGCAGCAGATCGAGCAATTCGGTCGGGTAACCCGTGCTGTGAGTGCGGCCCACGGCAAGCGTCTCTGGTGCCAGATGCCCACTCGTGTCGCTGCTATGGATGCCGGTGGGGTGCACCGATATTGAACGCGTTCTTGGTCGGCCGCCGGCCTACCGTGCTCTGTGGTCATGCACGCCGCTGGCAGCCTCTTCGCCGCTGTTCTGCCACGCTCGCGGTCATGGCTGGCTGGACGCATCTTGCCGAGATTTGCTGGATGGCGGTACCTCGCGAGGCGGTCGGAGTGGAACCACCTGTCCGTCCTCCAGGACGGTGGGGCACGCGGCCTGGGCGCGGTGGTTGGCACCGCGACGGGTGCTCGACCGGCATGGCGTGGACGTTCGGCGTGTGCCGCGCTAGTTCACTGTTCCATCAGGGTCTTTGCGTAGTTGGAGAGGGAGCGGTTGTAGCGCGGTAGGTGGCGGGAGAGCGCCTGGAGCGCGAGTCCGGCGGCTTCTCGTTCGCGTCCGAGGTCGGTGAGCGCGAGGGCGAGGAACGCCGTGACGGCATCGTCGAGTTCGTCCGAGGCGGCGTCCCGTTCGGCGGTCAGGAGGGCTGCGCTCTCTTCGACCTGGCCGAGGTTGCGGAGGGTGCTCGCGAACTGGATTGTGGCCTGGCGGCGGCGATCCTCGTCCAGTCCGGCGGCGAATGCGTTCCTGTAATGGGCGGCGGCCTCAGCCTCCTCGCCGATCGAGTCGTAGGCCGACCCCAGTTCGTATTCGGCGACCGGGTGGCCGGCGGGCAGCTCTCCGGTCAGCTCTCCGACCTTCGTGAGGAAGTCGGCGGGTTCGTGGTCGTCGAAGACGGCCCAGAGATCGGCCATGCGCCGTTCCCAGTCACGCCCTGGAGTGATCATGAACTTGAGGATAGACGCACTGATCACCTGGGCGGTCGGGCTGACCGGTGGCCGCCGATAGGTGAAGGCGCAACGGTCATGCAACCTGTGCTGGGGCAGGATTGGACCGTTCGACTGCGGTCGGGCCATGGTCGCGCCGGTGCCAACCCACACATCTGCACCGGTGCGGCCACCACGCAGGCCCCGCGGTGGATGTCGGCCCGGCGGCGGAACCTGGCCGGGCAGGGACCATGAGCGCCTGTTGACGAGCTCATCACCCAGGCGGAATCGCTGGTCTTGTCGGTATGGGACGAGGACGAGAGGCGTGTCATGTCCCTGCGATGGAGTGTCCGCCAGCTCCTGCGGCACCTGGGCGGAGTGCGGGCGCTGGGTCGAAGAACTCGTCCGAACCCGTGCAATGCGCCCATGCTGTGGAGCACTTCCGGGACCTCTCCGCTCGTGGTGACGAGGGCGCCGCTGTCCCCCGGACGGGGCTCCGGGGAAGGGCCAGCTCTGCCAGCGGCCGTGTTGCGGGAGACCGGCCGGAGGCCCAGGTCTGGGCGCCTGTAGCGGGCGGAGCGGTGTCCTTCTAGGACGCGCTCGTTCGCCCGCAAGACGCTCATACACCCGGCATGACGCGATGTCGGGCCTTGGCCAGGAGTACGCCGCAGGGAGCGATGTCCCGCCATCGATGCGTCGGCCCGGCCTCGCTGGGCGGCCGGTACGCAGTGCGCCCCCTCCTACAGGATCTCCTCGGGGTCGCTCGTCGCCGCGTCGTCCGTCGTGTTCGCCGCCCCGCTCCTCGACAAGGGCTGGGCCGTCGCCATGCCCGACTTCGAAGGGCCGAAGTCGGTGTTCATGGCGGGGCCGCAGGCGGGCCATGCCGTCCTCGACGGCATTCGCGCGGTGAAGAACTCCGGCACCGGAGGGGTGGGAACCGGCAGCCAATGGGCGCTGAACGGCTACTCCGGCGGCGCCCAGGCCACCGGCTAGGCCGCGGAGCTCCAGCCGTCCTACGCGCCGGACGTGGAACTCGCCGGCGTCACCATGGGCGGCACTCCCGCCGACCCCGGTGCGGTGGCCCGCTCCCTGGACGGCGGCCTGTTCTCCGGCTTCGAAGCCGCCGCCACCGTCAGCCTCGACGCCGAGTTCCCCGAAGCGGGCATCCAGAACCTGCTCAACGACAAGGGCCGTCAGGCCATGGCGGACGCGCGCAACAAATGCGTGACCGAACTCCTGACCGGGTTCCCGTTCAGGAAACTCGCCGACTACAGCACCGTCCCCGATCCGCTGTCGGTGCTGTCGGTGGCCGCGATGCTGAAGAAGAACACCATGGGCTCGGCCGCGCCCGCCGCGCCGGTCTTCAACTACCACGCGAACAAAGATGAGATCGTCCCCGTCGGGCAGGCGAACGCCCTCGTCAAGTCATGGTGCGCGAAGGGCGCCACCGTCAGGACCGTTCGCGACGCCATCGGTGAACACGCGCTGGAGGCGCTCGTCCGCAACAATGACGTCCAGACCTTCCTGTCGGACTGCTTCGCCGGAAAGCCGGCCCCCGGCACCTGCTGACCAGCAACGGCCCAGCCGCTCTCACGCCGGGCGGCCGGGCCGTTGCATGCCGCCAGCCGATCGCCGCCAGACGAACCCCTAGTCCAGTGGGGGCCGCGTGACCCGGGTGGGGCCGGTGGCTGGCACCGCCTCGCGTTAGCTGTGGACGGGTCGCCTGGACGTTTTTTTGGATCATTGATCTGAAACGAGGTAGGCTGACGACATGGGACGGCGGAAGACGCGCACCGAGGTGCTGCGCGGTGAAGTCCTCGTGGTCGCGGCGGGGTTGCTGGCCGAGGGCGGGAGCAACGCCGTGACGACCCGCGCTGTCGCCGCGGGGGCCGGGACGTCGCTGGCCGCGGTGAACGAGTTGTTCGGCGGCAAGGCCGGTCTCGCCCGCGCGCTCTTCGCCGAGGGGTTCGCCGAACTCGCGCAGGAACTGCGGGCACTGGAGCCGACGGGGGATGCCGAGGCGGACGTCCTCGAACTGGCGCTGGCCGTTCGCGCGTTCGCCGCCAGGCGCCCCCACCTCTACGAGGTCATGTTCTCCCGTCCGTTCGCCGAGTTTCGTCCCGACGCGCGGGACGTCCGCGCCGCCGACGAGATCTACGGGATCGTCGTCGGCCGCGTCGCCGTCCTGCTGGGCCCGTCCCGCGCCCCGGGCTCGGCGAAGGACACCGCGATCGGGTTGTTCGCCACCGTGCAGGGGCTGGTCGCCCACGAATCGGCCGGGCTGCTGGGCAGCGGCCCGGAGTCGGCCGACCGCCGGTTCCGTTTCGTCCTCACCGCCGCGCTGCGCGGCCTGGCCGCCGCGTCGGCCGCCGCACCATGATCCGACCTGGAGGCACCATGGCCGACGAGCAGTTCGTACCGTGGCACCGTCCCAGCCCGCTGCTCACCGCCATCGGCGGCTTCCGCCGGCACGCGAGCGACCCCCTGCGGGCGGGTTTCACCGTCGACGGGCCGAAGACGAATGCGCGGGGGCTCCTGCACGGCGGGGTGATCGCCGCCATCGGCGACGTGGCCATCGGGCACGCCCTGGCCGTCCAGACCGATCCGCCGACCCGGCTCGTCACCGTCAACCTCGCCTGCGACCTGCTGGGTGTCGCGCGGCAGGGCGACTGGGTCGAGATCGCCATCACTCCGACGCGGGTGGGACGAAGGCTCGCGGCCGGAACCGCCACCTTCACCACCACCCGTGTCATCGCCACCGTCACCGGGCTCTTCATGCCCGCCGACCCGGTGAGCGGAGTGGCCTCCGAGAGCCGGACGTCGTAGCCGGTCACCCACCCGGCGGCAGGTCAGCGGGCGCCCGCTGCCGGCGACGTGCCACAGCGAGGGCCGGACGAAAGAGGCGGGCTGGTGTTGGGCACGTTGGTCTCAGGGCACCGATGAGGGCCTTGACCACGGGAACGGTGGTCAAGGCCCCAGCATGCGATCGGGTCAGCATTTCACCCAGTAGCCGGGATCGGTCTCCTTGATGGTGGTGGTGGTGAAGAGGTTCCACAGCCCCAGGTTCTGGTTGGAGCCGTTCGCGTAGGCGTAGCCCATGGACTGGTGCGCTCTTCCGGCGGTGGTGTGCTCGTAGTTGGACGCCGTCACGCACGTGGACGTCGGGGTCGGGGTCGGGGTCGGCGTGGGAGTCGGGGTCGTGGTGGGAGGCGGTGTGGCGCCGTCGCGGCTCATGGCCCTGACCATGTTGACGACCGCCGTCATCTGCGGACCGCTCTTGAGCGGGTACTGGGCGGACTGGTAGCCCCACCAGTCCCAGCAGCCGCGCGGGTTGCTCGCTCCCGACGCGGTGGCCTGCGGGTACAGGACGATCATCGCGTTGGTGTCGGCGTACTCGTTGAGGTAGGCCTTCGCCATGAAGGTGTCGCCGATGTTGCCGTAGTACTGGTAGCAGCCGTGCAGCGCGACCATCAGCTTGCAGGACGACTGCTCGCAGGCTTGCGGGACGTAGGCGAATCCTTCGTCGCCCATGCTGATGGAGGTGGCGTCGCCGCCGGGGGCGTAGGCGTTCTGGTCGAACTGGATCAGCCGGCCGGTCAGGGACGAGGCGGCCGGCTGCACCGTCCCGTACAGGTGGGTCAGCATGTCCTTGACGGAGTCGCCGCCGCAGTCGTTGATCCACGGCGACTGGGTGACCGAGCAGGAGCCGGGGCCGATCGGGCTGATCCAGGCGTGCCCGGCGGCGGAGCCGTGGTCGTAGGCGACGTTCGCGCCCAGGTCGCGGTAGTACGTGGCCAGGTCGTCGTTGACCGCCTGGGCGACCGTGGTGTCGGACGTGCCGTGGTACAGCCATACCGGGTCGCCCGACAGGTTCCGCACCGGGTCGACGGTGCCGGCCGAGGCGCGGTCGCGGGTCAGTTGCTCGAGCTGGGCGGGGCTCTTGCGGGGCAGGTAGGTGGCCATGCAGGCGTTGAGCGCGGTGCTCAGGCTGTTCTGCGCGCAGTCGTAGGCGCCGGCGGAGAAGACGCCGGCCCCCTGGAACAGGGACGAGTAGGCGACGTGGAGCTGGTTGGCCATGAATCCGCCGGACGACACCCCGCTGACGTAGGCGGCGCTGATGTCGTACTTGGCGAGCGGGGCGGCGGTCGGCGGCGGGACGGCGGCGTGGACGACGGACAGCGAGGTCGTTGCCAGGGCTGCGGCCGCTACGGCGGCCCACAGTCCCTGTCTGATCCTCAGGCGCATGTGAACTCCTGGGATGGGGTGGGTGCCGCCATCGTCGGAGTCTCCCGCGCCGCCTGCCAGAGCGCGCGAGAACACAATCGCGTAGATCAACATGGAGGGGAGAGCCACGGACGAAACCGTGCCTCGCCGGCCGCGGCGCCTTCGTGGGCGGTTTGCGGTGAGTTCGCGGGGTGGACGGCGTGGACGACGTAGGCTGCTCGGGTGACTGAGAAGCTTTGGCAGATCGAGCCGTCGGGGCCGCTTCGCGGGGACGTCACCGTGCGGGGGGCGAAGAACGCGGTCAGCAAGCACATGGTCGCGGCGATGCTGGGGGACAGGCCGAGCACGATCGGCAACGCGCCGGACGTCGGCGAGGTCGGCATCACGGCGGGGATGCTCGAGCACGTCGGGATGAGCGTGGAGCGGTCCGGCGGGGACGTGACCGTCGTGCCGGGGCCGGTGTCGGATCCGAGTGTGGGGAAGGCGTTCACCGGGCTGAACCGCATTCCCATCCTGATGCTGGGGCCGCTGCTGCATCTGGCGGGTGAGGCGTTCGTGCCGATGGTCGGGGGCGACCCGATCGGGCGGCGTCCGGTCGACTTCCACGTGGACGCGCTGAGGGCGTTCGGCGCCGAGATGACCTACGCGGCCGACGGGATCCACGCGCGGGCGTCGCGGCTGGTGGGGACGCGCATCGAGCTGCCGTATCCGAGCGTCGGCGCGACGGAGACCGTCCTGCTGGCGGCCGTCCGGGCGCAGGGCAAGACCGTCATCCGGAACGCGGCGACGGAGCCGGAGATCATCGAGCTGGCGCTGTTCCTGCAGCGGATGGGGGCGCGCATCTCGTTCGCCCCGGACCGGCGCATCGTGGTGGAGGGCGTCGAGCGGCTGAACGGCGCGCAGACGCGGCTGGACGGCGACCGCATCGAGGCGTTCTCCTACCTGGTCGCGGGGCTGGTGACCGGGGGAGAGGTGCGGGTGCACGGCTGCCCGCAGGACCGGCTCGTCACCGCGATCACGACGCTGACCAGGATGGGCGCCGAGTTCCAGATCACCGATGACTGGATCATGGCGTCGGCGCCGGGCGGGCTGCGGCCCGCGGCGGTGCAGACCGACACCCATCCGGGGTTCGCGACGGACTGGCAGACGCCCCTGATGGTGCTCTTCACGCAGGCCGAGGGCATGTCGGTGCTGCACGAGACCGTGTACGAGAACCGGCTCGCGTACGTCCCGGCGCTGCAGAGCATGGGCGCGGAGATCGAGGTCTACGACACCTGCCTGGGCGGTCCGGCGTGCCGGTACCACGACACGGCGGCGCTGCACTCGGCGGTCGTGCGGGGCGTCACCAAGCTCCGGGGCGGGGACGTGACCATGCCCGACATCCGGGCGGGGTTCTCGGCGGTGCTGGCGGCGGCGGTCGCAGAGGGGCCGTCCACGCTCCGGGGCGTGCACCACATCGAGCGGGGCTACCACCGCCCGGTCGAGCAGTTCCGGGCCCTCGGCCTCTCGCTGCGGGCGGGCTAGCTAGCCCGGGTCCGGGGCCGTCCGGGGCCAGGTGAAGGTGAGGGCGCCGCCGACGGGGAGGTCGTGCCAGAGCGGCGCCAGCTCGTCCAGCCGGGCGAGGACGCGGTCGATCGCGGGCCTGTCCTCGGCCGGTATCGGACGGTGCTCGGCCCAGGCGGGCGGCCGGGCGCCGGCGCGCCGCCTCCAGGCCAGGTCGCACAGGCCGGCGATGTGCTCGGATCGGGCCATGTCGCTGCGGTCCGCGCGGCTCAGCGACGCCTCGCGCTTCTTCAGGCGGCGCTGCGCGCGGGCGCGCCGGCGCGGGTCGCCGGGGACCTCGGCCGTCTCGGTGAAGTCCCCGCCGCCCGCCGCGGCCCGCCCGAAGACGCCGGACGTCAGCCCGAGCTCCGCCTCCGTCAGATAGTGGACGAGGTCGTGCGGGATGTGGTCGTCGTAGCCCGGCGCCGGGTCCATCCGGCGGGGGTGCCGCCCCGGCAGCGTGACGACGGTGGCGTAGCGGTGCTCGCCCGTCCGCTCGAAACTCACGTGCATCCGGCCAGGCTAGGCGGGACGGGTCAACGGGCGCATTCCCCTTTTCCGGCCCTGCGGTGGGAACGACCGCACCGCTGGAGGGCCCGTGGAGTACGGCCCGGCCGCATCCCTCGCGGCCGTCGAAAGGCGGCGGGCCGCGACATGGCGGTCCAGGGCTTCCGGCGGATCACGGCCGGGTGGCGATCGCGGGCACCGAGCTGCCCGAGGGCGCCGAGGTGTTCGTCGCCCCCGCCGGACGCGACGCGGACGCCCGCGAACGTCCCGACGGCCTCGCCATCGCGCCCTGGTCCTTACCCGGTGATGGCCGAAACCTACAAGACGGGTGCGGAGCCGGCGGTCAGGCTGGAGTCATGAACCTGACCAAGGCGTCCGACTTCATGGCCATGCACGCGCGCCCGCTCGACCGGCGGCGCTTCGAACTGCTGACCGGCGGCGGCGACCGCGCGGCGCTGCTCGCCGCGCTCAACGCCTACCGGAACCCCGACGGCGGCTACGGCCACGGACTGGAACCCGACCTGCGGTCGCGGACGAGCCAGCCCGGCCCCGCGCTGCACGCGTTCGAGGTCTTCGAGGAGCTGGCACCCGCCACGGCCCCGGAGGCGGTCGCGCTCTGCGACTGGCTGGAGTCGGTGACCCTGCCGGACGGCGGCCTGCCGTTCGGCCTGCACGTCCCCGACCCCGCCGGATGCGCGCCGTTCTGGGCGGGCGCCGACCCCCGGGTGCCGTCGCTCCAGATCACCGCGGTGGTCGCGGCGACGGCGCAGCGCGTCGCCGTCCACGACAAGGCGGTCGCCGAGCACCCCTGGGTCGACCGCGCGACCCGCTACTGCCTGGACGCCATGCGCGCGAAGGACGAGCTACACGCCCTGGAGTTGGCGTTCGCGCTGTGGCTGGCCGACGCCGTCCACGACACCGAGGCCCTCGCGCTGCTGGGCGAGCACATCCCGGAGAGCGGTCTGGTCCACGTCCAGGGCGGGCTGGAGGACGAGATGATGCGGCCGCTCGACTTCGCGCCCTACCCGGACCGTCCCGTCCGGGCCCTGTTCGCGGACGGCATCGTGGCCTCCGAGCTGCGGCGCCTCGACGACGAGCAGCGGGACGACGGCGGCTGGCGCGTCGACTTCGCCTCCTACTCGCCCGCCGCCGAGCTGGAGTGGCGCGGGTACGCGACCGTCAAGGCCGTCTCCATCCTGACGCGCAACGCGCGCTAGGGTCCGGCTCCACGTGGGGAGCGCGGGTGCGTGCGATCCTTGATTCGCAGGTCGAACCCGACGGCACCGGAGGCTCCCGATGGACAACGGCCCGGGCTACACGGCGCTCACCCCGCTCGCGTTCCTCGGCAGGTCGGCGGACGTGTTCCCGGACAAGCCCGCCTACGTCCACGGAGACCGCCGCGCCACCTACGCCGAGTTCGCCGCCGAGGTGACGCGGCTGGCGAACGCGCTGCGGGCGTCCGGGATCGGGGCCGGAGACCGCGTGGCCTACCTGGCGCCGAACGTCCCGGAGCTGCTCGCGGCCCACTTCGCGGTGCCGCTGGCCGGTGCGGTCCTCGTCGCGATCAACACGCGCCTCGCGCCCGCGGAGATCCGCTACATCCTGGAGCATTCCGGGGCGAAGGCCCTCATCGTGGACGCGGGCCTCCATCCGTCCGTCGCGCCGGTGGCGGACGGCCTGCCGCAGGTCGTCACGGTCCCGGCGGACGGCGCGGACGACGACCCGGCGGTGGGCGGCATCGGCTACGCCGAGCTGCTGGCCCGGGGCTCGGACCACCCGCTGCCCTGGGAGGCGGCCGACGAGAACGCCGCCATCTCCATCAACTACACGTCCGGCACCACGGGACGTCCCAAGGGCGTCGTCTACACGCACCGCGGCGCCTACCTGAACGCGCTCGGCGAGGTGCTGCACTCGCGGCACACGCCCGAGAGCGTCTACCTGTGGACGCTGCCGATGTTCCACTGCAACGGCTGGTGCACGCCGTGGGCGCTCGCCGCGGTCGGCGGGACGCAGGTGTGCCTGCGCGCGGTGGACGCCGGCGAGATCTGGCGGCTCATCGGCACCGAGGGCGTCACGCATCTGAACGGCGCCCCCACCGTGCTCGTGGCGATCGCGAATGCGGCGCAGGCGCATCCGCTGGAGCGCCCGCTGACCGTCACGACGGCGGGCGCCCCGCCGAGCCCGACGATCATCGGGCAGATGGAGCGGCTCGGCGCGGACATCGTGCACGTGTACGGGCTGACGGAGACCTACGGGCCGTACTCGGTGTGCGAGCCGCAGCCCGGCTGGCCGCAGCTCGCCGCAGGCGACCGCGCCCGGCTGCTGGCCCGGCAGGGCGTCGGCATGGTCCAGACGGACGGGCTCCGCGTCGTCGACGACGACATGGACGACGTCCCGGCCGACGGGGAGACGCTCGGCGAGATCGTCATGCGGGGCAACAACGTCATGAAGGGCTACCACCGGGACGAGGAGGCCACCGCCAAGGCGTTCCGGGGCGGCTGGTTCCACTCCGGCGACCTCGGCGTCCGCCACCCCGACGGCTACGTCGAGCTGCGCGACCGGTCCAAGGACATCATCATCTCCGGCGGCGAGAACATCTCGACGGTCGAGGTGGAACGGGCCATCGACTCGCACCCCGCCGTGCTGGAGGTCGCCGTCGTGGCGGTGCCGGACGACACGTGGGGCGAGCGTCCGAAGGCCTTCGTCGTGCTCCGCGACGGGCGCGACGTCACCGGGGACGAGCTGATCGAGCACGTCAGGACGAGCCTCGCCCGCTACAAGGCGCCCGACTCGGTGGAGTTCGTGACCGAGCTGCCCAAGACGTCCACCGGGAAGATCCAGAAGTTCCAGCTCCGCGAGCGGGAATGGGCCGGCCGGAGGAGCCGCGTCCAGGGCTGAGAACCCCTGCCGCATCGGGCCTCCCGGCGGCGTGATGCGAGGCGGTTCCGGGGAAGTGTTCCCTGGGCGAGGGCCGGACCCCGGCCGTCCGTCGAGAGGGGAGCGTGATGGCGCCCACTGGGAGGCCGGCCGGCAGACCCACCGGGAACGTGCTGATCGTGGGGGCGGGCCCGACGGGGCTCCTGCTCGCGGGGGACCTGGCCGCGGCGGGCATCGGCTGCACGGTGCTGGAGCGCCGGCCCGCGGAGACGAGCACCCTGACGCGGGCGTTCGCCGTGCACGCCCGCACCCTGGAAGCGCTGGACGTGCGCGGCGTCGCCGACGAGCTGATCGCGACCGGCCGGCGGGTCGGCGCGCTGCGGCTGCTCGGCGCGACCTCCCTCGACCTGTCGCTGCTGCCCGGCCGCTTCCCGTTCGTCCTCGTCACACCGCAGTACGAGACCGAGCGCGTCCTGCGGGAACGGGCGCTCGCGGCCGGCGCGGAGATCGTGCACGGTGCCGAGGTCGTCGGCCTCCGCCAGGACGCGGCGGGCGTGGACGTCGACGTCCGGACGGCCGGCGGCGGGACCGCGACGCGGCGCGCGTCCTACGCGGTGGGCGCCGACGGGGTCCGCAGCACCGTCCGGCGGGAGCTCGGGCTGCCGTTCCCCGGCCGGTCGGCGGTGCGGTCGGTGATGCTCGCGGACGTCCGGCTCGACGAGGCGCCCGCGGACGTCCTGACGGTCGGCGCGGTCGGCGACGCGTTCGCCTTCATCGCGCCGTTCGGCGACGGCTGGTACCGGGTGATCGCGTGGAACCGCCGTCACCAGGCGCCCGACTCCGAGCCCGTCGACATGGCGGAGCTGCGGGAGGTGACCGCCCGCGCGCTCGGCACCGACCACGGCATGCGCGACCCGCGCTGGACGTCCCGGTTCCACAGCGACGAACGTCAGGTCCCCAGATACCGGACCGGACGGGTGTTCCTCGCCGGGGACGCCGCGCACGTCCACTCGCCGGCGGGCGGGCAGGGCATGAACACCGGGCTGCAGGACGCGGCGAACCTCGGCTGGAAGCTCGCCGCCGAGCTGCGGGGCTGGGCGCCCTCATGGCTGCTCGACAGCTACCACGAGGAGCGGTACCCGGTCGGGCGACAGGTCCTGCGGGGCAGCGGCGCGCTGCTGCGGTTCGCGCTCGCCGAACCGCGCCGGGTGCGCGCGGCGCGCGGCGCCGCGGCGTGGGCCGCGACCCACTGGCGGCCGGTCGCGCGGCGGATGGCCGCGGCCGTGTCGGGCATCGGCATCGGCTATCCGGCGCCGCGCGGATCGCACCGGCTGGCTGGGCGGCGCGCCCCGGACGTCCCCCTCGCCGGAAGCCCGGGCCGGCTGTACGAGCTGCTCGGCGACGGCAGGTTCGTACTGGTCGTCGCGGCGAACGACCCGGCCGTGACCTACCTGGCGACCAAACGGTGGGCGGGCCGGCTGCACTGCGCGCCGGCCGGCGGCGCGACCCGCACGACCGCGCTGGTGCGACCGGACGGCTACATCGCCTGGGCCACCGACGAGACCGCGCCGGACCTGCGCGCGGCGGAGATCCGCGACGCCCTCAGCCACCGGTGCGGACAGCCCGCCGACCGGGCCGTCCACGAGCCGCGCCGGATCGGGAACGCCCCGGGGAGCGACGACGATCGGAGGACGTGAGATGGCAGACGGCACGGGCCGCTAGGGGCCGCCGGCGGCGCGGCGGGCGGCGGCCGTCAGTAGCGGCGCTCCTCGCGGCCGTAGCCGAGTTCCTCGGCGACGTCCGCGACGTTCTCGTACTCGCGCTTCGGCAGCGTCCGCAGCCGCTCGACGGCGTCGTCGGGGGCGCCGCCCTCGGCGGCGTGCCGGATCAGCTCGTTCGGGCGGGCCGGGTACCGGACGCCGGTGAGCATCCGGGCGAGGGCGCTGCGGCCCTCGACGTCCTGCGCGCTCATCCCGGGCGGGGAGCCCTCGCGGTCCCCGGCGGCGGGCGCGTCCGGGTCCGCCGGGTAGTCGTCGGAGAACGGCTCGGGCTCCTTGAACTCCTCGGCGTGCGTGGAATGCCCGCCGCTGACCATGCCGCGCGTCTCCCGGGCGATCTCGTCATCGGCCTTGGGGCCGTGCTTGCCGCTCATCTCTGGCATCGTTCGTCCTCCCTGCGCGCCTACCGGGGGGAACGTTCCCAGGCGGCCGGGTCCAAACATGCGGCCGATCATGCGGAACCCGGCGCCCGGCGGGCCTACGACAGCCGCATCAGCCGCAGGACGCGCCGCACCATCGAGTCCGCCCCGCCCTCGTCCGCCGCCGTCTCCTCCGGGGCCTCCTCGGCCTCGGCGGGCGCGGCGGGCCGCGGCTCCGGCGCGCCCCCGGCCAGCTCGTAGGTGACCGGCAGCGACCGCAGGCCGCGCATCAGCGGGGACGAGCGCCACGGGAGCTGGTCGGCGGGCAGCGCCAGCCGCAGCGAGGAGAACCGGTCGAACAGCCGCTCCACCGCGATCATCGTGATCGTCGTGGCGAGGTCGCGGCCGAGGCAGGCGTGCGGCCCCGCGCTCCAGGCCAGGTGGGCGCGGGAGCTGTAGATGGAGTCGGGCGTCGTGGACGCGGTGAACGCCGGGTCCAGGTGCGCGGCGGCCGGCGACACCATGACCGGGTCGCCGGCCGCGATCTGGAACCGGCCGATGCGGACGTCCGACTTCGCCCACCGGAACGACAGGTTGGCCATCGGCGGGTTCGCCGCCGACGCCCGGTTGATCGCCTCCTGGATCATCCCGGCCGACATGCTGTCGCGGGCCCCGGTCTCGCCGATCAGCACCTCGGTGATGGTGTTGCAGATGAGCGTTCCCGTCACGTCGCCGACGAGCCCGGTCATCATCGCCATCTCGCGGGTCAGCTCCTCGGCGGTCAGGTCCGGGACCGCCGCGAGCATGTAGGACGGCAGGTCGGCGCCGGGGGAGGCCACCCGCGCCGCGCACACGTCCGCGACCCGGGCGACCAGCCGGGCGGACGCCTCCTGGGCCTCCGGCCCGGCGTCCATCACCCGCCACAGGTCGATGATCAGCTCGTCGTCGGCGTTCCCGCCGTTCCCGCCGGTGCCGAGCAGCCGCCCGATCACCATCAGCGGCAGCGGCCGCGCGTACTGGGCGGACAGGTCGGCCCAGCCGGACGGCCCGCCGTTCTCCGACAGCACGCTGATCAGCTCGTCGGCGTACCGGCGGATCGCCCGCTCCAGCGACTTCGCCTCGGGCCGGGTGCGGTCCTGGAACGGCCGCAGGCCCTCGCTCCACGCGCTGCGGAGCCGGGTGGAGTCGGCGCCGTCCCGGAACCCGGAATTGTCCGACTCCACCACGGGCAGCATCGGCCAGTCCGCCGGGACGGAGCCCTCCCGGTACCGGCGCCAGCTCTCGACCCGCCTGCTCCAGATGCCGCGGGTGTCGCGCAGGATGTCGAGCGTCTGCGCGTAGCCGATGACGAGCCACGCCGGGACGCCGAGGACGTCCACCGGCGCGACGGGCCCGTACTCCCCGCGCAGCCGCTCGTAGAAGACGGCGGGGCGGGACTCGTAGTCGCGGTTCAGCAGCGGCTGGACGGCGAGCGCCTCCAGCGGCGGGTGTGCGGGGGCGGGGTCTGCCTGCGGCGTCTGGGGCTCCACGTGCACAAACCATAGGAGAGATCGATCACCCCTGGCGTGATTTGCGGTGGAATCTCCCAAGATGATCTTCCGGGTGGGGGCGGATGGCCGTTCGGCCCCGCGGTGTGTGAGGCTGGGGGTGCCCCTAAGAGAGCTGGAGGTCCGCATGGCCGACTCGTCAGGAGAACCCGCCGACGGTGAGGACGACGTGAAGCGCAGGTTCCGGGAGGCCCTGGAGCGCAAGCGCGGAGCGGCGGGCAAGAACGCCGGCTCGTCCGGCAGG
The DNA here is from genome assembly GCF_041463655.1 of Actinomadura monticuli. NCBI lineage: Bacteria > Bacillati > Actinomycetota > Actinomycetes > Streptosporangiales > Thermomonosporaceae > Actinomadura > Actinomadura monticuli. The sequence goes on from NZ_JAXCEI010000033.1 coordinate 14,246, forward strand.
AGCGGCTCCAAGGTGCGCGGCAAGCACGACCGCGCCGATCACCAGCGCCAGTTCCGCCGCAAGAGCGGCTGACCGGCCCGCACCGTTCTCGACCCCCGCGCGCCGCGCGCGGGGGTCCCGACCGGCCGCCGTCAGGCGCCGTAGAGCTTCTTGGAGTAGTTGCCCTCGGAGTAGTAGCGCTCCAGCTGCTCCAGGTCCTCCTCGGTGTACTGGAGGTCCTTGACGATCCGGGCGTGCGAGGGCAGCGCGTCCGGCTCCCAGGTCTCCGGCTTCCAGAGCTTCGAGCGCATCAGGGCCTTCGCGCAGTGGAAGAAGATCTGCTCGATGTCCACGACCAGGGCGAGGGCCGGGCGGTGGCCCCTGACGACCATCTCGTCGAAGAACGGCGCGTCCCGCAGCAGCGTGGCCCGGCCGTTGATCCGCAGGGTCTCGCCGCGTCCGGGGACCAGGAAGATCAGCCCGACGTGCGGGTTGCTCAGGACGTTCATGAACCCGTCGGCGCGGCGGTTGCCGGGACGGTCCGGGATCGCGATCGTCGTGTCGTCGATGACGTGCGCGAACCCGGGCGGGTCGCCCTTGGGGGAGACGTCGCAGCCGCCGGCCGCGTCACTGGTGGAGATCAGGCAGAACGGGGAGCGCGCCAGCCACTCCCGGTCCCGGGCGTGCAGCGTGCGGCGCTCCTTGTCGATCGCCCGCCGCATCGGCGCGCCGAGAAGCTCGCGCAGCTCCTCCGGGGACGTGATCGCAGTGAACTCGGGGGCGAGCGTCATCGCCGCTCCTTCGGCCGGGAGAACGGAGGATCAGCGTAACCCGGTGGTGATCGGGCGGCCGGGGCCGGGGTCAGCGCCGTGGGGCGTAGCGGCGGACGCCGCCCTCCTCGTGGGCGTCCAGGACGCCCCGGTCGGCGAGGACGTCCAGGTGCGCCTCGATCTCCAGGACCGCCAGCATCCGGCTGAACGCGTCCAGGTCGCTCAGGCTGCGCCTGCGGCGCGTCCACGGCATGGCCTCGGCGACCTCGAACGCCGTGCCGCGGCCCGCCCGGACCTGCGCGGCGGCGGCGTCGAGGCGCTCGGCGTGGTGCTCCAGCAGCTCGTCGACCCGGGTGTGGACGCTCGGCCGCACCGGGCCGTGCGCGGGCAGCAGCAGCGTGTCCGGCATGCCGCGGACCAGCCGCAGCGACTCCAGGTAGCTGCGCAGCGGCTTCGGCTCCGGCTCGGTCTCCAGCCCGATGGACGGCGTGATGTGCGGCAGGATGTGGTCGCCCGCGAACAGCAGCCCGGCGGCGGCGTCCCGCATGACGATGTGGCCGCGCGTGTGGCCGGGCGTGGCGAACACGTCAAGGCCCCGCCCGGTCAGGGCGATGCGCTCCCCATCGTCCAGCCAGGCGTCCGGCAGCGTGTGCGGGACGTCGCGCTCGGAACGCTCCACCGGCATGCCCGCGATCTCGGCGGCCAGGTCGCCGGCGCCGCAGCGGCGCAGCAGCTCGACCTGCCGCGGATGCAGGCCGCGGCTCCGGTCGAACGCCCTGATGGACGCCTGCTCGCCGCGGCCGATGCGCACCCGCGTCCCGAACGACTCGCGCAGCGCGAGCGCCTGCGAGTAGTGGTCCCAGTGCGCGTGCGTGACGAGGAACTGCGCAACGTCGGCGAGCCCGTGGCCGAGCGCGCGGAGGGCGGTCTCCATCGACGCGCGCGTGTCGGGCATGGCCCAGCCGGAGTCGACGACGACGAGGCCCTCGTCGTCCTCGATGACGTACACGTTGACGGCGTGCAGCGACGGGATGGGCAGCGCCAGGGGGATCCGGTGCACCCCCGGCACCACCGTATGGGCGCCCGGCTCGGTCCAGTCAGTCGGCTGCTCCACGACCGGTGCCGTCACCGCGTGCCCCCTCTGATCGTCGAATCACGTTCTAGTCGAACCTACTTCATCCCGAACATCCGGTTCGCTGCGAGGCCGGGCGTCAGCTGTGACGTGCGTCGCGGTCCGCGGCGCGGCGGGCCTCGGCGGCGGCCGTGCGGGCCTCGCGCGCCGCCTCCTGCGCCCGCGCCCGGTTCTGCTCGGCCCGCTCCGCCCGGCGCGAGGCCGCGTCGCGGTCGGCGACGGCCCGGTCCAGCTCGTGGCGGAGCCGCCCCACCTCGGCGGACGCCTCCTGCACCGCCCGCTTCGCCTCGGCCGCCCGGTCGGCGCGCTCCGCCAGCTTGCGCTCGGCCTCCTCGGCGCGCCTGCGCAACGTCTCCGCCCGGCGGGCCCGAGCCGCGCTCGTCCGCGTGACGGTCGCCTTCTCCTTCGCCCTGCCCTCCGGCTTCGGCCGCTCGGGCCGCTCGAGCCGCCGCCTCTCCTCCTCGGCGGGTGCCTCCTCGGGCCCCGGTTCCGCGCGTTCCCCGCCCTCTGGAGGCGCCATGGGGAAGCCGGCGGGGACGAAACCCGTGTGGCTGCGCGGCTGCGGCAGCCGCCCCTCGCGGACCTCCTCGGCGACCGCCTCGTCCACGGTGGCGGCCTGGAGGGTGTCCTCGACCTCGCGCACCGCCTGCTCCCGCAGCGCGCCGCCCGCCTCGGCCGCCAGCTCGCCCGCGGTGCGCACGAGCGAGGCGACCAGGCGCGCGCGGCGCTGCTCGATGTCGCGGAGGCCGCCGCCGGAGCCCCACGCCGACCGCAGCTCGGTTCCCACGTCCAGCAGGCGTCCCAGCTCGCCGGCGGCGGACCGGCTGAGGAGGTTCACCGCCCACGCCGACAGCGTGGGGCGCCGCAGCGCGCCGATCCGCTTGGCGAGGGCGGCGTCGCCGCCGTCCTTCGCCTCCCGTGCGAGCCGCTTCCGCGTCGCCACGAAGTCCGCCGGCCGGACGCCGTAGAGCTCGCCGGCCGCACTGGAGAAGTCCACGCCCGATCCCTACCCCTTACCGCGACTCGCGGATCGGTATGGACGAGGCGAAGCGCGATGCCTATACTCGTTTACGAGTACTCGTTCACGAGGGAGCATGGGATGGCCAAGCGGCGGAAGGTGAGCAACCTTCTGGGGCTCGCCGTGCTGTCCACCGTCGTGACCAAGCCGATGCACCCGTACGAGATGGCCGCCGTGATGCGCGCCCGCGGCAAGGACCGCGACATGGACATCAAGTGGGGCTCGCTCTACACCGTGGTGAGGAATCTGGAGAAGCACGGGTTCCTGGCCGTCGAGGGGAGCGTCCGGGAAGGGGCGCGGCCCGAGCGGACCATCTACCGCATCACCGACGCGGGGATGGCGGAACTCGCCGACTGGGTCCGGGAGCTGATCGCGGTGCCCGAGCGTGAGGTGCCGCGGTTCGAGGCCGGGCTGTCCGTCCTCGGCGCCCTCGCCCCGGACGAGACGGCCGAGCTGCTGCGCAGGCGCCTGGACGCGCTGGAGCGGCGGATCGCCGACGACCGGGCCGCGCTCGCCGCGGCGGCGGAGGTGCCCCGCGTCTTCCTGGTCGAGGACGAGTTCGACCTGGCGATCAGGTGCGCGGAGGCCGGGTGGGTGCGGGGCTTCCTCGCCGAACTCGAGGACGGCACGCTGCCGGGCCTCGACAGCTGGCGGGCCTACCACGAGACCGGGGAGATCCCGCCCGAACTCGCCGAGCTGGCGGAGAGGGGAGCCCCCGAGGAATAGCCGACGCGAAAGGCCCGGCGGCGGTGCGGCAACACCGCCGCCGGGCCGGAGAACCCACCACCGAGAACCCACGCGGAGCGGGGCCTGGCGGCGAGCACGCGACTCCAGCCTATCCGGGACCCCTCCGTCGAGCATGTCGCGCTGCACGGAGGAAGAGCATGGCGCACGCCATCGAGGCCGCGGGCCTCGTGAAGAACTATCCCGGCGACGTCCGGGCCCTGGACGGCCTGTCCATCACGGTCGAGCCGGGCGAGATCCTCGGGCTGCTCGGCCCCAACGGGGCGGGCAAGTCCACCACCGTCAAGATCCTCACCACGCTGGTCCGGCCGGACGCGGGCACCGCCGCCGTGGCGGGGCACGACGTCCTGCGCCGGCCCGACCGGGTCCGCCGCGTCATCGGCGTCGTGTCGCAGAGGTCCGGCGCCGACCCGGAGGCGAGCGGCCGCGCCAACCTGGTCCTGCAAGGCCGCCTGTACGGCCTGTCCGGGACGCGGGCGCGCCGCCGGTCCGCCGAGCTGCTCGCCCGGTTCGGCCTGGAGGAGGCGGCGGGCCGTGCCGTGAAGACCTACTCGGGCGGGATGCGGCGGCGCCTCGACGTCGCGCTCGGGCTCGTCCACCGGCCGGAGGTCCTGTTCCTCGACGAGCCCACCACCGGGCTCGACCCCGAGGCCCGCGCGTCCATGTGGGCCGAGATCGCCCGGCTCGCGGGCGACGACGCCCTCGCGATCCTGCTGACCACCCACTACCTGGACGAGGCCGACCGGCTCGCGCGGCGGCTCGCGATCGTCGACCGCGGCCGCGTCGTCGTGGCCGGCACGCCCGACGCGCTCAAGGGCGAGCTGCGCGGCGACGCCGTCCACGTCGAATGGCGGGAGGCGCCCCCCGAGCCGCTGGTGCGGGAGGCGCTCGGGCGGCTGCCCGGCGTCCGCGAGATCGTCCTGGACGGGCCGCGCCTCAGCGCCCGGACCGCCGACGGCGCCGCCGCCGTCCCGGCCGTCCTGGCCGCCCTCGACCGGGCGGGCGTCCCGGCCGCGGCGGCGGCCGTCGCGCGGCCGTCCCTGGACGACGTCTACCTCCGCTACGCCGGCCGCCGCCTCGCCGCCGCCGAGCCCGTCACCGCCGGAGGTGCCCGATGAGCGCGCCGCCCGTCGCGGACCTGGCGGCCGGAACCTGGTGGATGACCCACCGGCGGCTGTCGGCGCTGCTGCGCAACCCCGCCGTCCTCGTGCTGACGCTGTCGCAGCCGGTCATCTGGCTGTTCCTGTTCGGCGGGCTGTTCCAGAAGGTCGCCGAGCTCCCCGGGTTCGGCGCGTCGTCCTACCTCGACTACATCGTGCCCGGCGTCGTGGTCATGAACGCGGTGTCGCTGAACTCCTTCGCCGGGATGGCGACCATGGACGAGATCGAGCGCGGTACCCTCGACCGCTTCCTCGTCACCCCGGTGCGCCGCGGCGCGATCGTGAACGCCGGCGTCGTCGAGCAGGCCCTCAGCACGGCCTTCCAGTCCGTGGTGATCATCCTGCTGGGCTGGGCCGCGGGCGCGGACTACCCCGGCCGGCCCGCCGGCCTCGCGGTCCTCGTCGCGGCCTCCGTGCTGATCGGCGTCGTCCTCGCCGCGCTGTCGAACACGCTCGCGCTGCTCGTGCGGGACCGCAACGCCATCATCGGGCTGAACGTGATGCTGCTGCTGCCGCTCACGTTCCTGTCGTCGGCGTTCATGGCCGAGGACCTGATGCCGTCCTGGATCCGGCACGTGGCCGCCGCCAACCCGGTGAGCTGGGCCCTCGACGCCGCGCGCGCGACCTTGTCCGCCGACCCGGACTGGTCCTCGGCCGCCTTGCACGGCGCCTGGCTCCTGGCCCTGACCGCCGCGACGGTGGCGCTGGCGACCTACTCGGTCAGGAGCTACCAGAGGTCCCGGTAGCCCAGCCCTCCTTCCCGGCCGCGCACCACGAGGCCGGGAAGGAGCGTCCGCGGGGCCGGGCGGCGGCCGGGGCGGGTCAGCGGGTGTCGAGGAAGCGGTCGAGGACGCGGGTGCCGAACGCCAGGCCGTCGAGCGGGACGCGCTCGTCCACGCCGTGGAACATGCCGAAGTAGTCGAGGCCGGGGCCGAGCAGGAGGGGTGCGAAGCCGAAGCTCGTGATGCCGATCCGGTGGAACGACTTCGCGTCGGTGCCGCCCGCCATCACGTACGGGACGGGACGGGCGAGCGGGTCCTCGGCGCGCAGGGCGTCCGCGAGCGCGGCGAACGTCGGGCCCGCCGGGTCCGCGGCCGGCGCCTCCTCGTAGTTGACGAACTCGCGGGTGACCTTCGGGCCGAGCAGCCGGTCGATCGTGGCGAGGAACTCCTCGCCCGTGCCGGGCAGGTAGCGGCCGTCGACCTGGGCGGTCGCCGTCCCGGGCACGACGTTGACCTTGTATCCGGCGTCCAGCCGCGTCGGGTTGGCCGAGTTGCGGATCGTCCCGGCGAACAGGTGCCCGGCGCGGCCGAGGCGGGCGGCCTCCGCGTCGAGGCGGTCATGGTCGATGGAGGTGCCGAGCGCGTCCGCGAGGCCGTCCAGCAGGGCCCGCACGCCCGGCGTCAGCCGCACCGGCCACTCGTGGGCCGCCAGCCGGGACACGGCGTGCGCGATCTCGGCGACCGCGTTGTCGGGCGCCGGCTTGGACCCGTGCCCCGCGGTGCCGCGCGCCGTCAGCTTCATCCACGCGGTGCCGCGCTCGCCGGTCGCCACCGGGTAGATCCGCGCCCCGCCCGCGTCCACGCTGAACCCGCCGGACTCGCTGATCGCCTCCGCGCACCCGTCGAACACCTCCCGGTGCTCGCGCGCCACGTACCGGGACCCGTACTCGCCGGTGCACTCCTCGTCCGCGAGGAACGCCAGGACCAGGTCGCCCCGCGTCCGCCGCCCCTCGCGCAGGCGCCGCCGCACGACCGCGAGGGTCATCGCGAGGCTGCCCTTCATGTCGACGGCGCCGCGCCCCCACACGCACCCGTCCCGGACCTCGCCGGAGAACGGCGGCACCGTCCAGTCGGCCGCGTCGGCCGGCACCACGTCGAGGTGCCCGTGGATCAGGAACGCGGGGTGGGACGGGTCGGTACCGGCGATCCGCGCCAGCACGCTCGCACGCCCCGGCGCCGACTCCACGATCGTCGCGTCGACGCCGGCCTCGGCCAGCAGCCCCGCGGCGTACTCCGCCGCCGGCCGTTCCGGACGCGCCACCCCCTCGCCCCGGTTGGTGGTGTCGAACCGGATCAGATCGGCACAGATCTTCCCCGCCTCGCCGTCCGCGCCCTCGCCTGCCACGCTCGCCCGCCTCTCCGCCGCCCGTCCCGTCGTTCACTGCGTCCTATCAGTTTCGCGGCTGCCCGCCGCGCCGTTCGCCGTGCGTTCCAGGCGGGGGTTCGGGGTGGTGCGTCTGCTCAAGCGGGTTTCGCGGCGGATGCGGGGTTGCATGATCAAGAACGTCTCGATCCGGTTTCGACTCCGTCAGCGATGTGTTCAAAGCGTCACCAGGAGTACGACGCTGCGAGCAATCTAGGTGCGGCGGGTGGCCAAGCGCCCGCGTGCGACGGCCGAGGAGGAGCATGACCAGCCAGAGGGGTGTGCGGTGGAAGGTCGCGGGGGTCGTCGCGGTGGCGCTCGCCGCGTCGCTGGGGGTGTCGGGCTGCGGGGGCGATGAGGCCGAGGCCGGCGACGGGACGTTCAGCGTCGGGCACTCCGAGCCCGACCACCTGGTGCCCGCCAACACGACGAGCAGCTACTCCTTCGACGTGATCACCGAGCTGTTCGACAACCTGATGACGCTCACCGCGGACGGGAAGGCCGTGCCGCTGGCCGCCGAGTCCGTGGCCTCGGACGACCAGAAGGTCTGGACGATCAAGGTCAAGCCGGGGCAGAAGTTCCACGACGGCGAGCCGGTGACCGCGCAGAGCTTCGCGGACGCCTGGAACCACGCGGCGTACGGGCCGAACGCCATGGGCGCCAACAGCTACTTCTCGTACATCGAGGGGTACGGGCAGATGAACCCCGAGGACGAGAACGCCAAGCCGGAGGCCGACAAGCTCTCCGGGGTGGCGGTCGTCGACCAGAACACCCTCAAGGTCACGCTGAACGACCCGTTCAGCCAGTTCCCGCTGCTGCTGACCTACCCGGCGTACGCGCCGATGCCGCAGGCCGGGCTCAAGGACCTCAAGGCGTTCGAGGAGCACCCCGTCGGCAATGGCCCGTACATGATGGACGGGAACTGGGAGCGCAACAAGCAGATCAAGCTCGTCGCGTACCCCGGCTACACGGGCCCGCGCAAGCCGAAGAACAAGGGCGTGACCTGGAAGAGCTACTCCAGCGCCGACACCGCCTACACCGATCTGCGGGCCGGCCGCATCGACGTGCTGCAGACCATCCCGTCCGCGAAGGTGCCCGAGGCGAAGCGGCTGCTCGGCGACCGGTTCCTCGCCCGCAAGATGAGCACGACCGACTACCTGGGCTTCCCGCTGTTCGACAAGCGGTTCGACAACCCGGACCTGCGCAAGGCCGTCTCGATGGTCATCGACCGCCAGGGCGTCAACAAGGCGGTCTACAACGGCGACTTCTTCCCCGCGGACTCGCTCATCCCCTCCATCATCCCCGGGCACCGCGACAACGCGTGCGGCGAGCTGTGCACCTACGACCCGGCGAAGGCCAAGCAGCTGTTCGACAAGGCCGGCGGGTTCAAGGGGACGATGGAGCTGTACTTCTCCAACTCGCAGCCGACCTACGCGCAGTGGATGCGGATCGTCGCGAACTCCCTGCGCGACAACCTCGGCATCACCGACGTCCAGTTCCGGCAGGTGCCCGCGTCCGACTACTTCTCCATGCTGGGCGACCGCACGGAGAAGGGCCCGTACCGGCAGAACTGGGAGGCCGACTACCCGAGCCCCCAGAACTACCTGGAGAACATGTGGGGGCCGGACAACCGCATGGGCTGGGAGAACAAGGAGTTCAACGACCTCATCGCGAAGGCCAACAGGACGGCCGACCAGCAGCAGGCCATCGCGCTCTACAACCAGGCCGAGGACATCGCCGTCCAGGAGATGCCGATGATCCCGCTCTGGACGTGGGCCGGCCAGGGCGGCCGCTCGAAGAAGGTCGACAACGTTGAGATCACCCCGTTCTCGACGGGCCTGGTCGCCACCGAAGTGACGGTGAAGTAGCCGGCGATGTGGCGCTACGTCCTACGGCGGCTCCTGCAGGCGGTCCCCGTCTTCATCGGCACGACGCTGCTCATCTACGTGATGGTGTTCGCGCTGCCGGGCGACCCGATCCAGGCGCTGGCGGGGGACAAGCCGGTCCCGGAGAACGTCCTGCGGACGCTCCGGGACCGGTACAACCTCAACGACCCGCTGCTGGTGCAGTACGCGAAGTACATGTGGAACCTCCTCCAGGGCGACCTGGGGGAGAACTACACCGGCCAGAGCGTGTCGGAGATGCTCAGCGGGCGGTGGATGGTCACCGCGCAGCTCGCCCTCACGGCCTGGATCTTCGAGCTGGCCGTCGGCATCGCGCTCGGCACGTGGGCGGGCCTGCGCCGCGGCAGCCTCGCCGACACCCTCGTCCTCGGCGGGACGACACTGGTGATCGCGGTCCCGGTCTTCGTCCTCGGGTACGCCGCGCAGCTGCTGTTCGGGCTGCACTGGCAGATCTTCCCCACGGCCGGGACGGACGAGGGCTGGCCGATGAGCTACCTGCTGCCCGGCATCGTGCTGGGCTCGCTCGGCCTGTCGTACGTGGCGCGGCTGACGCGGACGAGCCTGTCGGAGAACCTGCGGGCCGACTACGTGCGCACCGCGAACGCCAAGGGGCTGTCGCGGGCGCGGGTGGTGGGCCGGCACGCGCTGCGCAACTCGCTGATCCCCGTGGTCACCTACCTCGGCGTCGACTTCGGGAACCTGATGGGCGGCGCGGTGGTGACCGAGGGCATCTTCAACCTGCCGGGCATCGGGCAGCAGGTGTTCCAGTCGATCCAGCTGAAGGAGGGCCCGGTGGTGGTCGGCGCGGTCACCGTGCTCGTGCTGATCTTCCTGCTGGCCAACCTGGTCGTGGACCTGCTGTACGGGGTGCTCGACCCGCGGATCAGGTACGAGTGAGGCGCGCATGACGATCGAGGACGCCGGGCCGCCGGGCATCGAGCCCGAGCCCGGACCCGAGGCGGGCGCCGCGGGGCCGAGCGCCGCCGGGACGAGCGCCGCCGCGGTGGCCGCGGCGGGCGGCGAGATCGGCAGGGCCTCGCTGTGGGACGACGCGTGGCGCGACCTGCGCCGCCGCTGGGTGTTCTGGGGGTCGGTGCTGATCCTCGCGGTCGTGTCGGCGATGGCCGCGGTGCCGAGGCTGTTCACCGCCGCGGACGTCAACCAGGGCTGCGACCCGAACGACGCCAAGGCCGGCCCGTCCGGCGCCCACTGGTTCGGCACCGACCTCGCCGGCTGCGACTACTACGCGCACGTCGTGCACGGGGCCCGCCCGACGCTGCTGATCGGCGTCGCCGTCACCGTGTTCGCCCTGCTGATCGCGATGGTGTTCGGGCTGCTCTCCGGCTACTACGGCGGGCTGCTGGACACGCTCGTCGCCCGGCTCACCGACATCTTCTTCGGGCTGCCGTTCGTGCTGGGCGCCACGGTGATCCTCGTGGCGTTCCCCTCGCACGGCGTGTGGGCGATGACGCTGGTGCTGGTGCTGCTCGGCTGGACGACGATGATCCGCATCATGCGGGGGCAGGTCATCTCCGTCCGGGACGCCGACTACGTCCAGGCGTCCCGGCTGCTCGGCGCGTCCGACGCGCGGATCATGGCCCGGCACATCCTGCCGAACGCGATCGCCCCGGTGATCGTGGTCGCCACCCTCAACGTCGGCAACGTCATCGTGGGGGAGGCGACGCTGGACTTCCTCGGCGTCGGCCTGCAGTACCCGCAGGTCTCCTGGGGGCTCCAGCTCGGCCAGGCGAAGGACTCCTTCATCGAGGACCCGCACCTGCTGATCTTCCCCGCCGCGTTCCTGTCGGCGACGGTGCTGAGCTTCCTGCTGCTCGGCGACGCCGTCCGCGACGCCCTCGACCCGAAGCTGCGGTGACCATGCTGACGGATGTGAAGGACGACCCGGCGCCCGCGCCCGCGCCGCTGCTCCGCGTCGACGACCTGCACGTGAAGTTCCGGGTGCGCGGCCAGGACGTCCACGCGGTGAACGGCCTGTCGTACACCCTCGACGAGGGGGAGACCCTGGCGATCCTCGGCGAGTCGGGGTCGGGCAAGAGCGTCGCGGCGCAGGCCGTGATGGGCATCCTGGACGTCCCGCCCGCCCGCGTCGAGCGCGGCTCGGTGCGGCTGCGCGGCGAGGAGCTGCTCGGCCTGCCCGAGCGCCGCCGCCGCGCCTACCGCGGCGACCGCATCTCGATGGTCTTCCAGGACGCGCTGACCGCGCTCAACCCGGTGTTCACGGTCGGCGACCAGCTCCGCGAGATGTACCGGGTGCACCGCGGGCTCGGCCGGAGGGCGGCCCGGGACCGGGCCGTCGAGCTGATGGAGCGGGTGCGCATCCCGTCCGCGGCCAAGCGCCTCGGCGACTACCCGCACCAGTTCTCCGGCGGCATGCGCCAGCGCATCATGATCGCGATGGCGCTGGCGCTGGAGCCGGACGTCCTCATCGCCGACGAGCCGACCACCGCGCTGGACGTGACCGTGCAGGCGCAGATCATGCGGCTGCTCACGGGGCTCCAGGAGGAGCTGCGAATGGGCATGGTGCTGATCACCCACGACCTCGGCGTCGTCGCCGGCGTCGCGGACCGGATCGTCGTCATGTACGCGGGGTCGGTCGCCGAGCAGGCGCCGGCCCGCGAGCTGTACGCGCGGCCCGCCCACCCGTACACGAAGGGCCTGCTGGCGTCGGTGCCGCGGCTGGACCGGCGCGGCGCGCCGCTCGTCCCCATCAAGGGCGCGCCGCCGAACCCGGCGGCGCTGCCGCCCGGCTGCCCCTTCCAGCCGCGCTGCCCCCGCGCCGAGGCGCTGTGCGCGGCGGAACGGCCGCCGCTCGTCACCGTCGCGCCCGGACACGACGCCGCCTGCCACTTCGCCGAGGAGGTCCACGGTGCCGGACCCGAGTAACGGGCCGATCCTCCGGGTGGAGGGTCTCGCCAAGCACTACCCGGTGACGCGCGGCGTGCTGGTCAAGCGCGCGGTCGGCCAGGTCAAGGCCGTGGACGGCGTCGACCTGGAGCTGCGGCGCGGGGAGACGCTCGGCGTCGTCGGCGAGTCCGGGTGCGGGAAGTCGACGCTGGCGAAGCTGCTGCTCGCCGCCGAGCGCCCCACCGCCGGGACGGTCCGCTTCGACGGCCGGGACATGTTCGCGCTGCCGAAGCCGGAGCTGCGGGCCCTGCGCCGCCGCATCCAGATGGTGATGCAGGACCCGTACTCGTCCCTCGACCCCCGGATGACGGTCGGCGACATCGTCGGCGAGCCGTTCGCGATCCACGTGGACGCCGCGCCGAAGGGCGAGCGGCGCGAACGCGTCCGGGAGCTGCTGGAGCTCGTCGGCCTCGACCCCGGGCACGTCAGCCGGTACCCGCACCAGTTCTCCGGCGGGCAGCGCCAGCGCGTCGGCATCGCCCGCGCGCTCGCGCTGCGCCCCGACGTGGTCGTGTGCGACGAGCCGGTGTCGGCGCTGGACGTCTCCGTCCAGGCCCAGGTGATGAACCTGCTCGCGGAGCTGCAGGAGGAGCTCGGGCTGGCGTACGTGTTCATCGCGCACGACCTGGCCGCCGTCCGGCACATCTCCGACCGCGTCGCCGTCATGTACCTGGGCAAGGTCGTCGAGACCGGGGACGAGACGCAGATCTACGAGCATCCGACGCACCCGTACACGCAGGCGCTGCTGTCGGCCGTCCCGGTCCCGGACCCGGACGCGCCGGGCTGGGCGGGCCAGATCCGGCTGGAGGGCGAGCCGCCGTCGCCGCTGGACCCGCCGTCCGGCTGCCGCTTCCGCACCCGCTGCTGGAAGGCGCGGGACATCTGCGCGGAGGAGGAGCCGAGCCTGGTCGAGCGGGACGGGTCCGCCCACCCCAGCGCCTGCCATTTCGCGGCCGAGGCCGCCGTCACCGAGCGAACCTGACGGCCGCCGGGTGCCCCGGCGGCGCACTCCGTAGGGTGGGGGCATGGCACGCAAGGGCAGGCACGGCCCCCGGCCCCGGACCTACAGGATCGCGGGCGGGGAGGCCGAGCTGCTGCGCGACGCCGACCGGGACGGCGGCTGGATGCTGCTCGTGGGCGGCGTGCCGCAGTCCTACGTCGACCTGTCCGACCCGACGTACCTCGACTTCGAGTACATGCGGCTGATCGGCGACGTCGTCGACTGCGCCGGGGTGGACGGCGAGGCGCTCGACGCGGTGCACATCGGCGGCGCCGGATGCACGCTGCCCCGCTACATCGCCGCGACCCGGCCGGGCTCGCGGCAGATCGTGCTGGAGCCCGACGTCGAGCTGGTGCAGCTCGTCCGCGAGCAGCTGCCCGTCAAGGGCGTCCCCGGCCTGCGCATCCGCGTCACCGACGGGCGCACCGGCATCGCGGCGCTCGCCGACGACGCCGACGACCTGGTGGTGATGGACGCCTTCGCCGAGGCGTCGATGCCGCCCGAGCTGGCCACCCGCGAGTTCGTCCTGGACGCCGCCCGGGTGCTGCGGCCGCGCGGCGTCTACGTGGTCAACGTCGCCGACGGGTTCCGGCTGCCGTTCGCGCGCCGGGTGGCCGCCACGATCCGGTCGGTGTTCCGGCACACGGCGCTGATGGGCGACCCGGGGGTGCTGCGGGGCCGCCGGTTCGGCAACCTGATCGTGGCCGGGTCGCAGGAGCCGCTGCCGGTCGCCGAGCTGACCCGCCGCGCGGCGGGCGGCATGGTGCGGGCGCGGGTCATGGACGGCGGCGACCTCGCCGCGTTCTGCGCCGGCGCGGCGCCGCTGCACGACGGCGAGGAGATCGTCGCGCCCGTCCCGCCGCCGCAGGTCTTCGGACCGTCCTGACGGCGGCGCGGCCGGAGTGTCACATTCCTTGCGCCCCGTCCCGTCCGTCTTGTGATGGCGTCATCGCACACCGAGGAGGAACCGATGATCCTGGTGACCGGGGCCACCGGCACGCTGGGCGGGCCCGTCGTCCGGCTGCTGCGGGAGGCCGGCGCGGACGTGCACGGCCTGAGCCGCCGTGAGAGGGATCCGGAGCCCGGCCTCACGTGGCACAAGGGCGACCTCTACACCGGCGAGGGCGTCGACGCGGCGGTCGGCGGCGTCGAGACGATCGTGCACTGCGCCAGCGACCCGTTCCACTCCAAGCGGGACCTGCCCGCCGCCCGGCGCCTCGTCGAGGCGGCGCGGCGGCAGGGCGCCCCGCACCTGATCTACATCTCGATCGTGGGCGTCGACAAGATCCCGTACGGCTACTACCAGACCAAGTTCGCGGTGGAGCGGCACATCGAGAACTCCGGGCTCCCGTACACGATCCTGCGGGCCACCCAGTTCCACACGCTCCCCGACACGGTCTTCAGCGTCCTCACCAAGGTGCCCGGCGTGGTCGCGGTACCGAAGGGGCTCCGCGACCAGCCGATCGACGCCGCCGAGGTCGCGGCGCGGCTCACCGAGCTGGCGCTCGCCGCCGGGCCCGCGCGGCGGGTGGACGACATGGGCGGCCCGGAGGTGCTCACCGTCGAGGACATGCTGCGCGACTACCTGGAGGCGCGCGGCCTGCGGCGGCCCGTCCGGGTGCCGCTGCCGCTGCCGGGGAAGGCCGGGCGCGGGTTCCGGGAGGGGCACCACCTCGCCCCCGCCCACGCCGTGGGCGCGCGGACCTGGCGGCAGTTCCTGGCCGAGACCCACGGGTCCCGTTAGCGGCGGGCCTCCCCTCCGGTATCGGCCTCATCCGGTCGCGCCATGTCCCATAATCGAGCGATGGAGTCGTCGACCCGAATTCTCATTCTCGGCATGGATTCATCGGGGAGAATTCTGCAGTTCGACCGCAACGCCGCCGCCGTGCTCGCCCGGAATGCGGACGACCTGCTGGGCGCCGGACTGGACGAGGTGTTCCCCGGCGCGCGCGAGCCGCTGCTGGAGGCGCTGAAGGCCGGCCGCGAGCGCACCGCCATGCTCGCCGTGGAGACCCCCGCGAGCGGCACCCTGGACGCGGTCGTGACCGTCCACCCGATGAGCGGCGGCCCCGGCGCGGGCGGCGCGCCCGACCTCGCGGCGCTCGCCGTGATCCGGGTGCCGGTGCCGCTCGCCGACCGGTTCGTCGACCCGGCCGTCATCCGCCGGGCGCTGCTCGACGACTCGCTCCCGCGCATAGGCTCCACCCTCGACCTGGAATTGCTGGCCCGCGGCCTGATGGACGTCCTCGTCCCGCATTTCTGCAATTCGGGCGCGCTGCTGCTGGCGGAGAGCCACATCGACGCCGACGAGCCGCCGGAGGGCCCGGACGGGCCGCAGCTGCGCCGGATGGCGATCGGGTTCGACGACGAGGACCCGGCCTGGGACGCGACGTTCCCGACCGGCGAGTCGTTCGTCTACCCGCCGGGCACGCCGCACGCGCTGTGCCTGGCGTCCGGCGAGCCGGTGCTGCGCGCCCTCGGCGGCGAGGGCGCGGCCAGGCTCGCCACCGCGTGGCGCCGCCCGCCGGTCGCGGAGCTGCTCAAGGGCGCGTCCATGCTGTTACTCCCGATCGTGTCCGCGGCGGGCGTGCTCGGATTCTTCGTCTGCACCCGCAACACGGCGCACCGGCAGTTCGACGCCTACGACGTCGAGATCGGGATGGAGTTCGCCAACCGGGCGTCCATCTTCGTGGAGAGCGCCCGCCAGTACTCGCGGGAGCGCGCGACCGCGCTCACGCTGCAGCGCAGCCTGCTGCCGACGGGCCTGTCGGCGCCGTCGCCGGTCGAGGTGCACCACCGCTACCTGCCGGGCAGCCGCCGCATCGAGGTCGGCGGCGACTGGTACGAGTCGATCGCGCTGCCGGGCGCCCGCGTCGCGCTGGTCGTCGGGGACGTCGCCGGGCACGGGGTGAAGGCCGCCGTCACGATGGGGCGGCTCCGCACCGCCATCCACACCCTCGCCGGGCTGGAGCTGCCGCCCGCCGAGGCGCTGGAGCGGCTCGACTCGCTGATGCGGACGCTCGGCGAGCGCGAGCCGCACTTCGCCACCTGCGCCTACGTCGTCTACGACGCGGTCAGCGGGCGGTGCGAGGTCGCGAGCGCCGGGCACCTGCCGCCGCTGCTCGCCCCGCCCGGCGCCGACGCGCGGTACCTGCCGGTGCCGCCCGCGCCGCCGCTCGGCGTCGGCGGCGACGGCCCGATCGTGACCCGCGAGTTCACCGTCGAGGACGGCACGCTCCTGTTCCTCTACACCGACGGGCTGGTCGAGAACCGCGCCCGCGACATCGACGACGGGCTGGCCCGCCTCCTCGCCACGTTCGGGCCGGGCGCCTCCGCACGCCCGCTGGAGGACCTGTGCCAGGCGGCGCTCGACGGCGTCTACGACGACCAGCACCGCGACGACATCGCGATGCTGGTGGCGCGGCTCGCGCGCATCCCGGCCGACCACCACGCCACCTGGGAGCTGCCCGCCGAGCCCGCCGCCGTCCGCCGGGCCCGCGGCCTCGTCCGCGACCGGCTCGCCCGCTGGGACCTCGACGACCTGACCCACTCCACCATGCTGCTGGTGTCGGAGCTGGTCACGAACGCGATCCGGCACGCGGGCGGGCGCATCACGCTGCGGCTGGTGCGCGAGAGCGGCCTGGTCTGCGAGGTCTTCGACTCCTCGGACGGGCGTCCCCGCATCCGCCTCCACGACGACGAGGACGACATGCTGGAGTCGGGCCGCGGCCTGCACGTCGTGGGGCGGCTGGCGCGGCGCTGGGGGGTGCGCCGCACCTCCGGCGGCAAGGTCGTCTGGTGCGAGCAGGGGCTCTCCTGACCCCGGCTCATAGTGGCGGAGGGTCTTATTCAGAGTGTGGGAATTCTAGGTCGGCCCGACGTGTCAGCCGTGGATCGGGTAGGCGGCTTGGATGGCCAGCCGCTGGTCGGCGGTGTCGCCGATGTGGGTGAG
>NZ_JAXCEI010000034.1:0-30631 GCF_041463655.1 Actinomadura monticuli
GCTGGAAACGGAGCAGAACTGGTCACGGTCATCGGGGAAAGCACACCCGACCGGGAAACCGGCGGAAGACAGGCCCCGAGCCCTACCGCCCGAAATGCCACCGCGCCAGCTCCCGACCCTCCAGTGACTTTCAGCTGATCCGGCGGTACTCGAAGAGTGTGAGGACATGCGCGGCGCGGACGATGTCGCCGATCCTGTTGGGGCTGAGGGTGGTCTGTTTGAGTGCGGTCCAGCGTTCGGCGAGAAGGGCGAAGCCGCGTTCGACGCGGCATCGCAGGAAGCGCTGCAGGCGGTTGTAGCAGCGGTTGTCGATGGACAAGACGTTGCCGTCGGCAGGGTTCTTGAACGGGACGATGACGCCGTGACCTGTGCCTTGGTAGCCGGGGTCGGCTAGGACCGGCATCGTCTTGGCGTAGGGATACAGCGCCGGCAGGACCAGTACGCGGGCCGCTTCGATATCGACGACTCCGCCGGGCAGGACGTCGCTGAACCAGATGGGGAAGCCGTCCGGTTCGGTCAGCATCTGGACCTGGCCGCCGAACCCGCCGGTCTTTCCGGAGAACCAGGCGTCGATCATTTCGCCCTTCACGCTCACGGTTTTGTGGCGGCACCGGTCAGTCGCGAAGATCTTGCCGTCCATCTCCAGGTGCGGCAGCCCGTCGGCGACCGCCTTGTCCAGGGCCTGGTGCAAGTCCGGGGCGCGGTCGGCCAGGACGTCGACGGCCTCGTGCAGGTACCGGTAGGCGGTCGACTGCGACAGGCCGAACGCGGCACCGTGCCGGGTGATGTTCGGCTTGTCCCGGAACCACGCGATCGTGAACAGGGCCTGCTTCTGGCAGGTCAGGGACCGGGTGCCCTTCCTGGTCCCACGTGCCCGGCGCTCGGAGCGCAGCAGGCCGGCAACGAAGCGGATCAGTTCGCGTGGGACGTCGAGCATGGCAGGATAGGTGACCACGTGGCGCCTTTCGGTGGCAGACGAGGACTTGTGGTGAGACCTCTTCTACCGGGGGCGCCACGCTTGTTTCGGGGCATGGCGTCGTGTCCGCGAGTCTGCCCGATCCTGCCTGTTACGGCATGTTAAAGCCCAAACGCCCGAATAGAAGTCGCCGGGAAAACGTCAGTGAGACATAGACATGCCTGTCACCGCGGGGATCTCGGGCGACCATCGGCTCGGTCCCGAACCGGACGTGGTCGAGTACGTCGTTTGGGCCTTCGATCTCGACATACCAGTCGTCGTCACCGGAAGCCAGAATGTCCTCGGTGATATCGCGGTAGTAGGCGAAGATCGACGGCGTGACCGTGATCAACGCCGCCCGGTCGAGCACCAGGAAGGTACGGATCGCAGCCTGGAACTCCTCGGGCGCGGGGTCATCGACATAGCCGTCAACGATGAAGCGGCATGGCGCATTACCCAACACTGGTACGGGAACAGGTTCACTTTGGTCCCAACCCAGCTGGGCGGCTTCGACTAGGCGGCCGAGCCCGGGGATCTGCATAACACCAGAGTAGGTGTAGCCGATCTTGCCGCCGTCGCTGATGTACCTCGGGGCAGGGTGAGGCTGTGGCACTGTGGTCGCCAGACTCGCGCCCCATCCGCATGTCCGATCCATACGTTCATCACGAACGCCCGCTCATGCCGCTGGTCGTGCGCTGCTGATCGCGGTGCCTGCCCCGGCGGGCGGCCTCATGGTTCGGCTGGGACGTCGCTGAGGTCGAGCCGGTACCAGTCGGTGTGCGTGAGGATGTGCAGGTCGGGGCCGCGTCCGACGACGAGCGCGTCGCGGGGGAGTTTCTGCCCGTCCGAGAGTACGACCCGGTATTCTCCGGTGCCCCGCATCCGGCCGTCGGCCAGATGTCCGGCGACCAAGCGGTCGCGGGCGGCGCCGTATCCGCCGTACAGGGCGATGCGTGAGCCGTCGGTGATGAGCGCCTTTGCGGCGGCGCCGTCGCCGTGCCAGCCGGTGAGAGCCCCTTCGCGGACGCAGACGATGGGGAAGTCGGTGTAGTAGCACGTCCAGGCGGTGTCCGCGTCGACGTTGAGCGCGTAGCAGTCGCTGATCGCGCCCCACGGGTTGTTCACGTGGGAGGGGAACCGCCAGTCGGCCTTCAGAGTCGGGGAGAAGCGTGCGAGCCCGCAGGAGCCGATCGGTTTCCGGTCGTCAGCCTGGCCCCAGCCGTAGTTGCCGTAGACACCTTCGTCGAAGTAGCCCACCCAGACGTGGCCGGTGCGGGTGGTGAAGACGTGCTCGATGCCGTCCCCGAGCGTTTCAGCTGCCAGAGTGGTTCCGTCGGCGGAGTAGATGATCGCGTTGAGATCCGGGCCGTCCTGGTTCCATCGAGCCCTGGCGCCCACGGCAAGAACTCGGCCGTCCGGTAGCGGCTGGACGGTCGCGTGCGCGAGCGGGAAGTCGTGGATCGTGGTCAGGTCGGTCAGCGTCGGTGAGTGCAACGTCACCCGAGTGGTGACCGGGCGAGAAGCGCGAGGGTCTGGGAAGGTGGCCCAGCCCGGTTGCGTCGTCGTCGATGTCACGGCCTGCACGTCGGCGGCGGCCGACCACAGTGCGATGACCTCGCCGCTGGGGCCGATCGAGGCGTTCACTCGTACATCGCCGCTCTGGGCTGCAGTGATGCGTGTGTGGTGACGTACGGGAAGGGGCGTCGTGCGCCCCCTGGACCGCCGCTTGCGCTGCTCCTTCACCTCATCACTTCACCACCGCGGGCCGGGCAGAGCCACCGAATATTTGGTGACGCCGACCTCCCAGACGCACTCTTCTGCCATCGACGACCCGGGCGAAGAACACGGCCACCGGGTCCTCCGCGTCGTCGGCAAGGGCACCCGGATCGTGCTGATCCCCCTCCCGCCAGCAGTCGGCAGAGTCATCGACCAAGCCATCGCTGATCAAACCGGCGGGCCGACTCTGCTCAACACCCGTGGGGCTCGGATAGATCGGCACGCCGCCACTCGACGCTTGCGCCAGATGGCGACCGAGTCCGTTGTTCGGTTACCGCGGATGCACCCGCACGAGCCCCACCGGTGGTGCCAGCCACCGCGCGGGGCGTACAACGATGGGGCTGGGCCTGCCCGTCGTCTACAGCGAGAAGCGGCAGGACTCCGTCACGGTCGAACCCGTCGTCGACGGCAGACCGGCCCGCTGGGCATCGCCCTTGTGGTTGCGCATCACCGCCGAGGGCGGCCAATGGGTTCTGCGTTCTCTTTAGATCAACGAGCTCCAGTCCGTCATCGCCGACCAGTTCATAGCTCAGAGCCAGAGCAGCCCTCGAAATCTCCGCCCCGCTTAGTCCTTGTGCGCCCGACGTACGCAGCCGGTAGGGGTTTCTCCCGGCTTCAACAGGCCCGACAGGGCCAGCGCCGCCTCCGGGGCACTGGCCCTGCTCGAGTTCTTCGCCAGCGGTGCGGTGCACCGTCTAGTTGGTCAGGTTGCCAACCTGTGTCGGCGCCTGATCGAGTAGGGCAACCGCAGTCTCACGTGGCTGCTTGGCCGGACGATGTGCGTCGGGACGTTTCCGACCTACGACGCCTCCTTCAGATCCTCCACGATCTGTGGGGGTGCAAGGAGTTGGTCGTCGAGGGGCCCGCCGAACAGACGGGCCCGGGGGGCTTGGCCGCGCGGATCCAGGACACGCCGACCTTGCCGGTGAGTGCCTCGCTGAAGGCGGAACGGTCAGGGCCGTGAGCTCCTCGGCGGAGGAAGCCTGCGCCCTGCGGGTCCCGAAGGGCATTTGCCAGGAGTTCGGATCCGCGGTCGTTGGGCGGGCTCGTGACCGGTCGGTCCATTGCGCGGGGCTGAAGTCGACTGCCGGGAGGACGGTGGGCGGCCGTTGAGGCGCCGCCGAGGTTGCCGGCCGAGCGGTTGCGGGGTCCGTGACTCGTTGTTGACTTGATGCGGCGATAGGTGCGGGCAATGGCCATCATTGGCTCCTCCAAGTGGGTCTCTCTGTTGACGGGCCACAATGAAACCCGAACGGTGGAGGCCGACGACATGAGCGAAACGTGCGATGGTGATAAGTGTTCAGCCGCATGACGCGACCGCTGAGGGGCTGAGGACGCGACACCGACGACGGGCCAGGGAGATACGGCTTCGGCTGGCGCCGTTGGTGACTTTCGTTCACTGAGTAAGAACACTCACCGACAGGTGGCGCAGGCGGTCTCGACGAGCGTCCATGGTGGTCAATCTCGTCGGGCACCAGGCGTCCTCGCTCCGGCACTGTGCGCCTGGGAGCTGGAGACGACCCACGGCTGGGAGTGCCAGCAGGCGCTCTAGGAAATGGTCACGAACGCCCTCGACGTCGCCGGCCAGCCGACTTCGGTGGACCTGAATACGCTGGACGATCGCGCCTTGGCGATCATCCTCCTCCAGCTCCGTGTCTCGGTGGGACACCTCATCGCCGAGGTTTGCGACCCCAGCGACGCCCGCCCCGAGGTGATCGCCCCTGGCATCGACGATGAAGGCGGACGAGCACCTCACCTCGTCGACGACCTGGCCACTGAGTGGGGCTGATACCCCATCGCCATCGATGACACGGTGATCGGCAAGGTCGTCTGGGCGCCGTGGCGGCTCCCGCCGGGCACGGACGCATCGTGAGTCGCGTCCGGTTCTCGTGGCGCAGACGCGGTGGCGAACAGCAGCCGTGCGATCCGCCAGCAGCGTTGGTGCTGCTGCTCCCCGATGACTTGATCAAGGGTGAGTTCGCCGGCGGTATTCAGCGGGCGCTCGCCCAGTCTCGTGATGCTCTGGCCGACCAGGCGCGGCACCCCGCCGACCTGGCCTAGTGGGAGGCGCGGGATGAGGTTCGCCGCGCCTACCTGATCGGCGGCTCGCACGCGTTCAGCGAGGCCGCGGCCTGTGTCGACACCGCTGTGGCCGATGTTTTCGACGCCGTCGCACAGCGGCCGGACGGGCACTGAAGGATGGTCTGGGCCAGGGGACGAGCGAGCCTGGCCCACACCGAGTCTGCTGCCGTCTCAGCTCGGCGAGCCGAAAGCATGGAGCCTGGCGATCGCCTGGTCGCGGGTGAGCAGGCGCAGATCGTGGTCGGGCAAGCGCCTGGGACCCGCAAGGTCGATGTAATGGGTCGGGCCGTACGGCCAGGGCCCGCTGAACAGCGTGATGAGGTCCGCTGCGGGCTGGTTCTCCAGCGTCTGGTGGACGACGTCGGCGTCGGATCCCGGCGTCGCCAGCCACAGGGTAGGTATCTGCTCCCCGAGTCCGGCGGCGGTGATGCAAGGGGGTCTGCTCTCCAGGTGTTCGATCGTGTCTTCCAGGGTGTCGGTGATGTGCAGGACGGAGGCGAAGCGCGCGGAGAGCTGGGAGGACGCGGAGAGCTGGGAGGACGCGGAGAGCTGGGAGGACGCGGAGAGCTGGGAGGACGCGGAGAGCTGGGAGGACGCGGAGAGCTGGGAGGACGCGGTGCCGAGCAGGCGCTCCAGGTCGGGGCGCGCGATGACGACACCGCATCCCTCCGTCTGGCGGGTCAGGGCGTCGACCAGCACGGTGCGAACTAGTCGCAGGGCGCCCGGACCGATGACTCCGGCCCCCTGAGAGTGGCTGAAGGCCCGCGCCAGGAGGGGCCTTCGGCCGGACTTGCCGCGTGTTTGCGCGGTGAGTCGCTGGACGGTGAGCCCGGCGAGTCGGCGGACCAGGGGCGCGTGGGTGGCTCTGCGTAGTTGATTCATTCTCACTCCGGGTCGATCGGTGGCTGGGGAGCCTTGATCAAACCGGGTTCTGCCAGGTCATGAGCCTGATCGAAACGCCTCATGGCGGTAAGTGGCCATGGTTCAGCCGACCGTTCCATCGGCGCTGGATCTACTGATCCGCCCACGCCAACGGCCCTTGAGCCGAAGCGTCTGCAGCCTGGCGGCCGATGGCGACTTTGTTCATTGACGCCAAATGCTCATCACCATTCTGGCGACGCTCCTCACCGGCATCGATACTCTCTGTCACGGGAGGTGCGGGTGAGTACGGAAGCCGAACAGACAGCCACCAGGCTGCTGAAGGGGATCGTCGCCGATGAGTTGCTGGGCCCTTACGCCCAACTGCTGGCCACGGACGGCTGCCTGCCAGCCGAGGCCGCGGATGCGCTCGGCGGGCCCCAGATCGTAGAGGCGTTGAAGAAGACCGGGCTGGCGTACGTCATGCCGCTGGGAATAGCCGTTTCCCCTCGCCTGGTCGCCACCGCTCCGGATCTGGCCCTGCAGGGAACACTCGCCGCCCTGTCCCGCAAGCTTGTCGCTGATCAAGAGCGGTTGCTGGACGGTCAGCGCCGCATGGTCGATATGCATCCCTTCCCCGGAGTCACCGAGGGCCAGGCCGGCCAGCTGGTGCGAGTCCTCACCGACCGCACCGAGATCACCGACACCTCCCGCGCGCTCCTGGGAACAGCACGGCGTCATTGGTTGACGCTGGAGAACTTCGCCATGGAGCGGCCACTGGAAGAACTGGCCGGAATGCCACCCTTGCCCGCTTTCGAGGGGAACGTCGCGAGCCGAACGATCTACCAGGCATCCTGCGCCGAGCATCCCGTCGGCATCAAGATCATCCGAATGCACGCCAGGGCCGGCGAAGAGGCCAGGATCCTGCCCGAGATCGGCATGAAGATGAAGCTGGCCGACGAGGCGGTCGCCTTGCTGCCGCTGACCCCGACCGGACTGCCCGGCGCACTGCTGATCAAAGCCCCGGTGATCGTCGCCGCGTTACGTGAGTACTTCGAACTGCTGTGGCAGAGAGCGATCCCGCTCGGCGAGACCGAGCCGGAGATGCCGCTCAAGCCGGTCCAGATGTCGATCCTGCGGATGCTGGCGCAGGGAATGACCGATGACGGGATCTCCAGGCGGATCGGCATGAAGACCAGCAGCGTGCGCCGGCATATCAGCGCGATCGGCAAACACCTCGGCACCACCAGCCGCATCGCGATGGGCGCCGCAGCCGCCCGGCGCGGCTGGATCAACTGACCACTACCCCCTTTGGAGAGCAGCAGCGATGCCCGACTACGTGGATTTCGTGCCGACCGAACGCTTCCGCGGACAGGTGGCCCTGTCACCGGATGCCGAGACCGTCGCCTACTGCAGCAACGCCGCCGGATCCTTCGACCTGTGGACGATCCCGGCCGCTGGTGGGGCACCGCACCGTCTGACACGGCTCGAGAACCAGGCGGTACGGCAGATCGCGTGGTGGCCGGACGGCAAGAGACTGACCTTCACCGCCGACCGCAACGGCGACGAGCAGTACCGCATCTACCGCATCGGCTCCGACGGCAAGGGCCTCACCGAAATCAGCACCGGCCCGGACTGCCAGCGGGTCCTGGCCGACGTTCCGTTTGATACGCAAGGCCGGTACCTGCTTTATGCGGCCAACGACCGCGACCGCACCGTGCAGGACATCCTCATCCGAGATCTGGACGCCGGCACCGAACGCCGCATCGTCCCCCCGGACGGAGTCAATTTCACCCCCGCCCGCACTTCACCCGACGGGCGGTGGTTGTCGGCCGTCGGCGTCCGATCCAACACCAACATCGCCACCTACCTGATCGACCTCAGCAACCCTGACATCGAACCCGTATGCGTCACCTCCGAGTACGGGGACGGCTACTTCGTCCCGGGCCCCTGGACACCCGACTCGGCCGCCTTCTACCTGTGCACCGACCTGTGGGGCGAGTTCACCTCCATCGGCCGGTACACCTTGAACGACTCTTCCCTCGCCCGCATCACGAGCGACAAATGGGATGTCGAGCACCTCGAAGCCGCTGGCGACATCCTCGTCTGGTCCATCAATGAGGGCGGACGCTCCGTCTTGCGTGCCGCGCGGAACGGCACCGAACTCGCTCTCGCCGACACACCGCAAGGTGTCATCGACGCGATCTCGCTCAGCCCGGACGGTGAACGGATCGTCCTGGAGATCGACACAGCGACCCGGCCCAGCGAGATCGGCGTACTCGACCCGGCGACCGGCTTCCGGTACCTCACAGACGCCCGCCCACCCGCCGTCCAGGTGATCGATCCCGTTGAGCCCGAACTGATCACCTATCCGGCCTCGGGTGGACGCCACGTTCACGCCCTGCTCTACCGGCCGCACACACCCGGCCCCCGTCCGGTACTGCTCTCGGTGCACGGCGGCCCCGAGGCACAAGAACGTCCCGATTACGCCTACGCCGGCCTCTACCAGTACCTCCTCCACCAGGGCATCGCAGTCCTGGCCCCCAACATCGCCGGCTCCACCGGATACGGGCTCACCCACCAGAAGCTCATCTACCGCAACTGGGGCGGAATCGATCTGGACGACCTCGACCACGCCGTCCGCCACCTGCACACCCTCCCCGGCATCGACGCCGACCGCATCGCCGTCATGGGCGGCTCCTACGGCGGATTCGCCGCCCTGTCCTGCCTGTCACGGCTGCCGTACCAGTGGGCGGCCGGCGTGTCCTTCTGCGGCCCGTCCAACCTGGTCACCCTCGCCCGCGCCTGCCCGCCCACCTGGAGACCCACCGTGGACGCCGTCCTGGGCAACCCCGACACCGACGCCGAACACCTCACCCGACGCTCCCCGATCACCTACGCCGACGCCATCACCGCGCCCCTGCTGGTCATCCAGGGCACCCACGACCCGCGCGTTCCCAAGAACGAGTCCGACCAGATCGTCACCAGGCTCCGCGGCCGCGGCATCGACGTGCGCTATGACGTCTATCCCGACGAAGGCCACGGATTCACCAACCGCAGCAACGAGATCAAGGCGTTCGGCGACATCGCGGAGTTCCTGCTCACGCACCTGGCAAGGAAGTAGGAGCTTTGTGTCCGGTCTCCTGTCTCCGCTCGCCCTGTCCCGGGACCCGTCCGTGGCGCCCCTGTTCATCTCCCGGATCATCTCCAGCGCGAGCGTCGGGTTCGGGCAACTCGCCCTGGCTTGGGGCGTGATGAACCTCGGCTACGGTGCCCAAGGCCTGTCGTTGGTCATGGCCTGCAACGCGTTCCCGGCCCTGCTCATCATCTGCGGCGGTGTTGCCGGAGACCGTTTCCGCCGGCACCACGTGCTCATGGGCGCCGAAACCCTGGCCTGCCTCTCCTGGCTGGCAATCGGCACCGCACTGTTCACCGGAAAAGCACCCCTGGCCCTGCTGTGCGCGTTGGGCGCCATCGGCGGTGTCGCCACCGCGATGTTCTTGCCCACACTGCCCGGCATCATCGCCGATCTCCTCGACTCAGCGGACCGCCCGGCCGGAAACGCACTGGTCAACCAGACCCAGTCGGCGGGCCTGCTCATCGGCCTGATCTCGTCCGGGGCCATGGTCACCGCGATGGGCCCGGCATGGGCCGCCTCGATGCGAGGCGTCCTGTGCGGGCTGAGCGCCATGCTGCTCTGCCGACTGGCCACTGCACGTCCCAGCAACCCCTGCGCCGGCCCGCTACGCGACTTGCGGGACGGATGGCGCGAGTTCAGAGCGCGCCCATGGGTATGGATCATGACCCTGCAGTACACCGCGATCACCACCGCAGTGGTCTGCTACACCAAGATCGCAGGCCCGCTCTACACGACCGACGGACACGGCGGCGCATGGGCCTGGGGCGTAATCCGTGCTTGCGAGCCCCTTGGAGCAGTCGTGGGCGCATTGATCGGCGCCCGGTGGCGGTCCGGCCGGACGATTCGGATGGCCGCACTGCTCCCCATGTCAGCGGCTCTCCCCATGCTCCTGATGGGAAGCGGGGCACCCTGGAAGATGATCGCCGCGGCAGCACTCATTCCCGGAGTGTTCCAAGCCGTCTACTACGTCCTCTGGACGACCGCACTCCAGGACGATTCGCCCCGGACATACTCGTCCGCGTCAACAGTTGGAACATGGTAACCAGTTATGCCCTCATGCCACTCATCATGCTGGCATCCGGGCCGCTGGCGACCTTCCTCGGTCCCGAGACGCTCGCGTTCTGGTCAGGGACCGCAGCCGTCGTAGCAACTCTCTCCACCTTGGCCGCATTTCGTCTGCTTCCTCGAACGGAACCTTCCCGGAGATCGAAGCCAAAGAGGCCATCGCCTGACACTGCAGTGCGCCGCCGCGGAAGAACGCGAGACCTCCGTTCAAGAACTTGACTTTAGGTTGTCCCATGCGTTCCATTGAAGAAAAAGCCGTGCGACTGCTTAGCGGAGTCGTAGAAACAGGAACCCTCCGCCTGTACCTCCGCCTCCTGGCCGCAGGGAAATGCCCAACTGAAGAAGCTTCCGAACTTCTTGGCGGAGCAGATGAATTAAACGTCTTGGTCCGCGCTGGCATGGCAAAAATAAGTGAACCTGAAACCGGTGAGCCATCCTGCCTGATACCAGTACCGATGGATGTGGCGCTGCAGCACAGGCTCGTCGGCCTCGCCCAGGACGCGCTGGTCGACTACCAGAGACTCCTCGGCGGATACCAGCGCATGTGTGACTTCTCGTCATCCACGAGCTCAGCAGCCGATCCATCGGCAAGCCAGCTGGCACAGCTCATCACCGACAGCGACGAGGTAGGCAGATTGACCAGCACACTCCTCGGCTCTGTCCAGCGCGAATGGTTGACCCTGAGCAGCCACACGCCGACAGCGCCGATGGAAAGAACTGGCAAAGCCGCCGCAGCGCCATCACCAGTTGAGCGCGGCGTCCGATGCAGAGCAGTCTATGACGCCGATTCACTGCAAGAAGCGGTCATGCGTGAAAAACTGGATACGATAGCCGAGACGGGCGTGCAGGTTCGAATACTTCCACGCGTCCGAATGAGCATGCGGGTCGCCGATGAAGGAGTCGCGCTCCTGCCGCTCACGGCAGCCGAGTCAAGCGGTGCCCTCTTCGTCGAGTCCCCGGTGATCGTGGGCGCTTTCCGCGAATACTTCGAACTGCTCTGGGAACGTGCCATCCCTTTTGGTGGGACCGGACGCAATAGAAAAGGCATCCCGGAGATACAGATCAAAATACTGTGCCTACTTGTGCAGGGCCTATCGGATGAAGCCATCGCAGAACGATTGGATCTTAGCATCACGACCGTCCGTCGGCACATCAAAGCTCTCCGAGAGAGTCTCGGAATCACCACACGGTTCCAGTTGGGAGTAGTCGCCGTCCAGCAAGGCATCGTGGACTAACTCGCCGTTAGATGCTGTTCGCTCCAGTCCAGTGGTTGACGTCTCGTCCCATTGTGGCCATGACGATGCCTCTACTGACCGGTCGCTTGCCGCAGGGCTTCCCACACCGCTGGGATCGAGCGGCATCACGAGGCCGACCGGGGAGGTCAGGGCATGGAGTTTCAGGATGAGGTGACTGGAGGGTCGAAAAGCCGGCTGCGCAAGTCGTTGGAGGTGATCGGGGTTGTCGCAGGGGTTGTAGGCGCGATCGCGGGCGTCGTCGCGCTCAAGCCGGTCTTGCTCGACGATGACTCCGCCAAGCAGGCGGGCGGGGCGTCGGGCTTCGTGTTCGTCGACCCTCGCCCTGGCACGGTGACGAGAGTGTCGTGCACTTTCGAGGTGCATGGGGTGGGCACGCCGCCTTCTGGTAAGAGCCTTGCGGTGGCCAACCAGGAGTCCAACGAGCGGCTCTACTTCGAGTCGTTGGTCAAGGTGGAGCAGGGCGAATGGTCGGCTGCGATCGGCCTGGGCACTTCGAAGACCAAGCCGGGCACGCGGTTCCACCGCAAGGATTAAGGCTGGGGCCGGGGAAGGATCACGTCCATCCTCGTAGGGGTGTGGACAACGATGGGTGATGCTCTCGTCTCCTGCGGCGGCTGCTTGCGGAATCAGGCCATTTCTCGCAGTTCAGTCCACTCGCAAGCACGCAGAGTTGCTGATCACGCGGGCCCGTGCTCGGAGCTCGCGGCGGTCCTGGACGACACGCCCATGGGCATGCTGGTCATCGATGCGGCTTCGGGTCAGACTATGGAGCGCAAACAGTCTTATCGCTCTTTAGAGAGTGTCAACGGCTGTGATCTGTCGCCTGAAGAGAGGAGTGCTGCATGGTCGGATCCCCTTCGATGCTGGAGAGCACCCCACATGAACGATCCCGGACCCCGTACCGACGAGGACATCGAGCGGCTCGCTGGTGAACTGCATGAGCGCGTCCGAGCCCTCAACCAACTGACCCAGGGCCCGCCAGGGCTTACCGCCCCGGGCGCCGCGTACACGGTTCTGGGGAACCTGGCCCAGACCTCCTTCCGACTGGTGCAGGCTGCCGAGCAGATCGACGCGTTCCTCACAAGAGAACTCGACGCCGGCCGCCTCGGGCACGATCGCGGCGACGATCCGGTCCCCGCTGTGACCACGGTGCACAATGCCCTCGGCAGGTGCACCGAGCAGGCCGCCGATCTCGGCGACAGCTTCCGGAAGGCGGCTAGCGCGCTCGCTCCCATCCGAGCCCTGGACGCCGGCGAAGAACCGACCCTCGACCGTCACGCCGCGGCCAGCCTGAAGGAACAGGAAGTCGCCCAGATACGGCCCGCAAATGAGGACTTCCCTAACCCGATCGGCGACGTCCTCCCGGGCCCACCGAACCCTGCCGACCCTTTGCCGCCGGAGCTTCGCTCACCGCCGCATCCGCGTCGCGGTCGGTAGACCGAGGTAACGGGCGGCCGCGGCTGCGCTGGGTCTCGGGGTCAGTGCGAAGGGATATGTCCGTGCCAGTGAAGGGGCGGTCGCGGCATCTCGAAGGCGGCGAGGCCCATTTCCGCGCAGTGGCGCGGTGTCGCCGGTCCCGGCTTGGGTGAGTTTTCATGGGGGCTGCCGGCCACTGTGAGCGCTCGCCCACCGGGGCGGCGGGCTTGGACGGATCGGTTTCGTCTTCACGACCGATCGGTTGGTTCCTCAAGGTCGTCGGGAGTCAGACGTGCGCGGGCGGCAGCGAGTCGTTCTGCGTAGTCCGGGGCGAAGAGCCAGGGCAGCGTCTTGTCGAGGGTGCCAGCGATCTTGTGCAACGGACTCCACACGGCCGGGTCGTCCACGAGGCGGCTGAGGTCGGTCATCTGCACGCGGTACAGCCAGTCCGACAGCATCAGGGCCTGGTCGGCCGAGAGCTCGATGACGAACTCGTCCCTTTCCATGGAGACAAGCTAGAGAGCTTCAATAGCTGGAGTTACTGATTGGCAGGTGGGTGTGGGCGAGGAGGCCGTTGAGCAGGGCGGGCCGGTGCTGGATGCGTTTCAGGCGGGTTTTGATCAGCCGCATGAGCTGGTCGATGCTGTGTTTGGTGAGGTTGGCCAGGGACCGTTTCAGGTGTGCCCACACGCCCTCGACGGGGTTGAGTTCGGGAGCATGGGGCGGCAGGTGGAAGACGGTGAGCCAGTCCCGGGCGGCCAGGTAGCGGCGCATCCGGGCCGACCGGTGGGTGTTGAGGTTGTCCCACACGAGGACGATCGGTCCGCCGAGTTGCTGGTGAGCGGCATCCAGCAGGCGGATGTAATCGCCTTCGTCGAACCCCTTCTTCTCGTCTTTCCGGCCGCGGTAGGCGTGTGCCCGGTAGATCAGCCGGGGCCGCTCGCCGGGCTTGACGGCCAGGAGCGCGGCCAGCGAGATCCGGTGGGTGCCGCGGGCGGTGACGCGCACCACGGGTGTGCGTCCGCGTCGTCCCCAGGTGGTGCCTTTGGGGCGGCCTCAGCCCCTGGCCGGCTTCGTCCTCGAAGCAGATCCAGGCGCCCAGGTCGCCCGCGGTGTTTCCACCGTCGGCCACACCTCCGCCCGCCACCGGTCGATCCGCTGCTCGTCGCGCTCGGCGGCGCGACGCGACGGCATCTGCACGCTCCACCCGATCCGGTGCAGCAGCACATCCACACCGGCCGGGGTGTAGGAGACCGAGAACAGGTCCCAGATCACCTCGGCGATCCGCGCGAGTGTCCACCGCTGGTCCTGGGTCCAGCCGTGCGCGGCCGGGCCGAGCTCCAACGCCTCGTCCAGCAGGATCACCTGGTCATCGGTCAGTTTGCACTTCGCGCCGCCGGCTCCCTTGGACGCCAGCGCCGCCGTCCCGCCGCTCTGCCAGGCGCGCCGCCAGCGGTTCACCGACATCCGCGTCACCCGGAACCGGCGCCCGATCTCCGCGTCCGACAGTAAGCCCTGCTCGAACAGCCGGGCCGCTTCCAGCCGCAGCGCCTCCCGCCGCGTCCGCTCCACAGCGGTCAACCCGCCGCCCTCGCCATACCGCATCCACCAGGGGTAACCCACCCAAATCCAGCAGACTAGTAACCGGCGAGACACAGTCGGTAACTCTAACTATTGAAGCGCTCTAGCCGCGTCTGCTCGCCAAGGGGCGGAATGCTCTGCGTCGGCACTGCCGTCCCAGGGACGTTGCCCCGTCCGCCGGGCCGTCCGCCGCGTGGGGCAAGTAATGGCGTAAGTGACACTTACGAGCTTCGGACCGGGCGCGGTCCGAAGGGTGATGGGCGAAGTTCAACCAGCCCGCTGGGGGAGACCGCGTGGCACTTGACGGGTACGAAGGCTCCTCATCCAGGGGGCGGGGGAGTGGTGGAACGCATCGAAGTGGGCCGGGGCGTCGTCGTAGGCGACTGCGTGGCCAGCGGCGAGACGTGGGCGTGCGGGTTTCCCTGAGTAGCGAAGAGTACGCCGCGGTGCGGGCAGCGGCCGGGCGAGCCGGCATGGCGGTGAGCGCTTACGTGGGAGAGGTCGTCGTGGCCGTCGCCATGCAGGCTGATCCGCCGCAGTGGTCGCCGCTCACGGAGCTACTGGGCGAGGTCATACGTGCTGCCGGGCAGGCCCGCCGTATTGGAATCAATCTCAATCAGGCGGTTGCGACCCTGCACTCGGCAGGCTGGCCCACCCGCGCGCTGGAGGAGTACGCGCGGGTCGCGGCGGACTCGACGCGGAGCATCGACGCGGTTGCCGAGGAGATCAGAAGGGCTCTCCGCCGCTCCAATACGTCGAGGCCTCGGCAGTGAGACCACGGTCAACTCGCGTTCGGCTGATCCCGGATGGGCTCGCGGCACGCGGTGGCGCGCCCATCCCGATCGCCATGGTTGTGATTCGGCGGATGTGCCGGGGCAGGGCTGCGTGATCGCCAAGGTCATGCGCGGTAAGCGCGTGCCGGGCCTGATCCGCTACCTGTACGGGCCGGGACGCCGCAACGAACATCGTGATCCACATATCGTCGCGGGGTTCGACTCCCCGGCCGCGCTCGAACCGCCGACGAGGTGGGACGGGAAGCGCGACTTCCGGCGCCTGGACGCCCTGATGCGGCAGCCGCTCGACCTGCTGGGCGAGCGCAACCACCCCAAGCCGGTCTGGCATGTGGCCGTCCGGGCGCACCCGGACGACCCGGTGCTAAGCGATCGTCAGTGGGGAGACATCGCCGCCGAGATCATGGAGCAGACGGGGCTCGCCCCGTCTGGCGATGATGAGGCCGTCCGCTGGTTCGCGGTCCGGCATGCCGACGATCACGTCCACATCGTCGCCACCCTTGCTCGCCAGGACGGAACCCGGCCCAGCGTGTGGAACGACGGCTACCGGCTCCGTGCCGCCTGCCGCGTCGTCGAGGATCGCTTCGGGTTGCGGCGGACGGCCCCGGCGGACCGGACGGCGGCGCGGCGGCCCAAACGCGCTGAGACCGAGAAGTCCGAACGCGTCGGCCGAACGGAACCGGCGCGCACTGTGCTGCGGCGGCATGTCGTCACCGCGGCGGCGGGGGCCCGGACGGAGGCCGAATTCTTCGCCGCCCTCGCGGCTGAAGGGGTTCTGGTCCGCATGCGTCACAGTGAACGGATCGCCGGCCAGGTCACTGGCTACGCGGTTGCACTGCCCGATGACGTGGCGTCGTCCGGACGGCCGGTGTGGTTCGGCGGTGGGAAACTGGCCAGCGACCTCACACTGCCCAAGCTTCGGTGCCGATGGGCCCCGGACGGCGTTGATCGTCCGGGGCTTCGTCCGCTGTCCGGACGGCATCTGTCGGGGCGGACGGGGCGCGCCGTGTTGCGGACGACCGTCCGCCGCGCGGCGGACGAAGCCCGGACGACCCATGAGTTCTTCGATCTGCTCGAAGAGCAAGGCCTGCTGGTGCGGCGTCGCTACAGCCGGCTCGATCCCGATCAGATCACCGGCTACGCCGTCGCGCTTCCCGGCGGCGCTGAGGAGCCCACCTGGTTTACCGGCGGACGGCTCGCCGACGACCTCACCTTGCAGCGCATCCAGCGACGATGGCAGATCCCGATATCGGACGCCGGCAATCGTCCGGCTTCCGCGCTGTACGATCTCACGCCCGAAGAGCGGCAGGCGTTCTACGACGATGCGATCCGGGCCGCCGCCTACGCCACGTCCCAGATCCGCCGGCATCTGGCCACCAACCCCTACGAGGCCGAGGACGCCTGCTGGGCTGCATCCGACGCTCTGCATGTCGCCGCCAAGGCCACCGGTAATCAGCATCTCCGCCGCGCGGCCGACACCTATGACCGCGCCGCTCGCTCACCCTATGGCCGTGTTCCTCGCCCTAGCTCAGCCGGCAACGCTGTGCGCACCATGGCTCGCCTGCTATCGCTGGCCGGGCCCCAGGACCGCACCACCATGTCCATCCTCGTGCTGGTTGCTCGCTTGGTCGCCTTGGTGGAGACCATCACCCAGATTCGCCTGGTGCAACAACGCCAAGCGCAAGCCGAAGCGGCCCGTCGAGCGAGATATCACCTCGACCGCGTTGCGGGGGGCCACCGGCCCAGTGTCCGTTCCGACGATGCCGTCCTGCCCAAGCAGGCTCGGTTGGCCATGGCCGGATTTCCCGATCTGTGGGCCCCTGCGACATCGCCGACGCAAGCAAGCCGGGCACCGAGCATGCCGCCGCGTCAGGCAAGCCGGCGGCGCAGTCCGTGACGACCGGTTCATCATCCAGAGGCGGTCAACACGCCGATGATCCACTGTGATTGACCGATGTCTGCACGTGCTGCATCTTCTGATCAAGGACTTTAGTTGATGATCGCTCGGTTCATCGGCTGACATCACCGGGGGACGCGATGCAGAAGCAGGTAACGATCACACAGGCTGAGCTGGAAGAACGGCGCGCCAAGCTACTCCGGCTGCACTACGAGCTGCGGCGGCTAGGAGCCTGCGTGCGGGCGCGCAAACCGCGCAACGGACGCTGGCGCCTGCGGATCCGGCACAACGGATGGTCCGAGACCGTCCTGTGCGCCGGAGCCGACGGCGTGTACGCCTACGTCACCGCCCACGGACGGCTTCTCGGGACCGCCAACGAGGCACGGTACGTCGCGCGACTGCTGCTCTGGATGGTCGAGAGGCGGGTTCGATGACCCCGCTCCGGCAACCAGAAGTGACGACTCTGACCGGCAGCGGGACGAAGGCCCCGCGCGTCCCTCGGGAACTCCGGGTCGTCAGATGGGCGGCCGCCGGGATCGCGCCGCTGATCGCGGCCCTCGCCGTCCTCGGTGGGCTCGGGTCCTTCACCACCATCCGGCAGATGGCCGAACCGCACTTCGGCGGGCTGGCCTGGATCGTCCCGGTCGGGATGGACGTCGGCATCCTGATCCTGCTGGCCTGGGACCTGCTGATGGAGTACCTGGACCTGCCCTGGCCGGTGCTGCGCTGGGTCGCCTGGCTCTACATCGCCGGCACCGTCCTGGTGAACGTGTCCGCCGCTCACGGGAGCTTCGTCGGCAGCGTGATGAACGCCGCCATGCCCGTCCTGTTCATCACCGTGGTCGAAGGCGTCCGGCACCTGATCCGCAGGTGG
Source organism: Actinomadura monticuli (assembly GCF_041463655.1). NCBI lineage: Bacteria > Bacillati > Actinomycetota > Actinomycetes > Streptosporangiales > Thermomonosporaceae > Actinomadura > Actinomadura monticuli. The sequence continues at coordinate 17,691 of NZ_JAXCEI010000034.1, forward strand.
GTCGGGCTCACATCCGCCAGTCGGGTCGAACGAGTGCCGACCGCACGCTGGGCGCTCGCGCCGATCTCCAGCCTGCTGCTCTGGCGCCGCATGATCCTCTGGCACATCACCGAATACCGGCAGGGGCTGGAACTGCAGCACCGTCACCTCGCAGCCGTGTCACAGCTCCAACAGGACTACGGCAGGTGGTCGTGGCGATGGCGGGCGCCGCTGGCCGACCGCCTCGCACTCAACCGCCTCTCAGGCGCCGAGGCCGTCTCATGGGACAGGCCTGAAGAGAGCGCATCTGACGACGGCAGGTTTGACGACCAGCTGATGGACATCACCCGGCAACTCCACAAGGAAGCCGAACGCGAAGGCGTCCAGCTTCGCCGGGACCAGCTCGGCCGCCGCCTGCGCGAACGGGGCTTCACCATCGCCAACTACCGGCTCACGCAGATGATCGCCGCTGTACGCGCGGAATCGGCAAGGCGGCGGTCGTGATGGCCGAGAACGAGCAGCAGCGACACGGCATCGACGTCCTGCACGGGATCACCGACCACATGGTCGCCCGTCTCGCGGGCGGACACCTTCCGTGGGACGAGTGGCTGGAGCAGGCGAGCTGCCATGGGCGGTATGGGTTCACCAACACCTTGCTCATCCCCGCGCAGCGGCCCACAGCCACCGACGTCCGCTCCTACGACGCGTGGCAGAAGCGGGGCCGGCAGGTCCGCCGCGGCGAGACGGGCATCCGGATCATCTCCACCCGGGGGAGGGCTCGGACCGTCTTCGACATCGACCAGACCGACGGGGAAGCGATCGCGAGAGAGCCGACTTCCCCTTCAGAGGGACTACATCGCCTGTCCAGGCTCGCCTCCGACCTTGGCCTCTACGTGGATCGCGGCCAAGGCTGGACCTACCTTGGCGAGCCGGGGCGCCGTATCCACCTTCCCGCCGAACTGGACGACACCACCGCGGCGTCGCTACTGGCCCACCAACTCGCCCATGCGCTGAGGACCAGCGGACGAATCGATGACGCCGGTACGTACCCGGCACCCTGTCACGGTGTTCGACGCGTCCTGGCGGACTCGGTCGCCTGCATCGTTCTCGCTGAACTGGCGATGCCGGTCTCGCATCTCTCCTTCCCGGTACCGCGCCTGTGGGCGGGAACAGACGTCCGAGCGAACTCGCCGGCGGCGGTTCGCGTAGTCGGAGACCAGATCGTCCGGACGGCCACGCGCATCAGACGCAGCCTTACAGAAGCGACATCGGGCAACACGCCTTACGCACCCGCTGCGACCACACCCGCAACCAGAAGATCCACTTCCTCGCAATCAGTCGTCCCGCCCCAGTCCCCGCGTCCCGGGCCGGACGTCTCCGTGTCTGAGATGCGCGCCGCGTTGAGCGATGCCCACCGGCTCTACCGGCGCGGCCTTCACGGGAGCTGGGGAGCCCGCTACCTCGCCGCCCGCGGCTTCACCCAGGCGATGCAAGAGCAGTGGCAGCTCGGCCTTGCCCCCCGCTCTCGGCAGGCCCTGCTCCGCCACCTGCGCAACCTCGGGCATCACGATGAGACGCTCATCCAAGCCGGCCTGGCAAAGCGCAGAGAGGACGGTGATCTTTTCGACCTCTTCCGCGACCGCGTCCTGTTCCCTTTCCGCGATCAGAACGGAGAGATCACCGGTTTCATCGGCCGCCGTCGTGACGACGCTTCAGGCCCCAAGTACCTCAACAGCCCCGAGACACCGCTCTTCCACAAGAGCAGCATGCTCTTCGGCCTCCATGAGGGACGCGCCGGGCTTTCCGGCACGACACGGCCCCTCCTGGTCGAAGGTCCGCTCGACGCGATCGCGATCAACGCTGTAATGCCGGACGCCTACACCGCGGTCGCGCCCTGCGGCACCGCGATCACGGCCGCGCACATCGAGGCCATCGCCGCCCACAGCGACCTCAACACGTCCGGACTGGTCATCGCGCTCGACGGAGACCCCGCGGGACGAGCCGGAGCAGTCCGAGCCTGGCGAACCTTGAGCAGCATCACCGGCCCGATCGATGCGGCCGTCCTACCTCAGGGGTGTGACCCGGCGGACCTACTGGCCCCAGCGGGACATACAACTGTACATGAGGCGCTACTTTCTGTAACACCCCTCGCTGACCTCGTGATAGATGAAAGAATCCAGAGGTCCGGGGGACATCTGGAGTTCGTCGAGTCCCGAGTGGCCGCCGCCCATGCGGCCGCCGCGTTGATCGCCGAACTGCCACTCGACCAGATCGCCCGCCAGGTCACCCGCGTCGCCGCCCGTACCGGCATGGCCCCTGCTGAAGTCACCGCGCTCGTCGCCTCGGCAATCAGCCCGGACTCACCCCTGGACACCACGCAGCCCCGGCGCTCAACCACCGGACAGCAGCCACCCGCCGTCCAGCATCCATCTCGGACGACCTCTCCCAAAACCACCAACCGGAGGACCGCATGACCCAGCAGCACCCAGATCCGATCACCGAGGGATTCCAGCACACCGGGCAGCGACTCATCCAGCTCATCTCCGCCGCCGCAGGAGTCCAGCAGATCGTCGCCCAGCGCAAGCACCGCTTAAAAGCCGCCCGACAGGCTTTGAACGAAAAGAGCAAACGAGCAGAAGCCGAAAGACAAAGAGCAGCGCGCGCCCAAGACCGTTCACGCTGGAGCCGAGCCCACGACCGCAAATGGCTCCGTCACGCCAACCTGCTGGACGTCGCCGACGCGTGGGCCGCCGGAGTCCCGTACGCCCAGGACAACGCCTCGGCAGCCCGCGCCGTCGACCAATGCGAAGAACAGCTCCGCCGCCTGCATCCGCACGCGATGAGCCACTACGACCGGTTCCGCGCCGAAGGCAAGGATCCGCTCGAAGCGATGACCCAGGCCGCACCTTTCTTCACCCGAGACCCCAACGTCCGCACCGGCGACCCGGCACCCCGACGTGAAGAACTCCTCGAAGGCACCGGTGTCGAATGGTCCGCGCGCGTCCACGGCCCGGACCGCGGCGAATGGGAGCAAGCCCGCCAGGAGCAGCGCGCGACCCAGATCGCCGACCAGCTACGGGCCAAACTCCGTCTCCAAGGACACGAACCTCAACCCGAAGAGATCCGAACGGTCCTTGAAATCGCCACGAACCTGCCCGAGGACATCATCAACAAAGCCGTTCCGGTGACACCGCTACCAGGACCGCCCCGGGGCTCGGACGTGCAACGCGCAGCCGAAGACTTCCCGTTCTCCATCGACGAGGCGCTGGAGATGAGCCTGAGCCAGCCCCACGAGACAGCGGCCGCACGGCGAGCACCCTCCCAGGCTCCCGACCGGAACCGACGCCGGACCCCCTGAACCAAGGAAGGAACGAACCGATGGCCGTTCTGATGAACAGCATCTTCTTCTGGCTAGGGCTGATCGCTCTGCTTGCCTTCCTCGCGGTGCTGCCGACTCTCATCGCCCTCGTCCGCGGCGCCGACGACATCGGCCACATCATCCTGATCAATGCGATCTGCTGCGCAATCGGCTTCGCCTGGCCCATCGCGTTGTACGCGGCCATCGCCTGGCCCCGCCGCGATGCGCACCTCACCGGACTCTCCTACCAGCATCCACCCGTGCCGCCCGACCCTTACCGCTGGAACCACACCTACGGGCGAGGCCCGCATGCGCGATGATCCAACTGTTGACAAGCCGCCCCGTCTGCATCGACGTACCTCCAGGCACGCTCACCGACCTACGGAGCGACCGAACCCGGCGTCCAGGCCGTGGCTCTGCATCATCGTCAACTGCGCGTTTCTTCTGGGCGCTGGTGCCCTGGAGATTCACTCTCCGGCCGGGACGGCATCCCCGGTCGCCGTTCGAAGCGTAATGAGATGCGGCCCGTTCGGTCCCGTCGCAGAAAGGTACGTGAACAGGGACAAGGTCTGCCGCCGCGCACGCAAGGAGGTCTTGCGAAGCCTCCGAACCGGCCGCGACCCGGACTGGGACGACGTCATCCGTGACTCCATGCCGAATGCGTCCCAACGCCCTCGTCGCCACAAGCCACCCGAGCACGTTCACCGGCGCTCTAGAGAGCACGAGACACTTCCGCAGTCACGGCGTGCGTCCTCCACAACCCCACGGGCGCGAGCAACAAGGCAGACTGAAACGCAGCCATCACCAGCAGAGCCCTCTGCTACCGCGTCGGCGACCCCGCAGTTGCTCGAACATGCGTCTATGTCTGCCCCAACGGCACGCAGTGCCCCATCCCGCAGTGCACTGTGGCTCCTCGCTTCGGCGGCAGCCATCGCGCTACTAGCCTTGGTCGCGGTTGCCGCCACCATGGGTAACCGTCGGCGGAAAATCATCCTGGCGACAAGGTCGCTGCTCAGCCACTCGAGAAGAGGCTTCCAACCGAGAACCCGAGTAGCGTCCCCAGCCAAAATCGGCTGCACGGCCCCCAGCAGAGCCCGCATCGCCTCCGTTCTCACGAAGGGTGCTTCGCTATCCGGCTCAGGAGCCGAGGATGCCGCCCGGCACATGGCGATCGAGATCCTGAGCCGCCGGCAAGCTATCCCGGCCGAACTCGTACTCAGCCGTCCCGACGCTTGGCAGCTGTTCGGCCTGGACATCGGCACCCTTCAAGAGGACCGAATCCCTGGCCTGGTCCTCACCGACGACCATGAGCAGACACGCGCCTACCTGGCCCGCCAGACCTCATCCCAACGGCTCCTCCTCGCCTACGGAAACGAAGACGAAGGCCTCCTTGACGGACGAGGCCAGACCCCGGCGATATCCATATCGGCATACACGGAGGGGACCTCGAGAGTCTCCGCCGACGGTGCGGCCACTAACGCCACCGGCCCGCCCCAAAGCGACCGTCTACCGCTGCTGACGAGGGACGGCGCCTTCGAGCTCCTCATGGCGATGCCCACACTCGCCCGGCACCGCGATGAGCTGGACGGCGCGGAGGAACACGCGCCCCATGATGGCCAGTAGCGCTAAGCGGACACTTGGTTCGTGTGCGAGCCGCCCATGCTGGTCAGGGCTTTCGTAGGATGCCGCCGTATTCGCAGACGTCTCGTCCCATCCTGGAGGCGCCGGCGAACTGGGCCAGTTCGTCAGGGACGGGTGGCAGGGGTGGCTGGTCCGGGTCGGGGCGCCAGTGCAGCAGGTTGACCAGTCCAGGATCGACTGGTTCCAGCCCGTCCAGCAGAAGCGCGCCGACCTCCTCACGGGTGCGGTTCTGCCAGGGAATGCCGGCGCCGTTCATGCGTGCGTCGAGTTCGGCGGCCCGGCCGGGATCGGAGCAGACGACCTGCGAGAACGCCAGATGACTCCCCGACGCCGCCCGACCCATGACGGTGCGCAGGATGCCGTGCGGGTCGTCGGCGTCGGTCAGGTGGTGCCCGACCGACAGGAACAGCACCGCGAGCGGCTCATCGAAATTGATCAGCCGCTCGACCTCGGAGTGGTTGAGGACGGCGTCCAGGTCGCGGAAGTCGGCGTTGATGACGACGGTGGAGCCGTCTCCGGCCAGCAGCGCGCGGCCGTAGGCCAGCACAATCGGGTCGATGTCGACGTAGACGACGCGGGCGTCGGGTGTGAACTGTTGGGCGACCTGGTGGACGTTGTTGTCGGTGGGCAGCCCGCAACCCATGTCCAGGAACTGGCGGATTCCTGCCTCGGTGGCCAGGTACCGCACCGCCCGGTACAGGAACAGCCGGTTCTGCCTGCTGATGTCGATCGACTCGGGGAAGGCGGGCGCGGTCTTCAACGCGAAGTCGCGGTCGACCTGGTAGTTGTCCTTGCTGCCGAGCGCCCATCCGTACACCCGGGCAGACGCCGGTATGTCATCACGGATCTCGATCGGCGATTCACGCTCTTCGGCGGCCACCATGCGCTCCCGATCCCGTAGTGCAGTTGCCGGGCCAGGCAACGGTAACCGTCGTCCTCGCCGTGCACCCGATCTTCGTCCGTCCCGTCCGACCCCGGCCACCAAGTCCGCGGACGCGACGCGTCAGAAGTCGAGTTCGCCGCCGTTCACCCGCTCGGCCAGCTGCGCCCATGCATCGCGGTCGAACACCAGCATCGGGCCCTCGGGGTTCTTGGAATCGCGGACGGCGATGACATCTCTGATGGCGGCGACCTCGATGCAGTCGCTCCCTGTGCTGCTGCTCTGGCTGGCCTTGCGCCAGTGCGCTTGTGAGAGTTCAGTGAGGAGGTTCATCGGAATGCTGATACTCCCTGGCGATCTCGGCGATCAGCGCCATCGAGTCGTCTTCGGAGAGCGCCTGATCGCAAAGGCGGTCAAACCTCACATTACAGCGGCGGACCTGTCCGACGTCCTCGACGTAGATCTCGCCGCCCATGCCCTCCAGGTAGACAACGTCGGGATCGAGTTCGGCGGCGAAGCTGAGGACCACGAAGGCACCGTCCATGCAAGCGTGCTCTCCGGCTGAGGCTGGTACGACACGGATGCTGACATGGGGCTTCTGCGCCGTGTCGATCAGCGCATTGAGCTGCCGACCCATGACCTGCGGGCCGCCGACGGGGCGCCTGAGAGCCGCTTCGTCGAGTACCACGGTGTAGGACGGTCCGTTCTGTCGCTCCAGGATGGCTCGCCGCGCCATACGTGCCTGAAGACGGCGAAGCAGGACGTCCTCCGGGTCCTCTGGACTGCCGATCCGGATGAGGGCGAGCGCGTAGTCGCTGGTCTGCAGCAGCCCTGGGACGCACTGGACCTGCCAGCTGCGGATGTTGGCGGCGTCGTCCTCAAGCTCGGCGAACGAACCGGTCAGGACGTCGTTGAAAGCCGACCACCAGCCACGCTTGCGGATGTCCCTGGCGAGCTGCATGAGAGCGAGCTTGACCGCCTCCTCCCCGCCGTACAGGTCGAGCATCGCCTCCACGTCCGTTGCCCTGGGCCTTGTTCTGGCCGTTTCGAATCGGACGAGCTTCGGGCGGCTCCAGCCCAGGGCAGCAGCGGCATTCTCCATCGAGAGGCCGGAGTCCTCGCGGGCTTGGCGGAGTTGTCGAGCCAGGCGGCGGTGTCTCACCGTGGGGCTCTGTGCGGGTGTCATGGTCGTCAAGTCTGGCACGACACCCAAGATCCAGTGCTGACATCAATGACATTGCTCAGGATTGAACTGAACAAGTGCATGGACAAGCAACCACGTCCGGTGCATCATGGTGAACAGTTGACTCCTGTCCGTAGCCAAGGCGGTGATCTTCGGCGATCAGCCTGCAATCGGCTTCGCCCGAAGACGCGGGAGCAGCAAAGAGTTGGTCGGGCCCTGATAGGGCCCGCTTGACCGGAAGGTTGGGCGGTCTCGGACCGGTGTGGCACCACCGGTCCGAGACCTTGATCGGACGCTGGAGGTCCAACCCATGCATGATCGTACGAATGCATCACCCGTCCGGGTGATGCCCCCCGCCGGAAAGTACGGACCCGTTGCCGAATGGGAACGAGTCCGTACCCCGATGCCGCCCGCAACGCCGTCCGTCCCATGGGCCACGTCCGCCCAAGACCCTGACCGGGCCGTCACCGACCTCAGCGGCCGGTTCCCGTCCGCCACGATCTGGTTCGGCGAATACACCGGGAGCTACTGGGCCCTCATCCAGACCGAGGACGGCACCCCGCGACTCATTGAGGCCACCACGTCGGCCGAGCTGAGGCGGCGACTCGACTCACTCGACCTTCGCCTACCGCAGCGGCTTTCGCCCAGCGCAACCCAGAACCATACGACGCCCTACCCGGTGACGGAGGCACAGCCGTCGTCTCTTCGCAGGGCTGCGCGAGGACGCGTTCGGTGTCGTGGCCGTCACTGCATGCCCAGGACTCTGAGCAGGAGCGGCCGATGCTGACCGGTGCCCCCGCAGACATCCCGGCCGGCGGCGCCTGCGCATTCCAACTCCCGGACGACCTGAGCGCCGCCTCCCACGCGCGCTCCCTCGTCGCGGCGACCATGCGCCAACTGGACTTCACCCCGAACCCGATCGAGGACGCCAGACTCGCGGTCTCCGAACTGGCCACGAACGCGCTGACCCACGCGTCCTCGAGGACGCGGCCAGAACTGTGGATCTGGGCGCGAACCCGCCCCACCCCGCGACTGGTCGTCTCCGTTTTCGACGCCCACCGCGACGCCTGGCCGATCGTCCGAGGCGCCGACCTGCTCGACGAGCACGGCAAAGGACTGTCCATCGTCGAGGCCCTCGCCACCGACACCGGCACGCACCTCACCCGCTCCCGCCTGACCGCCTCACCTGGCAAGAGCGTCTGGTTCGCCCTGCGCCTCCCTACCTCATGGCCAACGACCAGCCGCATCATCGACCCGATAACGGCGGCCGACTGGCTCACCGCAGCACTCCGATCCCGCGGCGTCCCCACGACTCGCCGCGGCGACGACAGCGGCATCTCCGTGCTCACCGCAGGAACGGTGAACATCTGGGTCGAGCCCAAGGCGTTCTCCTGGCACAACGGCCAGGGCTACACCCGCGAGCCACTGACCGACCTTCAAGAAACCGCCGAACGCATCGTCAGCCACCACGAGACCCACACTCTGGCCACACCAAACTGACGAACACCCTTGGCCGGAACCCGGCCCACATCCCCGGGGGCGCGGCGGCCACCTCCCGTCCGCCGCGTCCCCGGTCCCACCATCCCCGCCCAGGACGAGAACCCATGTACACCCCCGCTGACCGCTACACCCACCTGCTGCGCGGCCTCGAAACCATCCGGACCCTGGCAGAACGAGCCGACCGCACCGCCATAGCGCGCCTCCTCAGCCAACCGGTCGCCGCCGACCACCTCGACGAACCCACCCTCGACTTTCTTCGCCAAGCCCAAGACCTGCTCATCACCACCACCCGAACACTCGCCGTTGCGCTGGAGCCCACCGGCCGACCTTCGGCCATCGATGCCGCCGAGGCATGGCGCCGCGCCCACCTCTATCTACCCCGGCGCGGGGACGAGCTGGTCCTCATCCACCTCGACGAGTTCGAGGACGCCTACCAGGCCATCCCCGTCCTGGTGGACATCCCCGAACCGCCCCCGGTCCCCACCCTCGAAACCGCGACGACCCTAGTCATCGACAAGGCCACCGGCACCGTCACTCGCTGGCCGCTGCTTCCACTGGACGTCCTGACCAGACAGTATCGCCGCTACAAACTCGATGCTCCCATGAGCTTCGACGAATAAGGTCCATCTGCTGGTGTCCTGCCGTGCCCGTCCATGGCGTTCTTTTGTAGGCCATGTCGGCTGGCCAGTGCAGCCGTCAGCGCGTGTTCGAGGACGGTATCGAGGTTCTCTCGGACCAAAGTGATTCGGAAAGTCGAGCCTTTCAGGGTGAAGATGCCAGGCAGGGAGACTTCGCACGAGGTCATTATTGGATGGGGGCCCGCTTGCCGGTCACCGCCCGAGGATCGAAGCGAGGCGTCCCTTCTTCTCGGGGGTCAGAAGACCTGCATCGCGGAGTCCCTGCGCAGTCTTTTTGGGCAGCGCATTTGCATGCTTGGTAGCCAAGTCAGTGAACTGTTCCCGAAGAATCTGCGTACGCCCGTATCCAGCTCCACCGGCCCACAGCACGAGTTCGGCGGCCGTACGCAGGTCGCCGCTCGTGCCTCTCTTGAGAAGGTCACCTGCGAGCATGCTGGCAGCCTTTCTTACTGCTGGTGCATCATCGGCCGCCGGAGTGCCCAGGCGCAGACGTTGGACAAGCGCGGACCGGTCCGGCTCCCGAGTTTCAACCGCAACCTGAGTTCGGATGTGAGCGACCGCCTCCGGGCCAAGGCCAGCGGCACCGGCAGCTGTTAGCATCCCGTGGGAGATGCTGTTTTCGAACAGTGTGATCCAGATGCTCGTCCGCTGCCCCGTGTCGATGGTGCCACAGTAATCGCGCAGTGCTGTCGGCGAGAAGGGAATTCTTGTCAAGACAGTGCGAACATCCTCCGGATCAGGCGATAGCGCGAGCCAGGAGGTGGTCAGCGCCGCGTTCTGCTGCTCCACCGGGATCTCCACCAACTCGGCCGCTGCGGGGGCATCACCGCCGAATACCCTTCGAACAGTGATTTTCAGACCCATGACAGCGCCGAGCTCTGCCTCCTGGGGCTTGTAAGCGTCGACGCGGTTCGACAGTTCCTCGGCTGCGCTGTGCGAGAGCTTCTCACACAGGCCGCGCCAGTGCTTCGTTGCGAAGCCACCCAGCTCGATGCTGTTCAGCATGTCCGCGAGATCGGCGACGAAGGGCGTATGGAGCCGTGATGGATCTCCGGTGGTGAACGAGTCGACGGTCTCGAACAACGCCTCCTTCCGCTCCCACAACAGCTGCCCGGCTGTCTCGTCGTCTCCGGCCTCCCAGCCGATGGTGCTGAGCGTTTGGACGACCCTCAAGGCAACGTCCTGCTCGGTCATCGAAACCCAGTTAGCGACCTTGATCGCGAGAGCCTTGAGCGACGCGAGGCCGCTGCGCTCGGTGGATGCGAAGAATTCCAGAAGCTTGACGAGCAACTCGTCCGCGGAAGCAACGACCGTCGACTCAAGGTCGCCATCTTGTACGGATCCGTTAGCTGGTTGGTCTGTCGATGCGCCTGCGAAGCTTGCCTCTGAGGTGGAGGCGGCCTCACCTGCGCGCTGGTCGCGCTTGTCTCCAGAGTCCCGGCCGGAGCGGGTGATGGCGTCGTAATCGGGCAGTATTGCTGACCACGTGGCAACGTTGGCGTTGGGGTAATTCCTGAGGCCGAGGAGCGCATGCCAGGCATGTCGCAGCGGCGATGACATCGTGCTAACGAACAGCTCGGCGTTCTTGTCCACCCATGTCTTCAGCGGAATTACGGCCGCCGAAGACTGGATGGTCTCGAGGACCGCGGACAGCAGCGGCTCGTGGTCACCTCGGCTCCGGATAGTTTCGATCAACACTTTAAGTCGTTCGACACCTGCGCCGGTCAGCCCCGCCTCGACTGGCTGTGTTGCGACCGTTTGGCCGGTCGTGCCAGCCGTCGGAGTCGGTTCAGCCCCCGGGCCGAGTTCTGGCTCTTCGAGCTCGTTGAGTACCTTCAGGACACGGTCGCCGACGTTCCCCCACAGGGCGATGGCGTCGTCGATGGGTGCTTGCTGGAGCGCGGTCAACAGCGGCTTGGGGTGTTCGGCGAACCGACGGGTAAGCATCTCGACCAGGAGCAGCCTCTCGTTGTCCTCTAGGTGGGGCAGAACGACGGTGAGGTTGTCGAGCACTGTCGTGGGCGTGTCAGCATGGTTGAGGCCGTCCAGGATGCTGCGTGCAGCGTCTGTGGAGCCATCCCAGCAGGCCACTAGCAGTGCACCGGGCTTGGACGCCTGCGACAGGGTCTGGCTGGTGACGGCAGCAAGGAGCGATGGCGCGACCTGTGCGGTGACAGAGCCGCGGTCGCCAGGATCGAGATGCTCGATGAGGCGGCAGGCGGACTCGTAGGCGAACACTTGGCCAGGCCCGGTCTCGTTGTCGCCCTCGGTGACCAGCAGCGGGATCGCGACCGTGAGGGTTGCGGAGTCCTGTCCATCGAATGCGGCAACGACGGTGTCGGGTGCGGTGTCGGTAGCGAAGTCGATGACGTCTCCAAGGCGGGGGTCGGGGAGACTAGCGCGGCCGGCTGCCTGGAGATACAGCAGATCCGGACGGGGGTCGCGAATGCCTGCCGCGGCAACTTTTGCGAGGTAGCTGTGAAGGTGGCGGCGCAGGGTAGCGCTGGCGACCTCACGCTCCTGGTCACCGGCTGATGCCTTGTTGTCCGACAGCAGACGCCCGGCTGCGGTATCAGTCGGTTCAGCCTCAGCGTCTTCCTCAGCTTCCCGATCTTGACTTGGCTCGGGGCCGGTGTCGGAGACGTACCTGGCGAGGACGTTGCGCACGTCGGTTGAGCTTGGGGCCTCCTCGCCTCGGATGTACACCAGGAGCCTCGGCACTCGGCGCAGGTCGGCGGCGACGGCGGGGAACTCAGTCTGCAGAACAGTGAGAACTGCAAGTTCGTGGGCACGCTCGATCCATTCGATACCGCGTGACCCCGCAATGCGGGCATTGGTAGCGAAGTTGTTGAGTAGAACCTTGACCCGCCGGGGGCTGCGGACATGCACCGGGATGAGCGCGAACACGGTCCTGTCAAAGGTGTCCCGCCCATGGGTGTCGCGATCGCGCAACTCCTTCCAGATACCGCCCTGATCGTCGACAAGATCGTGGGCGAATTTCGTTAGCGCCCGTGATCGCAATGGCGGCAGGGCCAGTTGATGCTGGAAAATCTTGTCGAGGAAAGCACCGGTGGTGGCGTAGTACGGCTCAGCCTCACGGACAGGCTTGGCTTGCGGAAGGTCATCGAGTGCCCGCTCGATGACCTCGCGATCGGCAGCCACGATGAAAACGCACTTCTCCTGGTCGAGGAATGTTTTGAGATCGATCAGGGTGGCGACGACGTCCTTCGGGCTGCATCTGTCAAGTTCGTCGATGAACACTACGAGCCGCTTGGCCTTTCCCTTCAAAGCTGCCCTGACCAGGTCGTTGAACCGCTTCGCAAACTGGTCTGACTCCTCCGGCGCTGCTGTCTTCTTGGTGACCACTGCGCCCTCGACGACCTTAGGACCAACCAAGATCGCGACCAACGCCAGACCGAATACCGTCCCGGTCTGAGTGACAAGGGCCTTTGCAGCCACCTTGAACGTGCCGTCGGCAAAGACGACTGTTGCGACAGCCTGTACCAGTACCCAGAGCGTTGCTATGGCGATCGCGAGGAGAGCGCCGAAGAGCAGGGACTGCCAGTTTGCCTTCGCCCAACCCCACGTATTGAGCTTGATGTCGACCTGCTCGTTCTCAAGCCCGTCGGAGAACTCGGGCAGGGCTGAATGCGTTCTCAGATGTTGAGACCGAGTGCGATGAGTGGGTGGGTGAAGTCGTCGCGTGCCCAGCGGGTGGCTTCGGCGATGTTGGTGAAGCCGAGCAGGCGTAGTGCGCCGATG
>NZ_JAXCEI010000035.1:0-19327 GCF_041463655.1 Actinomadura monticuli
GCCAGCCTGCTACCGGGCCTCCTGGCAGCTACCCGGACCGGACTCACACCGGCAAGCGACGACGAGCTTACGAACAAGATCAGCCGCTCACGCGGCATCACCTCCCGTTCTGCTGGGCGCACGGCAAAACCTCACTGGAGTGCGAATGCGACTGGGAGCAAGAGCATGGACTGCAGATGGTGTTCAGGGATGTCCGTACAGTGACCAAGATCGGCCCCTGCGATGGTCACCTGACCAACTCAGCCGCCTGGGGCGATGACTCCCTCGACGGGATCGTGTACCACAGTTCCCGTTGACCGCCGCGAGGGGAATCGACACGTCGTACACCCCAACACGGCGCTAACCAAGGCACACCCGCCTGGAGGAGTGCCTCGATGGGTACGAGATCGCTGTTCAACTTCCGGGCAGCGGCATGAGCGTTGCGCGTCCGCGGTGGTCGGTTACAGCCGAGCCCGTTCAACGGGTATAATGCTACGGAGGGCATGAGAGAAGATGATGTCTTGTGCCTATGAGATGCGGATCGCTCTTTATGGTTCAGGGGCTTTGTCTACGCCTCGGCCGAGGCTCCTGACAAGCGGAACTATGCTTTGCGGCATGCTGAAACCAATCGCCAACCCCGGACTGCCTGCGCTATCGTCATAGTCGGCTGTAAGAATGTCCTCGGCGGAGGCTGATATAGTCCCCTGCTCGCGAAAAATTCCGGTAATGCGAGTAATCGGTCGCGTGAATCCGCGCAAGCTCCGCGACTCGTCATAACCCGCGAGTGCATAGATCGCATCGCGGCTGACGAAGCCGTCATTTTTCGCAGCATGAATAATCGCCGCAGCCTGCTCCATCCGACCCTCTGCTCCGAGCAAGTCGAGTATTTCGCCGAGCGCATCAGTCGTCCAGCCGCCATATGCCGTATCGGCCAGAGCTCTGTCCACCCGCCCTATGTCATCGACCGATTCGTCACTAACTTCAACTTGGAGAGCCTTTCTCGCTTGCACCATAAGACTGTCCGGGCGAAGCATGAAGAGTCTCACACCCGCATTGACCCGTAGCTCGTCGACCAACTCCCTGCGGGGGCCCCTGATCTCGCCTCGTTCTCTTCTCCACCAATCGTCTTTTACATCCCCGGTAACGAGCAGCACATCATGGCCTCGCCGCGTGGCCTCGCGGATGAGCTGCACCCACACGAGATAGTCACCGGCCGCCAGTTCCGGGTCCTTTCCGGAGTCCTTGTAGCCCGGTGGATGCTTGGTGTCGCCTCGCCGTTTCGCCTCAGCGAGCGCTTCCTGGTAGTCCGTGTCACTGAGAGCGGGGCCTACACGACCCTGCAAAATGCGTTCGAGTCCAACGATCACCGGATCCGCACTCGTATTGCGTGCGAACTGGGCGGCTTCGTCATCAGTAAGCTCGGCTACACCTTCGCATACCTGGTCGAAGGCATCCGAAATAGCCCCCACCAGTTCCGTCCTGCGATCGCTCGGCAAGCCCACGCGATTGGCCCATGTCTGGAATGTTCTAATTGTCCTCTCTTTATGCTCGGATAGCTCATCGATCGTTGTGGAGGTACCCCGCGGGTCCCGCAGGGCAGCCTCGCGATTACGCCAGAACTCCTCCATGACCTGCCGGGGCACCCACAGGCGTTCATCTAGCCTTCGCAGTACCCCAAGCAGGTCGTCTCGCGTCTGATCGTTATATCTATAGAGGTTGAGTAAGACATTAGTGTCAACCACCACGAGTCCGCCGGTGAGGACATCTCGATAGTCTTCGTTGGTGGGCGTGCGATAAGCCTCAAAGCCGTCGAACAAGCCACCGGGCTGAGGATCTCCGACGTGAGTAAATTTCTGGTCATGTCGGAGATCTTTGTCGTCTTTTGTCAGCTCTGGAGTTCTTGCGGATTCATTGGCGCTCGTCACGCCTCAACTATAACGTATAAGCCAAGCAACGTCCCGAAAATGACTCGCATTTTCTACGACCATGGGTAGATCGAGAAACGGGCCGCACTGCGGTTGAGTGTGCCTTACCGGTCTGAGGAGTGCTCAGGTCGGCAAGCTTCGCGTGCCGTGAGGTGCGTCGACAGCGCCGGAACTGCGCGCAGGCGATCGGCCCTTCGCTCGAGCGAGATGGCTGACCATCTCCTTGAGCCCGAGGGTCTAAGGAGATCTTGGGTTTCCAGACTTGGGGGTCGTTCGTCCGTCATGCGGTGATGTAGGCCAGGTGCGGGTCGGCGAAGAAGGACAGCACGAGTCGGGGGAGATTCTGGAGCCGATGCAGGGCGGCCGGTGGCGAACAGCCGGAGTTCGCCATGGCTCTGGACGGCTTGGCGGCCAACACGGTCGTGATCGATATTCTTCCACATCCATTCGTCGGGATTGAGCTCGGGTGAGTAGGGCGGGAGGAAGAACCGTTCCAGGCGTTCGGTGCGTTCAACGAACCGGCGGGTCATTTTCGAGGTGGTCAATCAACTCTTACGTTGAGCGGCGGGCTGTGCGGCGTCACCTATCACCGCCGATGCCTAGCTTCACAGCAACATCGGTCCGCCGCTGACTGGCTCTCATTCCAACGACGCACTGCCAGCGCTTGGGAAGGTAAGCCGAGCGCAACTTGCGGATCGCTGCGAGGCGGGATTGAGATCGCTACCGTGTCCGTCTATGGACTCTTTCTGGACCGGCGCGCTCGCCGTAGGCGCCTCGCTCGGAGGCATCGGTGGCGGCATCGGCGCTCTCGGCGCATGGCGTTCCGCCGTCCTCAACAATCGGAGTAACCGGCTGATGGCAGTTGCCACGACCGACCTCCGAGACATCGAAGCCAGCCGCCGTCGTAGCGAACTCACACCACAGTTCCGACTCACTCTCACCGAAGACATCAACGGTGTGGCCCGCAACGGCAATCTCAAGATCGAACTCATCGGCCCCTCGACGCTGGACTATCTCGACGAGGTGACGATCCGCATCGTCAACGAAGCCTGGAAAGATCACTGCAGCGGCAGGCTCCCCACGAACGTGACGGCGGAGGAAGCTGCGCGGTTCGTGTGGGGCCCATGGGAGTTCAACGCCGGCGCCAGTGCTCAGGTCTCCGACAACCGTACTACCAAGCCGCGCCCCTACTCGCGTGTGACCGGCAAGAACTGGGACATTTTCTCGCTCCACCGAACTCAGCCCGGCCACTGGATGGCGATGGACTCAGCACAGTGGCAGGAGCAGGAGAAGGGGCCGCTGCGATTGTCACTCTCCTGCAGTCGCGCCCCCTACGAGCCCTGGTTTCTTCTTGCGGAAGTTGGGTCGGATCAGCCCGCCATCACTGGACTCGCGTGATGCGCGACCACAATAGCCACCCGGCTTTCGGCCGAGCGCAGAACGCTAACCATGCTACAGGGAACCTCATTTTGAAGTCTCAGCGATACAGAGCACCGAACGCACGCTCATCGGCATGTGCGAGTGTTTGTGGCCCAGCCGAAGCCGCGCCTCCCCGACCACGCGTGATGTGACGCCAACCAAGCCCGGTTACTTGGCGGCAGGGGGATTCAGGCGGCCAGTCGCCCCAGCCTGCTTGACCAGCCGCCCCCACCGTTCGCGGCGCCCGAAACGCTGCCGATACACCCCACCTGATCGTCTACTGCTGTTGTTCTCCATGTCCACGGTTTGCCCGACTACCTCACCGACAGTCGCGGAGTGTAACCGGGCACGGTCGCCGCCACATGGCCAACCGGCTCAGGTCGACTGATCCCGATCGAATAGAGGGACATCACTCAGTCCGACCACTCATATAAGATTCCGGTATCCCCACACCACAAAACTCAAGGTACATCACTTCATCAAACCCGCGGCAGCTCACCTTTCTCCAGAGGGGCAGGAAGGCTGGAACTGGAACGGGCACATTCATGCGACCGGCACGCCAAGACCCTGCACTTAAGCTCTTGAGGGACCGTAGACCTCGAAGAGATCTCCGAACAGATGACGGCCGATGCGTGGCAGGGCCGTGGCGCCATCAGGACCGGTGCAGCGGAAGGTCGTCAAAGTACGCGCGAAGTCGGTGAGTCTTATATGCAGGACACCTGCCCCGACAACTGGTGCATCCTCTTCCTCTTCTGAGACGTGCCCTTCAAGGATCCGCACGTACAGGGTGGACGTCTCAGGCCAGATCCGCGTCGGCTGGCCGAGCGGGACGTCTTTGTGGCCGGCCAGAGTCCGCGGGCGGCCGTCGTGGTTGAAATGCAACCGGTATCCCATCAGGCGACGAGGATCCTTCTCCGAAGGACCCCTCACGTGGTACGTCCCTCGCTCGACGGGCCATCGTCGGCCAATGTCGATCCAGCCTTCAGCCCGGGCTTGGTAGCTGGGGTCATCGAGGAAACGCATGACGTCATCGGCGGTGATGGTGAGGCGGAACGCCAGGTACCGACGTTCGTCCGCGATCTCACCGGCCCTCGGATTGCTGATCCCGTAGGTGATGAAGCCCTTCATCTCCTCGACGAACGACAAGGACGTCCGGCCGGACCGCGGAGGTTGAGGCTCCCTCATATCCCGGCGGTTCTTCTCAACGCTCGGTCGGCGGGTAAGGACGCGAGACTTGTCCAGGATCTGGGTGCTCATGCGGTCGGCGTGCGCGGCGATGGTTAGCGCCGGGTTCGCGCCGACTGGGCCGGGCATTGCCGCGCCGTCGGCGATGTACAGGCCGGGGTGCCCGAACACCTCGCCGAAGGCGTCGCAGACGCCCTCGCCCGGGTGGGCGCCCATCGGGGCGCCGCCGAGCGGATGGATGGTGATGATGCGCTTGCGGAACCACATCGGGTTGTCGGCGTAGTCGGCGCCGAGCACGTCCGCGATGCCCCGCATCGTCTTGCGGACGCGGTTGAACAGCTCCTCGCTGGTATCGGCCGTCCAGTCCGCGGCGAGCCGGCCGTCCTTCAGCCGCAGCCGCCCGTCGGCGGTGTCGCGGCCCATGCCGAGCAGCGGCAGCGAGCTGACCGTGAGCGCGCCATCGCCGATGAGGTCCGAGATCTCCTTGGACAGGTTGGTGTCGGGCGCCTCCCGGAACAGCGCGGTGAACCGGTCCCACAGGAACTTCACCGCGCGTTCGAGGTCGTTGCCGACGTCGAAGCCGTCGACGATCCAGTCCGCGAAGGCGGGGTAGCCGCCGTCCTGGATGTAGGCGCCCCGGCCCGCGGTCGACGCCCCGTCCAGTTCGTCGGGCAACCGGATCGCGCTGGTGACCACGGGGCCGCGGCTGGCGTTCAGCGGCCGGACACGGTTGCGGTCGGTGGCGCGCATCAGGAACGTCAGCAGGTCGCCGTTGCCGTTGAACCGTGTGCCGAGCGCCTCGCTCAGACCGGGGAACTCCCTCCGCGACCTGAGCAGCAGGAACGTCGTCCCATAGGTTCCGGCGCCGAGGATGAGCCGGTCGCAGGAGATCGTGACCACGGGCCGGCGGCGGCTCTTGGCCTCCAGGTCGTCGTGGTGGACGTAGTCGACCTCGTACCCGCCGCCCGGCCGTGGCCGGATCGCCTTCACCTCGTGCGAGGTGCGGATGTCGGCGGCGTGGTAGGCGGCAGCGGACAGATAGGTGTGGTCCAGGGTGTTCTTCGCGCCCTCGTTGCAACCGATGTTGCATGCGCCCTTGAGCCTGCATGTGCGTCGCGGAACGCCGTGAATGTTGCCGTACTCGGGGTCAATGATCGGAAGGCCCGGCCCCGGCCTGCCGCCGGGCTCCGGGGCGAAGCTCACCGCCAGCGGCGGTAGGAAGTGTTCCAGGCCGAGTTCGGCGGCGGCGTCCCGCATGCCATGCGCCTTGGGGGTGTCGTCGAACGGCGGGGCCCCGAGGGGGTACGGGGTCGCGCCGAGCATCCGCTCGACGGCGTCGTAATGCGGGTCGAGGTCGGCGCGGGTCACCGGCCACGGGTCGTACCCGCCGGACGGCCGGTCGTTGACGAACCAGCGCTCGTCCTTGCGCAGAAGGACGTTGGCGTAGATCAGCGAGCCGCCGCCCAGGCCCGCCGTCACAATGGAGTCACACCCTCTGAAATTCCATACGTCGTACATCCCGTAGAGCCCGGCGGAGGGGTCCCAGAACGCGCGTCCCATCTCGGCGGGCGAGCGGGGGAAAGCGCCGGGCGGGTACGGCCGGCCGCGCTCTAGTACGACAACCGACTGCCCGGCCTCGGCGAGCCGGAACGCGGCGACCGACCCACCGAATCCGGACCCGACTACCACGGCGTCCACATGCTCGATCGAGGATCGCGGTGCGCGGACCCATCCCTGGCTGGACGGCTTGCCGCCGCTCCGCGGAGACGCCGATGTGACCGGTTCGTGGTCCCTCGGCGGTGAGGAAGCTGCCAGTTCCGCGTAATCACCGCCCAGGCGTTGCAGGAACTCGGCGGAGAAGGCGGCGAACGGTTTGTTAGACGACGCCAGCTCCTGATCGCCGGACCCGTCCGGCAACGTCAGAAGGGCGCCGGTCGTGCGGGACTGACCGAGCCGTGCGGTGATGAACGCGTTCACCTCTTCAACGATCTGGACGGCTTCGGATCGGCGAAGAGTCCCCTGCAACACCTCGGCGACGCCTTCATCGAAGGCGTACCGGGTCTCCTCCGGGGCGGCGGCCGGTTCGCCGACGACGTGGAGCAGCCCGCTGTCGAACACTTCCGCGAGATGGGACGGGCGGCTATCTGGGAGCATCAACCGCTGTACCATGCGCATGACGGGGAGCGTCAGCGGGACGGCCGACAGGTACCCGGCAAGGCGGTATGCCTGCGGCGAAGCAGTGCGGAACGCGGTGACCCGCTCGACCGGTGAAGCGTCCCGATCTCCCGACACCGGGACGGTGGTGAGGCCTTCCCCATCGTGGAGGTCGTCCCGCGGGGCAGGACGCGTCCAAGCGACCATGCCGTCGACGCCGCCCGGGGCGGTACCGGTGAGGAGCCGCGCCCAGGGCCCGAGCCATTCCGGCTCTATCTCCAGGATGGGGACGGGGACGCCCTGACCGAGTGCGGTGCCGGCCCGCCGGGTACGGCTCTCCACGGTGAGGCGGAGGTTGGGCACGCCCGCCTCGGCGCTGCGCAGCCGCAC
The DNA here is from genome assembly GCF_041463655.1 of Actinomadura monticuli. Taxonomy (NCBI): domain Bacteria; kingdom Bacillati; phylum Actinomycetota; class Actinomycetes; order Streptosporangiales; family Thermomonosporaceae; genus Actinomadura; species Actinomadura monticuli. Next base: position 7,053 of record NZ_JAXCEI010000035.1, read on the forward strand.
CGGGACGGCGGACAGCCCGGTACGTTTCCAGAGTCGTTGGGGGAACGGCTGCAGCAGCGCCAGCGGGCCGTGCCGTCCCCACAGGTCGAGCACCTTGAGCGCCTCGCCGTCACGCCAGATGTCGTCAACGCAGTCGCTGACCACGAGGATCAGCCGCCGTCCGGACGGGTCGACGATCTGCTTGGGGCTGCGCGCGGCCGCGCCCGTCCCGAGGCCGACGTGCAGCCCGAGCCCGCCGCCGGGGGCGCGCCGCAGGTACCACAGCCGGATGTCGTGGAAGGCGCCGAGGCGTTCGAGCAGTGTGCACAACTCGTTTACCAGTGACCGCCACACGGCCATGGCGGGTCCGGCGTCGACGACCAGGGCGAGGCTCAGCCAGCGCCGCGGCTCCGGGACGAGGACCGGCATCACGATCTTCTCGTCGGCGACGCGATCGGCGGTCGCGTCCTCGTCCAGTACCAGGTCGTGGCCGGCGAGGACCCGCCGCTTCAGCGGACGCAGCGCCCGCAGGACGTCTAGCCCGTGCGGCAGCGCCGCGACGGCGGGTGCGCGAGCGGGCACGGCGCGACCCTGCGCCGCCCCGGCGTCCCCCCGCACAGGCGCCGGGGGGTGGAGCGAGACGCGGTGCTCCCGCGGCCACGGCGCGGCAGGCTGGCGGACCGGCGCCGGAGGTGGCGCCGCCTCAGCTGCGGGCTCCGGACGCACACGAGGCACCGGCCGCCGTTCGACGGGCTCGGCAGTGGACGCCGCCGTGCCCATGTGCCGGGCCAGCCACAACGTCTCCGAGATCTCCCGGTCGGTCGCCCGGACGCCGAGCGTCTCCAGCGCCGTCAGGAGATCCTCGATGGAGGCCATGGTCAGTCCGTCGTGGTCCGGAGGTGCTCGATCAGTTTCTCCGCGACCTGTTCGACGCCGGTCCCCTGGCCGCGCGCCGCCTCGAACCGGAAGTAGACGGCATTGAGCAACTGGTCGGTGGCCAGCTCGCGGCCGTTCCGCTGCCGTTCGACGAACGCGTCGAGCAGGTCGCCGCTCGTCTCCACCATTTCCGCACCCAACCGCGCGTGGACGATCTCGGCGAGCTGCTCGCGGGTCGGCGGCGAGATCGCCAGCGGGACGCAGCGGCGTAGAAAAGCGGGCGGGAACTCGCGCTCGCCGTTGCTGGTAAGGACGATGACCGGGAACGCGGCGCAGCGGACCCGCCCGTTCCGGACGCTGACGCGGCCGGTCCCGTCGGCGGTCGTCACCTGGACTTCGGGCCGGTCCTGGGTGATGCGGACCAGTTCGGGGACGTCGAACTCGCCCTCCTCGAAGATGGTGAGCAGATCGTTCGGGAGGTCGATGTCGCTCTTGTCGATCTCGTCGATGAGCAGCACGCGCGGGCGGGCGCGGGGCAGCAGCGCCGTGCCGAGCGGCCCGAGGGTCAGGTAGCGGCCGATGTCCGACTGCGCGGCCCCCTCCTTCAGGTTCACATCGTGCAGCCGGCCGATGGCGTCGTAGGTGTAGAGCCCCTCCTTGAGGGTGGAGCGGCTGGTGATGGGCCAGCGCAGGATGGGCCCGAGACCCAGCTCGTAGGCGATCGACAGGGCGAGGGTGGACTTGCCGACCCCGGCCTGACCCGTGACCAGCAGGGGGCGGCGCAGGTACAGGGCGGCGTTGGTCAGGTCGATGGTGGCCGGGTCGGGCAGGAAGGACCGGGCACGGTCCCGGTCACCGGGCCGCCACGCGGGGTCCGGTGCGTCCGCCGGTGACGGGTCTCCCTCGAAGCGGCGCCAGGCCAGCGGCGGCGGCAACCGGTCGATGCCGTCATGCGGGGTTCTCGTCCCCTGGTAGATCCGCCAGTCGCTCATGGGTGCCTCACTGCGGGTTGGACAGCGCCGCGCTGTCGGGGTCGGGCCGGGTCGGGTCGTCCAGGAGCACGCTGAGGCCCCGGCCGCAGTGCTCGGTGTCGCGTCCCTGGGTCTGCGCTTCCGCACGGAGCGTCCGGATCAGGGCGGGGAGTTCGGCCAGCGGGCGTCCGGCGAGCCTGGCCTCCACCGCACGCTGGAACGTCTCCGCCGCGCATGTCCCGTTCCGGCCGCATGTGCTTGCCGCGGACCCGTCGCAGGGTCGGCGACGCCATACCGCCACGGGCAGCCCGGCATCGTAGGCGGCCTCCAGCACCTGACGGCGCCGCCCCTCGCCCGGCCGGTAGCCGATCATGACCATGGTGCACGGCTCGGAATTCTGGAACGAGCCGTAGAACTCCGCCATGCTCTTCTCGGCCTGGCAGTCCGCCCAGTACAGGACGGGCGCCGACGACTGGAGGCTGCGCCACCTCCGGCGGAGATGCACCAGCGCATCGTAGGGGCGATCACGGGTCCGGACGATGACGGGAAACTGCACGCCGAGAGATTTGTGCGGCTTGTCGATATACCATTCGTCGACCGCGTCGCGGCCGTCGCGGTCGCCGAGCATCTCGAACGGCATGACGAACTCGACGACGAGGTCCTCGACGGCCGGGCCGTGCCCGCTGACGAGCCTGCGCAGGACGTCTCGCAGCACCGAGCGCAGCCCCTCCCGCACGTCCTCCACCGGCATCGCCCCGTCGGCGCAGTGCTCCATCACCGGGACGCGCTCCTGCCTCTGGTACGTCCACACCGACAGCAGCAGCCTGCGTGCGTCGTGCCCGGCGGGCACGAGGTGGATCTCGATCCGGGCGCTGCGCGGGGCCGGGGGCCGCACGGCCGACGCCTTCGCCTCGGCGCGCAACCGCGTCAGCGGATCCGGCCGCCCCGGGACAGGCACCGAGTCCGCGACTTCGCGGATGAGGTCCTCCGGGGTGCGCAGATCATTGTCGGGCGGGAGCCGGAGCCCGTCGAAAACCCTGTCGTACAGCGCGTACAGGCTGAGCGGGCTGTCGGTGAGAAGGGCCACGAGCGAATCGCGCGCCGACTTCACCAGTTCCTCCCGTCTCAGGATGCCGTTGCGTAAGGAACGCCAGCGGGCATTCTGCGGAGGCTGACCTGACTCGCAGATGTCCCCGAACGCCTCCCACACCGCCTCGATCGGCGTACCAAGCCCGCCCTGCGACCATCCCTCCTTACGGGACGTGGTCAGGATTCCGCAGACGGCACCGGTCGCGGGATCCAGGAGGGGCCCGCCGGACATCCCCGACGCGAGCTCACCCTGGGACAGGGACAGCATGGGGCGCCCGAAGACGTCGTGCGGCGAGTCGTACTTCACCCAGGTGCCGCCGAGTTCCATGTCGCCCTCACCGTACGTCGCCTTGAAGCCCGTCGCGTAAAGACTCGTGTGATCGCGGGGAAAACCTGTGCCTAGCCAGGCATAAGGGTGATCGTCGGGCAGCGCGTCGGCTGTGACCAGTGCGAGATCGGGATAACCCCACAGACCGCGGCCTCGGTGCTGATCGGGAACGGCGCGCACCGTCCCCGAATAGACCGCGCCTCGCCACTGGAATTCGGTTCGTTGGACGGCCTGCGCCGAATCGTTGCCGTACCGCGCGACCACATGAGCACATGTGAGAACCGTTCGGGGAGCCACCAGGACACCGCTGCCGCGCACCTCGTCTCCGGAGAACAGCACGACGCAAGCGTCCAGCAGCCGCGCGAGCTCGGTGCGGCCGTCGATCGCCGCGTCACCTGTCAGCGGGTTCACCCCCCTCCGACCGGCCATTCTTGTTCCATTCGAGGCGGACCTTGAAGGTCGCCTTGCTTTCCGCGTCCACGAGCAGGCACATGACCTTGGAGTTCTTCACGGCGATCTCGAAGCCGAACTCGACCTCCGCCACGTCCGGCTCCACCGCCTTCACCGCACGGTGCACCTCGGCGGCCACACCGCGCAGCGTGGAACTCACCGCCGAAAACGACAGGGCGTCTTTGAGGCCGATGTTGGAAGGGCCCCCTCCAGTCCCGTCGTCCACCCGCTCCGGCCGGACCAGGACACTCCCGCCGTCCGGAAGCTTCAACTCGACGGTTCCGCTCTCGTCCACGCGCCACTTCCTTCCATCCTCGGATCAAAGCCTTGCCGGGGACGTCGGCGACGGCAAGCGAAAAGGGCAAACACGATCCCGCCCAACCACATCCGGCCGCTAGCCTCGATCTTTCGTGAGGTCGGTTGGGTCGCGGAGCGGCCCAACCGATTCTTCGTTCTCAGCGGCGGGTCATTCGTCGGGCCCGACTGTCGCGTCGGGTGGGCGGGGTTCCACGGGCCCGGGGGTCTCCTTTCCGGGCTGATGGGACGGCTTGTTCCTGGTCAGGGTGCGGGCAGTGTCTGCAGGCGGGTGATCGCGGTGGTGATCAGGTCGGTCTAGGGCCAGCGGCTGCTCAGGCGGAGTCTGAGTCGCCTGCCGCCGCGGGTCAGGCGTCCGGCGGCGGAGAAGATCCGCAGCCGCAGGCGTTTGGGTTCCCAGGTGCGGGCGGGGTGGCCGGTCAGGGCGAGCATCTGGGTCCAGGCGGTGAGTTCCGAGGCCAGTGCGACCACCTCCAGCCAGATCTGGTTGGCGGCGGCGTCGTGCAGGGGCAGGTTGCGCAGGCCGGTGTCCTTAGCGCAGCGGATGCGGTCTTCGCAGCGGGCGCGGCGGCGGTGGCCTAGTTCCAGGTCGGCGAGCTGCCCGTGCCTGCCTCCAGGCCGGGTGCCGGTGACGAAGCAGGTGAAGCGGTGCCCGTCGATGTCGGTGAACCGCAGTTGCGCGCCGGGGTGGGGGCGTTCGCGGCGGACGATGACCCGCATCCCCTTGGGCCAGGACGTCAGGTCCAGCATGCCGGTCAGCTCGGCCACCCACGCCCCGGGGCGGGGCCGGCGGGTCGGCGTCGTAGGCGCACTGCCACACGTGTTCGGGCAGGGCGAGGATCGCGGCAGTCGGCGGCGACGGCCTCCACGTCCGCGGACACCCGGCAGCGCAGGCCCGGCCGCCGTCGTCTGCGCTACCGCGGCGATCGCGGCCCGAGCACCACTCGGCTGATCCCGGCGGGCCACAGACGCCCGGCACTGCCGCTCGTCCTGCCAGGCAGGTACGCGAAGAATGTCTGTCCCGGTTGCTAACATCCGACACTCGCTGAAAGCGGTCCTGCGCAAGGTTCGCTCACTTGACCAGAATGGACGAGGTCCGGGTGGACGACGACGAGAAGCACGCCCTGTTGCTGTTCCTGGATGCACAACGCGCCAGCGTTCTGGCGATCATCGACGGCCTTGACGTCGAAGCCCTGGCAACCGCCGTTCTGTCTTCGGGGTGGACACCTCTGGGTCTGGTGGAACACCTCGGCTACGCCGAGAGGCACTGGTTTCAGGAAATCGCCACAGGCTCCACCGAGCCGCTGGCCTGGCCCGACGACGACCACGGTCCACTGACCACTCCGCGATCATCCTCTGAGGTGATTGCGTTCTACCGTGCCCAGTGCGAGCTGTCCAACGCCGTCATAGCCTCTACGCCACTATCTACACCCCCTGTGGCACGTCACCCGGGTCCGCTCGGAGACGAGGTCACCGATCTGCGCCGGATCGTCCTTCACATGATCGAGGAGACCGCACGCCATGCGGGTCACCTCGACATCGTGCGCGAGCTGCTCGATGGAAAAACCGGGCTCGGGCCTCGATAGCTTCCTTATGCTCGACCGACGTTGTGCAGGCTCGGCGACATCTTCAATTCGGGAGAGCAGCGCGATTTCGCCTGCGGCCCTGCTTCACGTGCCGGAGGCCATGTAGGCCGCGAGGATGTAGTTGGGGTGGCGGCCGAGATTGTTTCGGGCTCGGTCGTAGCGCATGGTGGTGCGCGGGTCTGCGTGGCGTGCGGCGATCTGTAAGTCGCGGAGATCGACGCCGGCGTCGGGCATGGCGGTCACGAAGGTGTGGCGGAGCATGTGCGGGTGCATCCGCGGCAACCGGACGACGGATTCGGCCGCGAGCCGGCGCAGACGGCGGGTGGCGGCGTGCCGATCCATCCGGACCCCGCGAGTATTGAGCAGGATCGGCCCGGCCCTCCGGGCCTCGGAGGCCCGGTCGATGGCTCTGCAGACTGCCGGCGGAACAGGTATCAGTGCGATCCGGGTGCCCTTACCGACCACGCGGAGGACCCGGTGGCCGTGTTCCTCGCCCAGGTCGTCGATGTCGGCGCTGATGGCCTCGAAGATCCGCAACCCGAGGAGCCCGAGCACCGCCACCAGCGCGAGGGCGTTGGGGTTGGCTGAGGCGCGCGCCGCCGACAGCAGGGCCTCGAACTGCAGATGGGATAACCCGAGCGTGGGCGATTCGGGTGGGACGTTGGGGCGGCGGACATGGTCGGACGGCACGGAGTTCTTGGCCGACGATCGGAAGGGTGAACCGTGCGGATGCCCTGAGTCGCTGGCGGACCGGAAGGACCGGGCCAAGGCTGGTCGGGGTCCCAGGCCCGACACCAGCATCACCTTCCGTATGCTCGACGCGCCCGGCCTCAGCAGGTTCCAAATGCGGTCGGGCAGTTGGGACCTGCTCCGCATGCTGTACGAGTACGTGAGCGACCTTGACGGCGTCAGCGGGCCGGCAGTGTGCACCCTCAGACTGGAACGATCACGTTCACTCCCAAGCGCGGCCCCATGGGGGGCAAGATCGTGAGCTACAAGAAGCCCGCCCTCAAGGTCGAAGGACCGTACGAAGGTACTTCGGAGCCGGTGTGACCGTATGTGACGGGCCTGATGTGGACGGCGCGGGCAGTTGCGCGGGGAGGTTCGACCGCGGCATGCAGCGGGTAGCTACTGTGTAGCGCAGCGTGGTAGGTTGCCGGGGAACACAATCCGCTTATCGGCTTCTCGCTCGTGAGCGACCTGGGTTTTCGCAGGTCAGTACAGCGCTCAGACGCTGTGACCTGAAAAGCGGAAGGTCGGCGGTTCGACCCCGCCCCTGCCCACCACAAATGACCAGTACGAACGCCCCGGAGCCATGAGGCCCGGGGCGTTGGCGTTTGACGGCAACGGACGTCACCAGGAAGCGGACGGTCAGCTCTCTGCAGTATGAGCTAGAGGTTATATTGGTGGGGTGCCCTGGGATGTCATCCTTCTCGAACCGGTCGAGAGCTGGTTCCTCAAGCTGTGTGAATCCGAGCTGGACACAGCTGCCCTGATCGCGCAGGCCATCGACAGGTTGGCCGAGGTCGGACCGACGCTGGGGCGGCCGCTGGTCGACACCCTGGAACACAGCGAGCTGCGCAACCTCAAGGAGCTGCGGCCCGGCAGCCGAGGACGATCGGAGATCCGCATGCTGTTCGTCTTCGACCCGGACCGTGCAGCGATCTTCCTGGTGGCCGGAGACAAGGCCGGGCAGTGGTCACGCTGGTACGACGAGGCGATCCCACTGGCCGAAGCCCGCTACGCCGAGTACCGGGCAGCGAAGGATAAGGAGGGCGGACGATGAGTACCGGACGCCGCTGGCAGGACATCAAGGCCGAAGCACACCGCCGCAACCCTGAACTGGCCGACCCCGAGCGCCAGGCCAAGGCTCGCGCCAAGTTGGACGCCTACGTCGCCGGCCACCACCTCAAAGAGCTCCGCAAGGCCATCGGCAAGACGCAAGCCGAGGTCGCCCAGATCCTGGGGGTCTCACAGTCTCGCGTCTCCCAGATCGAAAACGGCAACCTTGAAGCCATGGAACTGGAGACGCTCCGCGCCTACGCCACCGCGCTCGGCGGGCACGTCGACATCACCGTCAGCGTCGGCCCTCACTCGATCAAGGTCGCCTGACGACTTCGACCGGTGACGGCAACCCTGACGGCAACGTCAGCAACCAACCAGCACCACGGGCGCACATTGAGCACCGTCTGACCTCGGTGGACGGGGTGGCAGCAGGGCGGTTGCTACTTCTGAAAAGCGGAAAGTCGGCGGTTCGACCCCGCCCCTGCCCACCACACCACCTCTGACCAGTAAGAACTTGGTCGGCTTTCCTCTCTCACGTGGCTTGTCCGGGTTCGATATGCCGGACGCGGGACGGGAAGACGAGTCCGTGCCTCCGCCGGTTCGGTCGGGCGTCAGCTTTCTCGACTTGCGGTTCGGCGCCCAGACCGCCGTCGGGACCTGCTAGGCCAGGCTGTCGTAGGCGGTGAGCAGGTCCTCGGTGAGGGCGATGAGTGAACCAATGACCGTAGAGGGATCTTCCAGGACTCCGACGGCCTGGGCGGCCAGGGTGGCGAGGGGGCCGTCCGGGTCGGTTCCGTGGTCGCGGAGCGCGTGGACGGCCTGGTGCGTGGTCTCCTGGGAGAGCGGGTGGGCGGCGAGGTCTGCGAGGCGCCGGGCGAGGGGGTCGGTGTCGGTGGTTTGGAGCAGGCGGAGAATGTCGAGCCCGTCCTTGGGCCGGAGGCGGGCTTGGCTGCGCCGTTCCTCGATTTTGATCACCTTGGCGATCAGGAGTGCCGCCGGGCCGGCGACTCGTACCGCAAAGGTTCGCGTATCGGCGTCGTTGAGTGCGGACAGTTCGTGTTCCTCGAAGTCCACCAGGGCCGCTTCGAGTCCGGCGGTCCGGCGGGGCGACCCGGTTGCCATGGACCGGCAGGCGGGCGCCGCGACGACCGCCGGAGCCGCTGAGCGCTTCGGGCACCATCAGGTCGACGGCGACCCCGTGCGCGCCGACCCACGATCCGGGGTTGGAGCCCGGGAGGAATCCGGCCGTGCGCAGTGCGTCTTCGAGGAGGGGTTCGTCTCGCAGGCGGTTCGGAGCCAGGGCGATGTCGGCGTCCGTGGTGGTGGGGGCGACCGCCAGGTCGGCGTTCCCGGGTGCAGGTACACCGCTTGAGCGCCCACCAGGACGATGGCCTCACGGTGTGCGCCCAACGCGTCGAGCGCATCGAGCAGGACTCCGCGGGCGAGGATGTACTCCTTCGGAGGGCGGTCTTGGTTCAATGAGCCCATTCCTTGTCCTTGGTCGCGAGAAAGTCCATGAGCTGCCGGCCCTCTTCCGGGGAACGTCCGGGGTCGGTGAGCAGATCGGCGGCCGTCTGGCCGGGGCTGACGTGACGGAGGCGGTCGCGCACGGTGGATTCGCGGTAGACGACCTGGTCGAACGGTTCGATGAGCAGCACGTTGGAGCCGCGGTCCGCCGGCCGCAGTTTCAGCTCCTGCTGGGCGGCCACGGCGTCGTCGACGAACACCGCGAGCAGCGCGAGCGGCGCCACGGCGACGGCGTCCGGAGGCAGGTGCGCGCGCAGTGCCGCCGCTCCGGTCAGCGCGTACGGCCGTCGGTAGTCCGCAAGGTCTCGGAGCACCCGGTCGATGCCTCTGGGCGCGAGTACCGGGACGGCGTTATTGGTGGTCGTCAGCCTGTAGTCCTGCGTCCACCGGTGCACGAGCGACCGCTTGCGCACCGCGACCACCGCGCCTTCGCCGCTCCGTTCGATCAGGTCCTCGCGGACGAGGAGTTCGAGCACCCGCGAGCCGGTCGCCGCGCCGACCTCCGCCCGTGCGGCCAGTTCCCGCACTCCGATGGGACCGCGGTCATCGAGCAGCGAACGGATGACACGTGCCGCGCCTCGGCCCCGCAGGGACCGAAGCCGCCGGTCCTTCGCGTCGCTGTACGGATCGCGATCGGCTCCCCGGCGCTCCACGAACAGGCCCGGCCGGTCCAATCGAACCCGCATGTTGCCGGTGGAGTCGTACCAACCCGCCCCGGCCTCGGCGAGCAGCTCGCGGGCGCGCGGGGACAGGTACGGGGCCGCCACCAGACGCCCCTGGCCACCTGCTCCCGGGGCGTCGATCTGCATGTACCGGTCGAGTTGACGGAGAACCGCAGGGACGTCGCGAGGCTCCACGTTCGGCTCGGTCTCTACGAGGATCCGACCGCCGACCCGGTCAGGGGCTCGGACCTCGAGTAGCAGGTCCATACGCACGGGCCCGCTCCCCTTCGGCTCACGCACCAGCCCCAAGTCCCAACCTGGCGGCAACACGGAACGAAGCTCCCGCTCAAGGGCGTGCGGAAGCGCTGTTCCGCTAAACGAACTGTTCCTCTTCACGCGGAACAGCCTTCAATGCGGAACACCTCAAGGCCGAGAGTTCCTCAGAACGGCCTCACCGCGGGTGGCTGGTGGGGGGTGTCGGCTGGGTGGCCGCCAGGCTGGTCAGGAGCTTGATGCGGTCTTCGGAGGTGCTGCCCGGTTCGGCGGTGTAGATGGTGAGGTGCGCCGTCCGGTTGGACGTGGGCAGGTCGAGGGACTGGTAGGTCAGGTCCAGGTCGCCGACCTGCGGGTGCCACAGCCGCTTGCCCCCGTGGTGGCTGAGGCGCACGTCGTGGACGGCCCACCGGCTGCGGAACTCGGTGCTGAGCGTGGACAGTTCACCGATGAGGTCGCGCAGGGCCCGGTCATGGGGCTCGCGTCCGGCCTCGGCGCGCAGCAGCGCGGCGGCGACGACGGTGGCGGCGTCCCAGTCGGCGAAGAACTGCTGCGAGCCGGGATCGAGGAAGATGTAGCGGGCGAGGTTGGCGCGGCCGTGTTCGGCGGTGGTGGGGCTGTCGAAGACCGGGGCGAGCAAGGTCCGGGCGAGCGCGTTGTGGGCGACGACGTCCTGGCGGCCGTTGCGCACGAACGCCGCCGACATCGTCATGGAGTCCAGCAGCCACTGGACCCGCGGCGGGATCTGGACGTCCCTGCGGCGCGAGGGGGTGCGGCGGGCGGGCCGGGCGGCTCGGGCGAGGTCGAACAGGTAGGCGCGTTCGTCCTGGTCCAGGCGCAGAGCCTGGGCCACCGCGTCGAGTACCTCCTCCGATACGCCGCCGATGTGGCCCTTTTCCAGCCGGGTGTACCACTCGGTGCTCACTCCGGCCAGCACGGCGACCTCTTCGCGGCGCAGTCCGGGGACCCGGCGCCGGCCGCTGGTGGGCAGCCCGACCTGCTCGGGGGTGAGCTTGGCGCGCCGGGTGGTGAGGAAGTCCCGGATCTGGGCGCGGTGGTCGGGACGGTCGTCCATGCCCACAACGGTACGTGCGGGGGGCGGCGGTAAGGGGGTTGAGCTTGTCCCCCCATGAACGCGCTCTGCCTCGCGTGCGGCCCGGCGGGTTCGCTGGGGTCAGCACGTTGGACGCAGCGTCGAGGCACCCCGACCAGCCCGGGGCACGGTACGGGGTGCCGCCACCACCTGAGAGAACTTCCAGCTGAGACGGAGCACTCCTGATGCGCGCAACCCTCATGTACGGTGCCGGCGACGTCCGTGTCGAGCAGGTTCCGGACTCGGTCATCGCGTTGCCCACCGACGCGCTGGTCCGCATCACCGCGTCCTGCATCTGCGGTACCGATCTGTGGCGCTACGGTTCGATGAAGCCGGAGGAGGGGCCCGCCCGGATGGGGCACGAATTCATCGGCGTCGTCGAGGACACCGGTTCGCAGGTGGCCAGGCTCAAGCGGGGGGACCTGGTCGTGGCGCCGTTCGCCATCGCTGACAACACCTGCCAGTTCTGCCGCGAGGGCCTGCACACGTCCTGCACCCATCCGCAGGCGGGCTTCTGGGGCGGCCCGTCGTCCGAGGGCGGTCAGGCCGAGGCGATCCGCGTCCCGCTCGCCGACGGCAACCTGGTCAGACTGCCCGTCGAAGCGGACTCGGCCCTCCTGCCGTCCCTGCTGACGCTCTCGGACGTGTTCGGCACCGGCCACCACGCGGCCGTGGCCGGCGGCGTCAATCCGTCCACCCGCGTCACCGTGATCGGTGACGGCGCCGTCGGCCTGCTGGCCGTCCTGGCGGCCAGGCGCCTGGGCGCCGAGCAGATCATCCTGATGGGGCGTCACCGGGCCCGCACCGGTCTCGGCCGCGAGTTCGGCGCCACCGACGTCGTGGCCGCGCGCGGTGGGGAAGGCATCGAGGCGGTGCGCGAACTCACCGGCGGGCACGGCACGCACGTGGTCGTGGAGGCCGTCGGCACCAGGCCCGCCTACCGGCAGGCCCTCGGCGTCGTCCGCTCGGGCGGCGTCATCAGCCGCGTCGGCGTCCCGCAGTACGAGGACGCGCCGATCGGCTTCGGCAGCCTCTTCCGCCGCAGCATCCGCCTGGCCGGCGGGCCCGCGCCGGTCCGGGCCTACATCGAAGAACTGATGCCCGACGTCCTGGACGGCACCGTCGAACCGGGCAAGGTGTTCGACGCCGCGACCGGCCTGGACGGCGTCCCGTCCGGCTATCAGGACATGGCGGACCGCAGGAGCCTCAAGGTCCTCATCAAGCCCTGACAGAGATGATGTAGGTGAGCACCTCCCGACGGGGTCTGACCCAAGCCCTGACTGACTTCGTGTCTTCCACGGGATCTGTCGTCCCCGGCCGGGAGGTGCTCGTGTGCACTCA
>NZ_JAXCEI010000036.1:0-8359 GCF_041463655.1 Actinomadura monticuli
GGCAACGGGTCAGCTATTTCTGGTGAGTTTGCAGGTTCATCATCTGCGATGAATGCAATTGGTGAGGGTGATAAATCTCCTCTGCTGGACTCATTTCTGAAAGACGGATTATTTCCGACCTTACCTGAATTTAAACAATGTACGCCATTTGTATTTGCTCCCGGCAAAGAGTACGAGTTTATTATTGAGTGCAAATACATTGATATGTTTAAAGGTATTTTTGCTTTCATATTATATTTCTGGACGTTCGTTACTGTTTACGATTCTTTTTCTGGAATATTACGTAAGGGAAGGGGGTAACTATGCCAGCTTTTCTTGGGCTTCCTGTTCTGGCAAGATTTATTGGATGGCTTGCAGGTGCTCTTATTGCATATGCTGCCAAGTTTTTTACATTGGGTATTGCCAGAATAGCACTTGCAATTTCGCTATTCCTTGGTCTCATTATCGGTCTGAATGGATTGTTAGTTTCCTATCTCTCAGATCTTACTTCTGTATTACCGCCTGAAATTGCCAGTGCAATTTCTTATGTTGTTCCTGCTAATGCAGCACCATGTTTGTATGCGATTTTTTCGCTTAAAGCAGCAGTTTTTATTTTTGACGTTAAAGACAGAATTATAGGATACCTTGACTGGAATAAATCATAATGGCTGTATATGTCGTAACGGGAAAGCTTGGTGCAGGTAAAACACTGGTCGCTGTCGGTAAAATCCAGGACAAAATTGTTTCTGGTTGCAGGGTGGCAACGAATCTCGACTTGAGCATTCATAAGTTACCGAGAGTGGGAATATTTGCAAAGTCACCGGATGTTATACGGATACCTGATAAACCCTCACTGGAGGATTTACTGGCAATCGGGAGAGGCAATAATTCCTATGATGAAAATAAAAATGGATTATTGGTTCTTGATGAATGTGGAACATGGTTTAACTCACGCTCATGGGCTGATAAAGAAAGACAGTCCGTAATTAATTGGTTTTTACATGCCAGAAAACTGGGCTGGGATATTATTTTTCTTATTCAGGATTTATCCATCATGGATAAACAAGCTCGTGTGGCACTGGCCGAGCATGTTGTTTATTGCAGACGCCTCGATAAAATCACAATCCCATTCATTGGCTCAATTTATAGTGTAATAACGGGTTCAAAACTTCCGCTGCCAAAAGTACATGTCGGAATTGTTAAATATGGTGACTCTCCTCAGTCAATGACTGTAGAACGCTGGACTTATACGGGGCGAGATCTGTATGCCGCTTATGATACCAAACAGGCATTTTCAGACGCTTATGAGCATTCATCATTCTCATACCTGACACCATATCTTTCACATGGCAGGTATGCCGTAAAGAGGGACGCTACATTTTATATGAGACTTTCCAGAATCTATTTAAAGAAATATTCAAGAGTATTGTGCCTGTTTTGTGGTTTTGTATCAGCATTCGCATACCTCAGTCTGTCCAGACCGGAAGCGACAACTCAGATAAAACCAGCATCGCCGCAGATTATCACATCCCGTTATAAACCATCAGATTTGAAAATAACAACATCGTATCGAATGGGAAATACGGTTGGTTTTGAGTTTATGGATGCTAAGAAGCAAAAAATCGCATCTGACGATCTAATTAAAGACGGTTTCCGCATGGTCTATATAGCACCTTGCGCGGTAGAGCTTATTAAGGATGGGAAACATGAAAAAGTTACTTGCTAGTTTGCTTTGTGCATTGTCATTTCAGAGCTTTGCTATCCCTGTCGAACTGAATAACGCGCCAGTCAGGGAGTTTGTTTCATGGTATTCAAAAACAACCGGAAAGCCTGTGATTATTTCACCGGACGTAAAAGGGGAAATTACAGTTTACTCAGCGGATGTCACCAAGGATGAACTGTCTCAGTTTTTTACGTCGGTTCTCCGGGCGAACGGTTTTGACCTCAGTCCGGGTAATCCTGCTGTGGTTCAAAAGTTTAACCGTGATACGTATGAATATTCCGATTCATTCTCAGAGCCGGTTCCGGCATCCTCTTATGAGGGGGATGTTCCTCCTCCAACTGGAGACTTTTTCACTAAATCTGAGATGCGCGCCAATTTGATTACTCAGACGTATCCGGTCAATAACGTCAGAGCAAAGGATCTCGCACCAGTTATTGATATATTCCTGAAGGGGGAAAATATTGCAGGTACTAAAGTTTATCCTTTTGATGGGGCGAATATTCTTGCTGTAACGGCATCAGCATCACAACATAAAGAACTTGCAGCATTTTTTCCCTCTGTTGATGTGCCAAGAACGCAGGTTCTTGTTGAATCAGTCATTTTTGAAACAACGGCTTCCGATGGTTTTGATTTCTCCTTTGCAGCGGGAGATCCTTCCGGCAGTCCGGTGGCGGGAGGAATCAATACTGATCGCCTCACGTCTGTTTTATCCAGCACTGGCGGCTCCTTTGGTATTTTTAACGGCAACATTCTGGGGCTTAGCCTGAAAGCGCTTGAAACATCGAGCAAATCAACGCTTTTATCAATGCCGCGCATCCTGACTATGTCAGGCCAGCCAGGAACATTTACGGCAGGGCAAAATGTTCCATTTGTTACGGGACGGGTCACGGGAGAAGCTGCAAATGTTAATAATCCATTTCAGACGATCGAGCGTCATGATGTGGGGATCTCATTGAAGGTTGTTCCGGTCGTGACACCCGGAGGATTGTTAATCATGGATGTTTCAACAAATGCGGACAGTATTTCTGATTCGCAAACGGCTTCCGACATCATCACAAATACACGCTCAATTTCGACAACCGTTCAGCTAAAATCCGGCCAGACAGTTCTGCTCGGCGGGATGGTGGATAACAGGGAAAGCGACAGTGATTCATCTGTACCGTGGGTATCGAAAATTCCCTTAATTGGTGCGCTCTTCACGTCCAAAAGCTCAAATGCAAACAAGCGCACGCTGTACATTCTCATTCGCGCCCGCGTCGTTAACCTGCTTTAATCCCGGATCACCGGCGTTCTCCCTGCGCAGCGGGGGGAACGTTGGTGAGAAGGGCGCTCAGACAGGAAAGTCCCCCCGTGCATATCAGGTGGAACAAATCGCCGCTTATCTCTTATTTAATTATCGGCAGGCGGAACAAATCACCGTGCAACATTCCTGACTCAAAGGTGGGGAGCTATGCCGTTAAGGCATGGCAATAAATTAGTAACCTAATAACCAATTGATAATATTATGTTTTTACAACCTTTTAAACTTGAAAGGTGGGGTGTTATGCCGTGGAACATAAGGAGAGGCAAAAATCAGGGGGGGGAACAAATCGCCGCTTTCAGCTAATCAAGTGGATAGTTTTTTGCCTCATACTGCATAATCAGCGTAGACAGTTCATCCAGTTTTCTGGCTTCCTCAGAACCATCCGGCGGGTCGAGATCGTAAAGCGGTGAGACTTCTTTTAGAGCAGCGTAATATTCCTGTTCATTTTTTATCATGACGGAAGCGTTCCTTATGCTGATGGCAAGACGCCAGTTTATCGCATGCGAAAAAAATTTCTTTTCAGAGCAGTAGTAAACAACCGTGAACCCTGACATGCCCACGAAACCCGGACTCATTTTGCGGTAAGAGACAAGTAAGGTGCATGAGCCATTGCATAACCGCAGAGCTTGTCCGTCCTATAACATCGCAGACGATTTGTCGTGTGTAACTGGTGAGGAAACAGTACGACCATCCGCTTTGCATAATTGCTTACGACTGCATGACGATAATAGGACAGAAGCAATTGTGGCTGCAAAGGCTTTGGCGTTCATGTTTTTAACGGTAACTCCGGGAAGTGACAAAACTTGTTTTGGTGCTGACCGGGGTTGGCCAAGCCGCGCAGCCATTGATTATAGGTTTGGGGCTAATCCGGCGCGGCAGCTTCACCAGAGCCGTCCTGACGGACGATGACCTGATGGCTGGGTTTTCCTGTGCCAGAATGCTGGATTCTCTCTTACGCCTTACTGGTGCGCATAATGTATGACGTTATGTTACAAAAGGGTTCTGAGCCATTCCGGTAGAATGGGGTTGGGTTTACCGGAATGGCGAGGGTTCGTCTTTACACATAGCGTGCATTATGCGCACCAGTGTTTCTTTATGAGTATGTTATAGAGATTGTGCCATCATCTAATATTTGTAGTTCAATATCGGACTTTACAAATTTCTCTCTAGTAAGCCCGCCAAAGGTTGATTGTACTAACCAAATCGTATGGATTAAATTGAATGTGGAATATTCTATTTTTTCCTCATCCACTTGATTTTTAATTGTTTTTATTAATTCACTAGCGAAGATAGGCAGGCCATCGAATGCCCATTTTGCGCCTTTCTCTTTTATAAGAGCTAGTTTTTTCTCGTCTTTTGCTTCTGCGATAATAGCTAATTTATTAACATCATACTTACTTTCAAAAAACAAAATCCCATTTTCATCAAAAATTTTGGTATGCACTGTCATTTTTATTTAGCCTAAATTGATTTAGTCGGCATCCCCCGTCCTGTAAAACGGGGGTAGTCTCAGGATAACTACGGGCTTTCAGCCAGCATAGCTAACTATTTTTGACCTTAAACGTTAATTCACCTTTTTCGTTTACATCTATCTCATTCATTTTATTTTCGATTAAAAAATGCACTAAATCAGACTCTTTATAAATGATGTTTATTCCATTCATAATGTTTTTCTTAGTGAGTTCATACGAAAGAACTCCTAAATCGATAGACTCAGAATCCTTCAATCGTATTGTTTTAATTAGATTTTTCTTCATTTCGGCTATCTCTGTATCTGTTTTGATTAATCATATTACATGTATACATATTTTCAATTACTAGTTGACAGGTAATCCGTTACAGGTGTACTTTTCTACTAAATGTAATTAGTAATGCGTATACATGGTGCTTTTATGAACATCATCTACTTCGACTACATACCAGATTTTGGAGTCAATGCTAGCATCGGCGGGGAATGGGACTTTTACCGCTCCTTTGATGAGCTGGTAGATGAATGTTTTTGCTTCTATGGTGATGATTTTCTTTTAGTTTCTGTCGTTCTGCATTCTGATTCTTTCGTGGGTTACAGGGAGTCACTGACATGCAACTGACGGAAAGAAATGTAAAAATTGACTATCTTGCATTTACCATGCCTTTCTGTTCCCTCAAATCGTTGGAAACGTACCCGCATGGGCTAAATGAATGGCGCAAGTACGGAATTTATCCAACATTTCATAACCATGTATCTCATAAGGATGCTTTTTTTACCGATGTGATTAAAGGTGGTAAATGGTGTCCGTCCGACGATGAACTAAACGAACAGGTTCAAAGCTACACGACTGATTCAAAAGGTGAACTTGAGCAAAAAATAAATGACCTGAATAGGGAGATTTATTTAGCGCGTATGCATCGTCTTAAATTGTGGTTGTCCGCTGTCTTTGGGCTTCATCTTGGGCCAGAACGGGACAGAGGAGGCTATAACTATGACCGTTCAGCGCCTCTGTATTCAGTTGATGGCGGTTATGAGCATCTTGGAATGGTGTTTTGGGGTGGAAATAACGACACGATCTATATTCAGATCAGCGGTGAAGGGTGTACTCATGTTTTTAATGGCACGTCACCACATGAAATTTATAACTGGCTCAATCATCTTGATGTAACGATGTTGAAACGTATAGATCTTGCTGTTGATGATTTTGACGGTGTATTTACTGTTTCTGCTGCCATGCGGGATCATAAATGTGAGGCTTTTTATGGCGGTAAAGGCCCGAAGCCGGGTCTTGGCATTTCTCACAAATATCATGGTGATGGATCGTTACAGCAGGAAATGATTACTGTTGGTTCTCGTGAATCTCGTGTTTATTGGCGTATTTATAACAAAGCGCTTGAACAGAAAGTTGATGATGTCTGGCATCGTTCAGAAGCTGAACTTAAAGGCTTTCCGCTTGAGATACTACTGAACATAGAAGGGATTTTTACTGGTCTTTGTGAATACGCGCAACAGATCAATCCAGCCAGACCTAAAACACTTCAGCGTTCTGGAATTGTCCGGCTGGCGATTAACAGTTTTGAATCTGATGTTCGTTGGCTTCGCAAGCAGGCATCGAAAACCATTGCCAGAATTTTCCATCAACTTGGCAATGATTATGAAGCTGTCTTTTCTTCCATTGTTCGCAAAGAGCATATGGATGACCTGACGCTTAAATTCAGGACGCCAGATATTTACCAAAATATAGTGGCTCAAAAATTCTACAACCGTGAATGTGCATTCTAATAGAGGTTATTTATGGAACAGGAAACACTCAAAGTATTTTTTGTACAGTTTGGCACAATGAAAAATGATAAAACAAATGAAGATTTTAATTGGGGTAATGCGCAGGCATTATCTACTGAATTTGAATCAACGAATAGCTCATGTGGCTTTGCTCCGGCAAAAGTGAAAATTACACCAGATAATCGTCATGCTGTTTGCCTGAAAATGCGTGATGACCTGGAGAGTGCTTATAAATCTGGAAAGCCTTTTCTTGAAATTATACCGTCATATGGGCTTAAGGCATCTAAAGGTGTCATGATTCCTGTGATTGTTGATTACAAAATTGTTGGAAAGATAGATTTGAAGGGGTGATTTATTCCATCTGTTAATGTCACTTAGGTTTTTTGGGATATATGTCTGCTACAGACTTCGATTCTCTTTATCAATTAATATTTAATGCGGGGCTTGTTATTTGCTTTGGCCTTGGCGTTATTAGTGGTGGTCAAAGATGAGTGTACTATCTTACTTCTTTGCTGCTTATTGTGTTGGATGGGTTATATCCCATTCTATTCTGGTGTTTAAAAAACTATCTGAGGTTTCAATATGAAAAAATCAGTCGTTGCAAAAATCATTGCTGGCTCAACTCTGGTTATTGGTTCATCTGCCTTTGCAGCAGAGGATGCAACCAGTCAGGCTAAAGCTGCTTTTGATTCTTTAACCGCTCAGGCAACCGAAATGTCCGGGTACGCATGGGCGCTTGTTGTTCTTGTTGTTGGTGCAACGGTGGGAATTAAACTGTTTAAGAAATTTGTAAGCCGCGCATCTTAATTCAATATCCTTTCGCTCCAACCATTTATTTGGGTGGCATCTGCCACCCTTTATTCAGGTAGCATAAATGAAGAAAATAATTATTGCTTTATTTTTTGCTCCTTTCTTTACCCATGCAACTACAGACGCTGAATGTTTAAATAAACCCGCATTTGATGGCACATTAAGTAATGTCTGGAAAGAAGGAGACTCACGTTATGCAAATTTTGAAAACTGCATTTACGAACTTTCGGGTATTGGTATCGGTTATGATAATGATACTTCGTGGAATGGGCACTGGACGCCTGTTCGTTCTGCTGATGGCTCTGGCAATGGTGGTGATGATAATTCATCTGGCGGGGGTAGTAATGGAGACTCAGGAAACAATTCTACGCCAGATACAGTAACACCAGGGCAGACTGTAAATTTACCGTCTGACTTATCTGCTCTGAGCGTTCCTTCTAATGTGGTTAAATCTGACTCAATAGGTTCTCAGTTTTCGCTTTATACAAATGCCAATTGCACAATGTGCTCAGGGTATTATCTGTCTAACAATGCTGATTCAATTGCCATTGCTAGCATTATGGAAACGGTAAAGTATGATTATAACCAGCCTGATATGTGGTTTGAGCAAACCGACAGTGACGGCAATCATGTTAAAATACTACAGAACAGTTATAAGGCTGTTTCTTATAATATCGAATCAAAACAGTCGGACGTGAATAACCCGACATACATTAGTTATTCTTATTCCGTTAATGTAAAGCAGGTTTCCTATGACACATCAAACGTCTGCATAATGAACTGGGAAACTTTTCAGAATAAGTGTGATGCCTCACGTGCTGTTTTGATAACTGATACGGTTACGCCATCTTATTCCAGAAATATAACAATACAGTCGAATATTAATTATCAGGGTGGCAATGGGTCAGGCGGGTCAGGCGGGTCAGGCGGGTCAGGCGGGTCAGGCGGGTCAGGCGGGTCAGGCAATGATGGTGGCGGAACCGGGAATAATGGCAACGGAACCGGTGATTTTGATTACGTCAAAATGGCAAATGCCAATAAAGATGCACTGACTGAATCATTTGACTTGTCAGCTTTACAGGCCGATACAGGGGCATCTCTTGATGGTTCTGTACAGGGAACGCTGGATTCTTTAAGCGGATTTTCCGACAGCATTGGTGGGCTTGTTGGCAACGGGTCAGCTATTTCTGGTGAGTTTGCAGGTTCATCATCTGCGATGAATGCAATTGGTGAGGGTGATAAATCTCCTCTGCTGGACTCATTTCTGAAAGACGGATTATTTCCGACCTTA
>NZ_JAXCEI010000037.1:0-1618 GCF_041463655.1 Actinomadura monticuli
TAAGGGGACGAATAGCATCTGATGAGCTATTCGCACGCTTGAAGAAGGCGTTTGAGCTGGTCGTTCACTTGTAGGGGCGACGTACGCCGAGTTCGTCGTATGCGGCTGCAGGTGGCTGTCTACCTGCTATTTCCTGGGTTCGCCGGACAGCATCTCGCGTCTGATGCGAGCATGTCGCGTCTGATGCGAGGCGGTGTTTGTGGGTGAATCGGGTCTCGGTGGAGGGTGCCGCACGTCTGGTGCTTGCGGACGGCGTGGTGCCGCTGCACCCGCAGGAGGCGGTGTTCGCCGCGATGTTGACAGGGTGGGAGCGGCAGCAGTGCGCCCGGCTCTTGGCGGCCTCGACGATCAAGGCGCGGGTGGATCTGGTGCGCCGGTTCGCGGCGTTCACGGGCACGCCGCCGTGGGAGTGGCTGCCCGGGGACGTGGAGGACTGGGCGACCGACTTGTTGTCGTCGCCGGGGCCGCTGGCACGCTCGACGGTCCGGACCTACCTCAACCAGATCGCGATGTTCTGCGACTACCTGACCGACGCCCGCTACGGCTGGGCGGAGCAGTGCGTGGAGTACTTCGGGACGCACCCGTCCCAGATCTGCCACGAGGGCAACATGCCGTCCCACTCCTCGCCCTATGAGGGTCGGCCGGAGGTGCGGGCGCTGACTCGCCGGGAGTTGCAGGACTTCTTCGACTACGCCGATGAGCAGGTGCTTCGGGCGCGTGCTTCAGGTCGCAAGGGCTGGTTGCCGGCGTTTCGGGACGCCGCCTTGTTTAAGGTGATCTACGGGTGGGGGCTGCGGCGGCGCGAGGCCGGGAACCTGGATCTCGCAGACTTCTCCAGGAATCCGAAGGCGCCGGAGTTCGGGCGTTACGGCGCGTGTTATGTGAGGTTCGGGAAGGCGGTGAAGGGGTCGTCGCCGCGGAGGCGGACGGTGTTGACGGTCTGGGACTGGTCGGTCGAGGCCGTCGCCGAGTACGTGGAAGAGGTCCGTCCGCTGTTCGGGGTCGGGAAGCGGCAGTTGCTGTGGCCCTCGGAGCGCGGGGGGCGGATCACGGGACGGCACATCACCCGGCGGTTCGCCGAGTACCGGGACGCGCTCGGGCTGGAGGAGGTGCTGCATCCGCACTGCCTGCGGCACTCCTACATCACGCATCTGATCGAGGACGGCGCTGATCCGTTCTTCGTCCAGCGGCAGGTCGGCCACGCCTGGGGGTCGACGACCGCCATCTACACCCATGCCGGGTCGGACTTCATGAACAATGCCCTGCGAGAGGTCCTGGACGCGGGGCTGGGAGGTCAGTGATGCGGACGGTCGGTTACCGGTGGCATCTTCGGGAGTTGATGGCCCGCCGCGGCATGTTCAACACCACCGACCTGGCGCCGCTGCTGGCCGAACGCGGCGTCCAGATGTCGGCCTCGCAGGTCCACCGGCTGGTCACCGGGACCCCGGAGCGGCTCAACCTGCAGGTGTTCGCCGCGCTCTGCGACATCCTGGACGCCGACCCTGCAGAGCTGTTCGAACCGGTCGCCGGCACCTCAGCCCGCCGCAAGACCGCCCGGCAGACTGGTCAGGAGACCGGCCCGCTCGCGTCCGCCCCGCCGGGCGGGGTGCGGCGGCCG
>NZ_JAXCEI010000037.1:1718-4544 GCF_041463655.1 Actinomadura monticuli
GCCGGGCCCGGATCGTGCCTGACGAGCCATGAGGCGGCGGGGCCGGTGCGCCGACTGCGGCCGGGACGGCTTGGCGATCTCCGGCTCCCGCCCGGACGGCGCCGGGGTCTGCGGGGCTTGCTACCGCGCCTACCGGCCCAAGACCTACTGCCAGGAGTGCGGCGAACTCCGTTTCCCGGCGGTCAAGGCGGGCGGCCGCTCGGGCAGCGCCCGCACGTTGTGTTCCCGCTGCTACCGGGCCGAGCAGCCCAAGCGCCGCTGCGACGGCTGCGGGCAGCTTCGGAAGATCAACTCCGGGCGGGTCGGCCACCAGGGGCCCTCGCTCTGCTCGACCTGCTACGTCCGCCGCCAGACCCCGGTTTCCTGCGATGAATGCGGGCGGCTGGCGCCACCAGCCGTAGTCCCAGGGGGGCGGACCGCCACCACCCAAGTGCTCTGCGCCCGCTGCTATGAACAGCCCAAACGTCCGTGCGAAGTTTGCGGACGGACCCGCCGGGTCGCGGTCAAGGCCACCGCCGACACCTCTGACCTCTGTTTCACCTGCCATCAAGCGGCCGAGGTGACCTGCACGATCTGCCAGCGGTTCGCCCCGGGCCGTCTCAGCGGAGTCAACGACGCCCCAGCCTGCTTCGCCTGCATCCTCGCCGACCGCCTCACCATCCTGCTCACCGGACCCGACGGCCAGATCCTGCCCGCGCTGCTGCCGTTACGCGAGGCCATCCTGGCCACCGGCAACCCGCAGGCCACCCTGTCCAACCTTCATCGCAGCGGCCGACGCGCCTCCCACGTCCTGGCTGACTTGGCCGCAGGGCGCCTGCCAGTCACCCATGATGCCCTCGACAGCCGCGGCACCAGCCGCTCCATCGACTACCTGCGCGTTCTTCTCGTCGCCTCCGGCGCCCTGCCCGCCCGCGACGAGCACCTGTTTCGCCTGGAGACCTTCGCCCGAACCGTCACCGCCGCCGCTCACCCCGACGACCAGACGCTCATCGCGCTGTTCACCCGCACCCACCTGCTGCGCCGCCTGCACCGCCGTCTCGACGGCGCGTCCCTTCAACCAGGGGCCGCCTACCGGGCCCGCGCCGAACTCGCCGCCACGGGCCGGTTCCTCACCCACCTGCGCGACCGCGGCCGCACCCCGGCCACCTGCCGCCAGACCGACATCGACGCCTGGCTCGTCGACACCCGCCGAGCGAACAACACGCGCGCCTTCTGGTCCTGGGCCACCAGAACCCGGCACCTGCCACCGCTGGACATCCCCACCCAGATCACCGCCGACCCATCCCGGTTCACCCCCGATGACCATCGTTGGGCACTGGCCCGCCGCATCCTCCATGACGCCGCCATCCCCACCGCCGACCGTGTCGCCGCCCTCCTGGTCCTGCTGTTCGCCCAGCACCTCTCAGGCATCGCCCGCCTCACCACAAGCGACCTGCACCACACCCCCGGCGGCACCACCGAACTCGCCCTCGGCCCCACCCGCGTCGTCCTGCCCGAGCCCCTCGCCGACCTGATCAACCAACTCCCCACCCCACGCGCCGACCGGACCGCCCACCACCTCCACGACGACACCTGGCTGTTCCCCGGCCGCCATCCCGGCAAGCCCCTGCACCCCACCAGCCTCGCCCGCCGCCTCACCGCACTCGGCATCGATGCCCGCCCCGACCGCAACGCCGCCCTCCTGGACTACGCCCGACAACTCCCCCCACCCGTCATCGGGCGCCTCCTGGGTCTCGCCCCTGGAACCGTCGACCGCTGGGCCACCATCGCCGGCGGCAAGTGGGCCCGCTACCAGCCCGCCCGATGCTGAACCGGCGTCAGGCCATGGCACCATGCCGCCATGGCCCGATGGATACGCCTTTATGACCCCGAGGAAGACACCTGGTTCCACTACGAACTGGATGACCAGGATCGGGCCGTCCGGCAGATCGAGCTGCAAGGCCCCTACCAGCGCCCCACCACGGCGGCAGCCCTCGACGAGGTGCTCCAACTCCGCGATCACCACGGGCCGGCCGAGCTCAAGGCCTACGAACGCCGCTTCGGCGTTCTCGCCGAAGGCAGCCTCCAGGGCTGGCAAGACGCCGATCACGCCGCCCAGATCACCCGCCACGAGTTCGAGGCACTCTGGGCCCAGGCCAGACAGCACCTCGCACCGCCCGGGCCGAACCAGCCCTCAGCGACAGGCTCCGCCACCCTCGCACGCGCCCTGCACGATCCCACCGAACTGCCGCTCCGCCCACTGCCAGACCAGGTCGCCGACCTGCTGGTGTCGCTGAACTCCCCGGCCCGGCTCGCCGCCCACCTGCGCCTCGTCCATGACGTCGCCTGCCAGATCGTCGACTGGATCCAGCGGCAGCACCCCCAGCTCGACGTCGACGGGGACGCGGTGCTCTTCGGCGCCGCGACCCACGACATCGGCAAATCCCTGCACCCCGGCGAACTCTCCGGACCCGGCTCGACCCACGAGGCAGCAGGCCGAGACCTGCTCCTACGGCACGGGATCGACGACGCCCTCGCCCGCTTCGCGGCCACCCACGCGTCCTGGACCGACGCCGGCATCACCTTGGAAGACCTCCTGGTGAGCCTCGCCGACAAGGTCTGGAAGAACAAACGCGTCCCCGACCTCGAAGCCCTCGTCGTGACCCACCTTGCGCAGGCGACCGGCCGACCGCTCTGGGAGGAATACGCCGCCCTCGACGAACGCCTCACCCACATCGGCGACACCGCCGACCAGCGGCTGGCCATCCAAGCCGCCTACCCGATCCACGGCTGACACGTCGGGCCGACCTAGAATTCCCACACTCTGAATAAGACCCTCCGCCACTA
>NZ_JAXCEI010000038.1:0-4232 GCF_041463655.1 Actinomadura monticuli
ATCGGTGGAGCTGCATGACAAAGTCATCGGGCATTATCTGAACATAAAACACTATCAATAAGTTGGAGTCATTACCGCCGTTGTTGCCCCCGTGTGGGCCGCCACCCAGACCGTCACGCTGTCCGTGCCTGGCATGACCTGCGCCTCTTGCCCGATCACTGTCAAGCACGCGCTTTCCAAGGTTGAGGGCGTGAGCAAGACCGACGTAAGTTTCGACAAGCGCCAGGCCGTCGTCACCTTCGACGATGCCAAGACCAACGTCCAGAAGTTGACCAAGGCGACCGAGGACGCGGGCTATCCGTCCAGCCTCAAACGCTGATCCGTTAACCGAACTCGGGAGCGACACATGGGACTCATCACGCGCATCGCTGGCAAAACCGGCGCGCTCGGCAGCGTCGTTTCCGCGATGGGCTGCGCCGCCTGTTTTCCTGCCATCGCCAGCTTTGGCGCGGCCATCGGACTGGGCTTCTTGAGCCAGTACGAGGGGCTATTCATTGGCATCCTGCTGCCGATGTTCGCCGGCATCGCGTTACTCGCCAATGCTATCGCTTGGCTCAATCATCGACAGTGGCGACGCACGGCGCTCGGCACGATAGGCCCGATCTTGGTGCTGGCAGCGGTGTTTTTAATGCGGGCTTACGGCTGGCAGAGCGGTGGACTGCTCTATGTCGGCCTGGCCTTGATGGTTGGGGTGTCGGTCTGGGATTTCATCTCGCCAGCACATCGCCGCTGCGGGCCGGACAGCTGTGAATTGCCAGAACAACGTGGCTGACGGCAACAGCCGTAGCCACCACAGAAAAGGAAAAATACATGACCACCCTGAAAATCACCGGGATGACCTGCGACTCGTGCGCGGCTCACGTCAAGGAAGCCTTGGAGAAAGTGCCCGGCGTGCAATCGGCGCTGGTGTCCTATCCGAAGGGCACAGCGCAACTCGCCATTGAGGCGGGCACGTCATCGGATGCGCTGACTACCGCCGTGGCCGGACTGGGCTACGAGGCAACGCTTGCCGATGCGCCACCGACGGACAACCGCGCCGGCCTGCTCGACAAGATGCGCGGCTGGATAGGGGCCGCTGATAAGCCCAGTGGCAACGAACGCCCGTTGCAGGTCGTCGTCATTGGTAGCGGTGGAGCCGCGATGGCGGCAGCACTGAAGGCCGTCGAGCAAGGCGCGCAGGTCACGCTGATTGAGCGCGGCACCATCGGCGGCACCTGCGTCAACGTCGGTTGTGTGCCGTCCAAGATCATGATCCGCGCCGCCCACATCGCCCATCTGCGCCGGGAAAGCCCATTCGACGGCGGCATGCCACCCACACCGCCGACGATCTTGCGCGAGCGGCTGCTGGCCCAGCAGCAGGCCCGTGTCGAAGAACTCCGTCATGCCAAGTACGAAGGCATCCTGGACGGCAATTCAGCCATCACCGTTCTGCACGGTGAAGCGCGTTTCAAGGACGACCAGAGCCTTATCGTTAGTTTGAACGAGGGTGGCGAGCGCGTCGTGATGTTCGACCGCTGCCTGGTCGCCACGGGTGCCAGCCCGGCGGTCCCGCCGATTCCGGGCTTGAAAGAGTCACCCTACTGGACTTCCACCGAGGCCCTGGCGAGCGACACCATTCCCGAACGCCTTGCCGTAATCGGCTCGTCGGTGGTGGCGCTGGAGCTGGCGCAAGCCTTTGCCCGGCTGGGCAGCAAGGTCACGGCCCTGGCGCGCAATACCTTGTTCTTCCGTGAAGACCCGGCCATCGGCGAGGCGGTGACAGCCGCTTTCCGTGCCGAGGGCATCGAGGTGCTGGAGCACACGCAAGCCAGCCAGGTCGCCCATATGGACGGTGAATTCGTGCTGACCACCACGCACGGTGAATTGCGCGCCGACAAGCTGCTGGTCGCCACCGGCCGGACACCGAACACGCGCAGCCTGGCATTGGAAGCGGCGGGGGTAGCCGTCAATGCGCAGGGGGCCATCGTCATCGACAAGGGCATGCGCACCAGTAGCCCGAACATCTACGCGGCCGGCGACTGCACCGACCAGCCGCAGTTCGTCTATGTGGCGGCAGCGGCCGGCACTCGTGCGGCGATCAACATGACTGGCGGCGATGCGGCCCTGGACCTGACCGCAATGCCGGCCGTGGTGTTCACCGACCCGCAGGTCGCCACCGTGGGCTACAGCGAGGCGGAAGCACATCACGACGGGATCGAGACCGACAGTCGCCTGCTAACACTGGATAACGTGCCGCGTGCGCTTGCCAACTTCGACACACGCGGCTTCATCAAGCTGGTCATCGAGGAAGGTAGCGGACGGCTCATCGGCGTGCAAGCGGTGGCCCCGGAAGCGGGTGAACTGATCCAGACGGCGGTGCTCGCCATTCGCAACCGTATGACCGTGCAGGAACTGGCCGACCAATTGTTCCCCTACCTGACCATGGTCGAAGGGCTGAAGCTCGCGGCGCAGACCTTCAGCAAGGACGTGAAGCAGCTTTCGTGCTGCGCCGGATGAGGAAAAGGAGGTGTTCAATGAGCGCCTACACAGTGTCCCGGCTGGCCCTTGATGCCGGGGTGAGCGTGCATATCGTGCGCGACTACCTGCTGCGCGGATTGCTACGGCCGGTCGCGTACACCACGGGCGGCTACGGCTTGTTCGATGACACCGCGTTGCAACGGCTGCGCTTTGTACGGGCTGCCTTCGAAGCGGGTATCGGCCTGGACGCACTGGCGCGGCTGTGCCGGGCGCTGGATGCTGCGGACGGTGACGGTGCGTCTGCGCAGCTTGCCGTGTTGCGGCAACTCGTCGAGCGTCGGCGCGAGGCCCTGGCCAGCCTCGAAATGCAACTGGCCGCCATGCCAACCGAACCGGCACAGCACGCGGAGAGTCTGCCATGAACAGCCCAGAGCACTTGCCGTCTGAGACGCACAAACCGATCACCGGCTACTTGTGGGGCGCGCTGGCCGTGCTCACCTGTCCCTGCCATTTGCCGATTCTCGCCATTGTGCTAGCCGGCACGACGGCCGGCGCGTTCATCGGGGAGCACTGGGGTATTGCAGCCCTCACGCTGACCGGCTTGTTTGTCCTGTCTGTGACGCGGCTGCTGCGGGCCTTCAAGGGAAGATCATGACCGCTTCCCAGCCAGCCGAGAGTGGGCAGCTTTGAGCTTCGCTACCAATCTGGAGGAGTACCACCATGAACGCAAACGCCCCGAACACTGCCAGTTGCACCACCTGCTGCGTATGCTGCAAAGAAATTCCGCTCGATGCCGCCTTCACCCCGGAAGGCGCGGAATACGTCGAACATTTCTGCGGGCTGGATTGCTATGAACGCTTCCAGGCACGCGCCAAGGCCGCGACAGAATCTGACATTGCGCCTGTCCCTGGCGGTTCGCAGCCGTCAGATTGAGGCATACCCTAACTTGATGTCAGATGCCATGTGCAAACGATGTCAGAATAGAGTTAAATTTCCTATTGATTGACATATTCCGTCAAAGGTAATAGATTTCATCCTGACACTTTTGCCTTTGGAGGCATCTTGCAAGGTCAACGCATCGGCTATGTCCGCGTCAGCAGCTTCGACCAGAACCCGGAACGGCAATTGGAGGGTGTTCAGGTGGCGCGGGTGTTCACCGACAAGGCTTCTGGCAAGGACACCCAGCGTCCCGAGCTGGAAAGGCTGCTGGCCTTCGTCCGCGAGGGCGACACCGTGGTGGTGCATAGCATGGACAGGCTGGCACGCAACCTTGATGACCTGCGCCGCATCGTCCAAGGGCTGACACAACGGGGCGTGCGCATGGAGTTCGTCAAAGAAGGGCTGAAGTTCACCGGCGAGGACTCACCGATGGCCAATCTGATGCTGTCGGTCATGGGAGCCTTCGCTGAGTTCGAGCGCGCCCTGATCCGCGAACGTCAGCGCGAGGGAATCGTGCTGGCCAAGCAGCGCGGTGCCTACCGGGGACGAAAGAAATCGCTGAACAGCGAACAAATTGCCGAGTTGAAACGGCGAGTTGCGGCAGGCGACCAAAAAACCTTGGTGGCCCGTGACTTCGGCATCAGCCGCGAAACCTTGTACCAGTACCTGCGGGAAGACTGACCATGCCACGCCGCTCAATCCTGTCCGCCACCGGGCACTGTTGCAAAGTTAGCGATGAGGCAGCCTTTTGTCTTATTCAAAGGCCTTACATTTCAAAAACTCTGCTTACCAGGCGCATTTCGCCCAGGGGATCACCATAATAAAATGCTGAGGCC
>NZ_JAXCEI010000039.1:0-4145 GCF_041463655.1 Actinomadura monticuli
TCTACCGGGGGCTCCACGCCCTTTCCGGGTGCCGCCTGATCGTCCGCGTGTCCGCCCTCAAAGCCTCGTTCGTGACAGGGAAGGCATCCTTGTCCGGATCGATTTCCCTGAGATCACCTCAGTGGATCGTTCAGGCTTACGCGAGCTCGCGGTTAGGACTTCCGAAGCGGCGAAGGGCCGGGGTGGCCGGCCCTTCTCGTCGACCCCTTTCGTCTAACGGGCGGTTGAGCGGTTGCGAGTTCTGGCGAGTGCTTCGAGGGCTGTTTCGTCGGCGTTGGGGAGGGTGTGTAGGTAGCGCTCGGTTGTTGCGATAGAGGCGTGGCCGAGGCGCTCCTTCACCACCTGGAGGTCGGCGCCGCCGTTGAGGAGCCAGGAGGCGTGGGCGTGGCGTAGGTCGCGCATGGTGGGTTTGAAGTTCAGGCCGGCGGCGGCCAGGGCGGGGTTCCAGATGTTGCGGCGGAACCAGTCGTTGGGGATGTGGCCGTCGGTTTCGCGGACGCGGCGAGGGCGAGGGTTGTCTTTGCCGTCCGCACGGCGGGCGGCTCGGTAGAGGGAGAAGGCGCCTCGGCAGTAGTCGCAGCGGCAGCGGCCGGCGGTGTAGCCGCTGAGGGTGCCGTGATTGTAGGTGCGGCCCTTCTCGTTGGGTTCGGTTCGGCCGAGTGTCTCGGGGTCGGGGATCTCGGTGATGCGGGCTCGGGGCTTGTCCTGGGGTGGCATCTGGAAGAGGAGGTCGTCCCGGGTCAGGTTGGCGGTTCGGATGTGGTCCTCGAGCTTCTCGATGATCTGGGTGCTGAGCTTGAAGCGGCGGTACTCCTTGTCCTTCGGGTAGTCCTTGACGAGGAAGTGGCGGCCTTCCGGGTGGAACTGCGGGTTCAGCTCGACGACGGTGCGGCTGATCGTGAGGATGCGGGTTCTGAGGTTGACGTCCTTTACGCGCAACTCGCTGAGTTCGCCCCAGCGGAGGCCGCTCTCGACCTCGGTTTCGGCGAGGAGACGGAAGGTGCCTTCGGGGAGGGCGTTGTAGACGTCGTCGAACTGCTCGGGGGTGATGATCTCGAGGGGCTTGCGGACGACAGGGGGTGTGCGGACGCCGCGGCAGGGATGGATGAAGGTCACCTGGTCGTCCATCGCCGTGGTGAAGATGGCGCTGAGGATGATCTTGTTGTAGCGGATGGTCACGGGCTTCATGCCCTGGTTCTTGAGGGCCGTGATCCACGCGCGGATGTGCTCGGGGAGGATGTCGATCATCCGCATCGAGCCGAACGTCGGCATGATGTGCTTGTAGATCGCGTACGTGTAGCCCTCACGGGTGGTGGCCTCGACCTCGTGGTTCGGGAGCCAGACCTGCTCGACGTAATCCTTGAACCGCTGCTTTCCGCGGCCTGGGTCGCCGGTCCGTCCTCTGGAGACCTCCACCTCGGCTCGCTGCCATGCCTTGTCGGCTTCCCTTTTGTTGGAGTATGTCCCGGCTGACCTCAGGCGGCCCTTGATGTCGACATAGCAGGCCGTGTAGCGGTACTTTCCGTTGTTGCCTTTGCGCTTCTTCGCGTATCCCACGAGGCGATCTCCCCATGATCATCCGTCCGTGATTTGTCCGTGGACGGTGGCGAACCGGTCATCCTCGTCCGTGAGCGCCTGACACCGGAACCCGCCATCCACCTGGGATTTTAACGCGAATCCGCTTTACCTGCACGACCCCCAAATGGCCATGATTTGGAGTTCGGGACGAAGAGGTCACGGGTTCAAATTGCATCACCTCGCCTCACTTGTTCGGGCCATAGTCGGCTCGAAGGCGGGCCGCGGACGTCTCGGGAGACAATCTTCTCTACCTTCACAAACCGCCTTTATCCTCGGCTCACTTTCATCATCCAGCCAGCAGCTAGTTACACTCCGCAATAGGCTGGGGGCATGACCAAGCGGCCTAGTCCCGATCAACTCTTCGACGCCGACATGCACAGGGCCATCTGGCCCATGGGGTCCGAGAAGATCGAGTTGCTCTCCGGGCATCCCCTTTTCTACGGCTCGTTCGGCCAGGCGGATGCCGAGGCGGCTGAGCGCGCGTTCCCTGGCCGACAGGCCACGATCGAACCCTGGTACGGCAATCGCGGCAATCTCATCTTGCACACGTCC
Source organism: Actinomadura monticuli (assembly GCF_041463655.1). NCBI lineage: Bacteria > Bacillati > Actinomycetota > Actinomycetes > Streptosporangiales > Thermomonosporaceae > Actinomadura > Actinomadura monticuli. The sequence continues at coordinate 2,131 of NZ_JAXCEI010000039.1, forward strand.
AACTGCACCCCGGAAACCTGCTCCGAGTGGCACACCGACGCAAATTGACGACCCCGCCTGCTGCCACTGCAAACGGCCGGGAACCTGGAGCAGCGCCACTACGACTGGGCATTGGTGCCCGCGCGGGACGGCAGTGGAGGCTGCATGTCGCAAGCGAGGGGGACGGACCCGTTCCGATTTCGGCGCGGAGCACGGTGAGGCCCCGCAGGCGTTGAGCGGCGTTACGGAGGAGGCTCAGGGGCACACGCTTCGCCGAGCCACGGCCACGCCCGCGGCCCGCAGCCGATCGGACGACGGGCGGTGCTCCTCCAACCGGTGCCAGGTGAAATCGCTAGTCGGAGGGATGTCGAGAACGCTCTGGGGGCTCCGACCTGGCTGAGAGGGGGCCGCCGGCTCGGCTGGTGGCGCCTGCGGACGCACCCGTACGGAGGAGCAGAGATGTCACGGAACGTCGAGACCGTCAACACGTACCTGGACGGTTTTCGGAAGAACGATCACGCGCAGATCCTGTCGTGCCTGACTGACGACATCGAATGGACGGTCTTCGGGGGCTTCCACCTGGTCGGCAAGGAAGCGTACGACAAGGCCATCGACGGGCCGGACGAGTTCGTCAATCCTCCCCATCTGGAGGTCGTGCGCATGGTCGAGCAGGGCGACGTCGTCATGGCGGAGATGACCGGGACGGTGCGGCGGGCCGCGGGGGGCGAGATGCGCATGTCGATGGCGGAGGTGTTCGTCATGCGGGAGGGCAAGATCGCGGAGCGCCGCGCTTGGGTGGTCGAGTTGAAGGAGAACCACTACCGCTGAGCCGAGGGCCTCGGTCAGGGTGGCTCGGCCTGCGGCGACAAGTGCCGGGCCGAGCCGCCCGTCCGGTGGGCGGCGCCGGCATCGTCCGAGGCGGTACAAAGGCCCGCGGTCGGCATTTGGGTGAATGCTTTCGAGCATGAGCAGCGGCCACGGGAGGCTTCCGCTCTCGCGATGCAGCCCCATGGTTCACCGGTTGCCTGGCTCGGCGCTGGAGCGGTGAAGCCATCATTTTCCTGACGGCGCCTCCGGGGCGCGGACTCTGGTGGCGGTTTCTATCCGCGGCGTCGCCGGGGTCTTGGACGGTCAGGAGAGGGTGACCGTCCAGGAGAGGGCTAGGGCTGCGGTTGCGACGATCAGCCAGGTCGTGTAGTCCCCTATCCTGCCGCTGTGGATGGCTTTAAGCGCGATTATTGGTGGTCGGATGAAGGGGCGCAGTGGGCTTCTGACACGTCCTGGTAGGTGTTGCCACCAAAGGCCGATTGCCGCGGTCAGAATAGCGCCAAGGAAGGAGATAAGGCCGTAGCCCCAGTCTCGCCCCGGAATGATGTGTTCGGGGAGTGGAGTTGGCGGCGGGGTGATTCCTTGGGTTATCAGGCGGGCGTGGGCTGTGTGGTCGTGGAGGTCGGCGGCTGCCTTTATCGCGTGGCCGGGGAGGTCGGGGATGAAGGATACGGAGTAGGCGGCCAGGGCCAGCAGAAGCGGAGCGGTCAGAGGCCACAGGCGGTGGTGGCCTCGGGCGGGGTGGAGTTCGGTTTCCTGGCTGGTCAGGGTCGGGTCGCGGGGTGGGCCCCAGCCCAGGAAGATTCGGGCTGTCGCGCGGAGGACGGCGCCGGCGCTGATGGCCGCGCGGATGGCCAGGAGAGGGGCCGTCCAGGCGTAGCCGGCGGTGGTCAGGGCGTCGTAGATGAGGGTCAGGGAGAGGAATGGGCCGAAGCCGGGTGGGGCGGCCAGGCCTGCGGCGCAGATGGTCAGCAAAAGCGCCAGGAGGAGGTGGCCTCTTCGGCCCCTGCCGTGGAGGAGTACTTCGTCGGCCGTGCCCAGGCGGACGATCAGCATGCCCAGGCACAGCATCAGTGACCCTTTTTCGTGCGCCCAGCAGAACGGGAGGTGATGCCGCGTGAGCGGCTGATCTTGTTCGTAAGCTCGTCGTCGCTTGCCGGTGTGAGTCCGGTCCGGGTAGCTGCCAGGAGGCCCGGTAGCAGGCTGGC
>NZ_JAXCEI010000040.1:0-2506 GCF_041463655.1 Actinomadura monticuli
CGTCCACCTCGACCTACCCGCCCTCGGCCTACCCGACGACCCCCACCACCACTACACCGTCACCGACGAACTCGACGGCACCACCTACACCTGGAGCCAAGCCAACTACGTCTACCTCGACCCGCGCACACGACCCGCACACGTCCTCACGTTCCAGCGGAACGAGGGACGCGTGCGGGCCGGTGGGAGCCGGTCCGACGGGAGCATGGCCGGGGCGGACGGGACGACGGCGAGGTCGCGCCGGAGCGCGCCGCGGCCTGCCGCCCGGAACCGGCGCAGGCCGGCGGCCGGCAGCTGAGCCGTCAGGCCGGCCCGGCGCCGAGGAGGCGGTCCTCGATGGAGCGGCAGCCGGTGAACACCGAGCCGAGCCCCTCCCGGTCGATGATCTCGCGGAGCCGGGCCGGCAGCGCGGGCAGCGCCAGGCAGCCGCCCTCGGCGGCGACGCGCCAGCGGATGCCGAGCAGGATCGGCAGCGGGTCGCAGCGCACGCCGAGGCGCTCGTGCATCCGCACCATGAGGTGCCGCAGGTTGCCCTCGACCAGCGTGGTCAGCGTCTCCCCGAGCCGCGGCACCGTCACCTCGTCCAGCACGCCGGACAGGTGCACGACCGTGTGGTCGCCGTCGCCGGCCTCCGTCGTGGTGATCATCAGCTCGGACGGGGCGGGCGGCGTCGGGGTGAGCCCGGCGTCCCCCGGGTGCAGGGCGCGGATCGCGTCGAGCACGTGCGTGGTGTCGACGTCCCCGGCCGTCCCCGCCGGGACGGGCGCGGCCGTGGCCGACGCGACGTCCGGGAACACCGGGACGAGCTGCGCCAGCCCGGTGAGGTGCAGCGCCCGCCGCACGTGCGCGGAGAGGGCGGGCACCACGGCGCGCAGCGGGCAGCCGAGCAGCTGCGCCCGCGTCTCGGCGCGGGCCAGCAGCACGAGCCCCGCCGCGTCCAGCAGCACCGCGTCACCGAAGTCGACGACGACACAGGTCCGCCGCCTCCCCCGCGGCGGGCCGCCGGCGGTGCGCGGCCCGGACGCGAGGGGCCCGGCGGCGAGCGACAGCGCCTTGCTCACCCCCTCGCGGATGCCCGCGTAGTTCTGCCAGCTGATCTGGGCCGGCAGGCTCAGCACGATGAACCCTCTCCGGGTCTCGATGCTCAGGCCCGGCACGGTCGTGTCCTTCATACGTCACATCCCGATCGGGGTTCTGGCGGCCGCGCGTGCGGGCCGGGGCGGGGCGGTCAGGGTGGAGCCGGGCGGTCTGGACGCCGTCCGGCCGTCCGGATAGGGCGGCCGGCCGCCCCGCACGACGCCCGTCAGCCGGGACGCCGCGAGGCGTTCGATGGTCCGTTCCTCGGGCCGCAGCCCGAGGTGGGTGCAGCAACACCACAGGTCGTCGACGCAGCGGCGCACGTTCTCAGCCGGAATGTCGGCGAAGCGAACGCGCAGCCGCGCTACGAGCTCATCGCGCGTCGGTACGACCGATGGCGACTTCTCCCAGCGCTCCACTGTCCCTCCGATCGCATTGGACGGACGCTATTTTCCGCCCGAACCGATCAGAACCCGCCGGCAGGACGGGTTCTGAGCTTGGAAATGACCTACCCGAGGCCTGCGGCAGAAAAAGCGACGAACCTAAAAACACGGACATGACACAACCGTCGCGCGGCAAGTCTTCAGCATCCGTGACGCCAGCGCACGGGCCGTGAACGGCCGAATTTTTGCGCTACTTTTCCGGGCCGTGGCCGGCGGATACCGGCCGATGACCGTCCCGGAGGCGCGGCGCGGGCGGGTCGGCGGGCGGCGCCCGGCCGGTCCGCCTCCACCCCCGCCCGGCGGGCCGCGGCGGCGCGCCGCCGGAACCGTCGAAACCGTCGAAACCATCACGGTCAGTACTGAATCTTTTACGGATGGTTGCCTGTCGCGAACGTCGCCGGCACCGGCGGCGGGCATTGCTGATCTAGATGTCTCCAACACACCCGGGGTGACCCATGCACGGCCAGCCGAAGAACTCCGCCCGCAGCACGTACGACCAGGTCACCGAGTCGGAGACGGGCGCCGGGCCCGCCGGGGGCGCGGGCGGGGCGCCGGCGGCCCGCGCGGTTCCCGACCCCTTCGACGAGAAGACGCCGCGGACGCCCCACTGGTTCAAGACGGCGGTGTTCTACGAGGTGTCGGTGCGCGGGTTCGCCGATTCCAACAACGACGGCTACGGCGACCTGCGCGGGCTGATCTCCAAGCTGGACCATCTGCAGTGGCTGGGCATCGACTGCCTGTGGCTGCTGCCCATCTACCAGTCACCGCTGAAAGACGGCGGCTACGACATCGCGAACTACACCAGCATCCTGCCCGACTTCGGAGAACTCGGTGACTTCGTCGAGCTCATCGAGCAGGCGCACGCGCGGGGCATCCGGGTGATCGCGGATCTGGTGATGAACCACACCTCCGACCAGCACCCCTGGTTCCAGGCCTCCCGCACCGACCCCGACGGCCCCTTCGGCGACTTCTACATGTGGTCCGAC
>NZ_JAXCEI010000041.1:0-2382 GCF_041463655.1 Actinomadura monticuli
CTATGGGGCTTGAGTAGGCATTATAATCAGCAGAATTGCAGTGCTTCGATACCATAAAAATAGTTTTTTTAAAAAAAAAACCGAGTACATTTAAAGGCTCACAGCCTAAGAAAAGAAGCAGATCGAATGAAACGTTTTTTATGTGTTGCCAGCGCATTTCTTTTTAGTTCGACGGTGTTTGCCTCGAACGAACTTGAGATAAATGGATTGCCCTTAACACTAGTATTGAATGATAACAATATTGCAAAGGTTTCTTCATGTTCTGATTTCATCTCATTACGCAAATCAGGTGAAACAGTAAAAAACATCCTTGATATTTCTGAACCAGATTATGACCAGGCAAAAGCTGCCCTAACTGATTGTTATATAAATGCCTATGCAATCCAAAACGGACTGGTTAAAAAAGACGCACCTGCACCATCGTTAAGTGACTTATTGAAGCATTTCCCAGCTTCTGAAAAATTGATTGTCAGTGATAATGAAAAAGAAGAGGTGCAAAAAAAATTCAATGGTAAAAGCATATGGGATACCTCACCGGACTTTATGATGAAAGGTGATGTTTTACAATCTCAGAGTGACGATACAGGATACAGGTTAATATCCTACAGTACATATTCAAATAGAGATGGAAAAGATTTTAATATTGTAACCATAGCTGCGTTTACGTTACACGGGACATACGGGATCAGAAATAGCTACATCATTAAATATAAAGAGGAAAAGATATGGGAAATACAAAAGGTTGATGAAAATAGCCCACTTTAATGATATGGCCACATCCCTGTGGCCATTAGCTTTATTAAACTAATTACTTATCAGAAAGAAGCTGGTCATGCGTATCTTTATTACGCGGATTTCGACTGTCATCTAAACCAGTTCTGTGGGACTCAACCGCAGCAGTAGGCCAATCACCACGGTTTACAGCAGCGTTGAAATTAGGGAAGTTTGATTTTAATTTTGGAATGCCAATGTTAAATCCCATGTCGACTAGAGCTACTTTTCTGTCATTAGAAAATGCATCATGAATCGCCACGGATAATTTAGACACTTCCGAGCCGTTGATAATACTGGTTTTCATATTCTGTCGGTGACATCTGATCGCTGGAACCATGCCGACGCTTACTGTTATAAAACATTTCGATGTAATCAAAAATATCGCTGCGGGCTTCTTCCCGCGTTCCGTATATCTTTTTCTTTATCCGTTCGCGTTTCAACAACTGGAAAAAGCTTTCTGCAACCGCATTATCATGGCAATTACCGCGACGGCTCATACTGCCCTCCAGCCCGTGTGATTTCAGGAACGACTGCCACTCATAGCTTGTGTACTGACTGCCTTGATCAGAATGAACCAGCACCTGCTTTTGAGGATTACGTCGCCACACGGCCATCAGAAGTGCATTCAGGACAATATCCTTTGTCATCCGGGGCTGCATTGACCAGCCAATAACTTTGCGCGAGAACAGGTCAACAACCACAGCCAGATACAGCCAGCCTTCGTGAGTCCGGATGTAGGTGATGTCCGTTACCCAACGCTCATCCGGTGCTTCCGGGTTGAACTGCCGCTGGAGCCTGTTGGGCGTCACGATGCTGGTTTCACCCTTACGTGCCCGTGGGCTACGGTACCCGACCTGAGCCCTTATCCCGGCACGCTTCATCAGTCGCCAGACACGATTAACTCCGCACTGTTGTCCGGTATCCCGCAGGTCGAGGTGGATCTTGCGATAACCATAAACGCAACCCGACTCCAGCCAGAACTGCTTTATCAGCCCCGTCAGCCTCAGGTCAGCATGATGCCGCCGTGAATGCGGCTGCTGAAGCCAGGCGTAAAAACCACTGGGATGAACATCCAGCACCCGACAGAGCAGGCGAACAGGCCAGCAACAGGAGTTGTCACGGATAAAGGCGTACCTCAGTCGGACAGCTTTGCGAAGTACGCCGCGGCTTTTTTTAATATGTCCCGTTCGTCGGTAACCCGCTTCAGCTCTTTCTGGAGGCGTCGGATCTCAGCCTGAGCGTCTGACTGGACTTTATTGGTTGAGGAATCCGGGCCATATGCCTTTATCCAGGCATAAAGACTGTGGGTGGTGATACCGAGACGTGTTGCCACGCTGGAAACAGAATGGCCGCGATCAACAACCTGTTTTACCGCTTCAATTTTAAACTCTTCGGGATAACGCTTACCGCTCATGGGCACCTCTCTTTAAGTCATCTTAAATGACTCTGAGGTGTCTGTTAAACCCGTGGCGATTCATTCACTCTTGAAAGTACTCTTTCTGACGATATCCATTGTAACTAAAATGTCATAGAGGTTGCATGATGGGTCTAAAAGGGCGGTTAATTATTGCGGTGTTCGGCGTTATATTTTGCGTTCCGATTTCCATT
>NZ_JAXCEI010000042.1:0-2251 GCF_041463655.1 Actinomadura monticuli
CGCTGGCGCATCCTGCAGCACATCACCGCCAGCCCCAGCCGAATCGGTGACATCGCCAAAGCCGCACTCGTCCTCACCCATATCGAACACGGCTACGTCCGGTGATTCGCTGAGATCACCTCACTCAGTCTGCAACTCTGCAGATATCGTGCGGCCGTGACCGGATCCAAGCAGCGTCCGCTCCTCTTCCTCGATGTCGACGGCCCTCTCATCCCCTTCGGAGCCACGCCCGGGGAGTATCCGACCTACCAGGCGCTCTCCTCACCCCATGCCGAAGAGAATCCGCTTGTGGCCCGAATCAATCCCGAGCACGGAAACGGCTCTTGGTGCTCGACTGCGAGCTGATCTGGGCCACCAGTTGGATGGACGACGCGAACGACTGCATCGCGACACGCCTCGGGCTGCCCCAGCTGGCGATCGTGGCCTGGCCGGATGCACCTGCGACCGAAGAGCAGGACGTACGCGACGGCTTGCACTGGAAGACCCGGACCCTCGTCGCCAAGGCCGGAGGGCGCCCCTTCGTCTGGCTCGATGACGAGATCACCAACAGCGATCGTGTCTGGGTATCCGCAAACCACTCTGGCCCGGCTCTCTTGCACCGAGTCAACCCAAACAGCGGCCTCACTCCGGTCGACTACCAGGCTGTCGACGAGTGGCTAGCTCAGGTGTGTTCACCACATTTGAGGTAGCGGATGCCGCCGCCGCGCGAGCGCGGGCCAAGGGCGGCTGTCAGGTCGTGGTCATGGGAGTTCAGCGGTAGGACCAGGCGTGGCCGGTCCCTCGATGGTCCTCGACAGGAATCGGGTGGACGCCCTCGCGCATCCGGTCGGTGTAGAGATGCCTGTACAGGTGGTCGATCTCGTACCCGGCCAGGCGGGCGAGTGCGGCGTTGAGGACGACTACCGACTGCCCGTCCAGACGGGTGGGGGCGATCTCCAGCCGGAGCGGACGGGGCACCAGGTCGCGTACGTCGAAGAAGCTGAGGCAGCCCTCGTACTGCTCGTCGGTCTCGGGCGATGCGTTGATCACACGAGGGTTGAGCGGCCCGGCGTCGGCATCGGGCGGGGCGATGACGGCGGCGGCGCCGTCGATGCCGATCTGTGGGGCAGCCAGGCCCATGCCCTTGCCGAACACGTGATGTTCGCGGACTCGCTGCCTCGCGGCGAACAACCGGTCGATGACATCGCTGGCCTCAGCGCCTTCGGCGGGCAGATCGAACGGGCGAGCCATCGTGGCCAGGATCGGTTTGCCACGCTGGACGATGCCGGCGGAGGCGCACTCGTTCTTTTTATAGACGGCATGGACGCTTCAGCCGTGATTGAGAAGGCAGATAAAGTGATTAGAGCGCACGCAGCCTTCAAGCGCGTTGGTCCGAGCTCGGACGAGCGCAGCGCGCAGGAACTTCGTTCTCGGCCACCCGGATGACATGGACCGCGGGATACACCTCGCCGCGTTGTTCGCGGTTCTGCCGCGGGGGCGGGTAGAATGATGGATTGGCCAGCCAACTTCAGTTTTGCGATCGCTGGTTCCGAGTTGTATGTTTCGTGGCTCGAATGAACCAGGAGGGAGGGAAATTCGATGAATAGAGAAGCGTCAATGCGCGACGAAGTCCGCGCCATGCTGAGGTCCGCTGGCTTTGAAATCATTCAGTTCGAAGCTCCGCTTGACCGGTCTTCGAAGGTCCATCCCGACATTGTTGCATGGGCGTCTGACGCAAGTGGCGAACTCGTCCCCTGGGCCGTTGTCGAGATAAAGAGCGGACAGTCCAAGACTCCCGAGCTCACGCTTCCCGCTCTCGCTCGAAGCCGCGATCTCCTGGGCACCGTTGACCACTACGCCGTGGTCAACGGTCGATGGTTCAAGGCCGACCGTAGTGTGCGCTCGCTTGAGTCTATCGATGGTCCGACAACGCCCCAATATGGAGTGGGAGGGCTTCTGGGGGACGAGAATCTCGCAACGTCGCTGCTGCTCAAGTCGCTCTGGCGGGAAGCGAACAAGGAACGCCCTCGAGGAACGCGAGTCGACTATTTCTTCCCGTCCGCCGAACTCTTGGCGGAGACGAATGTTCCGGGCATTCAGATGGACGACGGCTTCGTTCCCGTCCGCCACGAGGTGCTCTGGCGCGCCCGCAGGGCTGAATGCGTTCTCAGATGTTGAGACCGAGTGCGATGAGTGGGTGGGTGAAGTCGTCGCGTGCCCAGCGGGTGGCTTCGGCGATGTTGGTGAAGCCGAGCAGGCGTAGTGCGCCGAT
>NZ_JAXCEI010000043.1:0-2136 GCF_041463655.1 Actinomadura monticuli
CGTGCGCCCAGCAGAACGGGAGGTGATGCCGCGTGAGCGGCTGATCTTGTTCGTAAGCTCGTCGTCGCTTGCCGGTGTGAGTCCGGTCCGGGTAGCTGCCAGGAGGCCCGGTAGCAGGCTGGCGGTTCCGTCTGGAAACGGGCGGGGTCGAAGCCCAGCGTCAAAGGCCCTGATGGGGGAGCGACGGTGCGGTCCGTAGTGTGAAGCGAAGCCTGCGGCGTCGTTACTCACCCGCCCGTGAGGGTGGGGCAAGGGAGTGCCGAGCCCTTCGGAATCGGGGTGAAGGCCATGGAAGCGGTGAAGAGCCTGGAAGCAGCCGCGAAGAACTCCCCGGCGTATGGGGCGCGGAACGTGCCGATAGTGGCGGCGGGAACTGGGGAGGCCCTCTCCGGCCCAGTGACCTGCGGAAATTGTTGCTGGAGCGTCGCACCCTATAACCGATGACCTCGGGAAGTGGGTGGCGTGCCGGAAGGGCGTCGGAGGTGGCCGTAGTACTGATCGAGCCGACCGGACAACACAACCGGCGGTGAGGGAAGGGCCACTGCTTCGTCGATGCATGTGATGTTGAGGAGGAGGCCCGGTGAGTGCCGGTCAGGCTATTACCGCCGCTTCGGGATCGCGTCGGCTGTCAGTGCCGCGTGATCCGGTCCGTGCCTTGCAGCATGTGCTCTACCGGGCGGCCAAGGCCGATCCCGGACGCAGGTTCCACGCGTTGATGGACAAGGTCTATCGCAGAGACGTCCTGCAACGCGCGTGGGTGACGGTGCGTGCGAACAACGGCGCACCGGGCATCGACCGGACCACCCTGGCCGAAGTCGAGGAGTACGGGATTGCCCGGCTCCTGGATGAGTTGGCCGCTGAGCTTCGGGAAGGCCGTTATCGTCCGCTGCCCGCTCGTCGGGTTCTGATTCCCAAACCGGGGGTCAGGGACGAATGGCGGCCGTTGTCGATCCCGGCCGTTCGGGACCGGGTCGTGCAGGCCGCGCTAAAGATCGTGTTCGAACCGGTCTTTGAGGCGGACATGCTCGACTGCTCGTTCGGGTTCCGGCCCCGGCGGTCAGCCCATGACGCCCTGCAAGTGCTCATTGACGAGCAGGCGAAAGGGCGCCGGTGGGTGGTGGAGACGGATATCGCCAGCTGCTTCACGGCGATCCCGCACGATGAGTTGATGCGAGCGGTCGAGGAACGCGTCTGTGACCGGACCGTCCTGAAACTCCTGCGGCAGATTCTGCGCGCCGGGGTGATGCAGGACGGGCAGGTGCGACGCGAAGTCACCGGCAGCCCGCAGGGCGGGGTCATCAGCCCTGTCTTGTGCAACGTCTACCTGCACCGGCTCGACCGGGCATGGGACGAAGCGGATGGGGTGCTGGTCCGTTACGCAGACGATCTGATCGCGATGTGCTGGTCGCGCAGTCAGGCCGAACGGGCTCTTGCCCGGCTGACCGAGCTGCTGGCCGGTCTGGGTTGGAGCCCAAGGCGGCCAAGACCCGCATCGTCCATCTGGAGGTCGGTGGGGAGGGCCTGGATTTCCTTGGGTTCCATCACCGGCTTGTCAGATCCAGAGGCGTCAACGGGAAACGTGGCTTTGTGTTCCTCGCGCGCTGGCCCGCGGACAAGGCCATGCGGCATGCCCGCGACCGGATCCGGGAGATCACCGACCGGAGCAGGCTGCCGCGACGGCCGGAGGCGATCGCGGAGGACCTGAACAGGTTTCTTCGCGGCTGGGCGGCGTACTTCAAGTACGGGCATTCGGCAGAGCGTCTCAGCAAGATCAGGAGATTCGCGCAGTGGCGGCTGGCGCGGTTCGTCAGCAAGAAGCACCGGCGCAGCGCGAAGTTCGGATGGTGGGTCATGAGCAACGCGCGGCCCATCGACCTCGGCCTGATCAGCTTGTATGGAATCGTCGTCGCACCCAGGGCTGGAAAGCCTTGGCGGGTAAGACCGAATGCCGGCGGTGAACGACGTCGGTAAGCCGTGTGCGGGAGAACCGCATGCACGGTTTGACGGGCGGGAGCTGGAAACGGAGCAGAACTGGTCACGGTCATCGGGGAAAGCACACCCGACCGGGAAACCGGCGGAAGACAGGCCCCGAGCCCTACCGCCCGAAATGCCACCGCGCCAGCTCCCGACCCTCCA
>NZ_JAXCEI010000044.1:0-1922 GCF_041463655.1 Actinomadura monticuli
GGGTCGAGGTAGACGTAGTTGGCTTGGCTCCAGGTGTAGGTGGTGCCGTCGAGTTCGTCGGTGACGGTGTAGTGGTGGTGGGGGTCGTCGGGTAGGCCGAGGGCGGGTAGGTCGAGGTGGACGGTGGCTTCGCGGGCCTGGTGCGGATTCAGATTCACGATGACCAGGACTGTGTCGTCGAGGTGGCGTTTGGAGAAGGCGAGGAGTTCGGGTTGGTCGATGTGGTGGAAGTGCAGGTTGCGTAGTTGTTGGAGGGCGGGGTGGGTGTTGCGGAGGGTGTTGAGTTGGGTGATGAGGGGGGCGATGGTGGTGCCGGTGCGGTGGGCGGTGTCCCAGTCGCGGGGGCGGTACTGGTATTTCTCGGAGTCGCGGTATTCCTCGCTGCCGGGGCGGACGGGGGTGTTCTCGCAGAGTTCGTAGCCGCTGTAGATGCCCCAGGTGGGTGAGAGGAGTGCGGCGAGGATGGCGCGGATTTGGAAGGCGGGGCGGCCGCCGTGCTGGAGGTAGTGGTTGAGGATGTCGGGGGTGTTGGTGAAGAGGTTGGGGCGCATGTAGTTGGCGGTGGGGCCGGTGAGTTCGGTGAGGTAGTCGGTGAGTTCGTCGGTGGTGTTGCGCCAGGTGAAGTAGGTGTAGGACTGGTGGAATCCGGTTTTGGCGAGGGTGTGCATCATGGCGGGGCGGGTGAAGGCTTCGGCGAGGAAGATGACGTCGGGGTCGGTGGTGTTGATGTCGGCCAGGAGGCGTTCCCAGAAGGCGACGGGTTTGGTGTGGGGGTTGTCGACGCGGAAGATGCGGACGCCGTGGTTCATCCAGTGGTGCAGGATGCGTTTGATTTCGGTGTAGAGGCCGTCGGGGTCGTTGTCGAAGTTGAGGGGGTAGATGTCCTGGTATTTCTTGGGGGGGTTCTCGGCGTAGGCGATGGTGGAGTCGGCGCGGGTGGTGAACCATTGGGGGTGGGTGGTGACCCAGGGGTGGTCGGGGGAGCATTGCAGGGCCAGGTCGAGGGCGATTTCGAGGCCGTGGTCGGCGGCGTGGGCGACGAAGGCGTCGAAGTCGTCGAGGGTGCCCAGGTCGGGGTGGATGGTGTCGTGGCCGCCGTCGGGTGAGCCGATGGCCCAGGGGGAGCCGGGGTCGTAGGGGCCGGCGTCCAGGGTGTTGTTGGGGCCTTTGCGGTGGGTGGTTCCGATGGGGTGGATGGGGGGGAGGTAGACCACGTCGAAGCCCATGTCGGCGATCGCGGGCAGGCGTTTCATCGCGGTGCGGAACGTCCCGGAGATCGGTCCGCGCCGTCCCATCGGGTCGAAGCTGGCGCCTTCGGAGCGGGGGAAGAACTCGTACCAGGCGCCGTACAGGGCGCGTTGCCGGTGGACGACCAGGGGGTACCAGTCACTGACCGTCAGCAGATCCCGCAGCGGATGACGCTCCAGCACGTCCTTCACATCCGGGTCGGCGGCGGCCTCCATCCGGTCGGCGGCCGGGACGGTCACGTCCTTCAGGCACTTCGCCAGCCGGTCCAGGGTCGGCCTGTCCTTGCTCGGCACGGCCTCGGCCGCGCGCGCGAACAGCAGCGACCCCTCGGTGAGCATGAGCTCGACGTCCTGGCCGTTCGGGATCTTGATCTGGGCGTCGTGCCGCCAGTGCGCGATCGGGTCGCCCCACGCCTCCACCCGGAACGACCACGACCCCATCTCGGTCGGCGTCACCTCGGCCGACCACCGGTCCAGCCCCACCCCGACCTCGGACATCCGCTGACCCGGCAGCTCCTCGCCGCCGGGCGTGCGCAGCACCACCGCCGCGCCCAGCATCTCGTGCCCCTCCCGGAACACCGTCGCCGACACCTCGACCGTCTCACCCACCACGGCCTTCGCCGGCCACCGCCCGCACCCCACCACCGGCGCCACGTCCAGAATCGGAATGCGACC
>NZ_JAXCEI010000045.1:0-1739 GCF_041463655.1 Actinomadura monticuli
GCTAGCCCCGTTTTCCGCACATGTGGATCTTTGGGGGTGATCGGTGCGTCGGGTTGGTCCTGGATCTGCGGGACGGGCAGCGTGTGGGGTTGTGAGACAACCTGCGCGGTTCGGTGGCCGGTCGGTGGAGAAGCCGCTGGGGGCGTTGCCGGTGGTGGCCGGTTTCGGTTCCCGGCTCAGGATCCGTGACCTCGTCGATGAGGCCTGTCCGGTGCGTGATGTGGCCGGGCTGACCCATGGGCAGGTGATCGAGGCGCTGGTCGCCAACCGGCTGACCTCGCCCGCTCCGCTGGTGCATGTGCAGGCGTGGGCGCGGGACTGGGCGGTCGGCGAGGCTCTGGGGGTCGAGCCCGAGTTGCTCAACGACGACCGGATCGGGCGGGCGCTGGATGCGATCGCGCCGCACCTGGACCGGATCGTCGGATCGGTCGGGGTGGCGGCGATCGAGGCGTTCGGGATCGATGTGGCCCGGCTGCACTGGGACATGACCTCGGTCTCGATGCACGGCGACTACGAGCAGGTTCAGGAGGGGTTCGCCGCCCCCCGGTTCGGCCACCCCAAGGACCGCCGCCCAGATCTGAAGCAGGTGCAGGCCGGGATCGCGGTCAGCGGGGACGGCGGTGTGCCGGTGTTCCACCGCGCCTTCGACGGCGGCGCCGGGGAGGTCGGGCAGGTCGTCCCGGTCATGAAGGCGCTGCAGCGGCTGGCGACCCCGGCCAGGATGCTGATCGTCGGGGACTCCAAACTGGTCTCCTATGCCAACCTGGCCGCGATGGACGCCGACGGTGTCACTTTCGTCGCACCGGCCTCCAAGACCTACGTTCCCGCCGCGCAGTTGGCCGGCCTGTCGCTGGAGCGGGCGACCGGGGTTGACCACGTCGCTCAGCGCGATGCGGGCAAACCCGCCGACCGCCGCGGTGCCTGGCATGTGGTCGAGGACGCCATGAGCCTGGCCGGGCCCCGCAAACGCGACCCGGTCCTTGCGCTGCGGCGGGTGTTCGTGCACTCCAGCGCGCGGGCACAGGCCGCGGCCACCGCCCGCGCCAAGAAACTCGACAGGGCCCGCGATGACCTGCAGCGACTGGAACGCGGGCTGGGCACCCGCCACTACCCGACCGTCGAGAAAGTCCAGGCCCGCCTGACCGCGATCGGCAAGGACCGCCGGGTCGGCGCCTATCTGCGCGCCGAGGCCGGCACCGACCCCGACACCGGCAAACCCACCCTGCACTGGTGGTTCGACCAGGACGCGATCGACGCCGAAGCCGCCACCGACGGCTGGTACGCGCTGCTGACCAACCTGCCGCCCGACCAGGCCGACGCCGCCCAGGTGCTCGTGCTCTACAAAGGCCAGGAAGCGGTCGAACGCCGCTACTCCGCCTTCAAAGGACCACTGGCCGTCGCCGCCCTGTTCTTGAAGAACAACCGGCGCATCGCCGCCCTGGTCACCGTGATCTGCCTCGCACTGCTGATCTTCTGCCTGATCGAACGCCAGGTCAGACACAGCCTCGCCGCACAAGGCCGCACCAAGGTACCGGGCCTGTACGCCGGACGGCCCGCCATCCCCACCGGCCGACTCATCCTCCAGACCCTCGCCACCATGAAGATCATCCCCGGACAAGGCCAAGACCCACCGGTCATCCCCCAGCCCACACCCGTCCAACTCCATCTCCTGGACCTGCTGGACATCGACCCGCGACAACTCCGCTGACGATCACTCATGTGCGGAAAACGGGGCTAGC
>NZ_JAXCEI010000046.1:0-1400 GCF_041463655.1 Actinomadura monticuli
CAGGGCTGAATGCGTTCTCAGATGTTGAGACCGAGTGCGATGAGTGGGTGGGTGAAGTCGTCGCGTGCCCAGCGGGTGGCTTCGGCGATGTTGGTGAAGCCGAGCAGGCGTAGTGCGCCGATGGCGTGGCTGCGCATGACGGCCAGGACCGAGGGCAGTGCACCGGTCCGGACGCGGCACCGGTCTTCGCCCAGTGTCACGTCGCGGACGTAGTGGTCGCGGTTCTCGATGGCCCATTCGCCGCGGACGTGAGCGGCCAGGCGCCGGGGGTCGGCTTGGGCGGCGGTCAGGCTGGTGACGCCGAGGACCGCCTGGGCCGACAGGGGCTCTCCGTCCAGGCCGTAGAAGTGGCGTTCGACCAGGAACACCTGTTTGACGTGGGGGAATCTGAGTCCTGCGGGTGCGGGACGGACCTGGATGGTGCGAATCTCCTGGCGTGCGTGGCCGCGGTCGTATGTGGTCCATCCGCACGGGACATCGCTCCAGGCGAGCCGGTCGAGCTGGTCGAACAGGGCGGGCTGGTTCCCGCCGACAGCGAACACGAAGTGGGCGCCGCGGCGCCGCAGGTACCGGGCGTGCCGGCGCTGGGTGTGCATCATGTCGGCACTGATCACCATGTTGGTGATGTCGTCGATCTGGTCCAGCAGCGGCACGAACGCGGTGATCTCGTTGGTCTTGCCGTCGACGTCCAGTTGGGCGAGCGTGAGGGCGTCGGCGGCGAGCATCGCGCCCAGGCGGTGCCGGGCCCGGTCGTGGCCGGTGGCGGTGCCGCGCTGGGTCTTGCCGTCCACGGTGACGGCGATCAGCTCATCGGCGTCGTAGAGGCCGGGGACCTGCGCTGCCTGGTAGCGGGCGTAGGCGGCGTCGACCTGGGCGGGATCGACCCTGGCCAGGGTCCGGCACACCGTGTCGGGATGGGGTGCCTCCAACCGGCCGGTGCGGGCGTTGCGGCGTGCGCCCACGCTCTCCAGCACCTGCTCGGGCGCCGCGGCGATCCAGTGCCGGACCGCCGCGAAAGTGGTCGCTCCCGACACGATCGCCGCCTGGACCAACGCGAACATCACCTCCAGCGAATGGCGGCGGCCCCGCCGGTCACGCGGGTCGGGAATCTGCGCCCACACCTGCCGCAGATCGGCCGTTCCGGCGCCGCCGTCCTGACCGGCCGGGCACTCGACAGGCCCACCGGCCGCGGCCCGCGAAGTCACCGTGAGCAGAGACGACAACACCGACGGCATGGCAGACTGAGGCGACAACGAGGCTCCGTAGGACGATTGATCTAGGCAATCGCCGTTCTACGGGGCCTTGTTGCTTCCCGGCCCGCAGACACGCCCCCCGCGATCAGTCCGTGACCTGGCCACTCGCTCCGACCATCTCAACATCCGAGAACGCAATCAGCCCTG
>NZ_JAXCEI010000047.1:0-1350 GCF_041463655.1 Actinomadura monticuli
GTGAGACGGTGTGGGTTGTGGTGATCAACCCGTCTACCAGGGGCTTCTCTGCGTCCAAAGGGAATCCATCAACTCGCGATCATGCTGTGATCAACCAGCCCGCCCGAGGATGAAAAAGGGTCCTTGATGATGCTTTTCCGGGCAATTCGGTCGAAGAAGTCTTTTCGCGCGAGATCGGCCGCAACACCCTCGACAGGTGGTACAGGACCTCCCAGGTGCCAATTCTCGTTACCGATGAAATCTCGGTACCGGCGCATGGAGGATTCTTCGAGGAGGGCGACAACTGGGAAGCGTACTGCACATCGGTAGCTGCGGAATGGCTGACTGAACTCTTCAAACAGCATGGCACCGATCTCTTCAGCGCCAATGTGCGGGACTATCTCGGCAGCATCAACCGTGACGTTAATATAAACAACAACATCAAAACGACAGCTGAAGCGAGTCCGGATCGCTTCTTTGCATACAACAATGGGCTAACTGCGCTCGTCAATGAGTTCGTCCACCCAGAATCACCTTCGGATGACTTCGGCATTCGTGGCCTCTCGATCGTCAATGGCGCGCAGACCACAGGCGCGCTAGCCAATAGCTCGGCGACTGCCGTGTCGCTCGCAAAGGCCCGAGTGATGATTCGCTTCGTGAAGTGCAGCGATCAGCGAGTAATCCAGGAGATCATTCAGTTCAACAACAGTCAGAATAAGATCGAGGCCGCTGACTTCAGAAGCAATGACAAGACTCAGGATCAATTGAGGCGCCAGTTCAAGGACATCCCCGAGGCAGAGTACAAGGGGGCACGAAGGGGCAGCGAGAAAGACGTCATAGAACGCCGCCCCAATCTCATCGCCACACAAACGGCCGCCCAAGCCATCGCGGCCTTTCACGGGAAACCCAGCATCGCCTACAACGAGACCAAACGTATCTGGTCTTCGGACGAGGTGTATTCACAAGTATTTCCAGAATACATATCCGCTCGCCACGTCGTTTTTTGCTACTCGCTCTTGAAGGCTATAGAAGAAGCCAAGCTCACGCTTATGAGCGTACCTGCTGCCCAGCGAACGGACAGCCAGAAGAAGCAGCTGGCCTTCTTCCAAAGGCGGGGGTCGATAGTTTTGATGACCACCGCTGTAGCATCTTGCCTCGAATCTATCCTCGGACGGCGGATTCAAGATGTATGGCGACTCCGGTATGGGTCCAACCTGAGCCCTCGTGAAGCTATTGCAGCATGGCGACCAGGGCTGAATGCGTTCTCAGATGTTGAGACCGAGTGCGATGAGTGGGTGGGTGAAGTCGTCGCGTGCCCAGCGGGTGGCTTCGGCGATGTTGGTGAAGCCGAGCAGGCGTAGTGCGCCGATG
>NZ_JAXCEI010000048.1:0-1180 GCF_041463655.1 Actinomadura monticuli
GCGCGGGGCATCCGGGTGATCGCGGATCTGGTGATGAACCACACCTCCGACCAGCACCCCTGGTTCCAGGCCTCCCGCACCGACCCCGACGGCCCCTTCGGCGACTTCTACATGTGGTCCGACGACGACACCGGCTACCCCGACGCCCGCATCATCTTCATCGACACCGAATCCTCCAACTGGACCTACGACCCCGTCCGCGGCCAGTACTACTGGCACCGCTTCTTCACCCACCAACCCGACCTCAACTACGACAACCCCGCCGTCCAGGACGCCATGCTGGAGAACCTGCGCTTCTGGCTCGACCTGGGCATCGACGGCTTCCGCCTGGACGCCGTCCCCTACCTGTACGCCCGCGAAGGCACCAACTGCGAAAACCTCCCCGAAACCCACGCCTACCTCAAACGCGTCCGCGCCGAAGTCGACCGCCTCTACCCCGACCGCGTCCTGCTCGCCGAAGCCAACCAATGGCCCGCCGACGTCGTCGAATACTTCGGCGACCCCGCCGCCGGCGGCGACGAATGCCACATGGCCTTCCACTTCCCCGTCATGCCCCGCATCTTCATGGCCGTCCGCCGCGAACAACGCTACCCCATCAGCGAAATCATGGCCCAAACCCCCAAAATCCCCGAATCCTGCCAATGGGGCATCTTCCTCCGCAACCACGACGAACTCACCCTGGAGATGGTCACCGACGAAGAACGCGACTACATGTACACCGAATACGCCAAAGACCCCCGCATGAAAGCCAACATCGGCATCCGCCGCCGCCTGGCCCCCCTCCTGGACAACGACCGCAACCAACTCGAACTCTTCACCGCCCTCCTGCTCTCCCTCCCCGGCTCACCCGTCCTGTACTACGGCGACGAAATCGGCATGGGCGACAACATCTGGCTCGGCGACCGCGACGCCGTCCGCACCCCCATGCAATGGACCCCCGACCGCAACGCCGGCTTCTCCCAATGCGACCCCGCCCGCCTCTACCTCCCCGTCATCATGGACCCCATCTACGGCTACCAAGCCGTCAACGTCGAAGCCCAGGCCAACAACCCCGGATCCCTCCTGCACTGGACCCGCAAAATGATCGAGATCCGCCAACGCCACCCCGTCTTCGGCGTCGGATCCTACGTCGAACTCTCCGCCTCCAACCCCTCCGTCCTCGCCTTCACCCGCGAGATCA